>CBFIHR010000066.1:0-25081 GCA_965662365.1 Saprospiraceae bacterium
CGTTTTGAACGGTTTCAACGATTTCTGTCACTTCATTTTGAATCGGTTCTTCGATATTTTCAATTTCAGTTTCAGTTGTTTCTTCAGTTTCGTTTTGAATGGTTTCAACGATTTCTGTCACTTCATTTTGAATTGATTCTTCGATATTTTCAATTTCAGTTTCAGTTGTTTCTTCGGTTTCGTTTTGAATCGGTTCTTCCCAATCATTAGATTGAAAAGTCAGCTGTTCAGATTGTTCAGGGACATCTGTCATATCATCGAAAATCGACTGTTCGACTTTTTTACCTTGCAATTTATCCAAAGGTATTAACTCTAAGGTTTCGAGTTGTTCGGCTTCGATTTTCATAGCAGGATACTCGATTACATAAATCCGTTTTTTGTTGACATAACGTTTTAAGAAAACCCTATCATAAGCGTAAGTTGCTGTTTTATGTAAGTATTTTTCGAAATTGGGATGATTGGACGACCGCAGTTTTTTCAGAAAAGCAATCCGTAAACTTTGGACATACGGATACTGTTGAAGCATATTTTTAATTTGCTCTACTGAAAACTGATCACTTTCTGGCGATTCTAAAAAGGCTGCAAATTCTTTTGGTGTCATTTTTTAACGGTTGACGGTTGACGGCAAACGGTTGACGGCTGTTAAATCGTTCCGTTTCTATTTGAAATTCAAATAGTAGATAACTAACCAAATATTTTTTTAGACTGTTTGAATGTGCAAATTACAAATTTTCAATAAAACTCTAAAGTATTTTTTATTAAATAGAATCCTTGATTGTCGGAAGGTAATTTTCAATTTTACAACAAATTCGCTAAATCAGCTGTATTTTTTTGGTAAGAAAAATGGTTGTCGAGTCAACAGAGCCATTTAAATGTATAAAAAAGCAGTCAAAAAAATTTAAGTAGCAACGGGCAGATGATTTTAGTAAGAATTTTTTTTACAAAAAAAGCTGCTAAACCAAAAAGTTCAGCAGCTCTTCAAAAAACAAATAAAATCCGTATAATTTGTGATAATCCGTGTCCTATTATTTCACCACAATATTAATCATACGTTTCGGTACAACAATCACTTTACGCACCGTTTTACCTTCTGTATATTTTTGAATTTTTGGTAATGCCAAAGCCGCTTTTTCGGCATCTTCTTTAGAAGTGTCGGCCGCTAAGTCGATTTTATCCCGCATTTTACCGTTGATAGCGACAGGATATGTAAAACTATCTTCTTTTAAATATTCCTCATTTAACTCAGGATAAGCAGCGTCCATAACTGTACCTTCATTACCTAATTTGTGCCACAATTCTTCGGCTGTAAACGGTGCAAACGGAGCAATTAAAACGACAAAATCTTGCAAAATTGCTTTTTTAGTACACTTTGCGGCTTTCAATTCATTGGCTAAAACCATAAATGAGCTCACACAAGTATTTAATGAAAAACGCTCAATATCTTCTGTTACTCGCTTGATGCCTGTGTGTAAGATTTTATATTCTGCTTTGGTCGGTGCTGCATCGCTGATATTTTCAAACAATGCCCAAAACTTACGTAAAAACTTAGAAACACCTTCGATTCCGTTGGTGTTCCACGGTTTTGACTGCTCGATTGGCCCTAAAAACATCTCGTACATACGGAAACAATCCGCTCCATAGCGTTCGACCATCAAGTCAGGATTGACAACGTTGTATTTCGATTTTGACATTTTTTCAACGGCATAGCCACAAATGTATTTTCCTTCTTTGTTGGTAACAAAGTAGGCATTTTTATATTCAGGTCGCCAGTTTTGAAATGCTTCCATATCCAAAACATCATCATTGACAATATTAACATCCACATGTAAAGCAGTTACCAATTGTTGAGCATTTTTTTCTTTAACGACATCATAAGAGATAAATAATGGATGTGTATATTCTTCTCCTAAATGTGAATTATCAACATTGCCTTCGATTGCACGATTGATACGTTTGATAATAGTATCAAATTTGAAATAGTACTTTCCAACTTCTTGCGTTGAAATGACTAATAACTTCCAACCAGCTTTATCGTAATCCGCTTTTCTGTTTTCTAAATAACGTTTTAAATCGCTACCAGACTTGATTTCTATAGCCAATTTGTGTTCGGGCATTGCAAAGTCAACGTAACCGCCTGCAATCGGATATTCAGTCTGAACCTCAATTTCGTATTCTTTCAATTTATCCTTGAAAATTTTCTCTGCAAACTGCTCATTGACACGATACACAAAGTTTGAGCGGCCTTGAATCATTCCTTGATTAATCAACTTTTTGAATGGTTCATTTGTCGGCACTAAACCCTTGTCAAACAAGACTTTATGCCAAAAACGAGAGTACATTAAGTGACCAACTGCGTGTTCTGTACCACCGACATATAAATCGACTTCTTTCCAATAATTCACGGCATCTTCACTAGCAAAACGTTCATCATTCGTAGCGTCCATGTAGCGTAAAAAGTACCATGAAGAACCTGCAAAACCAGGCATTGTATCTGTTTCACGAACAGAGCCATCTTCTAAATTTACCCAATTGTCCAAACGTGCTAAAGGCGATTTTCCGCCAGAGGCAGGTTTGAAATCATCTAATTCAGGTAATACCAAAGGTAATTCGTCAGTCGTCAAAGGAATCGAAATACCATCTTTGTAGCGAATAGGAAACGGTTCGCCCCAATAACGTTGACGGCTGTAATTCGCATCCCGTAATTTGTAATTGACCTTTCCTTTTCCAATGCCTTTTTCTTCTGCGGCATCAATTGCGGCACTGATCGCCTCTTTCACTTCCATACCAGTCAAAAAGCCAGAATTAATTATTTTTCCAACTTTATCATCCATTGTTGCCCCAGGATAAGCTGATTTATCAACAACCTCAATAATATCAATTCCAAACTTCGTCGCAAAACGATGATCCCGTTCGTCATCACTCGGAACGGCCATAATCGCCCCTGTTCCATAATCTTTCAAAACATATTCACCGATGTAAATCGGAATGCGAGTATTGGTAAAAGGATTGATAGCATAAGCTCCAGTAAACTCACCTGTGACCTCTTTTGCTTCTGACATTCGTTCAATTTCGGAGCGAGAATTGACGTAAGTCAAATATTTATCAATAGCAGTTTGTTGTTCGGCAGTTGTGATTTGGGCGACTAAATCGTGTTCAGGTGCTAAAACCATAAAAGTAGCTCCAAAAATCGTATCTGGACGAGTGGTAAATACCTCAATTTTTTCTTCACTTTCGCTAATATCAAAGAAAATCGTTGCTCCTTCGGAGCGACCAATCCAGTTGCGTTGTTGTGCCTTTAAAGAGTCTGTCCATTCGACTTCATTCAAGTCATTCAATAATCGTTCGGCGTAAGCCGTGATTCTTAAAGACCACTGCAACATTGCTTTTTTCTCTACCGGAAATCCACCACGTTCCGAAACGCCATCTTTCACTTCATCGTTTGCTAAGACTGTTCCCAAAGCTTCGCACCAGTTTACATAACCGACTTTGCGATAAGCCAAACGATAATTCATCAAAATATCGTCTTGCTCCGCAGCCGTCATTGCGTTCCATTCTGCTGCTGTGAAAATCTCCTCTTGCGTTGTCGCTGCATTGACGTTGGCGTTCCCCTCTTTTTCGAAGACTTTCGTCAAATCAGTAATCAATGCTGCTTTATGAGTCGTAGTATTATAATAAGACTCGAATAACTGTAAGAAAAGCCACTGTGTCCATTTATAGTAATTCGGGTCAGAAGTTTTAACCTCACGAGACCAGTCAAATGAAAATCCAATATTATCTAATTGACTGCGATAGCGAGCAATATTATCGTCGGTAGATTTGGCTGGGTGTACTCCAGTTTGAATCGCATACTGCTCGGCAGGTAAACCAAAGGCATCGTACCCCATCGGGTGAAGTACATTGAAACCTTTGTGTCTTTTATATCTTGCAAAAATATCTGAAGCAATATATCCTAAAGGATGACCAACATGCAAACCAGAACCAGAAGGGTAGGGAAACATATCTAAAACATAAAATTTGGGCTTTTTAGTCGAATTTGTGACTTTGTAAACTTCATTTTCTTCCCAAAATCTTTTCCATTTTTGCTCAATTTGTCGAGGATTATAGTCCATATTAAACTTATTTATATTGCTTTAAAATTTTAAATCTTTATTTTTATTGTTACACATTAACTTGAATGTGTTAATTCGAACTAATTTAATATTAGCTAATTAAAAATATGTATTACCTTTTATGTTAGTGGTTTATGTTTTGATGTTACTAATATTAGTTTATAATTAACTAATTGAGTTGCGAAATTAGTTAAAATGTATTGAATCCAATTGTTATCCCTTAAAAATATTGGTGTTTTTGAAGGGCGGTAAAATGTAGAAGTTTGTGTCATTTTAATGTAAATAAAGTATAAGGTGTTATTAATACCTTGTTTTAGTTACACTTATGTTGTAAAACATATATAAAATATGAATATATTAGTGCTGTGTTTAGAAATACCATTGTTCAGGTGTTTAAAGTCCTATTTTAATGACATATTTTGGGTTAATAAAAGACATAAAAAAATGTACTAATCTTTTTTTAAAAAAAATTATCTTTTATGGTGAATTTTTTATTTTTTTTATTATATAGTAGGCTGAAATTTACACATAAATATTGACGGAATTTAGCAAAAGGGATGGTTTTGAATGTAGTTATATAGTATAATGAGTTATGTCACTTAAAAACTTATCCGAAGTCACTTCAAAATAAAGTAATTTTGATTGATATATGCTAACTTTGGAGGGCGAAATTTAGTTTCATAGATTATTAAAAAACAGCGTTAATTATGATTAGACGATTATTATCTTTGGGAGTAATGTTGATTATAGGTTTATTAGCTTACAATATGATGTTCGGTGATGAAGCAGATAAAGAAAATGCGAAACAAATTACAAATGGAGTTAAAGAACTTATTCAATCAACGAAAGAGAAATATAAAAATGGTGAATATAATGAAGCCATCGATAGAATCGGAGATGTATTTAATCAGCTGAAGAATAAAGCGGATAAACTAAATAATGGTGAATACGCAGATGATATTTCGGAGTTAGAAGAAAGAAAACAACGCCTCGAAGAAATGCTTCGAGAGCTAGAAGAGAAAGAAAATACGACAACTCGCTCGTTAGTGCCTCAAGATTTGACAAATGATAAAGATGCTATTCTTAAGGAAATGTTGGAGTTAGAAAAAGAGGTTAATCGAATTGCGACGAAGTTAGATAAAGAATAAATAATAAAACCTGACAAATACCTAAAACAACACTTAACACGTAGACTTAGTATCAAAGTGAATAAATTGAAGATTCATTTTGAACTCATACTTTAAGGTTGATAAGAAGTAGTAATCAAATGCTTTTTTATCACGATTTTAAAAAACTACTCTTATGAAAAATGTAATTTTATTTGGAACATTTTTATTTTCATTCGTCTTTGCGGTCGAGACGACCGCACAATATAATGATTGTATGTTCGGTCAATGTGATTTCGGCTATGGCGTAATGGTTTATGCTAATGGCGAAAAATATGTTGGTGAATTTGATAATAGAAAAAGACATGGGCAAGGAGTTTATTTTCTGTCTAATGGTGACAAATACGTTGGTTCATGGAAACATGATAAATACAACGGAGAGGGTCGCCTTTACAGAAGAGATGGTTCAGTGCAGGCAGGTATTTGGTCAAATAATACATTAACTAAATATCATGATAAAACGTCAGGATGTTTAACTGGCGATTGTAATAATGGCTATGGTGTTTATTTGTTAGAAGATGGGACTAAGGTCGTTGGTATATTTCAAAACGGGAGACCTGACGGTCAAGTCGCTGTTTTTTACACAAACGGTTCAAAATATGTTGGTGATTTTGCGACTTTCAAGAAAGAAGGCACCGGAATTCTATCTCATCCGGATGGTTTAATTGAAGAAGGTTTCTGGAAAAATGATGCTTACGCTGGTGCAGAAAAGTCAGGCAAGGGTTGCATCGAAGGAGATTGTAATAACGGTTTTGGTAAATATGTTTACGATGATTATACAAAATATATCGGAAATTTCGCTGGATCTTATGCACATGGTTATGGTGAATGCTATTATAGTGATGGTGACTATTATAAAGGAGAATGGCAAGCACATCACTTTCATGGAAAAGGAACGATATATTATGCGGATGGAACTATTCAAGATGGTTACTGGAAGGCAGGTGAGTTTTTAGGCAGTACGCCTCCAGAGACGAAAGTTGTCGAAGTTACAACCCAGGCTACTAAGGAATTTCCAAAAGTGTATGCAGTGTTAGTTGGTGTAGCTCGTTATAATCACATGAAAAGTCTAAAATATACAGATGATGACGCTTATAGAATGTTCGCATTTTTGAAAAGCCCAGAAGGTGGTGCTTTAGCAGACGATCAAATCAAAATTTTAATTGACGAAGATGCGTCTAAAGATAATATTTTAAAAACCTTAGAGGAAACGTTCGCAAAAGCAGGCCCAAATGATTATATACTTTTTTACTTTTCAGGTCATGGTCTAAAAGGAGCTTTCTTGCCTATTGATTATGATGGTAATAATAATCGTGTAGAACATGCTGATATTAAGGCTATCTTAGATAAAAGTCAAGCAAAATCTAAAGTTGTCATTGCAGACGCTTGTCACTCTGGCAGCTTGAATGGAGCAAAAGGAGCTACAGCACAGTCGGTCATTGAAACTTACTATGAGGCATTTAGCCGTTCATCAGGTGGGACTGCATTGATGATGTCGTCAAAAGCAGAGGAAACTTCGATCGAGAATAATGGTTTACGTCAAGGTATTTTTAGTCATTTCTTGATTCGTGGCTTGAAAGGTGCTGCAGATAATGACGATAATAAGTTAGTGACTATCAATGAGTTATTCGAATATGTAGAAGCTAATGTTAAGTTTTATACGAATAATTATCAAACGCCAGTAATTAGTGGTGATTATGACAGTAGTTTGCCGATGGGGGTTATTCGAGACTAAGACGATTAAAAACGAAATTATAGAAATTTATACATAAGAGTCTATTCAAAGGCGATATCGTAAGATGTCGCCTTTATTTTTTTTATAAATTATGGATAAGTTTATAATCATTTTTCTATTTTTAACTTTTAGAATGCTCCCTATCTATTTTTCAGTAAAATAGCTTATGAATAATATAATTTTTTAGGGAACGAAACTATTTTAAAACCAAAGTGTCAAGGTTACACTAAGTTTGTTTACCTTTGCAGAAAATACCTAAAATTAGTTAGTTATGCAGTATGTAACACGCTTTACAGAGTTCGATATTCACTTATTTAAAGGTGGAAATCACTTCCATTTATATAATAAATTAGGGTCTCACATCATGGAAGTTGATGGAGTTACGGGAACTTATTTCGCTGTTTGGGCACCAAATGCGAAAAGTATTTCTGTTATTGGTAATTTCAATGGTTGGAATAAAGATGCACACCCGATGAAGCCTCGTTATGATAGTTCGGGTATTTGGGAAACCTTCGTGCCGAATATTGGTCAAGGTGAAGTGTATAAATATAGAATTGTTTCTAATATTGGGAATCGTGTTTTAGAAAAAAGCGATTTATACGCCAAACATTGGGAAACTCCTCCTCGCACAGCAACGGTAGTCTGGGACATAGAGGATTATGAGTGGAACGATGCTGAATGGATGGAACAACGTAAAGCAACTGCTGACGAACCGAAACCATATTCTGTTTATGAGGTACATTTGGGTTCTTGGAAACGAAGATCTGCTCAGAAAGAGGATTATTTGACGTATCGTGAAATGGCTCATGATTTGGCTGAATATGTCAGTGAAATGGGCTTCACACATGTTGAATTGTTACCAGTGACAGAACATCCTTACGCACCGTCTTGGGGCTATCAATCTATCGGTTTTTTTGCTCCTACGAGTCGCTTCGGAACACCACAAGATTTCATGTATTTTGTAGATGTTTTGCACCAAAATGGCATCGGTGTCATTATGGATTGGGTGCCTTCACATTTCCCTGCTGATGCTCACGCAATCGCAGACTATGACGGCACACATTTATATGATCATGCTGATCCTCGTTTAGGTTTTCACCCAGATTGGAAATCTTGTATTTTTAATTATGATAGAAATGAAGTTCGAGAGTTTCTGATAAGTAGTGCTTTATTTTGGGCAGATAAATATCATATTGACGGTATTCGTGTAGATGCCGTTGCGTCGATGTTGTACCTGGATTATTCTCGTAAAGAAGGCGAATGGATTCCAAATATTTATGGTGGTAATCATAACTTAGGGGCTATTTCATTCTTAAAACAATTGAACGGAACGATCAAGAAGGAATTTCCTGATGTGGTCTCAATTGCTGAAGAATCTACATCTTTCGATGGCGTGACTCGCACGGTTGATTATGGCGGTTTGGGCTTTGACCAAAAATGGATGATGGGTTGGATGAATGATACGTTGGAGTACATGAAAAAAGACCCGATTTATAGAAAACATCATCAAGGACAATTAACGTTTAGTTTGGTGTACGCTTTTTCTGAACGATTTATGTTGCCGCTTTCTCACGATGAAGTTGTACACGGAAAAGGCTCGATTTTGGATAGAATGCCGGGTGACGAATGGCAACGTTTTGCAAACTTGAGGTTATTGTATGGTTATATGTTCACACATCCTGGTACGCAGTTATTGTTCATGGGAAATGAGTTTGGGCAAAGCGGAGAGTGGAATCACGAGACGAGTTTAGACTGGCATTTGTTACAGCATGATAGTCATAAAAATATTAAGAATTGGGTAAAGGCATTGAATAAATATTATACATCAAATGCTGCTTTTTATGACAAAGGTTTTGCTCCAGAAGGCTTCGAATGGATCGATCATAATGATGGCGATAATAGCGTTATTACCTACATTCGTAAAGGAAATGAAGGGACAAAAACACAATTAATTGTTTGTCATTTTACACCGAATGTTATTAATAATTACCGAATCGGTGTACCGGCGGCAGGAAGTTGGAAACAAGTCTTGAATAGTGATAGTAAGGAGTTTGGCGGAAGTGGAGTAGGACACGCTGAACCTGTTTTGACAGAACCTCAATCTTGGCAAGGTCGTGAGCATTCGATGGAAATCAATTTGCCGCCTTTGGGGATGATTTGTTTTGAATTAGAAGATTAGAAAATAGTGGATAGAAAATACTGGAGCGTCATTTTCAAATTTGAAAATGACGCTTTTTACGTATTAGAAAACTTATTTTTAGTTCAAAAGTCGATACAAAGCATAAGTTTACGACTTTAAAGGACTTGTGCATAGTAGCATAATTGTTTAATAGTCCCCTTTTCTCCTGCTCAAAATCATATTTCTTTCACTCTAATTTTTCTTTTCTTCAACCTCGAATTATCCAATATGTCGATAATACGGTTTGTTTGATGAGCGGCAACAGCGACAAAGGCACAATCATTTTTCAGTTCAATTACGCCTAATTCCCCTTTTTTCAGTTCTCCCTTTCGGAAAAATGTCCCTGCAATATCACCTTTGGATATTTTATCTTTTCGGCCACCAGATACAAAAACTGTTTTCCATTCTGGAACGTTAGGAATCGGAGCATCAGACAATTGTTCCACTTCCAAATCACCGATAAAATCTGGTAGATCTTCTTGTTCCCATTGTAGAACAAAAGCAGTTCCTTTGCTGTTCATTCGAGCCGTTCGACCATTTCTGTGCGTAAACTCTTCGGGGCGTAAGGGCAAGTGATAATGCACGATATAATCAATCTCAGGTACATCAATTCCTCTTGCTGCCAAATCAGTTGCTAAGATAATTCGGTTCGTTCCGTTCCGAAATTTTATCAATGCTTGTTCTCGCTCATTTTGTTCTAATCCACCATAAAAACAACCGTGCGGAATGCCTTTTTCGGTTAAATAGTCGCTTACTCGTTGAATCGAAGCCTTGAAGTTACAGAACACAATTCCTGTTTGATTACCCAAATGACAAAGCGTTTTGACCAAAGTTTCTAACTTATCTTTTTGGGGCGACATTACTTTTTTAATCGCTAATTGAGGAACACCTTGCTCCAAATGATTTACAAAAACGGGTTGGTCTAAACCAACAAATTCAGGCATATCAACGCCTTTCGTTGCCGAAGTCAAGATCTTTTTTTCGATGTTTGGCAAGGCTTCTATAATTTCGCACATTTCATCTTCAAACCCTACTTCTAACGATTTGTCAAACTCATCTAAAACCAATGTTTTAATCGAATCTACTGCAAAAGTCGTTCTACGCAAGTGAGCTGCGACTCTCCCTGGTGTACCGACCAAAATCGCAGGTCGATGTTTTAAAGCAATTTTATCTTTTGAAAACGACCGTCCGCCATAAGCTGAATCGACCTTATAGCCACTTCCCATTTCACGAATGACCTGTTCGATTTGAATTGTTAACTCTCTTGTCGGTGTAATAATTAAGGCTTGAACTTCTGTTGAATCTTCGTCTAACTCTGCAATAATAGGCAACAAAAACGCCAAGGTTTTTCCCGTTCCTGTTGGTGATAATATCACAATTTCTGAAGTCGAATGAATTGCCAAACGAGCTTCTTCCTGCATTTCATTTAATGCTTCAATCTCTAATTTTGCCAATATTTGGCGTTGATTTTTTATCTTTTTTGACATAGCTACAAAGGTAAGCCTTTATTTGAACTCAATCCTAACCCTTTTCCTAAAAATAGAAGGGAATTCTACCCGAAAATTAAAATTTTTGAGTTTGCGGTTCGTACCGTTCACTTTTACGAATTACCGGACTTTCTATTTATTAATGATTGAAAAAATAACAGAAAAAATAACAGAAAGAATAATGTAAAGGGCTATTCATCATTTTACAACTTGATTATTATGGATAATATTTTTTGATAAAATATTAGGTACATTATTTAATGTGAAAAAGTTACAAAAGCTTTAGTGTCAAAAAAACACTTACTTAAGTCATCTTGAATAATGACGCCAGTCAATATCCCTATTAGATAATGCTTCTAACTTGCAGGCGTATTCAAAAAAAGAGAAATTATTTAACCAATAAATATTCAAAAAATGACATTCAATTTAAAGCAATACGGCATTGAGACAACAAATATTCAGAGGAATATAAGTACCGCAAGACTTTATGAAATTGCATTACGTACAGAGAAGGGTACTGCAATTTCGGACGTTGGAGCGTTGATGGTCTATTCTGGTGAAAAGACTGGTCGTAGCCCTAAGGATAAAAGAGTGATTCGCAACCCTGAATCAGAAAATAATATTGACTGGGGCGATATTAATATTCCGTTGGACGAAAGAACATTCATGGTAAATCGTGAACGTGCGATTGATTATTTGAATACGCTTGAGCAATTGTTTGTAGTTGATGCGTTTGCTGGTTGGGATGCAAAATATCGCTTAAAAGTTCGTATTGTTTGTACTCGTGCTTATCACGCATTATTTATGCAAAATATGTTGATCATGCCGACAGCCGAAGAGTTAGTAACATTTGGTGAGCCTGATTATGTTATTTTTAATGGTGGTGGTTTTCCTGCTAATCGTTATACGTCTAATATGACTTCTAAGACTTCTGTGGATCTTGATTTGGAGCGAAGAGAAGTAGTTATTTTGGGGACGCAATATGCGGGAGAGATGAAGAAAGGCATTTTTTCTATTATGAATTATTTGATGCCGTTGGAGGGCGAATTACCAATGCACTGTTCTGCTAATGTCGGCGAAGCTGGTGATGTTTCTGTTTTATTTGGTCTTTCAGGTACCGGCAAAACGACCTTGAGTGCAGATCCAAATCGTAAATTAATTGGTGATGATGAACATGTTTGGACGAAAGACGGTGTTTTTAACATCGAGGGCGGTTGTTATGCGAAAGCAATTGATTTATCGGCGGAAAAAGAACCAGACATTTTTAATGCAATTCGCTTTGGGACGATTTTGGAAAATGTGGTTTATGATAAGGAAACACACGAAGTCGATTATACCGATGTTTCTATTACACAAAATACAAGAGCATCTTATCCAATCAATTATATTGAAAATGTTCAGATTCCTTGTATTGCAGGTCAGCCGAATCACGTTATTTTCTTGACATGTGATGCGTTTGGTGTCTTGCCTCCGGTAAGTCGATTGACTCCAGAGCAAGCAAGTTATCACTTTATTTCAGGGTACACCGCAAAAGTCGCAGGCACTGAGATGGGCGTTACAGAGCCAAAAGCTACTTTTTCAGCATGTTTTGGAGCAGCATTTATGATGTGGCATCCGAATAAATACGCAGCGTTGTTGGCCGAAAAAATGAAAGAAACCGGTGCTAAAGCTTGGTTAGTTAATACAGGTTGGTCAGGAGGCGCTTATGGTGTTGGTTCTCGTATTAAGTTGCGTTATACTCGTGCGATTATTGACGCTATTCAGAGCGGTGCTTTTGATAATGTAGAAACAGTATTTGATGAAGAATTTGGTGTCGAAGTTCCATTAACTTGTCCGGGTGTACCAGCTGATATTTTAGTTCCAAAAAATACTTGGGCGGATAAAGCGGCTTACGATGCTACAAAAGAGAAATTAGTTGGTTTGTTCCAGGAGAACTTCAAACAATTTGAGGCAGGTGTAAACGCAGAAATCGTCGAAGCAGGTCCAAAATCATCTGTGACAGCGTAGTATCATACTATAAGTTTTTGTTTTTAATAAGCATGTGGCGATTCGTTGTCACATGCTTTTTTAACGTTTTGTAGAGCCACATCACGTTTTTACTTCGAGTTTTCGGTAGCAAATTAAAACTACCGATTTCGTTTGCAACGCTCGCTGCAATATTTTACGTTTTCCCAATCTTTCGCCCACTTTTTTCGCCATGTGAAAGGGCGTTCGCATACAGGACAAATTTTGGTAGGTAAATCGCCTTTCTTTTTTTGTTTCGGCATATTGCTTCGAAATATTTTATCTAAATAAATTTTATACCTAAGACTTCTCTCTGTCTGCCAACTGTTTACCGTTTTGATACCTTATTATGCGAAATGGATTTTTGGCGGCTACACTTAAAACGGTTCACATCGTCAACTCGTTTTTTAGCATGTTTGGTGCTTCGACCTTGTACTCGTTCTCGCCACATTTTCCAGCTACTGAGTTTCATTTCCTGCCGCATGAGCTTGATGACATCTTTTTCAGGGACTCCAAACTGTGCTTCAATCGCATCAAAAGGCGTTCTGTCTTCCCAAGCCATTTCTACAATTCGGTCGATATCTGAAACTTCTAATTCGTACTTTTTTGCAATTTTGCCCATGATAATTTTAGTTTGTTATGGGGAATAAACCGCTGAGAATAGAAAAGGTTTATCAAAAAATGAGACCAAAGAAAGTTTCAAAGAGGTTTTTAGAAATCGTAGTGATACCAAAATACCATTCATTACGAATATGAAAATAGCTCAACTTCGTGATGAAATACAGTGGTTTTAGTTAAAAAAATAAATGATTTTTCGATACGAAAATGATTAAACAAACCATTGAGTTGTAGCATCATTCAGGCCGTAACTTTGTTAGTTTAATACTCTTATTTTTAATTATTTATTTTAATTTACTCGGTGGATTTTTTATTAATAATAATGCGTTCGTCCATTATTTTTTTTCGTTCTGGAAGTGTGATTTTGTCTTTTTGAATTTTATCTTTTTGAATTTCCTTATTTTGAATCGACTTATCGTTCGGTAATTGAATTAAGGTGCTATCTAACTTTGGCTTATTAATAATTAAATCATTATTAAGATTCGTAAAACCTTTTATTCGCAACGGTTTCGTAGGTGATCGTTCTAATACCTTTTTAGTAATATCTTGATTGGTAATATCTTTATATCTCAATCGTGCTTTCGCTTGAATTTCCTTATTTTTGGGTGTTTCAATATGTTGATAACGCTTAATAAAATCGACGAGAGGTTCAGTATTTCGAACGGATTTAGCAGACGCAATCAAATCATATTCGATCCCAATTAATTGATCCATCGCTTTGGTAGCATATTGACTTTCAGGATATTCTTCTATGAATGCCAACAGTTCTTTGGTATTTCCATTTTCGGCTGCTGCAATTGCATCCGTATAGGTGAAAATTTCGATTTTTTGTAATGCTTTTTTTGTGTATTTACTATTTGAATTTTCGTATTTATTTAGAAAAGCTTTGTAACTGGATTTATTATTTTGCAAAGTGGCCATTTGATAGGCTCCGCTTTCGGTTGTAAATGCCCAAATGCCTAAAGTCGCAAAAAGTACCAATGCAAACGCTGCTGCATATTTACGAAAGTTAAATCCTAAAAATGGTTTTGGTTGAACGTTTTTGGTCGAACCAATTTGGTAACCGGTTGATTTATAGATGTTATCCGTGATAATATCTTCACTCACAATCGTGACGACCTCCTCCAAAACAACATCACGACGACGTTCTCTTCCACGTATTTCTTCTAAAACAGAAACGACCAAAGTTAGCTCATATTTACCTTCCCGAATCGGTTTGACATAAAAAATCCATTCGGTGTAATATCCTTCGTCCAAAAATTGATCTTTGCTATTTGGAGTCATGATTTCGAATGCTTTTTCTTCGTTTCTATCTTGCAAATCGACTTCCATCACTTCCGCCACCCGAATAGATTTAACGACGGTATCTTCAGTCATGGTGTAGTTTTCCAATAGTTCCGCCTCCAGATGTGCTAAACGCACGACACATTTTGTTCGTTTGTTGAGCTGCATTTGATCTGGAATCCGATGCAATAAATGACCGCCGTTTTTCTTTTTGGGTTGCTCTGACTTTTGTGTTTCTAAATCTGCGGGTTGTAGCTCATCTAAGTAGTCGATAACTGCCTTGGTCAGTAGTGCATATTGAGTGTCAAAGGCTTCTTTGGTGATAAATTGAAATCTAAAATCTTTATTCAATTGACTTAATCGACTTTCTAATCGAATGATTTCATTCACTCGTTGCTTGTTTTGTACCAACATCAATTTTAGGCGTTCCAATACTTCACCAACTCCATCTTCTGGAAGTAAATTTTTGAGATATAGAATTTTATCGTCGAAGTTTGTCATTGTTGTCCATTGAGTTTTAGATTGATTTATGGTTAAAAATAAAGGTATAGGAAATTTGATAAAAATTAAAGTTGCGGGGCAGAATATTAAGACCAACGATTAAAGCGATGTTAAAAAAAAACACTTTAGTGCTGCAACGTAACGGCAGTCAAGTCATCCTTTAGATGAAAAAATAAGTGATTTCTTATCGAATTATTTTGACGTACTTGTCCTGTTTTTTTTATAGAAATATAGATTATTAGAATTAAAAAGTGTACTTTTGCAGCCGTAAAGCTCACCGCTTGATATTCAAGGTAAGTGAGAATGGTTAATTTTAAAAATTATAATTATGCCTGTTAGAATGCGTTTACAACGCAAGGGACGCAAAAAGTCTCCTTTTTACCACATCGTAGTGGCAGATGCAAGATCTCCTCGTGATGGTAAATATATCGAAAGAATCGGTTCTTATAACCCGATGACAGTACCTGCAACAATCGAATTAGACCGTGAAAAGGCTTATTCATGGTTGGAGAATGGTGCGCAACCTTCTGAAACAATGCGTGCGATCTTACGCTTTAAAGGTGTATTGTATCTTAAGCATTTGATGAAAGGGGTGAAGAAAGGAGCAATGACTCAAGAAGAGGCAGAAGCAAAGTATGAAACTTTCATCAACTCTAAAGAAGCAAAAATCGAAGCTCGTCGTGAGGCTGCTTTAGAAGAAAAACGTGCAAGATGGGCAAGAATCAACGGTGTCGCTCCTAAAAAAGTAGCTCCTGTTGAAGAAGCACCTGCTGAAGTTCAAGCAGAACCAGAAGCACCAGCTACTGAAGAAACAACAGATGCAGCAGAATAATTTGCTATATCTTTTTTAAGAAAAACCCACCTTACGATTCGTAAGCGTGGGTTTTTTTATTTACTAAATTGTTACGGCTTCGCTTATTGTTTCTCTTTGTTGAATAATAGGCAGAGCGATAACCAGATAATAATCGAACAATGAATTATGTTCAAATTGGCACTTTAGGCAAAACACATGGCTTAAAAGGCGAGTTAAAATTTAAAATTGAAGAAGAATATATTGATGATTTCAATGAAGTCGATGTATTATTTATTCAAGTAAAAGGACATTATGCCCCTTATTTTATAGCCTCGATTCGTTCGTCAAGTATTATTAAGTTTGAAGATACAGACACGAAAGAAACGGCGAAGTTACTCCAGAATAAAGCTATTTTTTTAAAGGAAGAATCGATTACCATCACAGCTGCCGATATTCCTGACGAGTTGATTTTTCAATACTTGAAAGGCTTTAAAATGATAGATGATGAGCTTGGCGACTTAGGCGAGATACAAGCCGTAGAAGCTTATCCTCAGCAAGAAATGGCGGTTATTAATTATAAAAATAATGAAGTCCTTATTCCGCTAAACGAATTTATCATTTCTGAAATAGATATTGATAATCAAACGGTTTTAGTAAATTTACCCGAAGGATTATTGGAAATTTGAACGGAGTGATTAGTCGGTTAGTGATTAGTAATTAGTTGGTTTAGGAGCTATTTCAAGATGGTAAATGAAAAACTTTGATCTAAAAACTAATGGTGAACTATCTGACTAATCATTAATGTACCAATCACTAAAATGATAGATTATCAATTACTTGTAGCGGTTTTCGTTGGAATAGTCGTTTTATTAGGGCTTATCTTGGTCGTCCGAATTCAAGCATTTATTTCATTGCTAATAGCGAGTATTACGGTCGGTTTAGTAGCGGGTTTAGCCCCAATGACGATTATTGAAACGATGCAGCAAGGTATGGGAAATACCTTGGGTTTTGTGGCTTTAGTTGTCGGTTTAGGGGCAATGTTTGGGGCGATATTAGAACAGTCGGGTGGGGCAGAAGCTTTAGCTAAATATTTGCTCACCAAGTTTGGTGAAAAACGAGCATCTTGGGCAATGATGTTGACGGGGTTTTTGGTAGCGATTCCAGTATTTTTTGATGTGGCGTTTATTATTTTAGTACCATTGATTTATGCTTTGCAACGTAAAACTGGTCAATCCTTGTTGCTTTATGCCATACCGCTTTTAGCAGGTTTAGCGATTACACACGCTTTTATTCCACCGACTCCCGGACCGATTGCCGTTGCTGATATTTTGAATGCTGATTTAGGTTGGGTGATTTTATTTGGTGTGATAGCTGGGATTCCTGCGGCTATCGTTGCTGGGCCGATGTTCGCCAACTATATTTCTAAAAAAATTAAAATTCAAGCCCCAAAACTGGAAGCAAATACAGTCAATATTGATAATTATCCTTCCCCGATGTTGATTCTGTCCATTATTGCGATTCCTATTGTTTTGATATTAGCGAATACGTTATTAAACGCTCCATTGATTCCTGCCGAAACTTTATCGAAAGATTTAAAAACTATCGTGTCAATGCTCGGTCATCCGTTCGTAGCGTTGATTATAGCGAATTTGGTCGCCTGGTATGTTTTAGGAATTCGTCGAGGATATTCTAAAGCACAGCTGCTGGAAATTACAACAAAATCTATGGCTCCAGCCGGAATTATTATTTTACTAACAGGGGCAGGAGGTGTTTTCAAACAGATGTTGGTTAATACAGGAACTGGCGAAATGTTAGCCAATTACTTTGCGAATAATGGTGTGAATTTTTTATTATTTGCCTTCCTTTCGGCAGGGATAATTCGAGTGCTACAAGGGTCGGCAACCGTCGCTATGATAACGGCTGCAAGTATTACAGCACCCTTATTAACGACTGAAACAACTGAAATCGACAAAGCTTTAATGGTGATTGCGATTGCGGCAGGTGCGTCGATGTTATCGCACGTTAATGACAGTGGATTCTGGTTGGTAAGCAAATATTTAGGCTTGACCGAAAAACAGACTTTTAGAAGTTGGACGATGATGACGACTTTGTTGGCCGTTGTTGGTTTTTTGACAGTATTTTTAGTGTCGTTTGTAGTTTGATTATGAAGTAATTGGTTACAAATAAAAAGGGCTAAAATATTGAAATTATTTTTTGACAATGCGAGGCAAAAAATGGAAAGGTAGCCATAGTTGTTATGAGTATTTTTACAGTTTACTCCGATTTTTATCAAAGAAGTAGCATCAAAAAAGAAGTGAAAATTAGCTGTATTTATTTGCGAACGGTTACTTATAGACGGCAATTTATCACATAAATACATTCAACCATTCTGCTACAATTGTAGGTTTTTCATGGTCTTTTATTTCAAAAACCAATTGCATTGTTGCTTTTACTTTGACTTCGTCACGCTCAATAGCAGTCAAAGTTGCGGACATTCGAATCTCACTATTCACAGGAATTGGCGAAATAAAACGGACTTTTTCAAAACCATAATTTAAGCCCAAACGAATCCCTTTCAACTCAATCATTTCCGCTACTAATTTTGGTGCAAACGACAAAATAAAGAAACCGTGAGCAATCGTAGAGCCAAACGGTGAATGTTTTGCCTTTTCGGTATCGACATGAATCCATTGATTATCTCCTGTCAGTGTGGCAAATTGATCAATCATCTCTTGCGTAATTATTTGCCAGTCAGACGTTCCGAGGCTTTCGCCAATATTAGATTCGATGGTGTTTAAGTGTAGCGTTTTCATATCAAACTGTGTTGGTGTTTTAACGTATTGAGGTTGTTTCGATGTAATTTAATTGTATTGCTTCGTAAATGTAAAGTTATCAAAAAATTAGAATAGCTTTTAATTTAATTTTTATAGTTTTACGAACTGAAGATTTTGATGTATTAATGGCAGTTAGCATTTGATTTTAACATCAATTACCGAAGTTTCTTGGGGTTGCTACATTAATATATCAGTAAAAGTCATTAACAACCAATAAAACCAAATTATGAGTAACAAATCAAACACAGCACCTTTATCTTTTCTTGAAAAAGTCGGTTATGGAATCGGTGATATGGCCTCAAATTTCTACATGGGCTTTTTCAATATTTTCTTATTATATTATTATGTCGATGTTTGGGGAATAGCTCCGGCTGGCGTTGCCACGATGTTTTTGGTGACAAAAGTGATTGATGCGATTAGTGACCCTACGATGGGAATTATTGCCGATAGAACTGAAACTAAATGGGGGAAATATCGACCATATATTCTGTGGGTTGCTGTGCCTTATGCTTTGTTAGGCTATTTGTTATTTTTAGGGCCGGATTTGTCACAAACAGGAAAATTGATATTTGCTTATGTGTCGTATTCCTTGATAATGTTAGCTTACACAGCGATTAATGTGCCTTATTCGGCATTGTTAGCCGTGATTTCGCCAGTGTCCGAAGAACGTACTAAAGCGACACAATATCGATTTATTTTTGCCTCTTTAGGAACATTATCCGTCGGTGCTTCGGCAAAACCATTGGTGGATTGGCTCGGTGGCGGTAATGAGTTATTAGGTTTTCGTTTGACGATTTTGTTATTCGCCGTTCTAACCATTGCTTTATTTTTGTTCACTTTTTTTTCTACAAAAGAGCGTGTTAAACCCAAAAAGCACGAAACCAGTATTGCAGAAGATGCAGATGTTTTACTTAAGAATATTTCATGGATAATTTTAGCAATTTGTAGTATTTTGATTGTCGTTGGTTTAGTGATGCGGATTTCGTCTACGGCATTTTTTACAAAATACAATATGGCTTACGGTGATGAGAAAATATTGTGGTGGATGGATAGAACATCTCTGATTATCACCATGGGATTTGTTGGTCAACTAATCGGTGCATTGATAACGCCTTCTTTACTAAAGTTTGTTGATAAACGTCGGTTGATGATTATTATGAATTTTGTATTTGGAGCGTCTATTTTAGCGACTTATTTTGTACCAATTGACCAATACATTCCTACTTTAGTTTTATATGCTATTGGTATTTTTGCCTTTGGTGTTATCATTACGTTGCTTTTCGCAATGTACACCGATTGTGCTGAGTACGGCGAATGGCTTTCGGGGCATAATAGTGCAGGTTTGACTGTTTCTGCGTCTATGTTTGCATTGAAATTTGGTTCAGCCGTTGGTAGTGCAATTCCTGGTTATATTTTAGCTTGGTACGCTTTCGATAAAGATTTGGTACAACAAACGGCTACGACGCTTCAAGGCATTAGTATTTCGTGGAACATTGTTCCAGCCATCTTTTTCTTTATCGTAATGGTTTTAATGCTGTTTTATAAATTAGATGGAGAAACGATGGATAGAGTCGAGCGAGATTTATTGGCAAGACGTGGCGAAAGTACTGGTGGAGATATGGATATGATCGAACACTTGACCAAGTAGTACGATAGCTTGAAAATTGACATGTAAAGTTCAAAACCAAATAAAAAAGCTCCAATGTTTTTAACATTGGAGCTTTTTATTGCGAACTGAAAACTGACTACATCGCCGCACTGAACTGCTTCAAAAAGCGAACATCATTTTCAAACAATAAACGAATATCGCTAATCCGATACGCCAACATCGCTTGACGCTCGATGCCCATTCCGAAAGCAAAACCAGAATATTTCGTTGAGTCAATACCACAATTTTCTAAAACTTGCGGATCAACCATACCACAACCCAGAACTTCTAACCAGCCTGTTCCTTTGGTAATTCTGTAATCTGTTTCATCATTTAACCCCCAATAAACGTCCATTTCGGCACTCGGCTCCGTGAATGGAAAATACGAAGGACGCAAACGAATCTTACTTGCTCCGTACATTTCTTTAGCGAAATAATTTAACGTTTGTTTCAAGTCTGCAAAGGATACATTTTCATCAATATACAAACCTTCAACTTGATGAAATTGACAATGTGAACGAGCTGAAACCGTTTCGTTACGATAAACTCGGCCAGGTGCGATAATACGAATCGGCGGCTGATTGCGAGTCATCGTTCTGGCTTGAACAGAAGATGTGTGCGTACGCAACAACATTTCTGCACTTTGCTGTAAATAGAACGTATCTTGCATATCTCTTGCAGGATGATCTTCTGGCGTATTCATCGCTGTAAAGTTATGCCAATCATCTTCGATTTCTCGCTCTTCGGCTACCGTAAATCCGATGCGACCAAAAATATCGACAATCTTATTCATCACAATCGACACCGGGTGACGATTGCCCAGAGGCATTGGCTCGGCAGGTGCCGTTAAGTCTAACTCATTCGCTTGACTTTGCTCATTCGCCATTTCCATTTCTTCTTTCAAAGTCTGAAAAGCAGCTTCACCAGCTTGTTTGATGCTGTTGACCAATTGTCCATAATCCCTTTTCATTTCATTTGGGATATTTCTCATTTCAGCCATTAAGCCTTTGACCTTGCCCTTTGCTCCGATATATTTTATTCTAAATTGCTCTAAAGCCTCTGCGTTTTCAGGTTTTGCAGCCTTGATTTCCTCTAAAACTGCTTTCGCTTTCTCAAATATTTCTGTTGCCATGAATTTCTCTTTTCAATCTAATTTTCAAACGAATTGCAAAAGTAAGATTTTTTTGAATAGGAAGTGTAAGGTGTGAAGGGTTAAAGTATTGAGAAGTGTGGTTTCAGGTGATAATAACAAGTGATGATTACATTTTTTGATAAGATCGAGAGGATTTGATAGGTTTTTTATAATAAAAAAGTACCTGATCAAATCTTGTTAATCTGATCAAAAATATATGGCTTTCATTCAAACGTAAGTGACGAAAACTTTCCAAAAATTAATTTAAAAAATCGGACAAGATTTTCTATCCTTCATTGGCTTGACGGTTGTAATTGTGTAAATAAAAGAAAATTCCACACCACCATTTCCGTTGGTCGCATTATTAAAATCTGAAGTATTAAAATCATAACTCACCACAGCGTCCCAGGTCGGGTAACTTAGGCCAAATGACGTGATCGCTGCGTCATTCATTCTGTACCAAGTACCGACAATCAAGGATTTTTCACGAGCAAAACGTTGGTCTAAATGATAGCGAACAGCAGTACCAAATAAGCGTTCTTGTTGGGCTTCCTGCATGGAAAAAATCGCTGCTGGCATTAAATCTATTTTGTCTGCCAATTGTACCGTAGCGTCTAAGTGTAGATTCCATCGGCGATATTGACGAAAGTCACTGTTTTCAAAAAAAGTCGCTCTCGGCTGATTCAAGTGTAAAACAGACATGCCAAAATGAAATTTCATTCGTTTAGAAATTTGAAATAGCCAATTGATGCCAGCACCCAGGTCAACGTAACTATAATTGAAATTAGAAAAATCTTCTCCCGTACTCGCTGTCGGTATAAATGTGCCGTCAATAAACTGATTATCAAAGGTTAAGGCTGTAATATCAAAGCGACGTTGAGCCACTAAAACCCGAAAACCACCAGAGAGAAAGTGCATTTTGGAAAGTTGACGAGTGTAAGCGATATTGCCACCAAACTGTGTCGTTTGCATTTTTGCATCGCCTGCAATATCGTAATTTAGGAAAAGCCCCGCCCCAAAAATATCATTTCCTAATCGGCCATCATTCAAGATTTTTTGGTCGTACGCCAGTGACGATGTTTGGTAAGGAACTGGCACGGAAGCCCACTGACTTCGTAGATTTGCTACAAATCGTTTATCTTGATGAAAAAGGCCTGTTAGGGCAGGATTAATATTTTGTGGTGAATTATAAAACTGCGAAAAGTGCAAATCTTGAGCATGGACGGAAGAGAATGTAAGAAGGAAAACGATGAGTAGTGAACCCTTCAGTCCTCTCCTTAAAAAGAAGGGAACCTTGACGACAGTACTCGAATGTTTAATTATTCGTGTAACAAATTTATTATTGATAAAGAGTTTAGATAAATATTCGAGTGTTTCGAATATTCGAGTGTTGTTTCCCTCCTTTTCAAAGGAGAGCTTAAGGGAGGGGGCAAAAAGTAATTTTTCTCTCATAGATTTTTGATTTTTGTCGCCTAAAGATATCAAATTTTCAGTTAGGCTAATATTAAAACATCGTCTTTGAAATCTTTACTCGATAAACGAACATTGTATTTCATGAGATTTGTATGGAAATGTTTATTTTTGCAACTATTATAACAGATGACTGTTACAATATTGTTTTGACGCCGTCATACTTTTACCTTTCGGGTAATTCATAATTATTATTAATAAATAAAATTCAAAAAAATGGCATTAACAATAACAGATGCAAATTTCGAGGAAATCACTGCAACTGACAAACCAGTAATGATTGACTTTTGGGCAGAATGGTGTGGACCTTGTAAAATGATCGGGCCAATCATCGAGCAAATATCACAAGAGCGTGATGATGTAGTTGTCGGAAAAGTAGATGTAGATACAAACCCTGAATTATCATTCAAATATAAAGTACGTTCTATTCCGACTGTCATTGTGCTAAAAAATGGCGAAGTTGTCGCTAAAAAAGTAGGTGGAACTTCTAAAGCAAACTATGAAGCAATGTTAGCAGACGCCTTAGCTGTATAAGTCAACTTGCTCAGTTTATAAAATATTTAACAAAGCCCTTAGTACAATATTTGTGCTAAGGGTTTCGTAGTTTCAGTAGTTTCAGTAGTTTTGTAGTTCGAGTAGGGCTACCTAAGTCACAACTACTTAATCTCCGAGGTTTCGGAACAGCTTATTCAAATTATAAAACGACTTAAACCGAGAAAATGAGTTTATTAGAAAATTACGATGTACGGAATTTAGGCAATTTAGAATTGTTTGCTCGTCAAGTGGTGGAAGGTTTTATCATTGGTTTACACAAAAGCCCTTTTCATGGTTTCTCGGTGGAGTTTGCAGAACATCGTTTATACAATCAAGGTGAATCGACTAAAAATATCGACTGGAAAGTGTATGCTCGAAGCGATAAAATGTTTGTCAAGCGATTTGAGGAAGAAACGAATCTACGTTGTCAAATTGTAATTGATGCCTCGTCGTCGATGTATTTTCCGTTAGCGAAAAAGCATACGCCAGATGTGATGAATAAACTCAATTTTTCGGCTTTGTCGGCTGCGGCTTTAATGAATTTGTTAATGCGTCAGCGTGATGCTTACGGTTTGACGATTTTTGATGATAATATTATCGAACACACCAGAGCGAAAGCCAGCACGAAACATTATCGGTTTTTATTATCGCATTTGGATAAGCTGCTTGAAAAACCTCGGGAAGATAAAAAAACAAATGCAGCGAAAGCGTTACATGAAATTGCAGAAAGTATTCATCGTCGCTCGTTGGTCGTGATTTTTAGTGATATGATTGAGCAGGCCGATAACTTGGATGAGATTTTTGCAGCTTTACAACATTTGAAGTACAATAAACACGAAGTCATCTTATTTCATACGGTCGATACAGCGAAAGAAATTGATTTCAATTTTGAAA
The DNA here is from genome assembly GCA_965662365.1 of Saprospiraceae bacterium. Taxonomy (GTDB): domain Bacteria; phylum Bacteroidota; class Bacteroidia; order Chitinophagales; family Saprospiraceae; genus CAWVWD01. The sequence goes on from CBFIHR010000066.1 coordinate 24,389, forward strand.
ACCGTCCGTATTTGTTCATTGATATGGAAACCGGGGAGCAAGTCCGTTTGCAATCAAATCAAGTCAAGGAGTACTATGTCGAAAAAATGGCAGCTTTTAAGAATGATTTGAAAATGAGGTGTTTACAATACAAAATCGACTTTGTAGAAGCTGATATTAATAAAGGGTTTAAGCAGATTTTGATGCCTTATTTGGTAAAGAGAGGGAAGTTGTATTAAAATTATTGTTTTATTAAATAACATATTAAATAATAAAAAATATTTTAATTTAACCCTTCAAACAAAGGTTTGATGCAACGATAAGGCAAATATTTACATCTATTAAATTAAAATTGGTTAGAAAATCGGTTTAAATATAATATACACCACTAAAATATTAATAGATGCTTGCTTTAGGTTTCATTAATGTTGTTTTTATCTCACATTTATCTTACGTGGTTTTAGAGCGTAAGAAAAATTTCTATAAGGATATAAATTTCTGGCTTTTGCTAATTGGTTTATTAGCATCTATTTTGATTACTACCATTACTATCAAGATGATATAACTATTGGTTTCAAAGAAACAAAAAAGGAAATTTGTCAACTGACAAACTCCCTTTTTTTGTGCAAATAGCATTTAAGCGTAAATCTCAATTAACCGACCGAACGTACTTTTTTTTATAAAAAACTTGAATTGAACTAATTTTTTCCTTTT
>CBFIHR010000067.1:0-25066 GCA_965662365.1 Saprospiraceae bacterium
GTGATTAAAAATTGATAAAAAATAACAATTTAGTCAGCAGGTGACTTTACTTAACCTAAAACGCTAACAATTTTTCCAATTTTTCCTTTAAAACCCGACCTGCTAAAAACCGTTTTTCTAATGCTACACTAAACGAAAAATATTGATATATTTTATTAATTTACCATACGTTAAACTTTAGAATAAAATCTATTCCATCTTGTATTTATATTTTATTTTCCATATTTTGTTTCCAATTAAGGTTTAATCTTCAAAAAGAACTCTTTACAAATTCCCTCACATTGAGGTCATTTGATATACATTTAATTATTCAATTTTTAAAACTATTTCTTACTTATGGGACAGATTAACCATTATTTTAAATCGGCAATGCCGATTTTACACGGAGTTACATACAACGATTTATTCTGATTTTTCTATTAATTTTTAGCTGTATTTATTTATGTTTTGGACAACAAAAGTCAAATAATTCTGATACAGTTTGGCACATGTGGTACGCTACTAACAACTTTCTTACCTCTAATCTTGATTACTCAAATGATGCATGGAAATTAGTTTTTTATGATGAATTTGATGGAACAGCGATTGATACAGATACCTGGTACACGTTCTCACCTGATGGAGGACCTAATTGTAATGGTACAGATAACTGTTTTTGGACAAGAGGAAGACAAGGAGGCGATTTTAAAGCCTTATTCTTAGACAATAATATAGAAGTAGATAACGGACTATTAAAACTTCACGTAAAAAAAGAAGAAACAATCTGGTATGATTCTACTTTTGATTATTCTGCTGCTATGATATGGTCCAAACCTAATTTTCAATTTTTATATGGTAGATTTGAGTCTCGTATCAAAATGCATAAAGGAGGTGGCTTCTTTCCTGCTTATTGGTTGTATGGTACTCATGAAATTGATATTATTGAATATCCAGGAGGTAAAACACCAACAGAATATCCTACAACAGTTCATGGAAATGGAAAACAAGATCCTCATAGAATAACCTCTATTAATGGAAATTCTATAGATTTATCTCAAGGATTTCATACTTATGTAGTCGAATGGTCTCCTCATAAAGTCGAATGGTTTGTAGATGGACATTTGGTAAGAACATTTTATAGATATCAAAAAAAACGTTTTTTGGGTAATACATATGTCAAGTGTAATAATTATAATTCAACAGGTACTTTTCGAGAAAGTAAATTGATGGGAGAAGTTTCAATGTCGGTTATTTTTAATACATCCGTAATGAAAAATATCAATAAATACGGAGTCATAGATGATAATGATTTTCCCTCAACAATGGAAGTTGATTATATTCGAGTATATCAAAAGATACCTCAATCAGGAAAAGTTGATTTATGTGACGGAGAAATAGAAGGTAGTGACGAGATTTGCTATACTGGACAAGAAACTTATACTTTTAGTACTTTAGATGGAGAAAATAGCACTGTAACGTGGACAACAAGTCCAAATCTAAACGTTATCAATACATCAAATAATGAAATTACGATTGAACCTACAAGTTCTGTGTTTACATCAGGTTGGATAGAAGCAACAGTCGATTTTGTACACGCACCTTGTTCTACTAAAACGTTTACAAAGAATTTATATGCAGGACAACTAATAGAAGGAACTTATGTTAGTGGTTCAACTACACAAAAAACGTTACAATCTGTCAACTTTTCTAATTCCAATAGTTTCAATATTACATTAGATAACCCTACCAATACCTATACATGGCAATTATCAAGTGGAAATGCTGCTTTTGGTAATCCAAATGCAAATCCTCAATGGGTTCAAATAATATCAGGTAGTTCTTCTGCTTCCTTTAATATTTCAACAAGTACAGATTGTGGATTAATATCAAGAACAGTTGCTTTTGTTCATACATCAGGTTGGTATCGAATTAGTCCAAACCCAAGTTCGAATTATATTTACATTGAGGCGGAGGAAGATTATGAAGTTCAATATTCTGATGAAACTGGAGAAGTAACAACTCAACTGATTCAACCATCATTTTCAAAAGTAACTCTATATAACTTTAATAATGGAGAACAAGTATTTGAGCAAAATGCGTATCAATCAGTAAAAAATATGACTTTAGATATAAGTCATTTACCCGCAGGTCAATATGTATTACATATTGACAATGAATATAATACTACTACTCACCAAATAATAGTTGAACGATGAAAAAACTAATATGCTTAATTTGTTTCATAATAATATGGACAAATAGTGAAGCACAACAGATAGGGGCTTATTATAATGTCACGCTATCTAAAGTTGATTTTTCTTTTCCAACAGATTTTTACCAAGCAAAGAGTATTGGTATAGAATATCATTTTAGTAAAAATCAATTGATTAATTTTTCGCTAAATGGTGCTTATGAAGAAAAAGGATTCAACATCAATGCAACAGGTGATATTATAAAGGTACGATTTGAATATTATACTCTAAAAGGCTTAGCCCAAATAGGAAATAATAATTTTGATGTACAGTTAGGGATTTATGGAGGTCATTTACGTTATATAGAAGAATGGTTTAATACTACTTTAGATACTGATAAAGACTATTACGGTAAAATAGATGCAGGATTAAGTGCAATAATCAGTCAACGAATGTTTAGTACAGGACCTGTGAGTTATTACTTAAAAGGAGAAGCTAATTATGGTATTTTTAGCATACAATCATCAAAATTTATTGATTTTCAATATGGAGATAGAAATGTTAATGTAGGGATTGGCTTGGCTGTAAGATGGAATTATAAAGACTAATAATTACGAGCAGATACTTTTCAAATATCTGCTTTTTATTACATCTATTCATCACAGATGATATATTACCCGAAAGCTATTTTAGCGAAAGCGTACAAGTTTTCGATATTACAGGACGTGAAGTGTATCAAAGTGTGGAAAAATCAAATCAAATTGATGTGCCGAGTGCGACTTGGGCGAAGGGGATTTATTTTTATAAAGTGCGTTTGGCAGATGCGATTATAACAAGTGGTAAAATTGTAAAAAATTAGTGAACCAAACAGAAGGCATTTTGAGTATTCGAATGCCTTCTGTTTTTGTTTACCAATTCGTAAAGGCTTTATTAAAAATATTTTCCACCAATTCCGTAATAATTTCCTCGTGTAAATCATCTTGTACATTTGGTAAGTTTTCATTCGCATCATAATCTGCAAACCAGTTAAACGATTGTTTCCAATTCTGTTCGGGGTCGGTATTATTAATAAATTCGACTTGAACGGTAATGGTTAAGCGGTTAAACTGTGTCGTTTCGCCAGGTTGTGGTGCAACAGAGGTAATATTGTAACCTGTAATTGTTCCATTGAATTCGATATCGCCATTAGCGGTCGTTGACCCTAAACGAGATTCGCTTAATATTTTTAGCCGTAAGGCTTCTTTAACATCTTGACTCAAGGTCGGAACGACATTCGACGAATTATTGGGAAAGTCACCCAAAGAAAAAGTCGATACCTTCGTATAATCAATACTGATTCCTTTGAAAGTGTAGCAAGAAGTAACAGATATTAGAACAATAAGAATTGGTAGTAATTTTTTCATAGCTGATTTTTTTAGGATAAACGCTGATTTTGTGGATTTTGCGGATTAAGATGGCGTTTTTTATTTTTTCTTTTAACGTAGAATGCTAAAACCCGACAGATTTCAAGACTCGTCGGGTTTATATTTTGCCTATTACTCATTAATCCTATATTTATCAATCTTTCGGTACAACGTCCTTTCGGAAATTCCTAACTCGGCAGCCGCATCTTTTCGGCGACCATTATGTTTTTGTAAAGCCTTGGTAATCAATCGCATTTCCATATCTTCCAACGACAGATTTTCATCTTCTTCCTCCTCTGCGTGATGATAAACTGGAGTTTCTATAATAATTGGCTGTGTTGTGTCTTTAGGTTTTCGGGCGACAGAGGAGAAGTTTTGTTCTTCTGCACGATTCGGAAAGACATCCTCAAAGGCTTCTTCATAATGACTACCCGAGTACGACGGCATGAGTTGACGAATATTCTGAATGTCAGGCATTCGTAAGTCATTCTTACGAATTAAATCAAAAACTAAGGTTTTTAACTCGTTCAAATCACCTTTCATATCAAACAAGAGTTTGTACAAAATCTCTCGTTCTTGCATCGTTTCGCCATCATTGTCACTTCTTAGAGTAGGCAAATTTCGCTTTAGAAGATTTGGGATAAATTCTAATAAATCTTCTGCCGTTACGATTCTATCTTCTGATAAAACTGATGTTTTTTCCGCTATATTTTTTAATTCTCGAATATTTCCTGGCCAGCTATAACGTTCTAAAAGTAACTTAGCTTTATCATCTAACTGAATCGGCGGCGTTCGATACCGTTCTGCAAAATCAATACAAAATTTGCGAAAAAGTAAATTTATATCTTCTGGTCTGTCTTTCAAAGCAGGTACTTCGATAGGAACAGTGGAAAGTCGATAATACAAATCTTCTCGAAACTTCCCTTTTTTAATTTTTTCTAATAATTTGACATTTGTTGCGGCTACGATTCGGACATCAGTTTTCATAACTTTAGATGAACCGACTTTTATAAATTCGCCATTTTCTAAAATTCGTAATAAATAGGCTTGTGTATCCAACGGCATTTCACCGATTTCATCTAAGAAAATCGTTCCGCCATCAACGGTTTCAAAATAGCCTTTTCTATCACTGGTTGCCCCTGTAAACGCTCCTTTTTCGTGTCCGAATAGTTCAGAATTAATTGTACCTTCTGGAATTGCACCGCAGTTGACAGCGATAAATTTATTGTGTTTTCGAGGACTTAATGAGTGAATAATTCGAGAAAAAACCTCTTTACCAACACCACTTTCTCCTGTAATTAACACTGTCAAATCCGTTCCCGAAACCCGCACCGCAGTATTCAAAGCATTGTCTAATGCAGGTGACCGACCGATAATTCCGAAGCGTTGTTTGATACCTTGTAGTGTGTGTGCCATTTTTCTTAGTATTTAGTGATTTTTTACCGAAAACGAAACCACATGAACTTTTCACTTAAAATTCTTTACTTGGGTTGTTTTTTTAATATCGAATATATCCATTAAGTAATTTTACACAATTTTCATATTCAATCTGCAAAAGCACCTCTATCTTCTTTCATTTTTTAGCTTTTTAGTGATCACTAATCACTAAAAAGCTAATCACTAATCTACCAATTCCCCTTTCAAAGTTGCTGAAGTCGCACTTGTAATCTTCACATAACAATAATCGCCAGGTTTCAAATCGCCTTTTTTAGCGAAAATGACCATTTTGTTTTGTGTATTTCGCCCTTTGAAATCCTGGTCAGATTTTTTAGAATCGCCTTCAATTAATATTTTGAAGGTTTTTCCAATATCTTTCTGATTGTGATTGTAAGAAATTTGATTTTGTAAACGAATAATTTCCGTTAAACGACGTTTTTTTACTTCTAACGGAATATCATCTTCATACTTTCTTGCCGCTAAAGTTCCCGGACGTTCGGAGTAGAAAAACATATAGGACATCGAATATTGAGAATGTTCCATAATCGACAAAGTTTCTTGATGTTCTTCCTCTGTTTCGGTACAAAATCCAGCAATCATATCTGACGAAATCGCACAATCTGGCATGATTTCATAAATTCTATCCACTTTTTTCATGTACCATTCTCGGTCGTAAGTACGATTCATCAGTTTCAATACTCGACTATTTCCTGCTTGAACAGGCAAGTGAATGTATTTACAAATATTCTCATAATCACGCATCGTATATAACACGTCATCTGTAATATCTTTCGGGTGAGAAGTTGAAAAACGAACTCGTAAATCTGGATTTACCTTTGCGACCATTTCCAATAAATTCGCAAAAGTCACGACTTGTTTCGTTTCTGGATTTTCCCATTTGTACGAATCTACATTCTGTCCTAAAAGCGTCACTTCTCGAAATCCACGATTGAATAATTCTGTTGCTTCTGCGACAACACTGAAAGCATCACGGCTACGTTCACGCCCTCTCGTAAATGGTACGACACAAAACGAACACATATTATCACAACCTCGCATGATTGAAATGAAAGCCGTCACGCCATTACTTTGTAAGCGAACAGGATTAATATCTGCGTAAGTTTCTTCACGAGATAAGAGTACATTAATACCCTTGTCGCCATCTTCTGCCGTCGAAATCAACTTTGGCAAATCTCGATAAGCATCTGGCCCGACAACCAAATCCACTAACTTTTCTTCGTCTAAAAGTTTCTTTTTCAAGCGTTCTGCCATACACCCCAGCACACCGACCAACGTACCTGGATTTTCCTTTTTTACTAAGTCAAAAATCCTCAAACGTTTGCGAACCGTTTGTTCTGCCTTTTCTCGAATCGAGCAAGTATTGATTAAAATCAAATCTGCCAATTCCATATTACGAGTTGCACCATAACCAGCTTCCTGCAAAATCGAGGCAACGATTTCGCTATCGCTAAAGTTCATCTGGCAACCGTAACTTTCGATATAAAAATGCTTGTCGAATTTACTCTCCGATTTCGTAAAGAAAGCCTCGCCTTGCTTCGCTTCATCCATGTTTTTCTCGCCGTGCTTCAAGTCTAATAAAGTCGGATTATCGTTATATAACATTTTCTTTTTAGATGTGAGATATGAGATTTGAGATATGAGAGATTTGATTTTGACAACGCTTAAATCTAGTTAATTGTGGTCGAAAATCTCATATCTCAAATCTCACATCTAATTTAAGAGTGCAAAAATACGATTTTTGTTGAAAAAACTGTCAAAATGACAGCGTTAATGTTTGCTTAGGTTTAAATTGATTAAAGACAAAAAGGTTTGAATAAAATCAATTATTCTGTTACGGTTTTATTGACGTTCATGCCTCTACAGGTTAATATAAAAATAAATTTAATGACTTTTGAGAGGTTGATCTTCCACAGTATTTTTTTAAAGTATCTAATTTAAACAAGGAAGTCTTTGAGATTTTTAAGATTTGTTAAAGGCTTTTTTGAGGAATGATATTTTTTCTAAAAAAACTCACCTACCTTCGCCTTAGATTGTAAATCAATATTCACCAATATAATTTTAAAAATGTCAGTAGAAAAAGAATTACAAACTCGTAGTAATCATAGTTGCGAACTATGTGCCGCAACGGAAAATTTACAACTATATGTCGTTGCACCGAAAGACGGTACTTACGCAGAGGAATGTGTTTTGACTTGTTCGACTTGCTTATCGCAAATTGAAAATCCAAATACGATTGACGACAATCATTGGCGTTGTTTGAATGATAGTATTTGGAATCCTGAACCAGCTGTTCAAGTTGTTGCGTGGCGAATGTTACATCACTTAACAGCGAAAGGCGTTGACTGGTCACAAGGCTTGATGGACATGATGTATATGGAGGACGAAACGGCTGTTTGGGCGAAAGCCTTAGTCGAAGCAGCAGAAAATGCGATCGTTCATAAAGATAGTAATGGTGCGGTTTTGAGTGCTGGTGATTCTGTTGTTTTGATTCAAGACCTAAAAGTAAAAGGAGCGAACTTCACCGCAAAACGAGGAACTGCCGTCCGACGAATTTCTCTAGTTCAAGATAACCCTGAACATATCGAGGGTCGAGTCGATGGGCAGCATATTGTGATCTTGACGAAGTACGTGAAAAAAACAAAATAACAAGAATATTTCGAAGGGGACTAATAGAGGATAAGTGGATTTGAAACTTTTTGCGATGAATTTCAGACTTTTTATGAACGAAATTGTAACTGTTAAAATAACCAAACACACAGGTCGATTATCGTTATAAAACACTTATCTTTACAAGATTAAATTGAGTACTTACTGATTTTTTATTTGTAAAAACGGGCTGATATCATATTTATCAGATTGGCTAAATAGATAACTTTCTTGATAAGATTGGATACTTTACTATTTGATAACGGTAAAGAATTCAGCCTTATGAAGTGTAAATACACAAAAAAATTGAGATACTTTTATACTGTTATATTTATTAGTTGCTATTATTTAGCTTTTGCACAGACGAAAGACCTACCGAATAGCTTCACATACAAGGTATTAGGGGTCGATACATATTCTCCGTATTTGGAGCAGTTATATCGTCTTGACAAACAAACGTTTGGGTTTTCGGCGATTTATAATCGTTATCTAAATAACAGTTTGAGTCTTAGTCTTCCTTTTCGTTATGGTCAAATGAATTATCCTTATGATGTTCAAGATTTTTATGAAGGCTGGACATTTTATGCTCAAGATGTAGCGGTGAAGTATAACTTTCTTACGGCAAGTGACAAAAAAGTACGACCATACATTACGGGTGGCTTGGGTTTTATGTACATCAAAGAGGCGGAGAACAATTGGGAAACACAAATCCCGATTGAGTTGGGTATTAATTATGAAATAATATCAGGTATTTTTATACAAGTCAGCACATCGTATCGTCTTTCAAATGGTGCAGACGCTTGGCATAACGGCATCGGAATTCAGTTTAATTTTGATACAAAAGCGGAGGCAGAAGTCAGCGATCGTTAGAGTAATTTCTCCAAGTAATGATACTCAATCCCAAATTGTTGCTTAATGGCAGCGATTTCTTCAAAAGCTGCTGTTCTGTTTTTTGTGGTTCTCGAGCCGACAATCATTAGATTTTTTCCGGTGTGTTCGTTGGATACAAACTCAAAAACCTTGGATTGATAGCCGTTGCCTTCAAGCATCAAAGCCCGAATGCCGTCCGTAATCATTTCGGCTTGTCGTTCTTCTAGTATGCCGTGTTTCAGAACTGACTGTAGCGGATTTGATTTTTGCATTTGTTGTCGTACTTGCTTATGACAACAAGGGGCAGCGACAATCAATGTCGCCTCTGATAAAATGCCTTTTGCTAAGGCTATGTCGGTGGCAATATCGCAAGCATGCAGTGCTATCAAAACATCAATCTGCTCGGCAGGATAATCATTAATATCTTGAGCGATAAATCGTAAATTATCAAAACCTACTTTTGTGGAAACATCATTACAAAAATCTACTAAATGCTCCCGTAACTCAATACCTGTCAGCGTTACATCAAGGTTTAAAACATTGACTAAATAATCGTACAAAGCGAAAGTTAAATAGCCTTTTCCGCTTCCCATATCGACAATATTGATGCGTTGCGGCAGCGGCGTTGATTGCAATAAGCCATCAATAATTTCGATATATTTATCGATTTGCTTGTATTTTGATTGCCAATTTTTTAGAACTTTTCCCTCTTTACTGGTAATGCCTAAATAGTGTAAATAAGGACGATTAGGAGTTACAAAACGCTTTTTGGCTTTGTTGTGATGGCGTTGTGGTTTTGGATTTTGGGCGTTTTTTGTCAAAATATTTAGCTTGCCTTTTTTTGAAATATTTAAGGAATAGTTTTTATCCGTTGTTAATAAATGAGCATTCCGAAAGTCTTCTGTGAGGTGCAACTGAATTACTTCCAGACCTTCTTCTACCGAAAAATTCTGTACTTCGTCTTTTGTTTCGTAATGATAAGTAAACGATAAATTCAAATCACCTCGTAACTCAATTAACCGTACATAGATATTTTGCAACGCACTTCGATAGCGTGTTTTGCTTAGCGTCAGTTTGACGAAAGTATCCTTGAAAATGCTTTGACGGATCAATGTTATGTATTCGTTCATTATCGTTTTTTTACAAAAGTACAGATTAAATATTATCAGAATAACTGTTAAATTATTTTATTCTTAAATTACAGATATTTATTTAATGCTTCATTTCTAAACCATAACCAAACAAGGCAAAATCATATTTTACAGGATCATTTGGGTCAAACTGTTTGAGTTTTTCGGTGAGTTCGAGGACAGTTTTCCAGTCTGTTTGTTTTCTTTCAATCAAGCTGAATTTTCGAGCGACTCTATCGACATGTACATCCAGCGGCATCAGGAGTTGACTCGGTTTGATGCGTTTCCACAATCCAAAATCGACACCTTTGTCGTCATCTCGCACCATCCAGCGGAGAAACATATTAAGCCGCTTACAAGTCGATTTGCGTAGCGGAGTGGCGACGTGTTTTTGTGTCCGTTTGGGAGCGTTCTCGTGATCAAAAAACTGTTGATGAAAACCAGCTAATGCTTTCCCGATATGCTTATCGGATTCGGGAAGATGTTTGGCGAAAGCCAGTTCTAAACTATCGTTTTTGGTATAATATCGTTTGAAAAAATCCAAAAAGTAGAGGGTGTCTGTCGGTTGAAATGTCCGATGTTTCCATTTTAGAAATGGTTTTAAATCGCTCTCCTCATAATTTAACACAAAATCATGTGGTGCATTATCCATGAGGTTCAACAATTCTTTTGATTTGTTAATAATCGTCACTCGTTGCCCCCAGGCTAACATTGCGACCCAAAAACCAATTATTTCAATATCCTGTAATTTCGAAAATTGATGTGGAATCGAAATCGGGTCATTTTCAATAAATTCAGGTTGATTATATTTTATGACTAAACGCTCTAAAAGTTCGTGATTCATTATTGATGATTTACCAAGTTGTATTTTTATCAATGCCATCTTTGGCGTATTTTGGTGCAATAGTCAGATAAAAATCCATCAGTTGTTGTATTTCTTTATCCTTATCGCCAGTCGGATACATTAAGTCGCCGACGACAACTCGCTTTCGTTTAAAGTCAAAACCAATCGGCTGAATCGGAATATTGGCCGCTAAGGCAATATGATAAAAACCAGTTTTTATTTTGGTGACTTTTTTACGTGTGCCTTCGGGGGCTAAAGCTAAGACAAAGCGTTTTTCTGCTTTATAAATAGCCGCAATTTGTTGTACCAAATCATTACGTTTATAACGATAGACTGGGCGTCCGCCCAAAGCTCGAAAGATGAAACCATGTGGAAACTGAAAAAGTTGATGTTTACCGATATAATTGACTTGTAGATTAACCGACCATTTTGTCATCAAGCCGATGATGAAATCCCAATTTGTGGTATGAGGAATAACAGGAATGATAAACTTGTCTAACTTCGGAACTTCGCCATCTATATCCCAACCGAATTGACGAAAAATCCAATAAAATAGTTTACTAAACATAATTTGTACTTTGGTTAACTTTTAGATGGGAATAATGATACACAACTTCGTTAAGTTATGCAACCGATTATAAAAAATATATTTTATAAAATATAAAACTTTTTAAAATATATTGTAAATATAAATATTTTTAAGGTATTGTTTATTAAGAAGTTGAGTGGTAGAGGTGTATGAAAGAATTTAAATATTTGATGTGTAATATTATTAAAGTTATACTAACGAAGTATTGATAAGAAGTTGTTTTAGGTAAAAAAGTCGCTTCGAAAGGTATAATTTTTTTGATACGAATCGATGTTTATATATTAATAAAAAGCGTTTACCAAACTCGTGAAAGTTCAGTAAACGCCACTGAAATAGGGTTTCAAAATTACTTTCCGAAGTTAATCGTCGGTAATAACCTCTTCGCCCATTTCTCTCAATCGTTTTTCTTCTTCTTTAAGCATTTTTGCTAATTCGATTGGATTTTTCTTATGCAAAGGATTAGCGTTCATTTCCATATACTTCGTTCTGTATCGTACAATATCAATTGCTAAAAATAAGGCTTGACGGAAGGAGGCAGGATTTGCTTCATTATTACCAGCAATATCGTGAGCGGTGCCATGATCAGGCGAAGTCCGAATAATCGGCAAGCCAGCCGTATAATTTACGCCATCACCAAACGACAAAGTCTTGAAAGGGACTAAACCCTGGTCATGATACATCGCCAAAACAGCATCAAAATTCTTGTAGGTTCCCGAGCCAAAAAATCCATCTGCAGAATAAGGGCCAATCGCAATAATGCCTTTTTTCTTAGCTTCTTGCAATGCCGGAATAATGATTTTATCTTCTTCACTGCCTAATACACCATCGTCGCCAGCGTGAGGATTCAAGCCCATTACAGCGATTTTTGGTCTATCAATTCCGAAATCAATACGAAGCGTTTCACGCATTAAATTTAGTTTTTCTAAGATGCGTTCTCTCGTAATATTTTCTGCGACTTTCGTAATCGGTAAGTGATTGGTCACCAGACCGACACGCAAATCACGATTGATCATAAACATCAAACTTTCCTTGATGCCGAAGTTTTCTGTTAAAAATTCGGTGTGGCCAGGATATTTGAAACCAGCCATATTCATCGCTTTTTTGTGAATTGGAGCAGTTACCAAAGCGTCAATCAAGCCCATTTTTAAATCATTCGTTGCAGCTTCTAACGATTTAATAGCAAACTCGCCACCGATTTCGTTGACTTGACCGAGTTTGATATTGACATTGTCATTCCAACAATTGACGATATTGATTTTATCATCATTAATATCGTCTGCACCTTTTGTATGATGATAATCCAAATCCTCGATTTCAATCGTTTTTTTATGGTAAGAAACGACTTTTGAAGAACCATAAATCACAGGTACACAGCGGTCGATAATTCTACTATCGCTAATGGTTTTCAAAATTACTTCCAGACCGATTCCATTAATATCCCCGATACTAATACCTACTCTTATCTTTTTCATATTATTATTTATAAACGCATCAATGCAGTCCGCCGCATAAATGCGTATTTTTCAAAATATTGATTTGCAAAGATAATAAAAAGACTTTGCTGTTTGGAATTTCTATTTTTGATGATTTTTGTAACACTAAAACAATTTTCGTTATACGGACTTTCTATCTAAAAAGATTTAATTATGAACAAACCAAAAATTATATATTTTTTTGATACGCTTTGTGGCTGGTGCTACGGATTTAGTCCGGTCATTAAACAAATTGCAGAGAAATACAAGGACGAATTTGACTTTGAAGTCATCAGCGGCGGTATGGTCATGGGCGAACGAGTGCAGCCCGCAAGTGTTATGGCAGATTATATTTTGAAAGCTTACAAGCCACTCGAAAACCGCACTGGCGTTACTTTTGGCGAACCTTACTTAGACATGTTGCGAGAAGGCACACGCCTACAATCGTCACTCGAACCAGCTTTAGTCATGACGACTTTTAAGCAATATCAACCTGAAAAAGCAGTTGCTTTCGCTCACGATTTACAGAAGTTAAATTACCTTGAAGGAGTTGATTTAAACGATTTTGAAAATTATAAAAATTTGGTTGAAGCCTACGGGTTAGATTGGTCAAGTTTTAAGAATACATTACAGACAGAATCGATTCAAAAAACAACTTATTCAGATTTTGCTTTGGCACAAGCCTATCAGGTGAGTGGTTTTCCGACTGTTTTTTTTGAAAATGATACCGTTCGTAGTGCGATTGCGAGAGGTTATCAACCGCTTGAAAGATTGGAGGATATTATACAGCAAGTGTTGGAATATCAGCGGAAACAAATGGCCGAAAATTAGAAGCTTAACTTGAGCTTGTAACACATAATTATGAGTAATTTTTTGATGGTTTACTACCGCTTTATTGTGGTAGTAAACCTAAAAATTTATCCTCAAACTTAACCTAAAGACCATAAGTATTTCAACATAATAAAAATCTTCTATTTTAAAATTTATGATAAATTCGATTATTTTTTATTAAATTCTTAACAAAAAATAGTAAAAGCTAAAAATTTTATATAAAAACAGTTTTTTGAAAACTTTAATTTGGAAATGTAAGTTCTATCCGTATATATTTACACCATCAAATCACGCCGATAAAGTGTGTGATTGATTTATACAGAAGAGGTGAGAGAACAGGCTCGAAGATCCTCTGGCAACCCTGCAAAATTTCAAAGAAAGTTTGCCGCAGAAGGTGCTAATTCCTGCCCGATATTGGGAACTATAAATTAATTACAAAAATTAATTATGACAACTTTATTTCCTATCAATTCAGGCGTTTTTACACAAAATTTCACAGATTTCTATTTTACAATTTCTACTTCAAAAAAGTATTCTACACGATGTCGAATGTGCTGTTGCTGTTGTAGCTAATCATCACGTTTTCGACTAATTTTCTTATTACAAATGTTTTCGAAAAATGACTTTTTAGCTTTAGCTAAATAACCTTGTTGTATTCTTTCGTTTGTAATTTTCTAAAAAAATAAGTTCGGAAATTCTAAAAACAGAGCGAAAACTTGCTACGTCTATTCGTTTGGGTGCACACTTACGACTTGATAATCAGCAGTTTGCGTAATAGACGAATTATAGATTTTTTCAATCAAATTAATTAAATAATCACTATGTGTCAACTTAATATTAAACCTCTCGCCCAGTCTCTATCCTAAAGGAAGAGAGGGCAGGGCAGAGGTGAAAGACACACATTAAATCAAAAAATCATGGCTTTAGATAACTTAAAATTTGAGACTTTACAATTGCATGCCGGACACGAACCAGACTCAGCGACGAACGCTCGTGCAGTTCCGATTTATCAAACGTCATCGTTTACGTTTAATAATGCTGAGCATGCTGCGAACTTATTCGGACTAAAAGAATTCGGAAATATTTACACTCGAATTATGAATCCGACCACTGATGTTTTAGAAAAAAGAGTTGCTGCCTTAGAAGGTGGCGTTGCAGCAGTAGCAACCGCTTCAGGACAATCGGCACAGTTTATTGCATTAAATAATATTTTGTCCGCAGGTGATAATTTCGTTTCGACTTCTTACTTGTACGGTGGAACATATAATCAATTTAAAGTTGCTTTCAAACGTTTGGGGATCGAAGCGAGGTTTGTTGATGGCGATTCGCCAGAAGGTTTCGAGGCGTTAATTGATAAAAACACGAAAGCATTGTACTTGGAAACAATCGGAAATCCTCGTTTCAATGTGCCTGATTTTGAAAAAATCGCTGCGGTTGCTAAAAAATATGATATTCCGTTGGTTGTCGATAATACTTTTGGGGCGGCAGGTTTCTTATTTCGTCCATTAGAACACGGTGCAAATATTGTGACGGCTTCTTTGACAAAATGGATTGGTGGTCACGGAAATAGCATTGGCGGAATTATCGTTGATGGTGGAAATTACAATTGGGGAAATGGAAAATATCCACAATTCTCAGAACCTGCCGAAGGTTATAACGGCTTAAACTTTTGGGAAGTTTTTGGTACAGAAGGTCCTTTCGGTAATATCGCTTTCGCTATTCGTGCGAGAGTCGAAGGTTTGCGTGATTTTGGTGCTGCGTTAAGTCCATTCAATGCCTTTTTAATCATTCAAGGTTTAGAAACTTTATCGCTTCGTGTCGAGCGAACTGTTGAAAATACCTTGGCTTTAGCCAAATGGTTAGAAGCTCGTGAAGAGGTTGTTTTTGTTAATTATCCAGGTTTGGAAAGTAGTCCGTACCATGATTTAGCCAATAAATATTTAAAAAATGGTTTCGGTGGCGTATTGACATTTAAAGTAAAAGGTGAAAAAGAAAATGCGGATAAGTTTGTAGAAAGTGTCAAAATCGCCAGTCACTTAGCGAATATCGGAGACTCAAAAACATTGATTATTCATCCGTCGAGTACGACACATGAGCAGTTGAGTTTAGAAGAGCAGAAGGCTTCAGGCGTTGTGCCAGGGTTACTGCGTTTGTCTGTCGGTATTGAACATATTGATGACTTGAAGGCAGATTTGGAGCAGGCTTTTGAGGCGGTTTATGCAGATGCGACGGTTGTTGTTTAATTAATTTGAACCACAGAAGGTACAAAAGTAGATTGCAATTTTTCTTTTGTGCCTTTTGTGGTTTATTATTTTAATAGATGAAAACGTACAAACATAATACAACTTTCAAATTAGAATTGGGGGACGAATTACCTTATTTAGAAGTAGCGTATCACACCTACGGGAAGTTGAATAAAGATAAATCTAATGTTATTTGGGTTTGTCATGCCTTAACGGCAAACTCGGACGTATTCGATTGGTGGTCGGGCTTATTTGGTGAAAATGACTATTTCAATCCGAACGAACATTTTATTGTTTGTGCGAATATTTTGAGTTCTTGTTATGGTTCGACTTCACCGCTGCAAACCATAAAAAGTAAGCAGTATCATAAGTTTCCAATTATAACGATTCGTGATATGGTGAAGGCTCATCAATTGTTGCGAAAGCATTTGGGAATTGAAAAAATCAATACAATTGTTGGCGGATCGATGGGTGGTCAGCAGGCTTTGGAATGGAATGTACAAGAACCTGATGCGTTCGAAAATCTAATTATCATGGCGACAAATGCGAAACATTCGCCGTGGGGAATCGCTTTCAATGAATCGCAACGCATGGCGATCGAAACAGATGCAACTTGGCAACTCTCTACTTCAAAAGCGGGAATGCAGGGCATGAAAGCAGCTCGTTCGATGGCATTGATTTCGTATCGGACATATTTTGCGTATAGCAAAACACAACACGAAATTGATAATAATAAAGTCGATGATTATAATGCTGCTTCTTATCAAAAGTATCAAGGTGAGAAACTGGCAAAACGCTTCAATGCTTTTTCATATTACCGATTGTCGCAGGCGATGGACTCGCATAATTTAGGTAGAAATAGAGAAAGTATTGAAGTAGCTTTACAGCAAATTACCGCCAGTACATTAGCAATTGGCATTAGTTCAGATGGATTATTTCCTCCTGCAGAACAGCGATATATTGCTAAAAATGTTCAAAATGGTCGTTTTGTGGAGATTGATTCTTTTTATGGTCACGATGGTTTTTTAGTGGAAACGGAGAAATTGACGGAGGTAATTAGAAATTTTTTTGAACAAAAAATAGGAAAGACCAAAACAGGAAATTTGATAGAATTGAGAGCTTAGTTTATGAAAATACCTATCGGGTTTTCAACGCTGGATAGGTCGAAAACAAATACAAAAACACAAAAATATGGCGACTACAAACGTTCTAAATAATCTTAAAAATAAATATTCGACAACTTCAAAAACCTTAAAAATTGGCTTATTTGGCTTCGGCTGTGTTGGTCAAGGTATTTTTGAATTGTTACAACAATCGAATGGCGTTAATGCAGAAATTGTGAAAATTGGAATTAAGAATACGGATAAAAAACGGTCAATTGATAGTCGTCTTTTTACTAATGATTCTACTAAAATTTTGTACGATTCGACGATTGATGTCATTATCGAATTGATTGACGATGCAGCGGCTGCTTATAAAATTGTGACGACTGCAATGCGAGAAGGAAAGGCTGTGATTTCTGCCAACAAAAAACTGATTGCCAATCATTTAGAAGAGTTACTACGTTTGCAAAAAGAGTTTGCTGTACCGTTTTTATATGAAGCCTCAGTTTGTGGAAGCATTCCGATTATTCGTAATTTGGAGGAGTATTACAACACAGATTATTTGAGTAGCGTCGAAACGATTTGTAATGGAACGACTAATTACATCTTGACGAAAACAGCGTCAGAAGGTTTGACGTATAACCGTGCGTTGAAGGAAGCACAAGACTTGGGCTTTGCAGAAAGTGACCCGACGCTTGATGTTCAGGGGTTTGACGCAAAATTTAAGTCGATTATCTTAGCGTTACACGCTTTTGGGGTGATTCTGAAACCTGAAGACGTCTTGAATTATGGAATTCATCATTTGAATATTGCAGATACGTTATTTGCTCAGGAAAATAATTATAAAATAAAATTATTAGGAAAAATCTACAGAAAAGAAAATGAAGTGATTGCTTATGTTGCACCACATTTTGTAGATGATTCACACGAGTTTTATAATGTAAATAATGAATTTAATGCAGTTCAAGTTGCCGCACAATTTGCTGAAAAACAAACTTTTATCGGAAAAGGAGCTGGGAGTCATCCGACCGCTTCGGCCGTTTTATCAGATTTGGCCGCCTTGCGCTATGATTATCATTATGAATACAAAAATATCGGTCAAGCCTTAGATTACAATCCGAAATCATTACATAAAGTTTATTTTCGATACACGAATGCTTCGGATTTGATTGGGTTGAATTTTTTGAATATTACAAAACATCATCAAGGCCACGAACTGAATTTTATTATTGGAGAGATTTCTTTAGAAGATTTGATACAGGCGAATTTGAATGAACGAGAATCTGTATTTTTAGCGTTTTTCTAAAGAATCATGTAGTGATAACCTCGCTTTATTTGAGGTTATCACTGCTTATTATCGTGTTTAAGCGGTTACCATTTTTTTTCCGTTGATTTTTATAGTGTCTTGCTCAAAAAAACCTTGTTCCCTCATCCAATTATCATTATAAATTTTCTCCATATAACGAGAGCCATGGTCGTGAAATATAGCAACGACAACACTATTATCGTCAAATCTATCGTGTAACTGATGTAATCCCTGAACAACTGCCCCTGTTGTATAACCGACTAACATTCCTTCCTGTTTTGTAACTTTTCTGGCACGCAGTGCCGCAGATTTATCCGTTACTTTTTCAAAGTAATCGACCTGTTCGAAGTCTAAAGATTTAGGAATAAGATTTTTGCCTAAGCCACCGATTCGGTAAGGATAAATTTCATTTTCATCGAAAATACCCGTTTCATGGTATTTTTTAATGACGGAACCGTAAGCATCAATTGCCAAAATTTTAATATTAGGGTTTTGTTCCTTCAAGAATCTGGCCGCCCCTGAAATTGTTCCGCCTGTGCCTGATGCAGCGACTAAGTGCGTAATTTTGCCTTGTGTTTGTTGCCAAATTTCTGGGCCAGTAGTATGATAATGTGCGTCAGTATTATTAGTATTAAAATATTGATTGATATAAATAGAGTTAGGGGTTTCTCGATGAATGCGTTTGGCCGTTTCGTAATAGGAGCGAGGATCGTCGGCAGGAACAGAGGCCGGACACATGTGTACCTCGGCTCCCATTGCTTTAAGGTAGGCGATTTTATCTTTTTTAGTCTTATCACTCACGGCTACGACACAATGATAGCCTTTAACGATGGCCATCATACACAAGCTAAAGCCAGTATTTCCTGAGGTCGTTTCTACGATAGTAGCACCAGGCTTCAATCGACCTTCTCGCTCTGCTTTTTCGATGATGTACTTTGCAATTCTATCTTTTGCAGAATTACCTGGATTTGCTCCTTCCCATTTTGCGTAAAATGTTCCTTGCAATCCTTCGACACATCTTTTGATTCGAATTAAAGGCGTGTTTCCGATTGTTTCCGTGATGTCATTATAAACTCTATTTTCCATATTTCCCTTTTTGAATGCAGAACAGTTTATTTGAAATTTGACAAATAATATCTTAGCTTCCTAAAATATGGCCCAAGGTTTTAAGCTATTATGAATCAACTGTAAATGTTCTACTTCCGATTGTTTTGATTTAAAAAAAACGAAACCGATTTGATGAAAATCTAACGTTAATTTCGTTTTAAGATGACTTTTCGCCATTTCCCATATACTTGTATTTTCAATGTGCTTGTTCGTAATGATAATCACACTGTCTTCCTCCAAATACGTCAAAACTTCTGCAAAGGTAGCAACTGTATCTTTATATTGTACTTTCAAGTCAAGAATTACTACATCTATTGACGGTAAAATGGTTTTTATATTGACATGATCGTCGAAAGTTGCACTACTGGTTACGGTTGTTTGCCAGTCTTGATTATTAATATAGTTTTTGACCATTGCTGCCCATTGTTGATGCGGTTCAATGATGTGCAAATGAGTATTAGTAGTGGCTTTGAGCATCCAGGCTCCATTTAATCCTCCACCGATTTCTACGATATTTTTGTGTTCAAACGTGCGAGCAAAATAAAATAACCGTTGTCCAATCTCGTCAGCAACCTTTAGATGGTGATAAATATCATTTACAGGGACATCCGCACCTTGCCAAGGGATTTTTTTGTTAAATCGTTCTAACCAAAACGCTAAACCTTTTATATCATCGAAAGCATAATAATACCGGTCGTCCTCCCAAACTTCTTTCAAAAATGTTTTGACAAAAGCCGATTGGCTATTATTTTTTGTTTCAGCTTGTAGGTAATACTTTAAATAATTAAGCATTTTCTTGTTTGAATGTTCGAGTGTCTGAATGTTTCATAAACTAATGCAATTGTTCAAAAGTTTTTAATAATTTTAATTTATTCGTCATAAAGTCGCATATACTCTTGAAAAGTTACCTTAAATTAAAATTTTACATCTAATCGTAATCCGATATTTCGAGGGGCTTCTAACAATCCTGGTCGTAGCATCAATTCATTATTAAATAAATTATTACAAATAAAAGAAGCCTTAAAATTATCTGTAATTTGATAACTTGCTCGAATATTGGTGATTAAAGTCCCTTGCTGATTTGCCGTTCTATATTCCTCCACACTTGGAATGACGGCATTAAAAACCCGATCAATTGCTTCCATATAACTGGTGTATAACATGGCTACACCAAGCGAAATTCCTTTATAACTTCCTTCAATATCGAGTTTTCCCGTATGACGAAAACGATATTTTAAAACATTGTAATTGACAGATGAAGCCAGCGTGTCGTCGGGTGAGAAGTCTTGATACACTGGATTAGAATAGGTATAACCAGCCAGAACACTCGTTTTCACTTTTCCGATTTCGCCTTGTCCTGCGATGCTGGTTTCTAAACCACTGATTCGAGTATTTCCAACATTTTGAGATTGAAAACCAATAACTTGTGCATTGACAAAACTAAATTCCATCATGTTATTATATTCCATCAAGAAGGCAGCAACATCTAAAAATCCATTCCAATTCGATATTTTAAACCCTTGTTTTAAACCAATTTCAGCACTCCAACCCGTTTCTGAGGTCAGGTTAGGATTTTGTAAAATTGGAATAGAAAACTGTCCTGCACCAATTCGAGTAGAAATAAACTTTTCGGCAACAGTCGGAAAACGATAACCTTGACCAAACGACGCTCGAAAATATGTAAATTCTGCTGCTTGATAATTTGCTCCAAAACGAAAAACCGGTTTTGATTCTCTTTTATCTGCGGTCAAAATCGTGTCGCCAGTTTGTGTAATCAAAGTCGGGTTCGAAATCGTGTTGATCTCATATCTTGCACCAAACGACAAATTTAATTTATCAAAAAATTTCTTATCCGCTTGAAGATATAAAGCCGTATTCGTAGTCGTGTAAGCCGTATCGCCATAAAGTGGCCCTTCAGAAGCGGAGTACATTCCGACCAAACCCGTTGTCAAGACTAAGTTATTATCAAATTGTCGTTGAAACTGGTATTCACCATACAAAAAGTCAGAATAAATCGAATTGCCATCTGTATTATTATTACTTACGCTATTGTAGCGACCCATAAACTTATGACGATTGTCTTTTTTGTCAAAATACGTCAGAAACGGATCGATAAAATATCGAGTGATTTCGCTCGAAAAATCTGAACCATTAGAGGGCAAATACGCCCCTGTCGAGTCATTCGCCCAAAAGAACATATTGCCACTTTGGCCAGTCGTCAGGTTGGCATGAATCCCAAAACTCAATTTATCCGTCAAGCGATATCGCAAACTGGTATTAAAACGAAAATAATCTACAAAAATCGCTCGACTCGGGCCTTCTTCCTTCAGATAACTGCCCCCTAAAACAACATCTAATTTCCCGAATTTTTGGCGATGTGCAATCGAAATACCCGCATCATAACGCAAGGTATCGCCCCACCAATTTTTGCGTTCATCTTTTGGACTTAAATATTGCGTACCAAAAGTTGATACTTTCGTCACGGGTTCTTCTTTGGCGTAAGCCGTTCGGATATTGATAATTCCATTCATCGCAGATGAACCGTACAACGCAGAAGCCGCCCCCTTGACGATTTCGATTTGTTCGATATTTTCTAATGAGACATCGTTCCAATTCGGAAAACCGGCATCGGCTTGTAAAGCTGGCACGTCATTTATTAATAATAACACTCGACTGCCTGCCCCGTACGAGTAGCCCGAACCGCTACGAATATTTGGTTGCCCGTCGATAATATTCACTCCAGGTACTTTTTCTAAGCCAATATCTAAGGTCGTAGCGTTGGCGTTAGCGATTAGTTCGGGTTGCAATATTTCGAGCGAAACAGTGACCTCGCCCAATGGTTTTTCAAACTTTCCGCTGGTGACGGTTGCGGTATTCAATAAAGTAGCCGTTTCAGATAGTTCGACATCTAAAATCAACGTTTGACCTTCGGCTAAAGATATTTTTCGTATAATCGCTAGATAGCCAATGTAAGAAAACTGCAAGGTATAATCACCGGCTGCAAATTCCATCTGATAATTACCATTGAGGTCGGTAACCGTTCCAGTTCGGGTTTCTTTGGCGGACACCGTTACCGCAACTAAAGGTTCTCCGTTGTCTGTAACTGTTCCTTTTACCGTTGCCCTTTGTCCAAAAGTGGCCGCTGAGCAACTTAATAATACTATGATTAGCAGAATTGGTTTTATAAAACCTTGGAAAGTGAATACTTGCATTTGGTTTGTTTTTAATAAAAAAATTAAATACAAACCGAATGTACGATTTTTTGTGGAATTTGAAGTGATTGAATTTTAAGATTCAGCAAACCTAAAGCCTTATGAGAGGTAAGCGACCCGAAATTTTTGAACTTTTGTATTATTATTTTATCTAATTTCGAGTGAGTTATCTGATGGTTTTTTTGTTTGTTAAAATCTGAATCATCTTTCATTTTGAACTAAAGCGGCTTTATTCCAAATATTGTCGTAAGCCGCTTGAATCGCATTACGTCGTTTATTTAATCTTTAATTATCAAACAGTCCACAAACGATTTCATCATCACGAACATCGGTAATAAACTATCTTTCGCAATCAGTTGTGGCATATCTTCCGAATCTTCTAAGGCATCACAAACGAAATACATCAGTTCGGCTTCTTCGTAATACCCAATTTCTGGTTCAAAAAAATCGTCTAAAGGTTGCCCTTTGGGGTTGGTGTAATTTTCTAAGGTTTTCCAATTTTCAAACTGAATCGAATCGACTTGTTTCATACTTAATCGTTGCGGTAAATCTCGTTCTTTGCTGATGGCTTCCCAAATCACGAAGGCCATGTAATACAGCAACTCTTTTTCCGCTTGACTGAATAAATAGGTTTCATTGTCTGACATCAAGTACGCAAAGAGCGACGGTTGTTTGCCTTTTATTTCTTCTAATTTTACGGCGATTTGCTCTGCTGTCAATTCACTAACCTGTTCCGCAATGGTATCTATTGTATCTACTGAGATCATCTTTTTTGAAGTGTAAAGTTTAAAGTGTGAGGTGCCAAGTTATTGTCAACGCATCTCGCACTTTGTAAAAATACAATTTTACGAAAGTAATATTAGATAAAATAAAAAAGGTTCTTCGAATATTTTGTGAAGGTGTAAAAGCAGACGGCTCAAATTGTCACTTTTGCGATGGAGCATGCCTGTCGGGCAAAGAGTAGATGTGACGCTAAACGATTGATGGTAAAATTATTTATTTGAATGATTTTTGAGTTCTACCCAAAAAATGTGGAAAATGCTAAAAAATATTACTGCAAGATTGTCACAAGGTTTTATAAAATTGCGATAAGCCAATTACGAATCGTTGAAAAGCTACTTTTGAGACGATAAAACACGGAAAGTTAGGTTTGAATCAGTCAGAACCGTCAGAAAAATAATCTTGAAATCGGAAAAATTAAATAAAACGTTTTATTATTGAAGTCTCTTAATGAACAGATTAATTACAAAAATAGAGAAAATATGAAAAAATGGTCAAGTTTATTGCTCTTTACGATATTGGCACTAAGTGCGATGGCTCAAAAGTTTACGAAACCTGCGGAAGTTGATTGGGGAAGAGAATATCGCCAGCCGAGTTTTTCAGTGGTTGAAAAAATCATTGGTAGCGATGGAAATGGAACGTATGTCTGGCGAAATAAATATGGAAGGCTTACGAGTTCGGGAATCATCATCGAACGGTACGATAATCAACTGAATTTAGAGAGAACGGCTTTATTAGATTTACCGTTGAATACATTTAATAATGATTTTCAAGTTGTTGATATTATTCCGTTTGGCGGAAATATTGTAATGTTATCTGCCTTGTATAATGCTCGTGCCAATGAAAATACTTTGCACGTTCAACGTATTGATAAATCAACGCTAAAACTAAAAGGAAATCGCCAAAAAGTAGCGGAAATCGAAGCCAAAAGACGTATGAACAAAGGCGGGTTTGATTATGCGATTTCGAGAGATAGTTCAAAAATTTTGATGTATGCTGACTTGCCGTTTGATCGTCGAAGCGGTAAACGATTATCTTTGACGGTATATAATGATAAATTAGAGAAACAATGGACAAAAGCAGTTGAATTACCGTTTCAAGATCGAAATTTTGAGGTTGAAAATTACGAAGTTGATAGAAGTGGTAATGTTTATATTTTGGGACGTTTGATTGATAGAAATAACGTTTCCTTGTTTTCAAATCGACCATATTATACTTACGTGATCGTTGCGTATCGCAATAATGGCAAAGATGTCAAGGAATATGACGTATCGTTGGGTGATGATTTTATCACTGATTTGACAATTCGAGTCGGGAATGATGGCGATTTGATTTGTGCAGGATTTTACTCCGAACGCACGACTCAAAGCATGAAAGGTTCTTTCTTTTCAAAAATCAGTGCCGAAACGAAAAGAATGTATGATATTAAAAAAGGAGAATTCGATTCGGAGTTTTTGTCGCAATTTATGTCCAAACGTCGTGCAAAAAAGAAACGAGAATTATTTAATTATCGAATTGATAAGTTGATATTAAGAAGTGATGGCGGTGCGTTGATGATTGCCGAGCAGTTTTTTGTAGTAGCGACGACTCATACCGATGCGAATGGTTTTCAGACAACAACTTACACCTATTATTACAACGATATTATCGCAATTAATATGAATCCTGACGGCTCTATCGAGTGGGCTACAAGGGTTCCGAAACGCCAAATTGACGGCTCGGGAGCGTTTTCGTCTTATGCGATGACGATTAGCAAAGGCAAGATTTATTTTATTTATAATGATCATCCAAAAAATTTAACTCAGACGAACTTCCGTAAGATTAAGAATTTTAATGGCAAACGTTCGGTCGTAAATTTGGCGGTTTTAAGCCCAGATGGCTCTTATAAAAAGTATCCGCTG
>CBFIHR010000068.1:0-24863 GCA_965662365.1 Saprospiraceae bacterium
TAGGAAGGTGATATTTCACCGTTTTTTCATTTCTGACGGTTTCGGGTACAATCAACTCGACTAATAACTGGTCATTATCTACCTTCGTTAAATTCACTTTAAATTGATAGGCATCCGCTTTGTCTTGTGCGAAAGTATTTAAGCTCATTGATACTAAAATCAATGCGACCAAAGACTTCAAAATTCGTTTCATAAATTATTTTTTTAATATATTTTGTAAACAGCTTCTAACATTAAGACATTAAAACAACAGCCGAAAGGCAACTTCCGACTGTCTTTATTAAAGCTATCAAATGTCCTTATTGTAGATTCTACAATATTGATATAAATTATGTGTTAATACAAAACTTTTAGTCTTTTTTTAGATTAATCGATTAAGCACAAAGTTATTTATTGAAAAAACGTACCATTTGTTCTTTCATGCTAAAACCTTAACATCTTGCCGATTCTAAATATTTTCTTAATTTGTATAACAAACTCAATCCCCTTTCATTCCTAACGATACATTGATAAAAATCTAAAAATCCGTTTCTTATCCTCAGAACAAATGAATCGATTATCCGAACGACGAATTGAAAGTAATTTTAGTAATAATGGATATTTAACAAACTCTCTCTATAATTATTCGTTACCAATTTATGTTATAAATAGTAGAAACTATTTGTAATTAAATTATTTCAATAATAATTTATCAAAGTTATCACCTATCAACAATCGGAAAAATGAAAAAAATGAAAAAAATGAAAATCAAACTTTTATCCGTATTAGCATTAACATTCTTAGTTGCAACTGCAATGATTCTACCGAACCAAAATTCAGATACAGAAGGCTATTCCGTTGGAGATGCGGCGATTGGTTTTAATTTGAAAAATGCCAGTAACACCATGAATGGCATTGGCGAAAGTGTTAGCTTAGACGATTATAAAAATGTGAAAGGTTACATCGTTATTTTCACCTGTAATCATTGCCCTTTCGCAAAAGCATACGAAGACAGAATTAATGCCTTACACAAAAAATATTCGCCAAAAGGTTATCCTGTAATTGCAATCAACTCCAATGATGCAAAAGCTTATCCTTCTGATAGCTATGCAGCTATGAAAGCTCGTGCAAAAGAAAAAAGCTTCACTTTCGCTTACTTACACGACGAAAGCCAAAAAATCGCTAAAACATACGGGGCAACCAAAACGCCTCACACCTATATTTTACAGAAAAAAGGCGATAAAAATTATGTCAGATACATCGGTGCAATTGACAACAACACCTACAATCCTGAAGATGTAACAGAAAAATATGTTGAAAATGCCGTCGATGCTTTATTAGAGGGTAAAAAAATAACAAAAAATTACACTCGTGCTGTCGGTTGCTCCATCAAGTGGAAAAAGTAACTTTTCGAGATTATTATAACAGTATATTAAGTGAAGAATGAAAAAACAAGACCTAACCAATTATCATAATATTGCAACATTATATTTTTTAATAGTTTTTAAGTGTAACTTTTTATAGTTTGTACGTTATTACAAAGATTTTGAATGTATTGTAGAACGTTTTTACTTAATGGTTAGAATTGCCTCTGCTGATAGCAGAGGCTTTTTTTATTCAAATAATCTGTAAGCACATTTCAGAACTCAACACGGATAAACCTTTAGCACTAATGAGTCAATGCTTAAAAACCTTGTAAATGTTGATATACTTTCTGAACTGGTAAGCCCATTATATTATAATAACTACCATCAATTTTGATAATCTTCGTCAACCCAATCCATTCCTGAATTGCATACGCTCCCGCTTTATCAAACGGCTGATAATTATTGATATAAAACCAGATTTCGTCATCGGTTAAAGTATCAAAATGCACATAAGCAACATCCGAAAAGGTAAGAGATTTTTCAATTGTGCGTAAGGTAACCCCAGTAATCACTTCATGAATATTTCCTGACAAGGCTTTAATAATCTGAAAAGCATCTTGTGCATCTTTCGGTTTTCCATAAATCGTATCCTTCAAAATAACAACACTATCAGCTGTTAATAAGACTTTTTCGGCTTCTAAAAATTCTGTACAAGCAGCTGCTTTCAATTGTGACAAATACGCTGGTACTTCTCGGACAGGCATCTCGTCAGGATATATTTCCTCGACTTCTTTCGTCTTAATTTCAAAATTAAATCCCGCTTCTCGTAATAACTGCTGGCGACGAGGCGACTTTGATGCTAATATTATTTTGGTATAATTCATTGTATTATAGTTTATCATAGAAACACGAATTTGATTTTCGGACAAAAATATTAAAATTAAATCTGATAGAAATTAACTAAATGATAGTTCTTTTGTTTAAACCCCAGATTCAACAAAACACGATTGTCAAAGATGAAAAAATACGATTATATCATTGCAGGAGGCGGTTTAGCAGGATTAAGTTTGGCGTTTTATATTAATGCAAATCCCATATTAAAAACAAAAAAAATTCTAATCGTTGATAAAAGTCAAAAGACTAAAAATGATAGAACTTGGTGTTTTTGGGCCAATAAACCGACGGCTTTTGATGAAATCGTCATTCATGAATGGGAAAAAGCACACTTTTTTGGGGTCGATTATAATAAACACGCCGCCCTCTCTCCATTTAAATACAAAATGATTCGTGGGATTGATTTCTATAATTTCACAAAAAAAATATTGCACCAAAATCCTAATATTGAATGGATTACAGGAGAAATAACATCTATTCAAGATACAGATAATGGCGGACTGGTGACGGTAGAAAATACGGTTTATCATGCCGACTGGGTCTTTAATAGTACCTTTGATATTAAGCAATTTCAAAAAAAATCAACTCAATACTTCTATCAATTACAACACTTCAAGGGCTGGGTAATCGAAGCGGAAAATGACTGTTTTGATACTGAAGAAATGCACCTGATGGATTTCAGAACTGCACAATATAATAATGCTCGATTCTTTTATGTTTTGCCATTTAATAAACGAAAAGCATTAATTGAATACACGATTTTTTCGGATACTTTACTGGAACAAGAAACGTATGATGTTTTTCTAAAAAAATATATCGGTGAGACGCTCGGCATTCAGAACTACACCATTGAAGAGACAGAATACGGCATTATTCCGATGACAAATCACCCTTTTAAGAAAACGCAGGGTCAGCACATTTTGAATATCGGCACAATCGGAGGTCATGCGAAAAGTAGTACTGGTTATGCGTTTTATAATGTGCAACAAGTTGTACAGCAAATCACTCAAAATTTAGGAGCCAATAAATATCCGCTTTCTAATGTCCCACTTTTTGACAAGCGATTCATGGTTTATGATACCTTAATGCTCCATATTTTGCAATATGAAGGTGAATTGATAAAACCAATTTTCACAAAGTTGTTCAAGCATAATAAAATTCAAACTGTTTTCGATTTTTTGAATGAAAGCACCAGTTTTTGGCAGGAGTTGAAGATATTTTATAGCTTACCACACATGCCATTTTGGCGAGCGATTTTCTCCGTATATTTTTATCAACCTATCAAGAATTTATTTGCAAAAAGTTAAGGCAAAACAAAAAACGAGTTCCCTCAAAAAAGAAGGAACTCGCTCAATTATGTGTCACACATTATTATTTATAGCTCATATTTATAATATCTCGCTCCTTCTGTTACGCCTTCTTTACCGATACTTGCCAGTGCAAATTCATTTTTAGTAGTAGCGACACTTTCTTCTAAATTGCCTGTATGTAAACCTTGATAAGTCGCATAATCAACCGGTTGACGATTATTCAACTTATCCGTGATATTAAATTTTGCAGCGACTTCTTTCCATTTTGGCTGAACAGTTCCTTCAAAAACCTTTGATTTTGAGCCACTTCCGTAAGCGAAGAAACCAAATTTTTCACCAGCTAAATCATTATCTTCTAAGTAATCACCTTCAAATGTTCCAATCAACGATAAGAAAACTGAACCAGCGTACATATTGCCAACTTCTCCAGAAACATCTTGACCTTTAGCAATTTTTTCTTTTACAAATGCTCGATATTCCGGTGTTTTCGAGATCGATTTATAATAATAACCGACCGCTTTGTTATAGATTTTGTCGTCTTCGAAATCCGCACGGTTTGGTACTTCGATTCCATTCGCTTCCAAGATCGCACTTAACTGACCGATTCTACCTAACTCTTTGGTGTAAACTTCAGAGAACATCCGTTTGCCATGAAAGGCATACGGCAAATGAAAAATCAAGCGTTTCCAAGTATTGACAAATGACTCTTCATCGTTTCCACCAGCTCTTTTTTTGAAATGCTCGAAAGCTTCCGTGATACGATTTTGATAACATTCATTCGAATATTGCCCGTCAAAAACAGGTGTTTCTTTGTGTAAAATTAACGTCTGCTCATTCGCATCTAAAATACCATGTACCTCTAATGATTCATGCAATTTATCAATATATTTTTGAACACTTCCATTTTTCGCACCTACCAAATCCAACACTTCATTGATAATATCCGTTTTTGAAGCACGACGCAACGGTTTATAAAAATCGTGAACGCCACGAGTCGCAACGCCCCAAGTTTGACCAATTGCAATTAAGCGAGGATTTTGCTTCACCAACATCGCAACGGCTCCAGCACCTTGTGTATATTCGCCGGTTGAGTTCAATTCATATTTTGCGTTATCCGAACTCACAACGATCCCAATACGATTGACATCACCCGAAACCCAATCCAACGTATTTTGTAACGCATCAACTGCACCGATACATGCAAATGTCATATCAATCACATCACAATGCAAAAAACAATCTTCGCCATAAGTCGGTGCATATTTTTGACGCAACATTTCTAAGGTATAAGTTGCAGTCGGTTTTGCACCATCAAGGGCAGATTCTGTTCCCATATAGATTCGACCGATCGTATTTGGATCGATATTATTTTTTTCGATTAGCTCTGCTATAGCATTTGCCGCCATTGTTGCGGTGTCTTCATGTGCGTCAATAATCGCCATTTTGCTCAACCCCAAGCCTTTGTTCAGCTTTGCATACTCAATATCACGAGCTTCCGCTAAATCCTTAATATCAAAATAGATTTTCGGAATATATAATGCCATATCATCAATTCCTACCGTTTTCATCTCCTGTGTTGTACTCATTAGATTTTAATTTAATTACTTTTCCTTATTTTATTATTTACTAAATAATCAATTGAATAATTGCAAAATTCGCTGTATACACTGATTTTATTTACATAAATCTATCGTTTTGTAGCAAAATGTTGAACTAACAACAAATTTAGTTTTTTGTTCTTAGTATAGAAATTTGAAAAGTATGAAAATATGAAATTAAGGGAGGAGTAATCATATTGATAACTAAAAAACCAATGCTACCAGATCAGATAATCTCTTTTTCAAAACCTATAAAAATGGATTTAAAAAATTGTTAAAGGAATTATTAAACGTATGATAAACTTGAGCATACTCTGCCGCAATTACTTAGAAACGTTTGATAGCTAAAAGTAAAGCATCAAGAACTTTCGGATAATCAAAATTGATCGTTCACTGGTTTAAATATTTCAAAATAATACTTTAAATACTCAAATTATTATCGCTTGACGGTTGACTCTTTTACTACTAATAATTGATTAACAAGGTTTTATGTAAAATTACTAAAGGTTAAAATGCTTTCTTAAAGATTTATAGACGATTCGCTTTTGTATATTGCGTCTTGCTAAGACGCAATTTGTAGCTCATCTTTTATAGAAAAACCATTTTAATAAATATGCTATCTTCGAGTAAATATTTGAAATATGCAAAACTTATAACGTTAACAAATGCCACAAAAAAAAATCATCTTCACTGTTACCAACGATTTATCATACGACCAGCGAATGCAGCGGATTTGCACTTCTTTGGCCAATGCAAATTATGAGGTCATATTAGTTGGCAGAAAGCTGACGACTTCTAAAGAATTACCGGCTTTTGATTTTCAGACAAAGCGGATTCGTTGTCTTTTTAATAAAGGAGCGGCGTTTTATGCAGAATATAATATTCGGTTATTTTTATTTTTGTTATTTACTCGATTCGATGCGATTTGTTCAATTGATTTGGATACAATTTTATCCGGGTTTTATGCAGCAAAATGGCGGCGAAAAATCCAAATTTATGACGCACATGAATATTTCACGGAAGTACCCGAATTGGTCGAAAGATCAAAAGTAAAAGCCATCTGGGAACGTATCGCTAACCGAACTATTCCGAATATTCGCTATGCTTACACCGTTGGTCAGGGGTTGCAAAAAATATTTACGGAACGTTATGGTGTTGAATTTGGTTTGATCCGAAATGTACCATTTGCAATCCAACAACCAATACAAAATGCTGATATTCAAAATGTTATTTCAAAATACTTGCATCACGCCGTCCCGACATCTCGGGGAAATCTCGGTAATAATATTTCTAAAACTAATAAAAAAGTCATTTTATATCAAGGAGCGTTGAATGATGGTCGAGGAATTGAGGAAACGATTCGAGCGATGCAAAAAATTGATAATGCTGTTTTGTGGTTAGCTGGTGAAGGGGATTTGTCGCAAGATTTACGACAGTTAACCAAAGAATTACAACTTGATGAAAAGGTTTTTTTCTTAGGTTTTGTCTTGCCAAATGATTTAAAAGCAATTACACAATTAGCGGATATTGGACTGAATTTATTAAAAAATAAAGGGTTAAATTATTATTATTCTTTAGCGAATAAATGTTTCGATTACATTCAAGCTGAAAAACCTGCTTTGCACCGCAATTTTCCTGAATACCAGGCGATTAACGAACAGTTTGAAATCGGGATACTGTTAGATGATTTGAAAACAGAATCTATTGTTTCCGCTTTGCAGCAGTTATTGGATCCCCCTACTCTTTACAATAATTTACAAGCAAATTGCCGAAAGGCGAAAACGGTTTATACTTGGGAAAAGGAAAGTAAAAAATTGATTGATTATTATCGCTCGTTTTTCGCTGATTGATTGACCCCTGCCCAGCCTCTCCCTTGCACCTGCCCGACAAAGCAGATGTTTTTTTAAAGGAAAGGCTGAGGATGGATTCTATCATTTATTTTTCTCGAATAAATGTGAAATTACCATTCGGTTGAATAAAAGTTGCTTTGGTCGCAATGCCTTTTTCAATGGTAAATTTCATGCTGTAACCGTCTAAATCTTGTAACTTAAAATGATGTTCTTTGTGCGGTACGAGCGTATAAGTTGGCTGCCCAGGAATCGTCACGGTCAAGTTATTGCCTTTTACTTTTACGGTTGCAGCTTGTCCAACTTGCGGAAAAAGGTATTTCCCTTCATAAATTTTCAAATCAGCTGCAGCAACATTGACGACATCAGCCAACCGTTTAAACTCAATTGACTTATTTAAAGACGGTTCGAACGGAATTTCTAATGCGGTAATTTCTCCATTTACATTCATCCGAAATTGTACTTTTAATTCTCCTGCGTCGGGAGCAGTCTGAAAAACATCAAAATGATAATGTGTCAACTCGGTTTCCTCGCCACCTCTCACAATATTTAATTGCCCTTCTTTTTCTATAACTTCTACAAAACCATAACCTTTGTGTTCGTACTTTCCGACATAGTCTTTGAGAGCAAACGAAGGCTTAGTGTTTTTCACTTTAACAATATCCTCTTGCTCCTGTACCGCTTTTACGGCTTTTAAAGCGTCGTTTCGTTGCTCTAACAGAATGGCGTTCCAATCTTTTGACTCAAAGCCCGCCAGTCTATCAATAACATTGTTTCGAATGATGCTATTCAAGGTTGTTCCGTTCATATTTGCCATGACAACGACACCAAAACCGTCATGAGGCATAAAACAAACCGAGGCTGTAAAACCATCGATATTTCCGCCATGTTCTACTCGTAATTTGCCACGATAAGACGTGATCATCCAACCCAAACCATAGCTATTATAAAAAACTTCATCACGAGTCATTCCGCCTGGCATTACCATTTGTGGCTGATACAATTCCTTAGTTGAAGCCGCAGATAAAACTGTTGTTTCGTCAAAATTACCTTCATTTAATAAAAGTTTTAGCCATTGAGCCATGTCTTCGGCGTTTGAATTAATCGAACCTGCTGGGCCAATCGCATCGATATTTCTAAAATTCATTTTGACCGCTTTTCCGTCTTTTTCATTGTAGGGCAACGCATGATTTTTGACTTTTTGCATATCTTCTACCGAAAAATTGGTATTCGCCATTCCTAATGGGTTGAGGATTTTTTGACGAAGACATTCCTCCCAAGTTTTACCTTCAATTTGACCGACCAAATATCCAGCAGTCATATACATTAAGTTTTGGTATTGCCAAGTTTCACGTAATTCGGCAGTCGGTTCGAGATAACGCAAACGACCATACAAATCTGTTCGACTGGCATTCGAACCGTACCAAGTGAAATCATGTCGAGGCAACCCCGAACGATGCGATAATAAATCTCGTGTGGTGATATGCTTTGTCGCATAATCATTATACAGCTTAAAATCTGGTAAATACGTAATGATCGGT
Source organism: Saprospiraceae bacterium (assembly GCA_965662365.1). Taxonomy (GTDB): domain Bacteria; phylum Bacteroidota; class Bacteroidia; order Chitinophagales; family Saprospiraceae; genus CAWVWD01. Next base: position 8,537 of record CBFIHR010000068.1, read on the forward strand.
TCGTCCAAATCAATTTTTTTTTCGTCCACCAATTGCATCACAGCTGCTGCCGTAAATGCTTTAGAAGCAGAACCGATGGCAAACAAGGTTTTGCCGTCTACTTCACGTTTATTTTCTACATCGGCATAACCATAACCTTTTGCCAACAAAACCTCCCCATCTTTCACAATCGCAACGCTAAGACCAGGTACATTCCAATCTTTCATTGTCGATTCGACAAATTTATCAAAGCCTTTTAAAGGGTCGTTTTTCTTTTGTGCGGCAAGCGGTTGAATCAAAAAATTGATAAATAGCAACACACTCCATGAACGTAACATATATTTTTTCATAAAATCAGTTTTATTAACTTTTATTAAATAATAAATTCTTATCAGAGATGACACGGATTGAAAAGCATTTTTCTGTGAAATTCGTGTAAATTCGTATAAATCTGTGGCAGAACAATCATTCTTATCAATTCTTAAAATATGTATGATCTTAAATTATTAATTTTGAATAATCATAGCAATATTAAAACTAAAACACATTTCCATTAAGAATTAATACCAATATTCAATTTTAGGGGATAAAAAAAAGCTTAAGCAACTGTTTACAGATAAGTACAATAAATTTTGAAATTATTTTAATCACACTTATTCATAGTCGATTACGATTACTTATCTAATATTTACAAATCGTTTTGCCTAAAATGCCTTATTCTAATTTGTAACTACTCAGGTTGTTTAAATAGCAATAATAAAACGAGAGCTATTAAATGAACGACAATAATACTTATAACTAAATGGCAAAGCTACCCTTTTGGACAAAAGTTTGGTATGGTTACGGAAATGTTGGAAATGCTGTAAAAACCGTTGTTTTTAGCACATTTCTATTCTTTTACTATGATCAAGTTTTAGGACTTTCCAGCACAATGTGCGGTATGGCCATTTTTATTGCCTTGTGCTTCGATGCAATCAATGACCCTTTGATTGGATTGTGGTCAGATCGGACAAAATCGCCCAAATGGGGTAATCGCTTGATCTTCATGTTATTTGGAGGCTTTCCGTTCGCATTATTTTTATTTTGCTTATTTATTCCGCCAAGTGATTTATCTCAAACAGGATTGTTTATATGGTTTGTTGTTTTTGCGATTCTCACCCGAACGGCTCAAACTTTTTTCCAAATCCCTTACTTATCTTTAGGAGCAGAACTAACGGAAGATTACACCGAACGCTCGAATTTATACAGTTTTGCTCAGTTTTTTGGGTTTATAGGTAATGTTGCCGTCGCTGGAGCAGGCTATCTCCTCTTTTTTAGAAGCACCGAACAGTTTGACAACGGAATGTTAAACGAAGCGATGTATCCTGCTTTTGGCATTTACGCCGCCGTATCAATTTTGCTCGGCTCGTATTTATCCATTTTTGGCATTCGCAAAACCGTCCTAAAACGTACACACGCCCCCGCTGTTCACCAACAACGATTTTACAAATCTATCTCAAATATTTTTAAAAATAAATCTTTCAAAAATATCATTATTGGTTTAGCCATTTTAATGATTATTAATGCTACAGGCGAGATACTTTCCACCTACTTATTTTTACATTTTTGGGAAATCAAGCCAGAAGAAATTGCTATTTATTTAGCCGCACCCTTTTTTATCGGTTTATTGATTGCAATGTGGCTTTCGCCAAAAACAGTGCAGTGGTTCGATAAGAAAAATACGTTAATATACAGTGTCGTTGGCATCTGGTTGATTACGACAGTTTTAATTTGCTTAAAATTATTTAACATTATTCCTAATACGAAAAATGCCGTTGTCGTTACGCTCATGATTGGAATTGGTCTCATCAATGTTTTTGCACCACTTATTTTAATCACAGTCAACTCTATCTTTGCCGATATTGCGGACGAAATACGCTTCGAGTCCGAGCATCAACAAACGGGAGCATTATTTTCGATTCGAGCTTTATTGTCGAAGTTAGCCACCGGTGTCGGAAGTTTATTTGCAGGTATTTTGTTAGACATGATTCATTTTCCGAGAGGAGCAGAAATTGGCACCGTGAGTAAAACCGTTGCTTATAACTTAGGGTTAGTTTCCGGGCCCTTTTTAGCCGTTATTGGTTTGATTCCTATTTTATTTTTTATGAATTATAAAATTGATAAAAATCGACATCAAATGATACAAACCGCCCTTCTGAATAAAGAAAAATATAAAAAAATGAGTGGGTCAAATCCTACATCAGACTAAGGTAAATACTTGTAATAACCCCGCTAAACCGCCCAGAGCCGCACCGACTAAAATTAACTTCAATTCGTCTTCTTGAAATACTGGCCGCAAAAATCCTTGAAACTCTTTTGGTGAAAGATTCGCCATTTTCTCACGCATTGTACCTTCGATATCTAACGCTTCTTCGGCATAGTCAAAAATAATTCGAATTTCGTTGGGCAACTCTTCTATAAATCGTTCAGTTGCATGAAGTTTGAGGGCTTGATATTTTCTTGTACCCGAGGTAAGTTGAATCAACGAACGAGAAAGCCCAGCCGTTTTATCGACGGCATCTTGTATGTGATGTTCTACTATTTTTATTAATTTTTCAGAGCCTTTGCCTTCTAATATGGTCTGAAAAATATTCTGTGTTGTTAAAATTTCAGAAGCGACAATTTCAGAATAAGCTTTTGCCACTTCTTTCTGACGTTTCATAAACAATCCTTGAAAAGTTACAAACATAAACCGATACGGTTCGACAGGTTCAAAAATCAGTTTTAGAGCCAACCAGTTTGTAGCATATCCAATGACAACACCGCCAATCGGCAGCAGCGTCCAAGCCCAAGTAAGATCAGAAACAAAATACCAGATAATCATCTGAATCACACCAAAAGCAAATCCAAAATAAATCCCTGACTTTTCGATAAATTTAAATTCTTTCTCTCCTACCGTTAAAAAAATATCATTCAGCAAGGTTTTATCTTTCGTCAATTCGTTGACAACCATACCTTTTATGTCCAATAATTCTTCAATATTATCTTTCACGTCATCCATAATCTCTTCAATGACGTGCGGAAACTCGTCTGCTGCCGCTTGAAAAATTTGTTGTTTTCGCTTATCCGACAACGTATTCCAAATCAAGGGAAATTCTTCTGCAAAAGTTTCATTAATAATATCGTGTGCTAAAGCATCTAATCGAGGAGCCATTTCCTTAGCAATAACATCGGGGCGAATTTGTGCAAATTGTTCTTTAATATCAATCAATTTGCCCGTCATCAAATCTACTGCACGAGCCGCCATCACTTCAGCTTTAGACGGAATAATACCTTGCCAACCTATCGCACCAATACCTTTCCATCCCAACGGCTTTATACCAAACCATTCGTTTTTTTCTGCTTTAATTCCAACAAAATTAACTGGATAAAAAGTCATCTTGAGTGCAATGACATTAGTCGCCCAACCCATAAAAGCAGCCGTGAAAGGAATAATAAGGTACAACCAAATATCAGGCTCATTACGGAAAAATTCCATGATTAATTCCCATATTTCGTTGAGGTTTGTCGGCATTTGTATTAGTTGATTCTGAATTTGAATAATTGGTAAATATAAATAGGCTACAAAAGTAAAAAATCTTTTAGAAACTAAACGAAAACACTATGGAATATCCGCTTTTTAGTAATATGTAAACTATTCATAGATATATAGTTTATAAAGGCAAGGTAGCTTCATTTGAATTACAAAAGACCTAAAAGTTTTTTAATTCTTTTAGGTCTTTTGCATTTCAAATAAACCATTTAGATTAAGCTATCAAGTTGAGCTATCTAATTTTCTGAGAAAAACCATGTATCTACTAACAATTATCTTTAATATACTGATGTGTCGCCAGTTGAGATTGTACTAAAACTTTTCCTTTTGGTTTCACATATTTATTTCGATGTTTTTCATCAATAATTCTTGCTTTCACGTTATCTGCCAACTGAATTTCCATTAGATCTTGAATTGTCTTTTTGATTTGCTCATCGACAATCGGAAACGCTACCTCTACCCTTCTACTAAGGTTTCGCTCCATCGTATCTGCCGACGATAAATACGTAATTAAATCGCCTTTATTATAAAAACTAAAAACTCGAGCGTGTTCTAAATACCTATCTACGATACTAATAATCTGTATATTATGACTAATTCCTGGCAGCCCTGGCATTAAACGACAAATTCCTCTGATAATCAAATCTATTTTTACCCCAGCAATACTCGCTTCATATAGTTTATAAATAATTTGTTCATCTTCTAAACTATTGACTTTCAATAAAATATGAGCTTTATCACCTCTTTTAGCATTTCTAATTTCCTGCTCGATATGTTCGGTCAAATCTTCCCGCAAATTGAATTGTCCGACCCAAAGATATTTAAATGGCTTTTTAGGTTTTTTCTGATTTTCCAAGAAATCAAAAACAGATTCAATTTCTGTAATAATCGCCTTATTCGCTGTAAAAACCCCTAAATCACTGTATATTTTGGCCGTTTTTTCATGAAAATTACCAGTAGCCAGATAAGCGTACTGTTGCTTATCTTTTCCTTCTTTGCGAGTCACCAACGCCAATTTTGCATGAACTTTAAGACCGGGAAAACTATAAATTACTTTTACCCCTGCTCGTTTTAATCTATCTGCCCAAATCAAATTCGCTTCTTCATCAAATCGAGCTTTAATTTCGACAAACGCCATCACCTCTTTTCCAGCTTTAGCTGCTCGTATCAAAGCATCCATAATTCTGGAACTCTTCGCTACTCGATACTGTACAATTTTTATAGCCGTCACGTCGGGATCAGTCGCTGCTTCTTCAAATAATCGAATAACCGATTCGTAAGTATGATAAGGTACATGAATCAAATGATCTTTATCCTCAATCGCCTCAAAAATCGTGTTATAACCTTCCATCGAAGAAAGCGGCAACAAGGGTAAAGGCTGTAACTCTAAGTATTTCTTGCCAAAATCAGGAAAACCAAAAAAATCGAAATTATTATGAATGCGACCTTCAGGAAATAAGTCAATATCTTCCAAATTCCAACATTCCTTCAAAAACTTGAGCATCGAAGGCGGCATATTTCTATCATAAACAAACCTTGCCGCAGGGCCAACTTTTCGTTTTGCTAAACCAGTTTTTATTTTTTCTACTAAATTACCCGAAAACTCATCATCGATATATAAATCTGCATCTCGTGTCAACTTGAAAGAATAAGCAGATTCAAAATCATAATCCTGAATTCGACTTGGAATCGTATGACGCACAATATCATCTAATAAAATAATCTCGTGAATATCCGGCTGCTCACTCGGCAACTCAATAAACCGAGGCAAAAACTCTGACGGTACGGAGAAAATCGCATATCGCTCATCTTCACCTCCGTCATCTTTCAGCTTTGCCGCCATATACAACGCTGCATCACGCAACGACGGTCGAATAATTTGTTTCGAAATTAAGACTGGATAACCAAATACCGATTTATGCTGCTGATAATAATCCTCTACAAAAGCCGACTGCGTTTCTGTCAATTGAGTATTTCGTTTAATAACAATGCCGTGTTCGATCAATTCAGGTACAATTTCTTCGTTATAAATTCGAGAGAACTCAATCTGTTGATTATTGATCTCACTCCGCATTTTTCTCAGAATCGTACTCGGCTTAAAGTGTAACGCCTTTTGTGACTTCTTTTTCAGCTTTATCAAACTCCTCGTCGAAGCAACCCGTACCCGAAAAAACTCTCCTAAATTAGACGAATAAATCGCTAAAAATTTAATCCGTTCAAACAAAGGATTACGCTTGTCTTTCGCTTCTTGTAGTACTCTATAGTTAAAAGACAACCAAGTAATATCTCGATTTTTTAATGGATACTGCGTTTTCATAAAATTCACTACTTTTTTTGATTATTAGTATGCTTAGGCACTTTTAGGATAATCGTAAAATAGAAACTTTGCAGAACTTCCAGCAAAGTTTTTCCAAGTTTTTGTTTTGAATCGTACCCCAAACATTCCTGTCGTCGGCACATTTTCAATCATTTTGTTAGAAAAACGATTGGCAATCATTGTGAATGTAGGATTATGACCGAATACTAATATTAGATTATAATTATCTGGTAATGAACAAATTACATCAAAAACATCTTCGACAGATGCTTCATATATTTTCTCGTCTTCTTGGATGTTGGCAACTGGATAATCTAATAATTCTGCAAAATAAGTAGCCGTCATTTTTGCACGAACAGCGGCACTACTCACTATTAAATCAGGTTTAATCGCCAATTTTTGCAAACGAATTGCCATTTCAGGAGCGTCACGCTTGCCACGTTTATTAAGTGGTCGCTCAAAATCCGTCAATTCTGGATATTTCCAACTTGATTTAGCATGCCGGATAAAGATTATTGTTTTCAAATGTTTATTTTTTATAAAAAGGTAGATTGTAAATGTAACTTTATAATAAATGATAGTTTTTTGAATATTAGAGATTAATTATCTATCAATTTTAGACTTCCCCAAAAAAATTTAAAGAACCATTTTAAGGGCTTCCAAAACACTTCAAAACATGAATAACTTTTTCGCATTTATTCATTGCATTAAAGTATTGCAAATATGTCAACATTTACACGATTCATCATATATATATTGTAAATTTCACAAAAAAATAATAGAAAAATAACTAATCAAAAAAAATCTTCTATTTTTTACCAATAATTATTATTTGCATAATATCTTTACCCGAATTATAAAAAAACACAAGCGAATTTTCGCAATTTCATATAACTAACCAAAGTTATAACAATGGCAAGAAGAGCTAAGAAGAAGACAACTTTTACGAAAGAAACTTACTTAAACTGGTACGAAACGATGTTAAGAATTCGTCGTTTCGAAGAACGTGCGTTGATGGCCTATTCACAACGTAAAATCAGAGGTTTCTGTCACGTTTATATTGGGCAAGAGGCAGTCGCAGCAGGTTTAAGCTCTGCTTCTCGCAAAAATGATCCATGGATTACGGCTTATCGTCAGCACGGTTTGGCAATTGCAAAAGGCATTGACACTCGTTCTGCAATGGCGGAGCTTTTCGGAAAAGTCACTGGAAATGTAAGAGGAAAAGGTGGCTCTATGCACTTTTACTCAAAAGAACACCGCTTTTATGGGGGTGATGGTATCGTGGGTGGTCAAATTCCTACTGGTGCAGGAATCGCTTTCGCTGAACAATACAAAGGTACAGACAATGTAACGGTTTGTTTCTTTGGTGATGGTGCAGCTCGTCAAGGTGCATTATATGAAACTTTCAATATGGCGATGACTTGGAAACTTCCTGTCGTCTTTGTGGTAGAAAATAATGGTTATGCGATGGGTACTTCTGTCGAACGTACATCAAATGTGAAAGATTTACATAAAATCGGTTTAGCATTCGATATGCCGAATGAGCCTGTTGATGGTATGGATCCAGAAGCGGTTCACGACGCATTCGACAGAGCAATGACACACGCAAGAGAAGGCAAAGGGCCTTACTTCTTAGAAATGAAAACTTATCGCTATAAAGGTCACTCGGTTTCTGACCCAGGTAAATATCGTACAAAAGAAGAGGTCAAATCTTACCGTGACCGTGACCCTATCAAGATGATTGAAACAACAATCCTTGAAGGAAAACACGCTACGGAAGAGGATATCAAAGCGATTCAAGATAAAATCAAAGCGGAAATTGCCGATGCTGCAAAATTCGCAGAGGAATCACCGTTTCCAGATGCGTCTGAATTGTATGATCACGTTTATATTCAAGAGGATTATCCTTATTTGAAGGATTACGAACCTGCTTCTTAAATATTAAGTATAAAATATTCTATTTTGAGCTGCTCAATCGTCTTTTCGGTTGAGCAGTTTTCATTTTAGAGCATCGCCCTCGAATAATTTGTCCAAATAGCAGCAATTTCCTAAAATCATTCTTAATAAAAATCTTAAATTTGTTGTTCACTGCCAAAAAACAGTCAATCACTAAAATCACCGCAACTAAGATGTTTACATTTAAGACCATAGAACAAGTTTCACTTGATGAAATTGTCAAGATATTTACACAATCCTTTGTGAATTATTATGTAGAAATGCCAACCGATACGAAGTTTTGGAAAAAACGATGGAAAACTAATCGAGTTCGTTATGATTTATCTATCGGTACGTTTGATGCGGCTAATAATCTGGTCGGTTTCATGATTATTGGAATTGATGAGCGTAATGGTAAAAAAGTGGCTTTTAATGCTGGCACTGGTGTTATTCCGGAGTTTCGTGGACAAAAATTAGTGAAACAAATGTATCAATATGCCCTCCCTATTTTTAAAGAAAATGGAGTCGAAGAAATGGCTTTGGAGGTGATTAACAAAAACATTAAAGCAATTAAAGCCTATCAATCGGTCGGTTTTAGAATCGAAAAACTTTATCAATGTTTTCGTAGCACAGACGAGATTTTACCAACTTTCATTGCTTATTACTCGAAAAAAGTAAAACGCCCAAATTGGAAAAAATATGAAAAATTTACAGTCGAAAATTACTGCTGGGAATATTTAATTGAAGGTGTTGAGGTGAATATCAAAAAAGTAAAATGCTATGAACTATACAGCCCAGCTGATGATTCGTTAATCGCCTATTACATTATCAACCCAAAAAGTAAATCTATTTTACGATTTGAAGCTAAAAACGAAAACGGTTATCATGCGTTATTCAATCATTGGTACACTAATTTTGGACAAATTACAATTTTGAATGTCCAGCATCCTAAAAAAATACAATTTTTAGAAAACTATAAATTCAATAATAATATTGATCAATTTGAAATGGTCTGTAGTCTAAGTAGTTAGGTCGCTTCAACGTATTATCAACAACAAACTACTTACAAACTACTCAAACAATAACATTACTTCAATTAAACTAAACTTTTGATGAAAAAAATATTCTTATTATCACTGGTCGCTGTATTAATGATACCAACAGTTACAGCACAAAAAAAACAAATTACGTTAGAAGATATTTGGAAAAATTACATCTTTTATCCAAAGTCTGTTCCGGGCTTTAATTTTATGAATGATGGTAAACATTACACCCGTTCGGAAAAGACAAAAAACGAAATTGCCTTAGTAAAATACGATATCACAAATGGCGAGGCAGTAGAGACGTTATTCACGTCCTCTCAAATGACTAAAGCTAATAAAAAAGCCCCTTCAACTTTCGATTCTTATGAGTTTTCGGCAGATGAAAGCAAGATTATTTTAGCTACTAATAAAGAAGATATTTATCGTCATTCGTTCTATGCTGAATTTTATATTTGGGATTTTGACACCGAAAGCCTGACACCTGTGGCAGAAGGTAAACAACGCTTGGCGACCTTAAATCCTGCTGGGGATAAAGTGGCTTATGTACAAGATAATAACTTGTATTACAAAGACTTATCAACTGGAAAAGTTACGCAAATCACAAAAGATGGTAAAAATAATAAAATCATCAATGGTGCAACAGATTGGGTAAATGAAGAAGAATTTGGTTTAGATCGTGCATTTTACTGGTCGCCCGATGGTAACTCGATTGGTTTTTTGAAATTTAATGAAACTGCCGTTAAAGAGTTTACGATGCAATATTACAACAATGATATGTATCCTGAATTATACAAATTCAAATATCCCAAAACAGGTGAAGAAAATGCCAAAACTTCGGCACATATTTATAGCTTAAAATCTAATAAAGTTGTCAAAGCCAAAACGCCAGGAACGGAATATATTCCTCGTATCAAATGGACACAAAACTCAAACGAATTATGTGTTTTCACGATGAATCGTCACCAGAATAATTTGGATTTATACCTTGTAGATGCCACAAGTGGCGAGGTAGAGTTATTAATGAATGAGAAAAATAAATGGTATATAGATATTCACGATAACTTAACCTTTTTGAAAGATGGTCAACACTTTATTTGGACTTCGGAACAGGACGGCTTCAACCATGTGTATTTATATAATATGGACGGAACATTAAAAACACAGTTGACCAAAGGTGAGTTTGATGTGACAAATTTATATGGGGTTGATGAAGCGAATGGATTGATATACTATCAAGCGGCAAAACAAACGCCGATGCAGCGTGAAATCTATCAGGTAAATTTAAAGGGCAAAAAAGATAAAAAGATTTCGGAAAAAGATGGAACAAACTCTGCAAAATTTAGCCGCACTTTCGACTACTTTATCCACACCTATTCTGCAATAGGCACTCCGGCAACTTATGTCGTTCGCAACCGAGAAGGAAAGGAAGTCCGTATGCTAGAAGATAATAAAGGATTCAAAAGGTGTTTGACAAAGTTCGATTTAGGAAAAGTTGAATTTTTCTCTTTTAAAAATAGCCGTCAAGATGATTTGAACGGCTGGATGATTACGCCACCAGATTTTGATAAAAATAAAAAATATCCCGTTTTCATGTATGTTTACGGTGGGCCAGGCTCTCAAACTGTGAAAGATGCTTGGGGCGGACAGAATTACGCTTGGTTTCAAATGTTGGCTCAAAAAGGGTACATTATAGTTTCAGTTGATAATACTGGAACTGGAGCAAGAGGCGAAAAATTCAAAAAAATGACGTATAAAGAATTGGGAAAATACGAAACACAAGACCAAATCGAAGCCGCAAAATATTTGGCTAATTTAGATTATGTGGACGAAAGTAGAATCGGGATTTTCGGTTGGTCGTATGGCGGTTATATGTCGTCTTTGTGTTTGTTCAAAGGTAATGATGTGTTCAAAGCAGCGATTGCGGTTGCACCTGTTACAAACTGGAAATGGTACGATTCGATTTATACCGAACGCTACATGAGAACGCCACGAGAAAATAAAAATGGTTATGAAAATAATTCACCGATTAATTTCGTAAACCGTTTGGAAGGTAATTATTTATTGGTTCATGGTATTACAGATGATAATGTTCATTTTCAAAATACGGCAGAAATGGCAAAAGCCTTGATTTCAGCTAACAAGCAATTTGACACCTACTTTTATCCAAATCGCAATCATGGTATTTATGGTGACAATGCAAGAATTCACCTTTATACGAAGATGACGGATTTTGTTTTGGAGAAGTTATAAAGTATTAAAAACAAAAGCAGTAAGTTTCGGCTTACTGCTTTACTATTTTTTAATAATGTCCCCCGTAATAATATCCCCACGGAATACTATCACCTGGATTCGTCATAAATATGACTCTAATACTATCATTTGGATAGGTAACTAAACTATGTGGATAAACGTCATAATATTTAGTCCAGCCATTTGTAGAACTATTAGATAACTCTTCCGTCAAATTATTTCCTCCAATTTCTGTGATGCGAATATTCTTTGAATTTTCGACTTTTTCAACTTTAACTTGTCCCTCTCCCAAATCAGTAGATATATAACTATATCCTGATAAACTAATCTTATAAATATGTTTATCCATAGTATATGTACCAATAAGTTTATCTCTTTCATCCCATGTTTTAAAAGTATAAATATCACTCCATTCTCCTTGTTGTCCATCTATTATCGGTGCTACTCGCCATTCATATGTATTTCCCCATTCAAAAGGTGTTCCCTCTATTATCAATGTCGGGTCATTCGTGGATTGGTACATCAATGTAGATTTTACTGTTGTTCCTTCTACTACAGTATCAAAAGGCACAGGAAAATTAGGAGCGATACCTTCAACTTTTATTCTATAACTAATTGCTCCTTCTATTGCACACCATTGAAAATTAAAAATATTAGTATCAACAACTCCATCATACTCTGGATATAAGCTGTCACAATTAGGCTGATAAGGCGGTTGTGTATCTTTTGTACAGCTTGATATATATATCATACCAATAGATAATACTCCGAATATTATATTTTTCATTATGTTATTCATGATTTTATATTTTAAAGCAGTAAGCCGAAACTTACTGCTTTTGTGTTTTACTCTCGTCCTGAATATCTGAAACCTGTACAAGGTGGAACGGGACAATATATATCTTGAATCTCAAAACTATCCACTTCTATTTTAAACTTTCCCCAAGCATCAAAATATTTTATCCACCAGTATAAATCTAAATCATCTTCCATTTCTATATCAAAATCTCCATACGTATTATCCTTAACTCGAATGCCTCTTGAACCTTCTAATTTTTCTACTTCAATCTCATGTATGGAATAAACAGAATCGTAATATATAGGATTACCATTATGATTTTGTTCAATCTTTCGCTTTTTTGCTTCATAAATCCCTACTACATCATCTCGTATATCATTCGTTTCAAATATATAAGTGTCACTCCAATCTTGTTGTACCGTATCTTTGATTGCTGCTACTCGCCAGTAGTATTTTGTCCCCCATCTAAATGGAAAAAATTCATAGATTTCACCCGTAGTAGGATTGACTAAAATTAAATCTACTGATTTGGCAGCATTACTCACTGTCACCGTATCAAATATAATCTCACCAAAATCTTCTGTTAAACTCGCTTGTAAATGATATTCTGTTGCATTTTCATCCACACACCACTCAAATATAAATGGAGTCGTAGTAATAACACTTTCATAAATAGGGTAAATACTTTCACAATCTAACTTTACGGGAGGTAGAGGTGTCGGCTCATCAGGGTCACAACCTATTATTAGCATCCCTATTGATAATATAATGCTATTGATTAGTATATTTTTCATGATTTTATATTTTAAACAAGTAACTTTCAAAGTTAAAAACTTCAAAAGTCACTTGTGATTGTTTTAAATTATTGTTTTAAAATCTTAATATTTTGAGCATTTCCATTTTTAGTAATGCGTACTAAATAGATGCCTTTTGAAAATTCCCTTAAATCGAAAATGGTTTGGTTACAAACATTTTGTTGTGTTTGTACAATTCTACCTTGTGCGTCAAAGACTTCTACGGTTGCTTCACACCAATCCGTTGTTAATTCAACCGTGAAATTGCCCGATGTCGGATTAGGATAAACGGTGTTGTTTTCTAATAAAATCTTGTCAATATTTTGATTAAAAAATACGTCTGAAGCAGGAACTTCACCTTGATTTGGATTTTGTACTTTTCCTTCTATACCTACATGATAACCGTTATTCCATGGATCCTTTAAATAGTAAGGCTGACAATCTTCTAGCGGTGTGTGTGTAAAACATGTACTTTGTGTAATCATAATCAAGTTGAATTTTATAAATGAAAAAATGAATTACTGATGGAATTGATTAATTTAGAGAGAAAAATTATTGGTTCAAGTCTTTTGCTTCTAATCTTATCCGGATTTCTCTTTTGGTTAATCGTTTCAAAAGTATGGGAGAATATAATGCAAGTCAAGTATGAAAAGCATAAAATTAAGAAAAATGATTAGAATCGTATAAAATGCAAAAGTTAAATAGATTGGACAATTAAATGAAAATGATAGGTATTTATACCAAAAGCGGCATTCAGAATGAACTGAATGCCGCTTTATATTTTTTAGAAAAATTATTCCCGAAAATAACGGGATTTCGCTTTAGCTCAACAATTTTCCATTATCAATTCTCCATTAATTAAATAGCTGCCCCTTTTACAGTTTCGATGATAACCGCAGCTACTTTGTAAGGATCCGCTTCAGAGTTTGGACGACGATCTTCTAACCAACCTTTCCAACCTGACTCAACTGTTGCGATAGGAATACGAATAGACGCACCTCTATCAGAAATACCGTAGCTAAATTGGTCGATAGCTTGAGTTTCGTGTAAACCTGTCAAACGCATGTGATTATCCGGTCCATATACGTCGATACATTTTTTGATAACGTCCGCTGGAGCGAATGCTTCACAGATTTTTTCGTAAGTCTCACGGCTTCCACACGTTCTTAATACTTCATTAGAGAAGTTAGCGTGCATACCTGAACCATTCCAGTCTGTTGCTCCTAAAGGCTTACAGTGATAATTTACAGAAACACCATATTTCTCAGCAGTTCTGTCCAATAAGTAACGAGCTACCCAAATTTGGTCACCTGCAGATTTTGCACCTTTAGCGAAGATTTGAAATTCCCACTGACCAGCAGCAACTTCCGCATTGATACCTTCGATATTCAAACCTGCATCAATACATAAATCCATGTGTTCTTCAACGATTTCACGACCGAAAGCATTTTTTGCTCCTACTGAACAGTAGTAAGGACCTTGAGGTGCTGGATACCCGCTTGCAGGGAAACCTAATGGCAACTGAATGTCGTTGTCCCATAAGAAATATTCTTGCTCGAAACCGAACCAGAAATCATTATCATCATCGTTGATAGTTGCACGTCCGTTTGTAGAGTGAGGTGTGCCATCAGCAGCTAAAACTTCACACATTACTAAGTAAGCATCACGACGACCTGGATCAACACAGATAAAAACAGGCTTTAATAAACAGTCAGAAGAGCCGCCTTCCGCTTGTTGAGTTGAACTTCCGTCGAAAGACCACATTGGACAGTCCTCTAATTTACCAGAGAAATCCTTTTCAATACGAGTTTTCGAACGCATTTGTTGAGCAGGTTGTGCACCATCTAACCAGATGTATTCTAATTTTGACTTAGTCATCGCTTTGTTTAATTTTAGAATTTTAAAAATATTTAGTTTTTTATATAATTATGATAGAAAATTTTTCATAAAAATCAAGAAATCAAGTTGTAACAAGGATTTCGGCATGATTTCTTCTATTCAATCTCTATAAAAAATTTGCTTTTCTGATTATTTTATATGTACCTAAATACATATAATAATGTGTAATTTATTAAATTAATAAAACCATCGTATCGAATGTCACTTTACTATTAGTGTGGATAACATTCGACAATTTTTAGGACGCACTTGAATTTTATTAATAAATTTTAGGTCTGTTGCTCTCTTGCGTTTCTCTATTGAACAGTACAAAAGTATCTACTTTTTAGTAGCTTACAAAAAATAGGATTTTCTATTACTTGCTATTTTACAAAATGGATTGACAATAAATAGACAACCTATAATTATTTTTTGATTTTCTGTAATTTAACATATAATAAATTGGTATTCACACTTTTTTTAAAAATATATTTCACAAACCAAATCGTCAAATTAAAGTCATTTTGTTAAAAAGATGTAAATAAATTCTAAACTAAAGCTGCATAACAATATTATGGACAAATAAGATATTTTTTTTATACCATATATTTTGTTTTGTAACAAAAAATTCCGTTTTTCAAGCCTTATTACTACTTGATTATCGGGAGTTCATCGCAGCCTCCAAATTTTATATTTTCGTAGCAACTTATTGACAAATTATTTAAACCGTATCATGCCGTGACTTACAAACTGCTTTGTTTTTTGGGAATTACTCTACTCATGTTTAGTTGTACAACACTTAAACATAACATCGTACAAGAAGAAGGAAGTGAAGAGTTAATATTACCTCAACCGCTGATGGTAAAATCAATCGACTCCTTAGCTCCTCAGAATAATTTACAAACTGAATTGGTGAGAACCTACCAGCTCAATCAACGATCGTATCCGTATCCACATCCACAATTTTATCCAATCACATCGCCCTACCAAAAAATAAGAAACGATTCACAAGGAGATGGTTTTTTTGGTGCATCAAGAGGACGACGTACACATAATGGTATTGATATTCTGGTTACGCCTGGAAGTGCGGTCTATTGTCCGATTGAAGGCGTGATGCTCCGCATGGCTTATCCTTATGGCACTGCGAGGGGTAATCATCAATGGGAAGGTTGTGTTATCGTTGGCGTTGGCGATTATCGTGGTTATGAAGTGAAAATATTTTATATGCGTCCTTTTGTCATCGGCGACTATCTTTTCCCAGGAGATATTCTTGGGATTGCACAAGATATTTCTCGCAAATATTCGCCTGCTATGATGGATCATTTGCACGTCGAAGTCCGAAGAAATGGCGTATTAATTGACCCAGCTACTTTATTTGAGTTAGTAGAATAAGATTTATACAAACCTGTCAGATTTATCAAAATCTGACAGGTTTTAAGCACACTTCTCGCCTACCTTTTTTTATCCAAAAACACTTCCGCCATCATACATCTTGCACTTCCACCACCATATTTTTCAATCGTATAAATCGGTGCATAAATAATATTTGTAAAATGTTCAATCAAATCAATTTGCTCTTGACGCAACGATTTGTAGGCTTGTTCGGACATTACCAAGAAGGTTTTACCCTCATCATTTTGTACTTGAAGCATATTTCCGGCAAACGCCTCAACCTGTTCCATCCTTAAATCAATAATGGTTTTATTCGTTGTTTTGAAATGGTCGATGAGCATTTCTCGCTCGGCTTCATCATGAATACTT
>CBFIHR010000069.1:0-24728 GCA_965662365.1 Saprospiraceae bacterium
ACTTTTCCAGCCATCGAAAACGGATGATTGAGATATTTTCGGGCGATTCCAATATTTCCCTCCAGGATTGCCGCTCTGATTTTAGTAGAGCTCACCGCAATATCATCAACTTCGTGCTTTTCGATTTCCTCCACTTCATAATTATAAGTAAAAGCCAACTCTTTTAACAACTCAATTCCGCCCGAGCGTTTATTTCCAAAACGATGATCATAGCCAATTACGATACGTTTTGGCTCAAAGTTTTTAACCAAAAAATCACGAACGTATTCAATAGGCGTTTGTTGTGAAAACTCTTTTGTGAAAGGCGTTATCACGACATTATCAATGCCGTATTTCTTTAAAACTTCAATTTTTTCATTGACACTCGTGATTAATTTCAACGAAGTATCGTTTGGATTTACAATCAATCGAGGATGCGGATGAAAGGTAATTAATACAGATTCACCGTTTTCGGCTTTTGCCAAATCATTGACTTGCTTGATGATCTGCTGATGCCCTGCGTGTACACCATCGTAAGAGCCAATGGTGATGACGGCATTTTTAAACTTTGGTAAGGTTGCTAAACTTTGGAAAACTCTCATATTTTTTGTTCTATTCGCACAAAAATAGAAATTATAGTTTAAACTGTTAAATTATTTTTATTTAAACGGCAAATGGCGCTATTGTGAAATTATTCATTGTTGATTTTATCTAAACTGTCTGTTTATTCATATTTATAAGATGACAAAAGCCTCAAATTTTTTGATTTTGAGGCTTTCAGACTATTTTATGATTCGGATTTTTATGCTTCCCGAACTTTTTTAATCAAAGATTTAATATTAAAAAACAAATTTCATCTGTTTCGTTTTTGTATCAGCAATAATCCGATGATTTTACTGTTTCACAATTGTTCTATTTCCTCCTTTTTCTTTACTAATTTGGTAACGAATATAGTAAACACCTTTTGATAAATTCGATACATCAATTGTTGTAATTGATTGATTATCAGAATGATATTCTAAAACAGTCTTACCATTACCATTCGTAATTAAAACATAATTAACAGCTTCCGAAAAGGTCAATTGATTGACAAAAGGATTAGGATAAACTTTAACGTTTTGGTCATTTGTAAAGTCTTCGATTGAATTAGTAGAAGTCACCATATATTGCGGAAAAAATGCTCGACGAGCCAAAGTACTGTCCAAAATAAATGGATTATCATTTCCTTGTTCTTGCTTCACTCTATTATTTCGCTCCAGCTCCCAAGCATCGACAGGGTCGGCATAGTGCCAGTCATATAAAGTATTTTTCATGCTATTGAAAAAACTGGCATCGGCATTTGGATAAATCGTGTAAAAGTAAAAAACGATACGAGCAATATCACCTTTGACAGCTTCACGAGGCTCAAAAACATTATTGGCGTCTCTTTCGCTCCATTCGTCGATATCAGTCCCAGGTGTATTCGATTGATTAATCGCATCTTTATACCAATTATCGGTATCGTTATCTGGGCTTTCGCCAAATTTTAAGTTTCCTCTGGCCGAGTTGACGGCTGCACGACAAGGGCGTAAATTATGCATATCACTTTTCGCTGGTTCGTTACTGGCACCCATACTTTGCGGATAAACGTGTTCTGCGTTGATGCCACTACCACCTTGATACACATCTTGGCTCGGATCTGTTCCAGGGGTCCAAAAAACGGTGAAATCTGTATAAATTCCATGAACACCATTATTGCCATCATTATCGACGACCGAATACATAACATCACGAGCCGGACCATAACCTAAGGTTTGAGTTGGCGTATAATTCGCTCGTAATTGAGTGATCAATGTCGTCCCTGAAAGGGTTGAATCAATTGGTGCTTGTGCTTTGACGGTACAAAATAACGCTGTAATAATGATAATTGTCAGTAATGTTTTTCTCATAAATTTTGTTGTAAAATAAACCTGTCCGGTTTGGTACTATTCAAAATCGTTATATAATAAATAATTTTTTCTTATTTGACGGTAAGATTCTAAATCTTTTTCCCAAGTTGCACGGATTTCAGCTGCTGTTTTTCCACTTTCTATTTGCTTACGCAAATCGTAGTTACCGACTAATTTGGGTAAAAAATTATTAAAAAAATTGTCTTTTTGCGGAAAAGCATTATAATAATCAATCAAATATTCCAGCTCCAAACGCTTCGCTTGTTGTAATGTTGTTATTGATTCATTTAACAAACTGAAGCCATTGCAAAGCTTTCCGTTATACGGTGGGTTTTTTGCTCCTTCAGTCGGTTTGGGCGTAAACTCGTAGTTTCCTCCTTTGAACGCAGGATGACCATAAATTTGAAAAGGTGTTGCTGTTCCTCGACCAACACTGACGACTGTTCCTTCAAATAAACACAATGACGGATACAAATATATTGACCGAATATTGGGTAAATTTGGCGATGGTTTGATGGGTAATTCATAAAAAGTATTGTGGTCGTAGTTATCACACTTGATGACGGTCAAGTCACAAGTCAAGCCATCTTTCAACCAACGTTCGCCATTAATCATTGTCGCTAATTCACCGACTGTCAGCCCGTGAACGATTGGAATCGGATGCATACCGACAAATGATTTTAAGTTATCTTTACGAATTGGACCATCAATATAATGTCCATTCGGATTCGGTCTGTCTAATACAATTACCTGTTTGTCGTTTTCAGCTGCCGCTTCCATAACATAATGCATGGTCGAGATATAAGTGTAAAATCTTGCTCCAACATCTTGAATATCAAAGATTAAAATATCTAAATCTTGAATCATGGATTTACTCGGTTTTTTATTTGCTCCATAAAGCGAAATAATTGGTAAACCAGTTTTGACATCTTTTCCACTTTTGACCAATTCACCAGCATCGGCTTTTCCTCGAAAACCATGTTCAGGAGCAAATATTTTAGTGATATTGACTTTTTTTTCTAAAAGAATATCTACTAAATGTCGTTCATCAATCGCCGAAGTTTGATTAACGACTAAGCCAACTTTTTTACCATTGAGCTGCGGAAGATATTCCGTAAATTTTGATGCTCCGAGGACTATTTTTTTTGGCTCGACTTGCCTTGATTTGACTTCATCTTGAGCCGTTTGTTGTGATGATTGTTTGGTATTTTGAGCCGTAGATTCGGTAGGTTCATTGTTCGCACAACTAACAATGATTACGATAAATAATAAAAACGAAAATTTAAACCAATTTTTCATAAGGTGTTTTTTGTGTTGCGAGTTTTCACCATAAAACTACTAAAAAAGCAGCAAAAGCAGTATTTAGAAAGTTGACAAAGTGATTATTTATCCAGCCTTTTCGCTGTAAAGTTGCCCCTAAGTACGAATCCATTAGATTTCCTGCAAAACCTGCAATTGTGATTGGTAAAATAACGGAATAATTAGACATTAAAGTACCGAACAAAATAGCAATGAGTACACTACCCAACATACCAAATAATGTCCCTTCCAAACTAATTACGCCATCATCGCCACGTTTTCCTTTTTTAAAATTCAAAATATCGACATATTGACGACCGTAAACATTACCTAACTCCGAGGAAAGCGTATCAGACAAAGCCGCTGCAATTGCAGCAGTTGCCGCATACGTTAAGGACGTAGATTCTGGAAATAGTAATGCTAATAAACTGAATAAAGCTGAAATTCCACCGTTTGCGGAAGCGTGAACCCAGGTTCTGATACCTTCATTTTCTTGTAAAACCTTGAGTTGTCGCTTTCGCTCAAATTGCCACTTTGTCGCCACAGAACCCAAGATGAAAAATAATCCAAATAAGATAAAATTCACCCAATTATTCCATAAAATCAAAAAGCTGATCATCACTCCAGCAACTGCCCCCGAAAACGATACTTTTTTAAGAAAGTAGCTTGTCGCAGCAAAAATTACAACAATTATAACATAGATAAAAATCATCTTATTTTAACTTCAGCTTTTGGATAAATTACCAAAAAATACGTTCAAGCATCATAATAAAAGCAATCCCAGCAGCTGCACCAGAGATAAATAAATTCCATTCTCGTTGTTTGACTTTCAAGGTATTAAGCATAACGAAATTAATTCCTAAGATGGCAGCGACAATGATTAATTGACCTAATTCTAACCCAATATTAAACGCTAATAAAGGCATCGTAATATCACTTTCTCGCCCTAAAAGCGAACGGAAAAAATTAGAAAAACCTAAACCGTGAATCAAGCCGAAGAGTAGGGCGACGGTGTAGTAAGCTATCAAAGAAGATTTTGAAGCAGGCTTTTTAATAACATTATAAACGGCAGTTAGGACGATTGTTAGCGGAATCAAAAACTCCACGATTTCACTCGATACGTTGACTACTTTCAAAGCTGCTAGGGCCAGTGTAATTGAGTGACCAACAGTGAAGGCAGTGACTAAAATTAAAATTTTTCGCCATTCTTTTAATTGATAAATTGCACACAAGGCTACGATGAACAAAATATGGTCATATCCATTTAAATCAGCGATATGCTCAAAGCCTAATTGTAAATACGAAGAAAACATATATAAAAGTTTATTAGTGTTTTTGAATTACTATTTCGGTGGGCAAAGATGCTGTAATTCCCTAAAAAAACAAAGCCGAATCTGTGTGCAGATTCGGCTTCTAATGTTTCTTAAAACATTCAAATAACAATTAGTGGTACATTGCCATTAGTAAACAACGAAATGTGTGTTTTTTAGTTGTTATACGTCAAATCGCTGTTAGTATCGGCGTCTTGAAGTACTGTTTGTTGTTACTGCTATGCTACCGCCAACAATAATAGCTCCGAGGGTAATCATTAATAATAACATGTTGCTAAGTTTTTTACTTGTTTGACTAATTACTTTCCTAAAATCATGCTAAAGTTAGTTAATATTTTGTTAACAACAAAATGAATACTTTGTTTATGACAAAAGATTAAAATTTAATTTTGAATTTGATTACCAACATTACAATATTTATATATCTATTATTGATTTTAGTTGAGCTATTTATTCTATAATTATATATGTAATTGTAGTTTAATGTTATAAGTATTAATCTAATTTTATTTATATAATAAATTGATAAACAGGTTTTTATAAATATATTTTTTGTTTAAAAATAAATAGAAATGATTTAAATAAAATAGCGGAGTACGTATTGACAAAATAATATGGAAATGAACTGTAAATTTTTGATTTTTTTTTGCCGAAAATTGGAAAAACCTTCTTACGCCAAATATAATTTGTCTTAACGTAGCATTAAGGGTTTTTATATAATTTATGTTGATGTTTTTCATTTTTTTAGTGTCCATCACTTGACGACAAACTTTCCGGTGTAAATAGAATGATCGTCATCTTTTAGGAAATAATAATATAGACCTTCCTCTAAAGCAATCATTTTGAGATAACTAAAAGTCAAGAATCTATTTTGACGATTCAATTTCAATTTTTGTTTGATTATTGCTCGATTATCGCTATCAGCCTCAAAATAGTTTGGATAAATTTCCAAAGTGATTTCATTTTTTGGGCTATCGCTGACCCAGTATCCGTTGATTTCTACTTTCACTTTATCAGCCTTTCGCAATAGTTCGCCGTTCATTACGGGCTTATTGATATTGACAATTGCCTCGCCAGTTTTATTCTTTGAAATAAAGGTTTCAAAATAATCATTGACTTCAAAATTTGTATTGATTGTAGGCGATTTAGGTGTGATTTGTTCGTTGTCCGTTGTGACCGAAATCGTCGGAGTAGATTGATTGTTGTCAGATTGATTATCTTTTTTACAAGCCGATATCGTTAACAGTGTGAAGGTCAAAGCAAATACCGTAAATTTTGAATTTAGTTTTATCATTTTTTAGTCGTTAGCACAGCGTTATTGATAGCATCAAAAATACAAAAAAATCCCTTGCACTCTCGCACAAGGGATTTACCTCAATTTATAAGCCTAAACCAAACCAAAATATTTTAAAGAAGATTTCTTTTTTATTTTGTATGTTGCCTACACGAAATTTTTTTTACAATGGTTGCCGCCGTACAAATAAAAAGTTCTTAAATCTTAAATTTTATTGAATTTAAAGACCGTAATTTGATTCCATTTTTGATATTAAAATGTTGATAATTAATACGTTATGTCGCTTGTTCTGATGTTTTTTTAGATTGTTTATTTTTTGAAAAAAATCTCTTTAGTTCATTGGATCAAATGACTAATTTCATATATTTCAAGCTAAAAATAAGTATCTTGTGACAGGTTAAACCTGATACTTTTCTTGTGTTTATTTATTATGTATTTTTGTAATTAATAGAAATTTAGTTGTCATGATTTGATATATAATAATTCTACTTGCATCTTCCTGGTTTTTTAATCACAGATATTTAGGATAAAATTTATCGTAAAGGAAAAGGTATTGCTGTAAAAAATGAACTATGAAAAAGAAATTCTTACTCTTCATCACGATATGTCTTGCTATCACTTCGTTTGGACAAAATGGAGATTGTGTCAATGCCATCACAGTTTGTCAAAATAATTATGCGATTACTACACCTCAAGGCGTTGGAAATCAGGCAAATGAAGTGCCGTCAAATACTTGTCTGACTGGAGAGAATAATTCAACTTGGTTCAATATTACGCCGCAGTCGAATGGTACATTAAGTTTTGTAATTACGCCAAATGACCCGAACGAAGATTTTAACTGGGCGGTTTATAATATCGCTAATTCAACTTGTGCGGATATTTTGACTAATACGAATTTACAGTTGGTTTGCAATAATTCATCTGATTTGAATGGTTCGTTTAATGATGCTTTTGGTCAGACCGGAGCGTTTACGAATCAACCTTGGTATGGCGGTATTTTTGCTTTTTATCCTTCTTTTACTGGTGATATTACGGTTCAAGCTGGTGGAGTTTATATGCTATACGTTAACAATACCTCGGCAAATGGACAAGGGCAAGGTTTTAATATTGACTTTTCTAATTCTTCTGCAACGCTTTTTAATACAGCTCAGCCGAATATTGATTCTATTACTGTTCCTTCTTGTGGAGCGACAACCGTTGATATTTATTTTAGTAAACCGATGGAATGTAATACGGTCACGGCTTCTGATTTTACGATTTTAACGAGTTCGGGGACAATTACACCTTCCAGTATTAGTGCTATCAATTGTATTGGCGGTACAAATTCTAACAAGTTCACGCTAACTTTTCCGAATCAATTAATTACAGACAATTATACATTATTCTTAGTCGGAACGGTCAATGATGCTTGTGGTAATGCGTTAAGTAATATAAATATGCCGTTTTCAGTACCAGATTTAGTCGTTGATGCAGGTAGCGATATTTCGATTTGTAGCGGTCAAGCGATTAATCAAAATATTGGTCTAACAGGCTTTTATCCGAATCAGTCTTTTCAATGGACAGCGACTCCGAGTGCTTATTTATCTAATTTATCTGGGACAACGTCAGGTGCGGTCAACCTGAATATTCCTCAGATGCCCGTTGATACCATTAGGTATATTTTGACGGCATCGTCACCAAATGGCTGTATCACAAAGGATACAATGTTTGTATATGGAAATGATTGTTGTTCTAACTTTGATGCGGCTATTACAAATTATAGTGATGTTAATTGTTTTGGAGCATCAACAGGTTCGGCAAGTGTTGCGGTGACAGGGAGTTTGTCTCCTAATTATACGTATAATTGGAATACGACACCACAACAATTTACGGCTAGCGTAACAGGTTTGTCAGCAAATCAAACTTACATTGTCACCGTAACGGATGGCAATCAATGTCAGGATACTGCTTCGATAATTTTAACACAACCGAGTTGGCCAGTTTCTGTAAATTCGACAGGAACGAATGTCAGTTGTTTTGGTGGCTCGGATGGTACGATTGACCTTTCGGTAAATGGTGGAACAGCACCTTATAGTTATATTTGGACAAATAATGCGACAACACAAGATTTAATCAATATTCCTGCTGGTACATATATGGTGACTGTTGTCGATGCCAATAATTGTACGATTACTGAACAACGAACGATTAGTCAACCTTCAACATCTTTAGTTGCTAATGCAACTGGTTCGACTATTAATTGTACGCAAACGACTGGTACAATTAATTTAAGTGTTTCGGGTGGCGGTTCGCCTTATACCATCAATTGGAGTCATGGTTTTGGCAGCTCCACCAGTTTAACAGGATTGATTCCTGGTATTTATACAGCGACAATTACCGATAATAATGGTTGTACGATTACAGAAAATGGTATTGTTAATTCTACAACAAATATTGTTACGAGTATAACAACAACACCTGCGACCTGTAATACCGTTGCGGACGGAACGATTAATCTGACTGTTTCGGGTGGCGTGTCACCTTATAGTTTTAGTTGGGATAATGGAGCTGGAACAGCACAAAACCCAACAGGCTTGTTGCCGAATACTTATAGTGTTACGATCACTGATGCTAATGGCTGTTTAGGCACGACAAGTACGACCGTCAACTCAAATGGTGCATCTATGGAAGCAACTGCAATTCCGACTAATATTTCCTGTTTTAATGCCAATGATGGAAGTATTGTTTTGAATATAAATGGTGGACAAGCGCCTTTGTCTGTTAGTTGGAATAATGGATTGGGAAATACTCAAAATCCTACAAATTTGTCTGCGAACACCTACACAGCAACGGTGATAGACGGAATCGGTTGTACAGATACAGCTGTTGCAATTATTACACAACCTAACGATATTGTTATTAATGAAAATATAACCAACGTTAGTTGTAATGGAGCGAGTACTGGAGCGATTCAGTTGTTAGTTGGTGGTGGTACAACACCTTATACCGTTAACTGGCAAGGCTTAAGCGGAAGCGGCTTGACACAAACAGGCTTAACGGCAGGGAATTACACCGTAACGGTTACGGATGCTAATGGTTGTCAAAAGACCAAAATGATAACGATTACTCAAGCCAGTCCAATTTCGATTAATTTAACGCCGACTGGCGTTTCTTGTTTTAATGCTAATGATGGAAGTGTTCAAAATATTGTAAATGGCGGGACAACCTCTTATACTTATCTTTGGTCAAACGGTGCAATCAGTCAAAATATTTCTAATTTATCAGCTGGGACTTACACCGTTACCGTAACGGATGCTGTGAGTTGTACTGCGATACAGACGACAACGATTAGTCAACCGACTCCATTAAATGGAATAATCACTGGGACGGCTGTCAGTTGTTTTGGTAGCAACGATGGAAGCATAGCTATAACGCCTTCAGGTGGAACAGCACCTTACACTTATTCATGGTCAAACAGTAGCACTACACAAAATTTATCAAATATTTCTGCAGGAAATTATGTAGTGACTATTACAGATTTCAATAATTGTCAAACGACTTTATCTACGACAATTACCACACCGGCTGATTTTACGGTGACGACAACGGTCATTCATCCGATGTGTAGCGGTCATTCAGATGGCGAAATCCAAACGAATACGAATGGTGGCGTTTTACCGTTTACCTATATTTGGTCAGGTGGGTTGAGTGGCTCAAATCCTCAAAATATTGGAGCAGGTACTTATAACTTGACGGTAACAGATGACAACGGCTGTACCGCTACAACAACAGCAACTGTCACTGCACCTTCTGCGATTGTGGCAACTTTCAATAATACGCCTGCAACTTGTTTTAATACCAATGATGGAATGATTCAAACAGTAATTTCGGGCGGAACAAGTCCTTATTTTTATACGTGGTCAGGTGGCTTGAATGGTTCGAGTCCACAGAATGTAGTGCCGGGTTCTTACACCGTGACGATAACAGACCAAAACAACTGCTCAATAGTCGAAACAACAACGGTTAGTTCACCTCCAGCACTACTTATTTCGACGATAGAAAATCCGCCTATCTGTGGTCAGAGTGGCAATATAATCGCCAATGTTTCAGGGGGGAATATACCTTATAATTACACCTGGTCACCGAGTGCTAATACGGGAAACTCGGATACGGCAAGTGGCCTTTTGGGCGGAGTTTATATGGTGACGGTAACAGATGCAACTGGCTGTACAGCGGTATCGAATCCGATTAGTTTTAGTAGCTCTTCTAACTTAGTCGTGAATTCGACTATTTTACACCCGCAATGTCAAACAAATACAGGAACAATTAGTATTACGCCAATCTCAGGTGTTGCACCTTTTACCTATAATTGGTCATCAAATGCTAATGTTGGAAACGTGAATCTTGCGACTAATTTAAGTGGTGGAAATTACAACATTACGGTTACAGATGCTCATAACTGTGATACCGTTTTGAATATTACCTTAGACGCTGCGACCGTTCTAACAGGGAGTGCAACTATCGTAGAGGCGACTTGCGGACAAAACAATGGTGCGATTACTTACAACGTCAATACAGGAACAGCACCTTTTACATATTCTTGGTCAAATACATCTAACAACGTCAATATGATTGACAATTTAGCTCCTGGCGATTATGATTTAGTGGTTACAGATAGCAACAACTGTTCGATTTTAGAGACGATTACGGTTAATAGTTCAGATAGTTTGACCGTTATAGATTCTATTATTCAACTTGGTTGTGAGGAAAATGGAAAAATTTATTTAACTGTTTCAGGCGGAAATCCTCCTTATATTTATACTTGGTCATCGAATGCAAATACCGGAAATGTCCCTGATGCAACTGGTTTAATTGCAGGGAATTATAGTGTTACAATATCAGATAGTGACGATTGTAGCATAATAAAAAGCTATACTATTAGTGAAATTATACCATTCGATATTGATGTAGTGGAGGAAGTTAATAATGATTGTCCGTTGCAAAATGACGGTCGAATTACGGTCAATGCGATTCATACTAACAATCCGGTTACATATAGTTGGTCAAACGGCGGAACAACTCCAACCATTGATAATTTACCATCTGGAGAATATACCGTTACTGTCACCGATATTGTTACAAATTGCGTCAAAGTAGAAGAATTTATAATTACCAGCCCTCCGACCTACACGATAGATATAGGTAGTGACTTTACGGTTACAGCAGGGTCAGAAATCACACTTCAAGTCAATAACCCAGTAGAAGGAGTCGTCTATACGTGGATGGGATCTGATGGATTTTCAGCGATTGGTACAAACGTTTCTACTATTGTCAATAGTGAAACCGTATTCACGGTTTCGGGACAGTTTAGTGATTGTCCACCAGTGACAGCTCAAATTATTGTCACTACTACAAGTCAGGTAGATGTTCAAATACCGACTGCTTTTTCACCGAATAATGACGGTAAAAATGATATATTTCGAGTGATTGCATTTACGGAAATTAACATAACAGAATTTAAAATATTCAATCGTTTCGGAGAGGTGATTTATAATAATACAGCAGGAGAGTGGAACGGAATTCATCAAGGAAAACGAGTACCTAACGGGGCTTATGTGTATTTAATTCGTTATACGTCTTTTGGCGGAGAGGAATACCTGAAAAAAGGCGAAGTTATTTTAGTTCGATAAAAACAAAATAAGAACAAAGAGGGTGGCTCAAAAGTCGAAGAAAAGTAAGGGTTTACTAAACTTAAAAATACTTTCTCGACTTTTGAGAAAACCGCTCTTAACCTCTACTTATCAGGATTTTCTATATAAGCCATCTTGCAGGCAGGGCAAGTCCCTTCCTTATCACTTCCGCTACCTTCGCAGTGCATTGGGCAGATATAAGCTGAGGTATATTCTTTCCCTGTTTTATCAATCGAAGAAGATTCTTCACTGCCCTCGTCTTCCTGACCTTGTTCGTGCTGATGTCCTTCATGGTCGTGATCATGTTCGCCCTGTTCGTGTTGATGTTGTTCGTGTTGATGGTCGTGATCGTGGTCATGTCCTTCTTCACTACTTCCGCAAGCAGTTATGAAAATTCCCATTGATAACATAAGCGCATAAAATCCAAATTTTAAAAAATTGATTTTCATAATAATAGATTTTGAGTAAGGATTGATTCAATAGAGTCAAAAATCAATCGCTAACTATTTCAAAAAGTCCGCAATTTATTACTTTTTTTGTCAGAAATGCGTGATTCTCATCATTTTAAGAATTTGAAAATTGTTTTTCGTAAAATTGTATTTTACCTATAAGGTACGCTAAAGTTTTAATTAACAACGGTTATATGAATTATTTAAAAATTACTCTTGTAACAATAGGAATAGGTCTGTTTAACTTTGTAAATGCACAAGCTTGGGAGCAGTTACCAATGCACGGCGGTGGCTATGTGACGGGTTTA
Organism: Saprospiraceae bacterium; assembly: GCA_965662365.1. GTDB lineage: Bacteria > Bacteroidota > Bacteroidia > Chitinophagales > Saprospiraceae > CAWVWD01. The sequence continues at coordinate 12,258 of CBFIHR010000069.1, forward strand.
ATCCCACATTGTACCGACGAAAATATCGTCTTTGCTCGAATTGATGTCGCAGGTATTTATAAAACCACAAACGGGGGAAATACATGGGAATCTGTTACCAAATCCATTTCTAAATCTAACCCTTATCACTATTACGTTCGGAGTTTTGCAATTGATTCTAATAATACCGAAAACCTTTACTTCCTTTCGGGAAATGCACCTTATGAACACGGTGGAATTACAAATGAATGGTTCTTGTGGCAATCTTCAAATGGAGGAAATACATGGACAAAACACATTTCGCCAATAGGCATCAGCGGCAATGGTCAAGACCGAAATGCCGGTGAAACTATTCTCGTTTCACCCGCAAACCCCGATATTCTGTACGTTTCAGGGCAACCGACTTATGATTGGTTAATATCAGATTGGAAAACAAATAGCGGCTTGTATCAATATCAAATTAGTACAGATACTTGGACACCGCTCGATAGTGGAATATTGGCGAAAGCCTGGACCACAAACTTGCGATTTGACCCTTCGGATAATGATATTTTGTACCTTTCAGTGACTGAAAATACTCAATTTGGTGCGGCTTCGACTGCTACTGGTTTATGGAAATATACGATTTCGACGGGACTATTGACACAAGTTTATACGAATCCTGTTGTTGAATTTGATTTTGATGCGAATAGTTCAGATACAATTGTGGTGATATTACCGACTGGAATTGACTGGACGTTTGATGGTGGAGCAACTTGGCAAGGTGTGATAGAACCGTTTGGTTATAATTATAACTATTTTGTAAAAACACATCCGACAAATTCGGGGCATTGGTTTTTTGGGTATTGGGATGCAATTTATCAAAATGGCCTTATCGAAACGACTGATTTTGGGGCAAATTTTCATGAAGCCAAGTATAATTCGGGAGATAATTTGACGAAAGTCACTTATCCGGCTTACGCCAATGATAATTTTCAGCCGACTTTTGGTAATGCGACCGCAACTTTACTTTTTCATCCTGCAAATTTAAATCATATTTATATTAGCGATTGGTATGGAATTTTTAAATCTACGGATGGTAACCTGGATTTGATTAATGTGACTGCTGATGATACGGACAATTCAAATTGGGCATGGCAATGGCAAACACAAGGTATTTATAACCTTGTTCAGCTGCGAGTGACGAAACATCCAACAGAAGATAAATTTTATAATTGCCTTGCCGATATTGGATTTTATGAAGGCGATATCGTGACCAATTCGACTGTTTATCAGCAGACTCATCCGATTACGAGTATTTACAAGGTTGAGTTTGCGACGGATAATTCAAATATTGGTTACATGGTCGGCAAGCATCATTCTAACAAAGGGCGAATCGTGAAAACAATCGATGGCGGAACGAGCTGGGTTGAAGTTAATAGTAATTTTGCTTGGGGAGCGAGTTATTTTGAAACGAATAATTCGAGTGCGATTACAGATATTCAAGTAGCTCATGGAAGTGGTGATACTTTGGTGGTAGGAATTGAAAAAGGCTCAATGACACACCAGATTTTTATCTCAACAGATGGCGGCGTTTCTTACGCTCCCTGGGATGATAATATTACGAGTGACTTGTTTAAATCATGGACTGCGACAGACAAACTTTTATTAGATGCCGATGGTGAAACATTTTATGTTTGGCACGAAGCAAGTTTGTATAAACGACATTTGTCAGATGCACAATGGACTGCAATGGTAAATCCAAACGGAACAAACTGGTTCGCACAAGTTATCACTGATCCGAGTCAAGTCAATACACTTTATGCTACGCAATATGGTGCTACAATTTATAAATCAATTGATGGAGGAAGTACGTGGACAACTATTAACACAAGTATGAGTCGATGCACACAAATCGCTATTAGTGAAAACGGAAATATGGCGGTCATTGATGGACATGAAGCGAACGCTGATAAAGAGCAAGGTCTCTTTTTTTCGTCTGATAGTGGCTTAACTTGGATAGAAATCGGTATGACAAATCATCCGACAATGGTTAGCGGAATTTTATTTTTAAATGATAATAAATTGATTGGCTGGTCTGAAAATACTGGTTCGGCAGTAATTGATTTAATATTTACTGCTACGAAATCAGCTTACGAAAACGAAAATAGGGTGATTATTTATCCTAATCCCTCGCAACACACTTTTTATATTAATACTTTAAATAAAGTTATTGAAAATGTTGATTTTCAGTTGTTTAATTCGACTGGTCAACAGATGAAAGTTCATTTTGAAATTGAAATAAATGGTTTAATTTTAGTTAATATTAATCATCTGCCGAAAGGTATTTATTTTTTAAAATCTGAGCAGTTAGGATTGATTGAACAGGTTTTGATTAATTAGATAGCTAATAAAAAACGCCCACGAAACCGTGAGCGTTTTAATTATATTGTAAGAATATTTTTTATTTATCGCGCAAAATTTGTTGCTCGTTTTTCTCGAATCACAGTGACTTTAATTTGTCCAGGATATTGCATTTCGTCTTGAATTTTCTGAGAAATCTCGAAAGATAAAATCTCTGCACGTTCGTCTGTTACTTTATCAGATTCAACGATAACACGAAGCTCACGACCAGCCTGCATTGCGTAGGCTTTTTGTACGCCTTCGTAATTCAAGGCCAAATCTTCCAACTCTTTGATACGAGATAAGTAAGATTCCAAAATCTCACGTCTTGCCCCAGGTCTTGCTCCCGAAATTGCATCGGCAGCTTGTACGATAGGAGATAGGATATTATTCATTTCGATCTCGTCGTGATGCGCACCGACAGCATTGCAAACGGCTGGATGTTCGCCGCTTTTTTCACATAATTTCATTCCTAAGATTGCATGTGATAATTCGGTTTCTTCATCTCCAACTTTTCCAATATCGTGTAACAAACCAGCACGTTTAGCCATTTTGATTTGCTTCTTCGTCATACCTAATTCTGAAGCAATAATTGCACACAAATGAGCGGTTTCAATCGAGTGTTTCAATAAGTTTTGACCGTAAGAAGAACGGAAACGCATACGTCCGACCATACGAACTAACGCAGGTTTTAGACCATGAATGTTTAAATCAATAACCGTACGTTCACCGATTTCTATGATTTGTTCTTCGAGTTCTTTTTTCGTTTTAGCAACGACCTCTTCGATACGAGCAGGATGAATACGACCATCAGCGACCAAGCGTTGTAAAGCTAAACGGCAAATCTCTCGACGAATCGGGTCAAAGCTTGAAATAACAATAGCTTCAGGTGTATCGTCAACAACAATTTCAGCACCAGTTGCTGCTTCTAAAGCACGAATATTACGCCCTTCTCGACCGATAATTTGACCTTTTAAGTCATCAGAAGTTAAGTTAAAAACAGAAACGGTATTTTCAATTGTATATTCGGCACACATTCTTTGAATGCTTTGAATAACAATCTTTTTCGCTTCCTTATTAGCCGTGAGTTTTGCTTCGTCTAAGGTGTTTTTAGTCAAAATCAAGGCTTCACCTTTTGCTTTATCTTCAACTGCTTTTAGCAATTCTTCTTTAGCCTCTGCTTCGCTTAATTTGGCTAATTGTTCCAAAGCTTTGATACGTTCTTCGTTTGCCTTTTCTAATTGCTCTCGTTTTTTTGCAATAATATCCAACTGCCGCTGCAAATTTTCACGAATAGAATCCATTTCCGCTTTTTCTTGCTCAAAGTTAGAGCGATCTTTTTTTAATTTATTCTGTTCGTTGCGGATCTGTTGTTTAATATCATTTTGTTTACTGTTGAAGTTTTGTTGCAACTGCTTGAAGCGGTTTTCGCTATCTTTTAGCTTCATTTCCTCTTCTTTCACACGTTGCTTACGCTTTGTCATTTCATCTTCAAACTCAGATTTGAATCGAATATATTTTTCACGAGCTTCTAAGATTTTTTGCTTCTTAATATTTTCGTTCTTGCGTTCTGCATCAGCGATTGATTTTTTAGCTTCTGTTTCTGCATCCATTATCAATTTTGCTGCTGTACCTCTTGCTTCTTTTATTACTTTATCGGCTTGTACATCTGCTGCTGACAGTTTTTCTTGCTCCCGTTTTTCTGTCTGTTTTTGACTAAAAAAGTAACCAACTGCCAAGCCAACAACGATACCGATAACAATTCCTATTGCTATTTCCATATTACTATCGTTTGTATATTTAAGTATGAAGTAGTAAGTTTGAAATATGAATTATACCTCAACATACGACGTTCAATGAATTATTTTCATTATTAAAAAATTGCAGGAAAAACTAATCAGAAAGGAAGTTATTTCTTGTGTGGCATTGTTTTCTAAAAGACATACCGCACAAGCTAATAATTCAACAGTTTAATAATCATTAATAATTATTTATTCAGGGCGTTATCCAAAAGGTCATTTAGAGCATCTAAGCGTTTGTCGATAGCTGCTGGCGTTTGAGTATTATTAAATTTTGCCATTTCCACTGCGTATGTAAGCAATGTCATCGACAGTAAATCTTTCTTATCTCTACTTTTATAGGCTTGTTGAAAATGTTTTAGTTTTGTATTGACCTCATCAACAACTTGACGAATCATCGCTTCTTCACTCACATTCACCTTGAGAGAATATGGTCGGTCATCAATATATATCGTTATATTTGTTGTTTCTGCCAAACTACTTTTAACTATTAAGTATTAACTATTAATTATCAAATCAATATATTGAATAGACGATTAGAAATATGGACTTATAACAGACTAATCACTAATCATTAATCATTAAAAAAAATAGAATTAATTATTTTCAATTGCCTCGATAAGTTTGTCAATTTTTCTGACATAACCATCTATCTGACGTTTAATTTCCTTTGGATTTTGAACTCCTTCGAGTTGCCCTTCTGTTGAAGTTTCCGATTCGGCAAGCCGTTCTTGCATTTCCAGCATTGCCATTTCTTGTTGATTAAGTTGATTTTGCATGCGTACTACCTCTACCCGCAATTGTTCATTTTGTTCTCGCAATTGTTGGTTAAGGAGTACTAACCTCCTGATTTTTATCTCAAAAGCATCTAATTTTTCAACTAAATCATTCATATTTTCTTGGATTTTAGGTATCGGAAACTCCAGGAGTTTCCGATACCTTTTTTTACCAATTTTATTTTCTAATTACAGCATTTAATTGATGTTCATAAGTTTTGATTAATTTATTCATTACCTTTTCTATTTCCTTATCTTTCAAGGTTTTAGAAGCATCTTTGAATACAAAACTTACCGCATAAGATTTTTTACCTTTTCCTAAACGCTCCTCATTTTCATAGACATCAAACAAGTTGACATCTTGTAAAATTTTCTTAGCGTTTTTGTAAGCAACCGCTGCAATTTCGTCAAAGTTAATATTTTTATCAATAACTAATGCTAAATCTCTACGAACTGATGGATATTTACCAATTTCTTGAAAAACAACTTTTGATTTTTTCAATGATTTGAAAATTGCTTTCCAGTTAAAATCTGCAAAAAAGACCTCCTGTTTTAAAGAAAACTGCTTTGTTAATCCACTTGCAACTCGTCCGAAAGTCACTAAAGTCTGTGGGCCACGGTGATATTTTAACCCAAAAGCAAAGACATCATCTTGAACAACAGAAGTTTGATAGCCATTCAAGCCCAAACGTCCTAAAACATTATTAACTAATGCCTTGAGCGTGTAATAATTAGCTTTTTCATCGCCTTTTTGTAGCCAGTTTTCCTCATTTTTCTGACCGGTTAAGAAAATCGTTAAATGTTCCGTTTCCTTGAATCCGTCTTCAGATTTTAAATAAGATTTTCCAAATTCAAACAAGCGTAAATTGCGATTTTGATAATTTTGATTGTGCAAAATAGTTTCCAAACCACTGAAAACCATATTTGGACGCATCAAATCCATATTCTGATTAGAGGTATTATTAATGAAAACCAAATCGGCTTCGTTCAACGGTAGCAAATCCTTATACGATGTCTTGACGATAGACATATTCATCATCTCGTTTAAGCCATTTGCTGCCAAAAAGTCAGCGATAGTGTTACGAGTTTGATAAGGATTCGGATTTTCGCTAAATACTACCGAACTTTTGATGGCAGTCGGAATATCCACCTTATTAAAACCGTAAATTCTTAAAATCTCTTCAATCAAATCCGCTTCACGAGTGACCTCAAATTTGTTCGTCGGAATTGCAACCGTTCCGCCCGTTTCTGTTCTTTCTACAAATTCAATATTCAAAGCGGTTAAAATTGCATCAACATCGTCTTTCGACAAATTTTGTCCAATTAGACGGTTCACATTTGCGTAAGCGAAAGTGATTTGATTTTTTTCTACAGGATTTGGATAAAAATCAAAAATATCCGAAGCCACTTCGCCACCTGCTAATTCTTGAATTAATGAAACCGCACGTTTCAACGCCTCGACCGTTTTGGTCGGATCAGCGCCTTTCTCAAAAACCTTTGCAGCATCAGTTCTTAACGTGTGTCGCATACTTGTACGACGAATCGTCATCGGCTCGAAATAAGCTGATTCTAAGAAAATTGAAGTGGTCGAGTCTGAAACACCAGAAGTCAATCCACCAAAAACACCACCCATGCACATGCCGTTTGAGTCGCCGTCACAAATCATTAAATCTTCGCCGTGCAGTTCTCGTTCGACTTCGTCCAAACACAAGAATTTTGTGCCTTGCGGCAAATTTTTCACGATAATTTTTTGACCACTGATTTTATCATAATCAAAAGCGTGTAACGGTTGACCGAATTCATGTAAAACGAAATTTGTAATATCGACCACATTATTAATCGGGCGGACATCAATCGCTTTCAAACGATTTTGTAACCATTCTGGCGACGCCTTGATTGTGATATTATTGATGCAAACACCAGCGTAACGAGGGGCAGCAGCTTCGTTTTCTACAACAACTTCGATAGGCAATTGTGTTGCAGATTGTTTTAAATCTCCGATTGTTGGATAATTTACACCATCTGTATAATTATTATTAATCGCTAAATAAGCCGCTAAATCTTCTGCGACTCCGATGTGTGCAGTGGCATCCGAACGGTTTGGCGTTAAGCCAATATCAAAAATGTAATCTGTTTCGATATTAAAAAAATCAGCTGCTGGCGTTCCGACGGCTGCGTCAGCTTTCAGAACCATGATGCCGTCGTGAGACGTTCCTAAGCCGATTTCGTCTTCGGCACAAATCATTCCCATCGACACTTCGCCACGGATTTTTAATTTTTTGATTTTAAAATCGCCACCATCTTCGGTGTATAAAGTTGTTCCAACAGTTGCAACGACCACTTTCTGTCCGGCCGCTACATTTGGAGCACCACAAACGATTTGTACAGGTTCACCGTCTCCTAAATCTACTTTTGTAACCAATAATTTGTCAGAGTTTTCGTGTTTTTTACAGTCCAAAACGTGTCCGATAACCAAGCCTTTTAAGCCACCTTTTATACTTTCGTGTTCGTCGATTCCTTCTACTTCTAATCCGATTTCTGTCAAAATATCGCCCAATTCTACAACAGGAATATCAATATTCAAATAGGATTTTAACCAATTATATGAAGCCTTCATTTATTCTTTTTATAATAATTAGGAAAGTTGAAATAAGAATTTTTTCAGACATTTCCTATCTAATTAATTTTTAAGTTTGCAAAGATACTTTATTAATATATAATTGACAATTGATAATTAATAATTATTAAAGGGTTTAGTTTTGAGTACTCTTTAACTATTTCATTTGAGAATTAATTCAGCTAATATTACGAAAAAAACTACTTAAACTAAAAAAGATGCTACATATTCCGAGTTTATACATAATGCAATCCGAAGGTCGAGGTCGAGGGGTTTTTACTTCGGAAGCTATTGAAGTTGATGGTGTGATTGAGCTTTGTCCGTTGGTGATTATTCCGAAAGAACAAGTGAAACTGATACATCAAACGGTTTTGCACGATTATTACTTTTTAGTTCCGAATGATTCGGGCGATGCTTGTTTCCCGTTGGGGTACGGTTTGATTTATAATCATTCTTCAGAGCCAAATGCCGAGGTTTTTATTAATTTAGATACCAATTATTTGGAAGTTCATTGTATTAAAAAAATTGAAGCAGGCGAGGAGATTTTTATAAATTATCAAGACACGGATGATGACGATGAGAAATCGAAATTATGGTTTGAGGTAAAGTGATATTAATCACAAGATTTATTTATATTGCAGCTTTTCTAATATTAAAACAAAAAACAATGAGAACTAAATTATTTGCATTTACGGCTTGTCTTTTTATGTTGATGAGTTGTGGCGATAGTTCCTCTACGGACAATCAAGGTGGAGAAGCTCAACAGACTGAAGAGAATCAAATTAGTAGTCAGTCGGCTCAAGAACAGGACAAATCATCAAAAATTGATTTGGAAACGGCTAAGCGTTTTATTCCTGATGGTTTTCAAATCGTATCGTACGAGGACGAAGTCAATTTTTTAGCAGGAAATTTTGATGGTGACGAGGCTCAAGATTTTGTCGTGATGATTGCTTCAGGAGAAGCCGAGTTTCCGCAAGATGCAGCAGATGTACGGATTGTAATCTACGAACAACAATCGGATAAGAGTTTTGCTAAGGTAGCTGAAAGTGGTAATTTGGAAGGTTATTTTATACATGATGCACCGACTTCACAGTTACATTTGAATGAAAATGTGTTGAGTATCAAACGTCAAGATATGCGGTTCAATAATGAATGGAAATTCCGCTACGAAGAATCAATCGGTGATTATGCGTTGATTGGTTCGGAATATAATAATTACGGAAATGCAGCTGGTGACGGTTCGGGAAATCGTAGCACCAACTATTTGTCAGGCAAACGTATCGAAAAATTCAGTGAATGGGATGCAAAAAATGAAAAACTAAATGAGCGTCCTGCCAAAACGATTTCGGTAAATTCGGTTAAGGAAAAACCGATTTTATTGAAAGCTTTGAATGCAGAAAGTTTTTATGATTTATAGAATATAAAAAGCGATTGTTTCGAAGCGGATTAGGTTAATAAATTAAAAATCAATTTTTTATAAAAAATCAAATTGACTAACAAATTGACTTTTCTAACTTTTGATACAATCGCTTTTAGAAATCTTGACAACAAACCATTAAATTATGTTTTTCATACTTTCGAAAGTGCTTTCCTTTGTTATTTCGCCTTCAAGTTGGATAGTTGCTTTGTTAGTTTATGCACTTTGGACAAAAAATCCATGGCGACGACGACGAGCGATTATGGTGAATTTGATTTTATTTCTAATCCTGACAAATTCGTTTTTAGCACAGCGTTTTATTGGAATGTGGGAATATGAAAAACAGAATATCGAAGCGATTGAAACTTATGAAGTTGGTATTCTCTTGGGTGGTTATCTTGTGGAGTTGAAAGGAGATTATGATTTTACTACGCTGAACAATAGCGGCAGCCGTTTCATTCAAACGGTAGAATTATACCATGCAGGTAAGATCAAGAAAATTCTTTTATCTGGTGGAAACGGCGCATTGTCAAGTGATTTTAAGGAAGCGATTAGTAGCCTGAATTTGTTACTAAAAATGGGTGTCAAGCGGGAAGATATTTTAATTGAAAAAGCATCTCGTAATACGTATGAAAATGCCTTTTTTTCCGCTAAAATTTTAAACGAAAAATATCCAGAGGCTAAGTTTTTATTAATTACTTCGGCTTTTCATCAGCGTCGTGCTATTGCCTGTTTTCAAAAACAAGGATTGGACTGTGATGCGTTTAGTGCGGACGTAAAATCAGAAAGAAAAATCGCTATTCTGAATACAATTGTTCCGGATACTGAAAATATAGACTTATGGAAATTGACGATAAAAGAAATGATTGGATATGTGGTTTATAAAATCCAAGGTTATTTATAGAAAGAACCTATAAGATTTTCAAAATCTTATAGGTTTATCGAGATGAATATCGTGATTTATTTGAATTGGTGTTTTTTCGACTTTTGCAGCCGCTTTTCAAATTTCAAAACCCTGAATTACACTGTTTCAAATTGTAATTTTGCTAACGAGTTATAAGCACCGTTTTCTTTATTAGATAACTCCTCGTGTGTACCTTGTTCTACAATTTTGCCATTTTCCAAGACATAAATGCAATCGGCCTCACGAATAGTCGCTAAGCGGTGAGCGATTACAATAGAGGTTCGACCTCGCATCAAGTTATTCAAAGCATCTTGTACGACTTTTTCAGATTCGGCATCCAATGATGAGGTCGCTTCATCTAATAATAGAATCGATGGATTTCTCAAAATCGCTCTTGCAATTGCAATCCGCTGACGTTGTCCGCCCGAAAGTTTGATCCCTCTATCGCCGACGATGGTTTCCAGTCCTTCGGGGAATTTTTTGATAAATTCCAAAGCGTTCGCTTGACGTGCTGCTTCGATTACTTCCTCTCTACTCGAGCCTGGTTTTCCGTATTCGATATTTTCACTAATTGTACCACCAAATAAGATGACTTCTTGCGGGACAATGGCTAAATTTTTTCTTAATTGAGTAATATTGTAATTATCTAAATTTTTATCATTTACGGTAATAATACCATCATTCGTAGGATAAAACTGCATTAATAACTGTACAATCGTTGATTTTCCTGCTCCCGACGATCCGACCAACGCAATGGTTTGACCGCCCTTTATTTTCATATCAATTCCTCGCAAGACAGGGACATCAGGACGAGAAGGATAACGAAAATGAACGTTTTGATAAGTAATATCGCCAGTTAATGGCTCAAGAATTTCGGTTTCACCATCTTCTACGTTGATTTCGGAGTCCATTTCCAAAATCTCTGCGATGCGTTCGGTCGCACCGATAGCTTTTACCAACTGTGTATATAAACTACTCAATCCTGCAATCGAGCCACCGATAAATGCGGAGAGCGTAATAAAAGTCACCAAATCTCCTGGAGGCATTGTGCCGGCTTCAACCATTTTTGCTCCTCGCCAAAGAATGAAAAATATGACACCAAATAAAACGGTAATGATATAGACAAAAAATATACCTCGAATATTCGCATAACGTAACGAAACATTGACTACTTTGTCAATGGCTTTGCCATAACGAAAAACCTCAAACCATTCGTTAGTGTAAGATTTGACGGCGTAAATCGCTTGTAGGGTTTCTTCAATAACGGTATTTGTTTTTGCTAATTCGTTTTGACGTTCTTTAGACAATTTACGAATGTATCGCCCAAAATAATAAGCCGAAATAACGACAAAAGGTAAGGTGGCTAACATTAACAGGGTTAATTTACCCGTCAAAACGACCAAAATGACAACACCTATTAATAAAGTGATAATTTGTCGTACAAATTCTGCAAATGTAATTGCAATGGCATCTTGAAGCTGTTGTACATCAGAAGCACTGCGACTGGTTAGCTCACCAACTCTGTTTTCTTCAAAAAAGGTAATTGGCAAGGCGACTAATTTTTGATAAAACGCTCTTCGGATATTTGCCATTCCTTTCTCGCTCACAATTGCAAAGGTCCAAACTCGGAGGTAAGACAACATTCCTTGTATAAATAATAAAACTACGAAAATTAGACCGATTTGGTTGATACTCAAGCCATAACGTGGCTTTCCATCAGCAACATTCAGCAGCTCTCCTGCGGCTACCGGAAATACCATAAAAAAAGAACTCGACAAAACTAAAGCAATCATTCCTACAAAGAAGTGATACTTAAATTCTGCTAAATACATGATTAAAACTCGTGCCTTTTTTAACCCATTTTTTGAGAGTTTCGGTCGTTTTTCATTTTGTAGCGGTTCCTCTTGTTGTTTATTTTTTGCCATTATATAATGATTACTTGAATCTACTTTTTTAACTGTATTATTATTTTTTGCAAAATTACCTTTTTAAGAACACTTCAATTGATAAATAGGTTAAAGTTTTTCAGAATGTCGGATTAGTTTTGATATTTTTTAGACAAAGCTTATAAAACTTGACTTGTTGTTGAGTACAAAGTACGTTGGCAAAGCTACTTATCTAAGTATTTTAAGAAAAATGGGCGTGGTTTGAATAACAAAATTATGAAATGGTTGAAGAAAATTTGAAAATCATTTGATTCCAATAATTTACCCACCAAACATATATTTATCCAAACCGTCATATAAATCTTTTCTACGATTTTGATTCAATTCAAATTCCTCTTTAAATAAGGTCAGCTGTTGCGTTTTACTCAAAATCTCGCTGTGCGGCAGGTCAAAATTATTGGCATTTAGGTAAGACTTTTTTAACATTTGCTGGAGTTTCGTTCTATAAATTTCTTCAGCATAATGGTATAAAAACTCGTCGCTCATTTGCCGTAAGGGCAACTCTTGACAAGCCGCCTGATAAAATGCTATCTGGTAATTTTCAGGAGTTTCGATAATGGCAATTAACTGTTTGTTCGTTTTCGTTTTGATGTTTTGCATCCGATGGATTTAGCTGTTTTGAATAATCAAGCATATTGAATTTTTCAGATT
>CBFIHR010000070.1:0-23700 GCA_965662365.1 Saprospiraceae bacterium
ACACCAGAATTTGTTACTTCTACTTGATAATCTAAATAGTCACCAATATCTAAATAGCCAACATTTTGGTCACCACCTGCATCTGAAGTATTTTCTAACTGGATACCATCCTGTATAAAGAACGCTTCTGCTTCTATTTTACCAGGAATTGTATGGATAGCAGGTAGTGTATTTTGAATATCTTCTAAGGTGAAGTTAGACAATTGTGTTCCATCTGTAGCTAATACTTGATTTCCGTTGTAGGAAATTTCCAATTCTTGACCATAAAGCATCGTAAAATTCACGGTGAAGTAAACCACACGAGTATTATTTGCATCTACCACCACATCTGTAATCGGAATACTATTTCCATCAGCGAAAATAGTAAAATCAGCAGGAACAGCTGGAAGTGAGGTCGCATCTATTTTTTTATTTAATGTCAGTTTTACCGTATTCTCGTCCAATGTTATCGCTGAAAGAAACTCAGCAGGAACAGCAGCCGAAGCACTCATTTGTACAAACTCATAACTACCGATATTAAAGCCAGCTTTTTCTGTGTACATTCGTAGTTTTGAATCAGTCGTATTCAAGATAACATTCGGGATAGTAATCGTCTGCCATGTATTCCAGCCGCCAGTGTTTTGTACCGTAATAGAAGGGGTAATATCCGCACCATCTACGATAAATCGGAGGTTGCCTGGTCCACCGCCTGAAGCGACTCTTACCTTAATATCATAAACAGCATCTGCGGCGACATTGATCGTATAATCCATCCATTCGCCTTCATTGATAAAACCGACGATGTAACCATTTGAATTAATGGTATCATCCGTTGGTTCTACATCAACACCATCATTTCTGTACGCCCAACCATTATTCCAAGGTGTATAATTTCCTGTCGAAACGGAATAATTTGCATAATCGTCATCTTGATAGGCGATACCGATACGCCCCATATCGTAATCAGCTGCATAAATAATTCCTGGAATATTGTTATCCGCAAAAGGTACAGTTTCATCAGAATAGACTTGACGAAACATTGCGTCAATGACATCTTTTTGATAACGAGTATTTTCTGCTTTCAAATCCTCGGTTAATTGCATCAAAGTGGCTGTAGCAAAGGCGGCACTCGGCTGTGTTCCTCCATTACTCCAATAATCCAATAAGGCTTGATATTCTGGTGTTTTCGTAACAGACATCGGCCCGGCTACGGATTCTACCTTTTTCAAAGGCCACCATGCCCAACCCATGTTATTGTCTTCGTACAAACGCACGGCATCTCTAAACCAAACATTAGAGTTTTCGCCAGTTTCACCCAAATACAATGGAATATTGTACTGGTCACGCATATCTAACCAACCTTGAATAGAGGCTTGATCGTTGATTGACCAATATTTGTGTGGTGAATAAACCATATTGTCGTCCCAAGGAGGAGTCAAACCTGTAAAGTCATTGGCAAACCAATTTCCTTCTATGATAATCATGTGCGTTGTATCTACACTTCGAATACTATCCGTTACGTCCCAATATAAATCACGCAAAGCAATTCCTCCCGGCAAATCCCAGTTAGGTTCGTTCAACAAATCGTATCCAGCAACCCATTGTTCATTCTTGTAGCGTTCTGCCAATCGCTTCCAAAGCGATGCCATTTTTTTACGATTTTCTGGGCTTTCCCAAAGTGACGGTTTGGTTTCGTCGTAATCCGAAATTCCTGCATCATAACCTTGTCCACCAGGTGCTGCGTGTAAATCTAAGATAACATACATTTGTCGAGCTGAACACCACGAAATGACGCTGTCCGTCAATTCAAAACCTTTGGTTAACCAAGTTTGCTGTCCAGGCACGGGTTCGTCCTCAATCGGTAGCGTGAATAAATTGTAGTGCATTGGTAAACGAACGGAGTTGAAACCCCACGCTTTTAGAGAATCAACATCAGCTTCTCTGAAGTGATTTGCTAACCAGGCGTTATAAAAAGAATCGGTTGCAGTTGTTCCGATTAAAGCTTCAATCGTTGCTCTAATTTCGTGTTGTGGGTTGGCAAAACCCGCTGTTTGCAACATATAGCCTTCTTGAACCATCCAGCCACCTAACCCCATTCCTCGTAATAAAACGGTATCGCCCAATTCGTTGGTAATAATTTTACCATCTGCTTTGAGTAGGTTTTGTGCGTTGGTTTGTACGCTGATGAGTACGCTAAAAAATAAATAAAATATTATTTTTTTCATCTTTTATTTGTTTCAGGACATAGAATTGTAAGGATTACTCGAATTATTAAAAAATTAATCAGTGTAATCTGCGTAAATCTGTGTCGATAAATTTTATAATCTACTTTGTCACAATCGTCTGCATAGCATGTGCAGGAATTTTTAAGGTAACTGCTTGATTCGCTCCGACGTATAATTTATAATCAATTTCATCATCTGTTTTATTCATGACCACACTGATTAAGCTGCCATCTTCATTCAAAAAAGAAGTACTTTCTAAGTGACTGCGACTACTTGTAGTACTAATTCTTTTCGCACCAGGACGAATGAATTTTGAAAAATGCCCTAAATAATAATAAGTTGGCGTGAAAATCAACTCGCCTTTTTCGGTATCACCGTGAATAGGAGCGAAGCAGAAATTCCCAACATGATTTGGGCCGCCATTTTGGTCTAATAGAATGTTCCAATCTGTCCAGCCAACGGTTCCATTATTAAAGTCATTAATAATTGAATTTCCGTAGCGTTCGGCGTGAGCCCAGTGTTGGTATTTATCGGCTCTAAAACCTTCTTGACAGCCTTCTGTAAATAACAAGTTCATATCAGGAAATGACTCCTTAATATTGGCTAAATTGTCATATTTGGGATCGCCGCCCGTCCAGGTTTCGTACCAATGAAAACCAATTCCCCAAGCATATTTGGCTGCTTCAGGGTCTTCAAAAATGGTGTTGGCTCTGTTAGAAATTAAATCTCGGTTATGATCCCAAACCACAATTTTTTTATCACCTAAACCTTCTTTTTCCATGATTGGTCCTAAGTGGTTTTTTAAGAAATCTCGTTCTTCCTCTGCGGTGTAAATACAAGATTCCCAACGTTGTACGGCCATTGGTTCGTTTTGGATTGTGATTCCCCAAATCGGCATTCCTTCTGCTTCGTAGGCTTTGATAAACTTCGTGTAATAAGTTGCCCAGGTATCATAATATTCAGGTAGCAATTTTCCGCCTTGCAGCATATTTTTATTATCCTTCATAAATGCTGGCGGACTCCAAGGACTTGCGTACAACATCAATTCCCCTCCAGCAGCTTCCGTTGCTTTTTTGATTAATGGAATCCGATATTTTCTATCGTGATTGATGTTAAATGTCTCTAATTCTTTATCTCCCTCTTCGATATACGTGAAGCTTTCACTACTGAAATCACAGCTGTGAATCGGTGTACGACACAATGAATAACCGATTCCTTTTTCTTTATCATAATAAGCGGTCAAAAATTCGGTTTGTTTATCTTCAGGTAACTGAGCGAATATTTCAGCGGAAGCGTCTGTTATAGCTCCTCCGATTCCTAAGAACGTTTGAAACGATTTTTTAGGATTTATGAAAATAGAAATTTCGCCTTCTGTCGCTTGTTTTGCCGCTTCAAACTTCAACGTTCCTGTTTCGGTCAATCTTAAATCTGTTTCATTTGCGGTGGTATAAACCGTTGAACGCATCGCTGATGTTAATTCAAATGATGCCCTTTCCATTTGTTTATTCGTGGTTATTTCTGAATTTTTTGTATTTTGGTTTGTGCAACCAATAATTGTAACACTTAACAATAGAGCGATTATTTTATAATTCATTGTTATGTTTTTTGATTGAAAATGATTAGAAAAGACGTTATCGAACTACCAAGAATACAGCGTAAATCGCCACAAGCCACCACCGTAATCAATGGATAATTCTAAAATATCTTTTTCATTTTCTGTTCTCATATCTGTAATATCATAGATGACTTCTGATTGAGGCGTACTCACTTCCGCACCATTTGCAGCTTTTCGTAAACCTACAAATGCTCCATTTCCAATTACTTTTAATTTTTCGGGTGTACCCGGAATAATTTCAAAGCTATGTGTTCCGTCTGCCCAAGCCGATAAATCATCGGGTAAATCTGTGATAGGATAACAGTCGTCTGAAGCGAAACCAGTATAACTTTCTCCCCAAATATCCCCGTTAGAAATGTACTGATATGCTCCGTTTGAAGAGAAAACGTATTCATCATTCCAATCACAGGTACGAGTGATCAGGTCGTTGTCCGAGTTTTGCCAAAATGTGTTGCTTCCATTGTTGGAGCCGACCCACAAAGCACCTTCTGCTAAGTTCAGTTTCCAAGTTTTTGTACCACAACCTGTGATATACTCGAATGTTCCTTGACAACCTGCATCAGCATCTTGTGTGATATTTACAGTTTTAGTCACTTCGTCAGAACTTGTCGCACTTGTAACACTCATCGTAATCGAATATTCGCCTATTTCTGGAAAAAAGACTTCGATTTCGTTACCAGTCTCTTGTCCTAAACTGCCCAAGTCCCATGTAGGCGTAGTTGTATTGGCAAGTGTTGTGTTCTTAAATTTAACAGTATTGTCGTCAATAAACTCTATACTAAAGTCTGCTTGTAATGGAGCTGGGGTATTCCCATCATCATTATTACAGGCGATTGTTAGCGTAAACAAACTAACTAAAATCAATAAGGTCATTTTTTGTGTTTTTTGCATTTTTTTCATTTGATTATTCCACTATTTGAATTATTGATTACTAAAATCAAACAATGCAATAAGTAGAAAATTTTGTAACCATTATGTTGTATGTAATTACCGTTAGTACAATTAATTTTATGTACTAATAGCGTATTGTTTTGTAATTGTAAAAGAATAAAAAAGCCGTAGGTGATGAATAGGAAGTCCTTGATTAGTACTATTGAGTTTTTTGAAATATCGAGGTTGTGATGAAACAACCTCGAAAACACATATTTACAAATTACGAGTGAGGAATTTAGAACTCCTCACTCATTGTATTATTTAGTGACCATAAATTTCTGAGTAGATCTTGTTTCGTTTGTACTAATCATAATAAAATAAATCCCATTACTGTAGTTCGTTGCATCAATTCGGTATTGATTCACATTATTAATTGTAGTCGATAACATAACTTGTCCCATTGAATTGACAATTGTTACTTGTTTTTCAGTATTTGTTACGTCATCTCCGAAATTAACCAAAGCATAATTATTAACAACGGTAGGCTGAAGCGTAAACAAGCTGTTATCAATCAATAAACCATTTGTGTTCGTTGCACAAGAACCGTCCGTTGAACATTGTCCAAAACAGTGCATCAATGTTGTGTCAGAGTAAGCACCCGCAAAAAATCTATCATTGAAGTTGTCAGGATCTCCACAAGGCAAACCGTCTAAATCTTCTTTACAACTCCAATCGCCACAAGCACCGTTTGTAAACGTATAGAAACTCACCAAACCTTTAGGCAAACGGACTGTAATTTCATAAGTTCCATCGTTGTCACTGTCTGTCATAGCGTTATCGCCTGGATTACCGAAGTTTCCACCTCCTGCCATGAAGATACCTGCAGGGTCGATTGTTGCTATTGATGCGGTATTTACCATAAATGTCACATCAACTGAATCGGTTACGATTACACAAGAACCATCACTGGTACACTGTCCGAAACAAGCCTGAATCGTTGTGTCTTGTGTTACAGGCGGTAGGAAGCGATCATTATAATTATTAGGATCAGCACAAGGTAAACCTGCAACATTTTCCTTACAACTCCAGTCGCCACAGGCACCATTTAGGAAGGTAAAATGACTGGAAGTTCCAACAGGTTGACTGATCGTCACGGTATAAATACCATCATTATCTGGATCCGTCATTGGGTGATCACCTGGAAAACCAAAAGCCGTACCTCCTGCTACAAAAGGCCCTGCAGCGTCAAGATCTGTTCCTAAAGTTGCTACATTTAATTCAAATGTAATGTTTACATTTTGTGCAAATGTGAATGTAGAAATACACATTAATAAAACTGGTAAAATTAACTTTTTCATAATTCTGATTTTATTTGTTAATAATAATAATAATAATATCCTATACTGCTGGATTTTCACAAAAAACACCTTACGATTGACCTCATCCCCAGCCCTTCTCCTTAAGGAGAAGGGAGTAGCACTCAGCGTTAAAAATATTGATAACGCTACCTTCTGTCCCCTTCTCCTTTAGGAGAAGGGTTAGAGATGAGGTCTAAATAGGAATGATAATATAAAAATGTCCTGTAGTAAGTAAAATGCCTCTTTATTGTTACTCAGTACCTTCCTTCAAAGCCTCATGTTTGACCCAATCAACTTCCATCACCCATTCGCCTTCCATAGGTTTGTCGGTGATTTTAGCATAATTTAAAATAGCAAACATCGGTTCTGGATATTTATCGCCCTCGCCTTTATTTCGGTGAACTTCCTTGCCGTCTAAGCGATAAACAAGGTCGCTGCCTTCCCATTCGACAGAATATTCGTGGAAATCCGTCACTACTGCATCTACATTTGTACGCAAACTCCACCAATCGCCTTTGTCACAACTATCTAAACTCATAATTGCACCAGTTGTAAAGGCATTCTTCATGTGATCGCCATGATGTTCAAAAATGTCAATTTCGCCAGAACCTGTCATTGGCCAACAAACATTTTCGTTTTCTTCTTGTACGGGTGCTTCATTGTTTTGAGCACCCAAAATCCACCAAGCAGGAAACATACTGGCTTCTCCAGCGGTTTTCAGTCGCAATCGTGCGGTCCATTTTCCTTTGATAAATTCCTTGCGATTTTTGGAGCAAATACGACCAGCTACGTATTGCGTTTTCGGATGTTGTTTGCCGTATTTATCCAAGTTGTCGCAAGCTATTTCTTTTTCTAATTTAACGACTTTTATTTTGAGTGTTCCATCGCTTACTTCTCTTGTATTGTGTTCATTATCTGGAAGATAGCACTGCTTTTCGTTGTTTACCCAAATACGTTGGTCTTGCCAATTTTCTTCATTGAAGGTTTCAAAATCATCGAAAAAATCGACTTTCCAAGGGCTGTCATCTTCTACAACAGGATTACTTTTTTCTTTTTCGTTTGAACAACTCATCGTAAATACTAGAAATAGAAATATTG
The DNA here is from genome assembly GCA_965662365.1 of Saprospiraceae bacterium. Classification (GTDB taxonomy): domain Bacteria; phylum Bacteroidota; class Bacteroidia; order Chitinophagales; family Saprospiraceae; genus CAWVWD01. The sequence continues at coordinate 7,149 of CBFIHR010000070.1, forward strand.
ATTTATGAAAGATAAACTTCATAATGTATAAATTTTGGCTTTAGTATTGAATAAAATTTATTGATATTTACTTTAACCCTGTTAGGATTTCAAAATCATATTTTCCCACCCGAAGGGCTGCTGCAACTTGCGAGAAGGTTTTTTTTCCCACCGGAAGCCTGCCGCAACTTGCGAGAAGGTTTTTTTTCCCACCGGAAGCCTGCTGCAACTTGCGGGAAGGTTTTTTCTCCCACCGAAAGCTTGCCGCAACTTGCGAGAAGGTTTTTTCTCCCACCGGAAGCTTTCCGCAACTTGCGGGAAGGTTTTTTCCACAAAGTTTCACAGGGTAATTTTTCTCTGTGAAACTTTGTGGGGTAGGTAAATTTCTAAACCAATTAAAACTCCCGAACAGAAATATTATCTACAGCAATGCCGTCTGTACCTAAGTCTAATCCTCCACTTCTAATTACCAAATAGACTGTTTCATCATTTGGAAATGAAAAAGTACCATCTCCACCGCCATTACTACAAGAAATTGTCGTCAAAGGAGCATCGAAAGGGTCTGCACCGCAACCGTCCCAAGTATTTAAGCCTAATCGGATACCACCATCAGTATAATCTTGACCATCGACAGGTGCAGCTGTACCAACATAAACTTCAAACCAACAGTCCGTCATGCCACTACCGGCAACGTCCATTTGTACTTGATACGTTGTATTCGCAACGACGTCCATGGTTTGGTAAATACCAACTTGTCCCCAGCCTCCGCCAGTCCAAACGGCTTGACCATTTTGAAAATTAACATCAGCACCGCCTGAAATTGGTAAGATTGTCCAAGCAGAATTATCGTCAAACGTGCCGTTTTCGACTAAGTTTGGCCCGATAATATCTTCGGCAATCGAAATAGTTTGCGTTGATTCTGCTGTTCCCCCTTCTGTGAAAATTTTAAATCTTACTTCATAATCACCGGCTAAAGGAAATAATTTCTGAACTGTTGAGCCTTCGGCTGCTGTATTATCACCAAAGTTCCAGTGTGCGAACCAAGCATCAACATTTGAAGTTGCCGTAAATGTTATTCTATTGGCATTATTAGGGTCAATAGAATATGTGAACTGAGCGTCTTCTGTTGTCGGTGCATCGGGTGTCACAGGCTCGTCATTATTGCACGACATCATTGTTATAAAAAAAGCACAAGTCAAAAGACGAATAGAATATTTTATAGTCTGCATAATTTATTTTTTAATGATTAGTGATTAATAATTAGTGATTAGTCAATCAGTTAATTGAAAACTATATATTGAGTAACTGATTGCTAATCACTACAATCTTAGTAACCAGGATTTTCTACTAATCTGTTGTTATTATTAATTCTATCTTGACCAATAGGTAAATAATAATGTTGTGGATAGAATTTCATCGGTAAAGCCTCTGCCTGAATGACTTCATACGTAAATGTTTCATTCCCAATATTATCAAGATGACGCAAGGAACGAATACCTTGAATTTGAACACTCAAGTCAACTTCTGCCGTTCTCCATCTTTTGACATCCCACCATCTTTGGTCTTCAAATGCCATTTCGATTTTTCTTTCATTTCTAATTCTATCCCTCAACGCATCGCCTGAATAAGGCTCTAAACGCAAGTTTTGTGTTAAACCTGCTCTCGTTCTTATCGGCTCAATGTGATTTCTTGCCGTTCCATCTAAACCTAATTCGACAGCGGCTTCAGCAGCATTCAAGTAGATTTCACCTAAACGAAAAATAATACAATCTTGCCCAGAATAATACTGTTGAATCAATAGCGGAGCAGAACCATCATTTAGATATTTTCTAACATAAGCACCAGTTTTGGTCGCATCTGGATGAATGCCCATACCATCTTTCCCGATTCCTGTGCCTGTGTTTGTGTCCATTACGCCATCTCTTTCGGTTGCATACCAAGTTTCGATACCCGAACCTTGAAACAAATCATTATTTGTAAGTAATGTTCCTTTGAATCGAGGATCACGACCTTCAAAAGGGTTGTTAGGGTCGTATCCTGAGCCACTTTCGGCTGGCAATAATCCTGTATTTAGCATTTCGTAGCTGTCCATCAATTGCTTAGACGGCGACATACTTGACCCCCAGTCAACTCTATAACTATAAGGTGTATTTCTCAAATCGTAAGAGTGACCTTTCTCGAAAGGCAGCCAAACTTTCATGAAGATTGTTTCATCTTCTGTCTCATCTATGAATAATCGGTAGTAGTTTTCAGCAGGATCAGCGTAATTATTAAATAAGGTAAATCCACCATTATTAATAATTGCTTCAGAAGCATCTAAAGAGATTTGATAGTAGTTGTTTGCATCACCGGACGGAATACCGACAAGCCCATTTAATTGTACTGTTCCATATTTAGCAATACTTCCTGCATACAAAGCGGCTCTTGATTCTAATGCTTTTGCGGCCCATTTGCCAGCTCTACCTTTTTCTCCATTCCAACGATCTGGTAACAAGTCAAATGCTCGTTGTGCATCTGCCAAAACTTGATCGTACACTTCCTTTTCTGTATTTCTAACTGGAAAATATTCTTCATCTGGCGTATTGTCAGGATCTTGTGGCTCTAAAATAATCGGAACACCACCGTATCTTTTAGCCATTTCGAAATAAGAAAAAGCTCTCATAAAGTACAACTCGCCTAATCTGTTATTTTTTTCTGTTTCAGATAATACATCACTGCCAACAATTTCAACATTTTCAAGAGAATAATTAATTTTCCAAATATTAAAATATCCCCACCAATCCATTGGCCAATAGTTGTTGATTGTTCCCCAGTTTCCTGGTCTGATAGTATTATTTGCAGGTGTCCAAGAGTACGTACTCATCGCTAAATCAGAAAGTGCATCTCGATGTGCTCCCCAACCTGCACCACCTCCAAAATCTTGAAGATAATCCCAAGGCATGTTATCATATATTTTGAAAATATACGCATCCATTAGGTTTTTGTCCCTCCACACATCACTTTCTGTGATTCTATCTAAAGGCGGTTCAAATAAAAAATCGTCTTGACATGAAGTCGTTATAAAAAATAGTAACGTAAAAATTATAATAGATTTTTTCATTGTTATCATTAGTTTATAGTGTTAGGTTAATACCAAAAGTATAAGACTTATTTTGAGGATAATACCATCCAGTGTCGGATTGCATTTGAGGATCAAATTCTTCTTCAAAGGTCTTTAATACTAAAATATTAAATCCAGTTGCGAAGATTTGTGCATCTTTAAAAATACCCTCACCATTTCCGATTTGAGGTAATGTATAGCTAAGGTTCACATTTCTAACTCTAAGGTGTGTACCGTTTCTCATCCAGAAATCAGAGTATCTGTAGTTGTTATCATTAAAACCACCATCTGTAATTCTTGGAAATCTCGCATCGGTATTTTCGGGCGTCCAATAATCCATTTGATAAGTGTATCCGTTGAAGCCATTCCGTAGCGGACTTTGTGCCTCGCCACCCAAATACAAATCGTATCCTGTCGCACCAGTTAATAAAACAGATAAACTGAAATTCTTATAAGTCGCCGATAGATTTAAAGATAAGTTGATGAAAGGTTTATCACCGTTTCCGAACACTTTTTGATCTCTTACGTCGATGATGCCATCTTCATTCAAATCAACATATCTAACATCACCTGGCTGAATAGAAGCGTTACCATTATTATCTTGAATCGCATGACCTTCGATTTCTTCAAAAGATTGGAATAACCCATCTGAAATATAACCTCTTCGTAAACCGGTAAAGTTACCTGTAAGCGTAAGGTTTTGTCTCATGAAGTCATCTGTAATGACCGCTTCATCAATAAACTCGGCTGTTTCTCTTGAATAGGAAAAGTTGGCAATCGCCCCAAACTCCCAATCTTGATTCAATACTTTGTTATAATTTAATGATAATTCGAAACCTTCATTTGAATACTCATGGAAGTTCTGTGCTGCTAATCCAACACCTAAAGTACTCGGGACACTTCCTGAAGGAAATGCTAAAACGCCTTCTTTGTATCTCTTGAAATAATCGAATGATAATGTAATATCATTACTAAATAATTTCATATCAAAACCAACATCATACGTTGTGATTGTTTCCCAAGTCAAATCTCTATTCGCTAATGAGGTATTATCAATCGTTGGAATTGCTGTTTGATTAATCGCAAAAAAGCCGTTGTACGTAAAACCAGACAACCATTGAAACGCTGCTGTTCCGTCATTTCCTGCCGTTCCGATTGAACCTCTTAACTTAAACTCAGGAATTACATCGCTCAAACTGCTCCAGAAATCTTCCTCTGATAATCGCCAACCTGCCGAAACTGACGGAAAAAATCCCCATCTGTTTTCAGGTGCAAATCTTGAAGAACCATCATATCTAAATGAAGATTGTAAAAAGTATTTTGCTTTGTAATCATAACTAAAACGACCAACTAAGCCCAAACGGTTTTCTCTAAATTCTCCACCGTTAGCATCTCTATTTTCATTCGACCCAGCAAACAGTTGATCAATCAAATCAGATTGAAAATCTTGTCTCCTTCCAAGAAAGTTTTCACCTTGCACTCTTTGCAGTTCTCCTAATAATAAACCAGAAACGCTGTGGTCACCGAAGTATCTATCGTAGTTGATATGCTGCTGCAATACATAGTGATTGCTATAATTCATGCTTTGTGTCAATACCGTTTCGCTGAACGAACCTTCAGGGCTTGCTACAAACTCGTCATATTCTCCTGTCAATCTATTTAACGTATATAATTCGTAGCTTTTTCCCCATGTTTTGCTGTAAAAGAAGTTGTTTACCAATGAACCATAAGACTTAATACTCAATCCTTTTACCTGTTCTACGTCCCATTCTAAAGACAATTTTGCATCAATATTATTATTTCTTGCACGATAATATCCGGCGTTAAAATCCTTAATTCCTTCTAAAACATGATTCGGACTAAAACTTGGACGAGTAGGCGTTCCATCAGGGTAATAGGCTAAATTCGTTGGCAAAGCTCTGCTCAATTCTCTAAAAATATCGTAAGCAGAATAACCTGGTGCTTCGTTTACCCTTCTACGACCTGCCAGGTTGACTTGCAATCTCAAATTATCCGTAATATCTGCATTGATATTTGTTCTTAAATTGTATTGTTGATAACTCAACACATCTGCGGTATAATTAGAACCTTGGTCTAAAAATCCACCCGAAACAAAGTATTTTACTTTGTCAGTTCCACCCGATAGGTTTAAATTATGGCGTTGTTGAAATCCCCAATCTTTAAACATCAATGCTTTCCAATTTTCGTTCGGATAATTAATAGGATCTTCACCTGATTCAAACAAGGCAATTTGTTCTGGCGTATAAAAAGGCGTCAGTCCCGCATTGATTAATCCTTCGTTCAATACCGTTGCGTATTGTATCGAATTCAAAAAATCTGGATAAGCCGTAAAAGCTGTATTTGTAAATTGATTGCTATAATTCAACTCGGGCTTACTCAAACCACCTTTTCGTGTCGTCACCAAGACAACGCCATTTCCACCTTGAACACCATATACAGAAGCTGCCGCCGCATCTTTTAGTATAGAAATACTCTCAATCTCATTTGGATCAAGGTCATCAATATTGCCCGGCGAGCCATCTACAATTACCAACGCATTACCAAAATTTCTGATTTCAAATGAAGAGCCACTAAACCCAGGTTCTCCGCTTCCTTGTCTGACGAATAAGCCGGAAGCCAGTCCCTCTAATCCATTACTTACGTTTGGTGTTGGTAATTTTTTTAAAGTTTTATTATCTACCGTAGAAATCGCAGAAGTCAATTTTACCTTAGATTGTTTACCATAGCCAACCACTACAACTTCGTCAAGTAATTGCCCCGAAGTCATCATAACATTAATCACCCTTTTTTCACCTACTGCGATTATTTGAGAACTATAACCAGTGTAAGAAAATTGGAGCGAATCCGAATTATCACCAACTTTAATGGTATATTTTCCGTTCAGATCCGTTGTGACGCCGGTAGTTGTACCAAAGATAACAACGTTAGTTCCTATAAGAGGCTCGTTGGTCTCCGCATCTGTTACAGTACCGCTTATCTCTATCTGCGCACTCAGCTGTGAACCGATGAAGAGAAATAAAAGAAGTATTTTTAGTCTAAGCATAATTTTTTAAGTTTCATTTAATTGGTTAATTATTTTTGATCGACACTTTTATTGTTGAGATAATATATTTGGTTTTTAATCCAAGATTCCGAACAAAAGTAGGTCTATTGATATTAGAATAAAATTTTATCACCACAACAAGAAACAAACAGATGTTTAAAAGCCGAATATTTACCACAACATTACCACAACATTATAAGAAAGATGATTATTTTTGTACCTTTAGATGGTAAAGGGTCGGTTTTTAGGTTCTAACTTCGTGAATAAGTTTTTTATAAAAAAATAGATTAGTTTTAAGAAATTAGTTGCACGATCACTTTAGCATGACGATTATAGGGCGGTACAGAAAACTGTTTTTTCTAATCCGTAATTTTCTTTTGATTCACCAAGGGACTAAATAGATTAGATGAGTTCTAGTCGTAAGGATACAATTAATAAAAAAATATCACCATTTTAATAACCATATATTTGACAGATTTTTTCACATATCATTCGACGCTATTTTTATGGAGGACAAGCGGTATGCTACTTGTCTTACTCTTGAGTATGCCTGTTTTTAGTGTTGCACAATCGAGCAATATTGGTCACTCTCCAATTCGTAATTTTGATAATGAAACCTATGGAGCAAGCACCCAAAACTGGGATATTTCGCAAGATAAAAACGGTATTATGTACTTTGCGAATAATGCTGGTTTATTGGTTTTTGACGGTCATTATTGGCAAACATATCCGGTTAGTAATCAGACATTAGTTCGTTCGGTAGCCGTAGCCGACGATGGGAAAATATTTGTCGGGGCTCAAGGCGAAATGGGGTATTTTTCGCCCAATAAAAACGGAAAATTAGTTTATACTTCTCTAAACGCTCTTTTAAAAAAAGAAGACCAAACGTATGCCGATGTCTGGGAAATTGAAATGCTTAACGGTCAGGTTTATTTTCAAACAGGTCAAAATATTTTTCATTTTAATGGTAAAACGTTAAAGGTCATTTATTCGGGTTTATCATTAAGTCACTTATCTAAAGTTGAGGAGGAGATTTATATTTATGACTTCGGAAAAGGTATTTTGAAATTAGATAATAAGGTTTTTAAATCCATTGGAAAAGCTGATTTTTTTAATAAAAATAACATTGAAGTCAATGGGATTTTTCCTTTTCGTCAAGACACTTTACTAATTAGTTCTGTTAAAAATGGTTTGTTACTGTTTACGGAAAAGGAAGTACAACCTTGGAAAACGAATGCTAATAATAGTTTGAAAAGTGGAAATATTTATTGTTCGACACAATTAGACGATAATCACTACGCTTTAGGGACATCGACGAAGGGGGTTTTTATTATTAATAAAAAAGGGCAACTGACTCAACATCTGAATCGTCGATTGGGCTTGCAAATCAATAATGTTTTAAGTGTTTTTGCGGACAGTTTTCAAAACCTTTGGGTTGGCTTGGATAATGGGATTGATTATGTTGAGACGAACTCACCGTTTACGCAGATTTATCCTGACAATGAACTGAAAGCGATGGGGTATGATATTCAAATTCACGAGGATAAAATTTATTTTGGTACGGCAAATGGTGTCTTTTATAATGATTGGAAAACCTATTACAATCCATTACAAACCGCTACTTTCGAATTAGTGAAAAATTCTACTGGACAAGTCTGGAGTTTATCCAAAAATCAAGACGATTTATTTATCAATCATCACGAAGGTATTTTTGTGATCAATGACAATATTGCAACCAGGTTAGAGGCACAACATGGTGCCTGGATGCAAGTTCAGGTCGGAAAAGATAAATTATTGAGTGGTCATTATAATGGATTTATTTTATTAGAAAAAGGAAAAACATGGAAACGTTCGGCTGATTTTACAGGCAATTGGCGAGAATCCTGTCGTATTTTGGTACAGGATGACAATAAAGATATTTGGGTGTCACATCCGTACCGAGGTGTTTTCAAGGTTCAGTTCAATGATGATTTCACGATGCTCAAAAGTGCCGAAAAATATAATTCTAAGAATGGTTTTCCATCTGATTATCAAATATATGTTTTTAAAGTTGGTGATGAAGTGGTTTTTTGTGCCGAAAAAGGAGTTTTTAGTTATGACAAAAAAAAGAACCGATTTATACCAAACGAAAAGTGGAATGAGATATTTGGTGCGACAACTCGCGTGAAGCGACTAATCGAGACGCCTAAAGGGGACATTTGGTACGTAACGGATAACGAAGTTGGTATTTTGAAGATCAAAGACGGTGGCGTTTATAAAAAAATAAAAAAGCAGATTTTTCCACAATTGACGAACAAATTAGTGGATGGATTTGAAACGATTTATCCGTTTGATGAAGAGAATATTTTTATAGCTTGTGAGCAAGGGTTTATGCATTATAACCCAACAAAAATCCTTACAGATACAACTTACAGCGCTCATGTTCGCTCTGTGCAATTGCTGGGGAGTGATAGCATTATTCATGCAGGGTTTGATATTGAAAATAGCAATATTCCAATTATTCATTATAAACAAAACGCTGTCCGCTTTTTATTTTCCGCAACTTATTTTGGTGATGCTGAACGCACGAAATTTCAATGTTTTTTAGAAGGTTTTGATAAAAAATGGTCGAATTGGGTGTATAAAAATGAAATTGACTTTACGAATCTGCGGCCGGGGACTTATACGTTTCATGTCCGAGCCAAAAATATCAATGGAACGATCAGCAAAATGGCGACTTATACCTTCAAAATTTCGCTACCCTGGTATGCGTCTAAGCTGGCAATTGTAGGATATGTTATATTTTTTGGAACAGTTATTTACTTGTTGATATTCATTCCAAAAAGACAATTTGAACGAGAAAAAGCAGCTTTAGAGTCAGAACAAAAAGAGACCTTATTACAAAAAGAAGCAGAGCATCAACAGCTCGAAGCTCGACGACAAAGTCAAATTTCAAAATTAGAAAAAGAAAAATTAGAATTACAGATTCAGGCTAAAAATCAAGAGTTGGCAAGCAATACGATGCACTTAGTACAAAAAAGTGAAATCTTACAAAAGCTAAAGACTGAAATTAAAACGATCGCCAAAGAATCAAGTGATAGCAATACGTCTAAGCAACTTCGTGCGATTATTCGTAAAATATCAGCAGATGAACGTTTGGATAAAGACTGGGAGCATTTCGCTCAATATTTTGACCAAGTTCACGAGCAGTTTTTACAGCGTTTGCGTGAAAAACATCCGCAACTTACACCAAAAGATCACCGGTTATGTGCTTATTTACGTATGAATTTGACTTCTAAAGAAATTGCTCCGTTAATGAATATTTCGGTGCGAAGCGTGGAAGTCGCTCGGTATCGGTTACGAAAAAAGTTGGAGCTGGAAAATGATACTAATTTGGTGGAGTTTATGGTGGAAATTTAGTTTATTATCTGACTTAAAGTATAAATCAGGCTGTCTAAAAAGAATAATTTTAGACAGCCTGATTGTCATTTTATTGAACCCAATGAATATTATCTATCAAAACATCTCCAGCTGGAAATCCGCCGCTTGCATCGACAGGGTTCCAAAAAGCAAATGGAATTTTAATATCTGTGAAATCTAAACCTGCAAAGTCCGATAAAGGAATAGTATATTCAACATAGCCATTTGAAAGTGTGTTTGTTGGTGTGTAATTCGTTAAGAAAACTGCGGCATCACTACTGACAGATTCTAACTTTATTTCGGCATCAACGATGGTAGAAGGAAGGTTAACCGCAAACACTAAGCTACCATTGGCATAAGCACTCATATCGATCGGGGATTGATCTAAGTCGAACCAACCGCCGCCCCAGCTACTACCAGGGTAACGAAACAATACGGCACTATCACCATCTATGGCTGTTCCTGAAGGTAAAATATCAGGCTCTCCACCACCGCCAAATATCATGGTACCGATGTCCGGAAATTGATTCATTGATTCATTAAAGGCATATTCGCCGACGTTAGGAGGTATATTAATAAAAACAGTTTCTTCATCGATATCTAAAACTGGCTCAGTAGGTGCTGTAAATCCATCTTTGGTATAATAACGGACATAATCCACGTACATTTTTTGAGGGAAAGAAGTAGAAGCATCTGGGCTACCAGGCCAGTTACCTCCGACGGCTACATTTAGTATCAAATAGAAAGAACGATGAAACTCTTTCATACCATCATCATCAATAGATGTTGTCTTGAAAAGCTCTCCGTCTAAAAACCATTGGATTTCTGTAGGAGTCCATTCAATACTAAAGTTATGATAATTTTGGTCAAAGGTTTCATTAATCATTTTTGAATCACCTTCCGCATTTTTGTATTCTTGCTGTCCGTTGACATAGTGAATATTACCATGAACTACATCTGGCTCTGAACCTACCAATTCCATGATATCAATTTCACCACAACCTGCCCAGCCGACCGTCGGGAAATTGTCACCTAACATCCAGAATGCTGGCCACATTCCCTGTGCTGTCGGTAGCTTAATCCGAGCATCAATCTTACCATATCTAAAACTCTGTAATCCTTGTGTCGTTAGTTTTGCAGAACGGTAATTTCCTGCGCCCTCTTCTGTTGCTTCGATTACCAAAGCAGATGTACCATCTGCATCTTGTTCTATGTAAGAATTGTCCGAAGCATCAGTGTATAGTTGAAGTTCGTCGTTTCCCCAACCTGCTGGAAGGCCATAATCGGTACCATCACCTAACTCGTGTACCCAGTTGCTGGTGTTAATAGAATTACCATCAAATTCATCACTCCAAACTAATGTGTATCCTTCAAAACCGGGTGTTTCTCCGGTAGGAGGTTGCTCTCCATCAGGATTACAAGCAATTACAAATAATAAAAGCAGATAAAAAAAATTTAACTTTTTCATGGTTGTTATTTATGTATAAAAAATAATTTGATATGATAATTATAAGAAAAGTATTGAGCCATAAAAGCCATAAAAGTCACGAGAGCATTTACAAAAGAATGCTGTTAAATAACTTTTGAGGTTCAACTAAAATATTTAGATTTTACTGTGAAATTTCCTTTAATTGCCATAACTATTTTCAGTAGATTATTTCAAAACAATATAATACTATAACAACTTAGCTTGTGAATTCATTTATGCACAATTTTAGGTAGATAGAATATTTTTGACTCAAAATTGACTGGAGGGAACTATAAAACCAATAAAAACGGATAAGGGGATGAGAAATGTGTTTTCCAAAGGTGACTCGGATAGAATATCAGCTTTACCACCGCTTTTTTGCGGTAGCAAAGCTGATTAAATTTTAAGTAGGCTGACCTAAATATTTCGACAAGAAAATTTATACAACGTATTGATTAAACCTTATCGGTTGTCGAGACGAATTGGCAAACCTATTTATTTGCTTTTTTCAACTTTTGAAATAGCTTTTTTTATTAATGAAAGACTGCTTTATTTTAATTGTTTGATATGCTCCTTGTAGTCAATGATACTTTGCTCTACAATTTTTTGAGCGACTTTAGCATTTTGAAACTTCTCAACTTCTACCGTTTTATTTTCTAATTTCTTATAATCTTCAAAGAAATTACGTAATTCTCTAAAAAAGTGTTCTGGTAGTTCTGAAATATCTTCGATATGATTGACACTCATGTCATTTGCAGCAACAGCAATGATTTTATCATCTAACTCGCCACCATCTAACATACGCATTACCCCGATAACTTTCGCTTCTACCAAGCACATTGGTACGATGTCGATTTGAGACAAAACCACAATGTCCAGTGGATCTTTGTCATCACAATACGTCTGCGGAATAAAGCCATAATTAGCCGGATAATAATGAGAAGAATACAATACTCGGTCTAATATCAATAAACCGCTTTCTTTATCCAGTTCATATTTTGCAGTTGTGTTTTTAGGAATTTCAATAATTCCTTTGATTGTCCCTTTGGCCGCATTATAGCTAGGATTTACCTTGTGCCACGGGTTGTTTTTGTCAAAACTCATGATAATTGAATGATTACGGATTGAGTAAATAGAAATGATTGGATTAGAAGTGTATTAGTCACCAATAACCTTCAAAATAGTCTATTTAACTTAATCCTATATTTTAGAAAAAAGTTAGTTTTAAAATAGTTTTAATTGAAGTTTAATTGGTTTTTTTGTTCGGACTGCAAAGTTGCGTTTTTTTGACAAAAAATAAAAGGTTTCTGCAAAATAAAAACCGCAAAGTTATGAATGGCAACTTTGCGGTTTGTTGGACTTTGGAGGAAAAGAAGACGATTAATACGCCCCGAAGTAGCGTCTAAAGAACCATTCAATGGATAATAAGAATAAAATTAAGAAGAAAATCCATTTTAGATTAATTATCGAGCGGGTTTGATTCGTGCTGTACAAAACTGGCTTAATCGTGCTTTTTGCAAAAATAGAGTCCGCCAAAGCCATCATATTATCTTGATAAACTGTTGTACCGTCATATTTCTGACTCATTAGCTTCAATAAACCGTGATTTGCAGTCGTCGTAAAACTTTCTAATTGAATCGGACGAATTGAAAATTTACTATCGTAGGTTAGCTGTTTTCCATCTGAATTAACACTTCCTGTAAAAGTATAATTTCCGACAGGAAATAAGCCTGCATCCAAATAATAGGCATTGTCTGATTTACTCATTGTAAATGGAAAAACCTTACCGTTTTCGTTCTTAATTTTTAAACTTACATCAGCGTCATTAATTAATTCATAACTCTGATTATACAATTCCGCATCAAAATAAATGCGTTCATTTTCATTAAATACATTTTTATTAACAGAGACTCGAAACTTGCGTTTATCCTCTTTTAAAGTCAAATATTGAATGGTTTTACCCAATAATTCATCAAAAATATCGTGATTTTGATTTTGTAAAAAATTGAATAATCGCCATTTCCAGATGCCTTCTGCTGCAAAAACTCCAGTTTTAAGACCATTTTCTTCACTAAAAGACAACAAAGGATACTTTGTTTCAACCGTTCCAATTTTTTGATACAACAGCGTTTGAGCTTTTGCAGAAGCTTTAAAATCACCAAACGGAGCAATCACAGGCGGAAATTTGCGAATATCTTGCTTCAAGACATCATCAATCGTAAATAAGTTAAAATTATTACCGATAAATGTTTGTACCTCGTTCGTGTTTTGAGAATTACCACTTATCGTTAAGGTATTTTGTAGCTTAGTTAATTGTGCGGTATTCGTCTGATTACCAACGATATATAAGCGAGGCATTTTTTGATCATCCAGTTGACGGATTATCGAACTTGCATCACGAGTCGCACTTGGGATTTGATGTAAAATCGCAAAATCAAAATCGGCTATATTTTTACGGAAATTCTCCGCATAAGCGACTGTTGCCTCGTAGTTTTTATTTTTATTAATCGTTGTTCGTAAGGCAGCTAAGTCTGGGTGCGGTGCATTCGCCAAAATTAAAATCTTTTGACGAGCGTCTAAGACATCGATAAAAATATCTTGTACGTTATTCACTGTCGAGACTTCGCCGTTGATAGGTGTGACTGACAAGCGATATTGTTGTACGCCTGCTTGCTCTGCATCTAAAATAATTTCTTGTGTGAAAAAGAAATTTTTCTCACGAATATTAATTGGAAAATCTTGTAGCTTACGCAAACGTCCCCCTTTTTCGACTTTAGAAACAGATAAAACGGTGTTTGTACCCAAGCTATTTTGAGCCGTTACATCGACTTGAATCCCAAATTTATCTCCTAAATACGCAATTTTATTATGAAAAACACGCTTCAGAATTGCGTCTCGTTTTGGTGTTGTATCGCCTAAAGCGACGGTATAAATCGGCACATTCAACTTCGCACCAACATAAACTGGATTATTGCCTTCATTATAAATTCCATCACTTGCCAGTATGACTGCACCTAAGTTCTGGTTAGAATAAATGTCATAGACTTCACTCAAAACTGACGAAATATTACTGACCTTATCGGTATATTTAAAGTTCACGCCTTCTCGAACTTCGTCTCCGAAGGCATAAGTTTTGACATCATATTTTTCTGATAATTTATCTTGTAATGCCTCGAATGATTGCTGATACTTTGTTGTATCACCTTTTAGGTCATTAGCAATAGATTCAGATTGATCTTGAGCCAAAACGATAACTGGTTTTTTAGTTTCTGTTTTTAACGATTTTAATAAAGGCGAAAGTAACAACAACGCAATAAAAAAAGTCGATAAAAAACGAGCCGCCCCCAAACCATAGTTGAGCCATTTTCCTTGTTCTTGAAAGCGATTATCCTTGTAATACAGAATTCCTGCATACAGCAAACCTGCTAACACACAAAAAATAATAAACCAAGTAGGATATTCAAAAGTGATATTATTCATAGATATTTTTCTGGATACTTGATGTTGACTTTTAGTGACCTGTTTCTTGTCGGAACTTAAAAATAAGAACGAAAATAGGGTTAATTTAACAATATTGGAAATGTGTTTTTTTTTGAATGTTGTTTTAACATTTTTTTAGGGGAAATCGGACACCCTCGAAACCAACTATACCAAAGCGTGATTTTAATTTTTAATGGATGCTTTGAATTTATGTTGATGCTTTTGGTACGTAAAATAAGTCGCTTTTTTTACCTTTTTGAGGAGAATGAGCGTTTTAAGAACGCCACAGCAAAATACCATGACGTTCTTAATTCTAACTTTATTCATTAATCTAAAATCACGACTTTTCGATACAATAAAATAATTTCGGTATCAATTCGAAACCAATACAACCCCGCTTCTAAACTTCGGACATCAATTAGAAGTTCGTTAGAACCATTGTACTCAATCGGTTCAAGCACTTGACGACCTAATTGATCAATTGCATCAATGGAGTACCAGGTCATATATTCTGGAATGCGAAGTGTCATAAAGTAACGCCCAGGGTTTGGATAAAGGAATAAACCGCCCTCTAAACCAAAACTGAAATCATTAGAAGTATTCGTAATACCACAAATATTTTCGGATTGCACATTATAAATGCCATTTTCCGTTGGTCGGAAAAATGATTCGGTAGCGTTCTCAATCGGTTCGCTATTGAAAAACCATTGCGAAAGCGTGTTATTGTTAGAAAATAAAGTATCGTTGATTAAGGAAATTTGTGGTGTAAATAATGGATTTTCGACCGTAACGGTTTTGAACAGCGTATCACCCGTGCCGCAAATATTGGAAGCCGCAACGCCAACGGTAAATGTACCAGCTGTTTGCCAAGTGACGATGCTGCTATTATTTAAAAGTGAAATGTTTCCGCCCTCGCTTAATACCCAATTGTAATTAAAATCAGCATTACCTTCGACGGCATAAACCACGTCCGAATTACGACAAACCAAGGTGTCACCCGAAATATCACTGGTTAAGCTTGGCGAATTATCTTCAACTTTGATTTCTAAAGTTTTGGTCGGTGCAATGCCACATTGATTCCCTACGGCGACACTCAGAGTCGTTATCCCAATTGAATTAAAATCAACCACCGCTTGATTCCCATTTCCTGTCACGGCATTACCATTATCAATCGTCCAATTATATGTCCAGTTAGGAATATTTTCAACTAAATTATAACTTTCTGTTTCGCCATCACAAACTCGGCTTTCGCCAAAAATGCCTCCAGTCAATTGTGGCGGAATTAGTACCGTCACCGTTTTCGTCTGCGGTGTCCCTTGTTGCCCACAAACATTGATAGGCGTAACGGTCAATGTGTGTGTGCCTTCGTCTTGCCAAAGTACTGAACAGCTATTGCCCTGAGGCGTTAAAATCCCGCCACTTCCTAATGACCAGATATACGTCAGACCAGGTACAGGAACAGTCGAATAACCACTTCCCACTGTACAAACGGTGTCCAAACCTTGAATCGTTGCAGGTTGTGTCGGTGCGTTACGAACGGTAACTTGCTTTGTAATTGTGTTGCCGTTGCCACAGTCGTTCGATGGAATAGCCGTAATCGTATAAGTCCCAGGTGTAATCCAATTTATATTGGCTGAACTGTTCAAATCTTGAATCGTTCCACCACCGGAAATCGACCAAGTATAATTGATAGCTGTGATTTGTGGCAAAGAATAAGTCGAAATCCCGGCACAAACAACCGAGTCACCAACGATACTTTGTGTGATATTTGGTGTTGTGTTAACATTGACAGGTAATAAAAGTGGCTGATTAGATACACCACAAAAGTTAGTTGCAATTAAGTTGACCGCCTGAACGCCTGGTGTTGTCCAAGTGATTTGATTTCCGTTGGCTGTTCCGCCAATAGCAATCCAAGTGTAATTTGTTGCATCGCCTGCCGCAAGATAAGTTTCGGTATCATTTAAGCAAACATCGGTTTCGCCTGAAACGACAACTTGTGACGGTACATCTAAAACGGTGATAACTTTCGTTGTTGGAATAGATGTTCCGCAAGTATTGATGG
>CBFIHR010000071.1:0-23237 GCA_965662365.1 Saprospiraceae bacterium
TGATAAAAATAATATCTGCTTTTCTCAAATATTCCATTAGGCTAAGGCTTTAAAAACATCCTCATATTTATCAAAGTCCGCATCAATCAAGGCTTCAATCTTCTGCTGTCTTTCACTTTCCGCATTATCACCAATGATTTTGTTTTCAATTAAAATCTCACGAATGATGTCTTTAAAAATAGAGGTATCTTCTATCAAAATTTCTTTGATAGTTGATTTTAAAATTGTCTTATCTATTCCTTGAATATCCATATCTAATCATTTTTTGAATAATAGTAATAATACTTAAAAAATAAATGAGTTCAAAATAATTTATTCAAGCAACTCCGAATTTACAAGTACCGATTTTGGTAGGTATGGATGTTGGGGAGAATTGGTAGGAAGCACATTGATTTTAAGTGTCAAATACGAAGTATTGAGTATTTTGAAAAGGTCGAATTAGCTTAGGTTGATTCGACCTTTTTTATTGGTGTTATAGTTTGATAATATTTCGTTCAAACCATGCTTGACACTATTTAATACAAACTCAAGTAATATTTCATTAGCATGAGGCGACGTTAAGTCTGTAGATTTTTGCGAGGATAAAGGTTCGCCAAACATTTCAGAACTTAGGGAATAAAATTTCAACTTTTGTAACCAAACTGCCATATCAGCTGAAGCTGGAAAAGGCACATAAGTTTGAGCATTAGAAGTGTAGGCAAATAGTGAGAGAACAAGGATTAAAAAAACGAAACATGATAATACGTTCTACAACTTCTAAGAAGTACGTTTAAAACGGCATAAAATATATCAAAAATTCAACACCTTAGTGCCGTTTCGACTCTAAATACAAGGCTTCTACTTTATCTCTTGCCCATTGCGTTTTTCTCAAAAACTTTAGACTGGATTTAATAGACGGATTATTCGTAAAGCACTTGATCGTAATAATTTCGCCTAATCGTCTCCAACCATATTCTTCAACCAAAAATTCTAATATATCTGCTAATTTTACACCGTGTAATGGATTATTCGGTTGAACTTGTTTTATTTTTTTATCTTTCATTTATAGTTGTTTTAGAATAACTATTTATATAAAACTACATAAATTCGCTGAAAGGTCAAATGTCGATAGAAAGGAATAAACGACCACATTTTTTTAACGAAAAGTGGAAATTTTAATAAAAACAGGTTCATAACTATAATTTTATAATTATCGAATCGTCAATCGGAAGGTGTAAATACAAAAAACTTCTTAACTTTGGCGGAATTTTAAAAACCCTATTTTACTTTTGTGGTTTCAATTAAATGAATTGTTGTGTGAATGAGATTTTCATTCATTTAAAAATAAGTATTAAACTAAGCATTTTTAAAAAATAAAAAATACTATCCAATGGCTGAGGTAATGTTGATGCCCCTTTTGAGTGATACGATGACTGAAGGTACAGTCGCCGGTTGGCATAAAGAAATCGGTGATGAAGTTGAAATCGGAGAATTGCTCTTAGAAATCGAAACGGACAAAGCGGTAATGGAACAAGATAGTTTCTTTGAAGGTACATTGTTACATATCGGTGTACAAGAAGGGGAAACCGTTCCTGTGAATGCAGTTTTAGCGGTAATTGGTGAAAAAGGTGAAGATTTCCAAGCGGATTTAGACGCTGCTTTAGCGAAAGCGAACGGTGGAAGTGCTGAAAAAGAGGAAACTCCGGCAGCAGAAGTGACACCAGAAGCACCTAAAGAAGAAGTAACGGAAACAACCGCTCCAGAAACAAGTGATGACGGTAGAGTAAAAGCTTCTCCTTTAGCTCGTAAAATGGCAGAAGAAGAAGGCTTAAAAATTTCAGCTATCAAAGGTTCTGGTGAAAATGGCCGTATCGTAAAACGTGATGTTGAAGCAGCGATCGCAACGCAGCAATCTGCTCCTGCTCCTGCTCCTGCTCCACAACCTGCAGTATCTGCACCAGCTACGCCACCTCCACCACCAGCAGGTGTTGAAGGCGAGGCTTACGAAGAGGTGAAGTTAAGTAATATGCGTAAAGTGATTGCTCGTCGTTTGGGTGAGTCAAAATATTCTGCTCCGCACTTCTACTTGACAATGGCAATCAATATGGATAAAGCAATGACTATCCGTAAACAATTGAATACGATGTCTCCTTCGAAGATTTCTTTCAATGACTTAGTTATCAAAGCAGCTTCATTAGCATTGCGTCAACATCCTGCAATCAATGCAAGCTGGTTAGGAGATGCAATTCGTTACAACAAAGTTTATAATGTTGGTGTCGCAGTTGCTGTTGATGAAGGGTTAGTTGTTCCGGTAATTCGCAACGCAGATATGAAATCTTTATCTCAAATCTCAGCAGAAGTAAAAGATAAAGCGAAAAAAGCGATGGAAAGAAAATTACCTGTAGAAGATATGCAAGGTAATACGTTCTCTATCTCTAACTTAGGAATGTTCGGTATCGAAGAGTTCACCGCTATCATCAATCCTCCAGATTCTTGTATTTTAGCCGTTGGTGGAATTAACCAAGTTCCTGTGGTAAAAGATGGTGAAATCGCTGTTGGAAATATTATGAAAGTAACGCTATCTTGTGACCATAGAGTCGTTGATGGAGCAAGCGGGGCAGCTTTCTTAAATACTTTCAAAGGATTATTAGAAGATCCTATTAGTATGTTGGTTTAAAATTAAATTAAGTTACATATAAAATTATTATAAATAGTCAAGATGTTGATAAAACAGCATTTTGGCTATTTTTTTTTGTCGAAGTCGCCAAAGTTTCTTCGCTACCGTACCACAATAAAACAGTCGATATTTCCTAAAACGGTAAAGCAAAATGAAGGTATAAATCATTCTCAAAAGTATGATTCCACGTATATTCTAATTGTAACACAAAATCATTATAAATGACAAAGTCCAACCCCGTTCCGAATGCCCACAAATGACGATTCGAAAAGTTATTTCCAATACTATAAAATGGATTATTCACGTACGCATTGTCTTGAAAAATCGTACTATAAATTTTCAAAGGAAACGCTTGTCTCATTCTATCCGGTTTATTTTTATTTACGCCCAAATCCTTATCTAACCATTGGTATCGTAAGATGGCACGTTGCATGACATAATCCAAGCCATCAATCACATAATACTCATAGCCTCGCATATAATCTGGTCGATAACCAACCGAACGAGAATTAAAATACGGTTGTTGATCACGAATTAAACTCGTTTTTCCACGTACATTTAGCTCAAAACCAAACTTCTTACCCAACGGCTGATAATACGCAAATCGAGGTTCTATTGTCAGCGTATTTAAGTCATTAAAAATACCAAAACCTTCTTTTTGAATCACCGCAGCGAAGATGTAGCCTTTTTTCGGATAAGGTTTGAAATCTCGATAATCTGCTGTGAACTGATACCTTAAAGCAAAAAATCGTTGTAGCCTATTGCCGTCAAGAAAAAAATCAGGATTATAATCTGCAGCAAAATCAGAAATTTGATGTTGATGAAAACGTAACTCAACTTCGTGTCGATTAAAGACGCCTTGTTGATACCGCAAACCTGCCGTTAACCGAAACCGTCGAATCATCACAGAATCTTGATTACTAATCAAACTCAACGTATCGGCATTCGTATTCAAGCCCCATTCTTTAGCTTGTGCATAAAAAATATCTCCTCGAAATCCCAGTGTTTGAGCTTCATTAAAATAAGGAATTTCGTAAGTTGTTTGAAATTTGGGTTCATACCCCAACTGCACATAAGATTTCAATAAATCTCGTCGGCCAGTTAAGTTTCGATGCACCACTTGAAAACTATAATTCAAACGATTAAGTGCATAATCATTTTGTTGCCAAAGATTAAAATTTCTATCTCCAAAAGCGATATTTATATAAGGATATAAATACCAAGATTCTTCGACTTGTATATTGATTATCAATTGATTAGCATTAATTTTCGTCGTCACCTCAACTTGTGAAAACAACCCCGTACTTACCAATAATAAGCGATTTTGTTCAATCATATTTTCTAAATCACCGCCTATAATCGTATCGCCAACTTGAATATCTAACTCCCGAATAACCATATTCGTTTTTGTCTTTTTATTACCAAAAACATTAATACTATCGACCATTAAGATTTGGTTTTGAGCAGACAGAGCAATTGAAAAAAACAATATTGGCAATATTAGTAAGATATTTTTCATTGATGATTTTTAAGTTGAAAGAACTTCAAGTAACGCTGTTGATAACGTGCAAGTTATTAAAAAGGTGTATTTTTTAAACTACGAAAGGCACAAAAGAATAAAATTCCTTTGTGCCTTTTAATTGCATCAATTTTATTAAAAACGATTTAAGAATTCCGTAATTTAGACTTCAACATATAACGCCTCTATAATTTCATCGATATCGTCAAAGTTCTTAAAACCTACTTTTTCTTCCTCGCCACCTGTTAGATTTAAACCGTAGGGATTGAGTGTTTCCATGACTTCCGTCAAATTATCGGGCGTTAAATCAACGCTCAAAATCACAGAATATTCCCGACAGATTTTTTGCAAAAGCGTAAAATCCATGAACGTTCCGGCCTTAATTGCTGCCCACGGAATATCACTTTTTGTAAAATCTAAAAGGAAATGTTTGACATACGGTTGAAAAGTTTGAAAAACCTTCTCTATTTCGGAATTATCCGCATCTGCCAAAATCAAATGTTCTTTGATGATTGGAATATCGGCGATTGATTTAGCGGTTTCTACTTCTGTAAAATGATTGATTTGTACGAAATCTAAGGCCAAGAAAGTAGCCGTTTCTCGAATTGTTTCCGCATTCGTCAGGCCAAATTCTCCAACAAATTTTGGGCCTTCGAGCCAATCCCGAATTTCCTTCATTTTCTGAATATCGACATAAGTTTCTGCTCCCAATTCAAAATTAAATCCAATCCATTCGACTTCCCAAGCCGCAAAATATCGTCCGTCTGTCAAGTTCGTAACTTGACTTGCTTTTACTTTTGTTTTTAACATTGTTTAGATGTGAGATGTGAGCTACGAGATATGTAATTTCATATTTGAATCCCATATCTCATAGCTCACATCTATAATCTCATATCTTTCTACCAAAACTTCGCTCGATAAGGGTAGCGAATTTCATACAAATCACTAATTTTCGCACCGACAATTTCACGCAAAGTATCCATATTTTCTTTGTCTTTTGCAGAAATAAACAAGACTTCCATATCATCGTATTTATTTTGCATATTTTCTTTGATGCCGTCAAGGATTTCTTGCTTCGTTTCCTCGTCTAACAAATCATCAAAATTGCGTTCTCGATACAAATCTAATTTATTGAAAATCAAGATTGTTGGAATATCGTCCGCCCCCAATTCCTTAATCGTTTTATTCACAGTCGAAATATGATCTTCATACGCAACGTGCGACAAATCTACCAAATGAATTAATAAATCACTTTCTCGCACTTCGTCCAAAGTTGATTTAAAACTCTCGACCAGATGATGCGGCAATTTGCGAATAAAACCAACCGTATCGGACAACAAAAACGGCATTCTACCAAAAACTACTTTACGAACCGTTGTGTCCAAAGTCGCAAAGAGTTTGTTTTCAGCAAACACTTCTGACTTACTCAACACATTCATCAGCGTTGATTTTCCAGCATTCGTGTAACCGACTAAAGCGACCCGAATCATTTCCCCACGATTTTTACGTTGCGTTTGACTTTGTCGATCGATTTTAGCCAACTGATTTTTAAGTTTAGCGATTTTATCACGTACAATACGTCTATCCGTTTCAATCTCTTGCTCCCCTGGCCCACGCATTCCGATACCACCTTTTTGGCGTTCTAAGTGTGTCCAAAGCCCTCGTAATCTTGGCAACAAATATTGCATTTGAGCGAGTTCGACTTGTGTTTTGGCTTGTGCAGTTTGAGCTCTCGAAGCGAAAATATCCAAAATCAAACTACTTCTATCAATGATTTTGCGTTTCAATTCTTTTTCAATGACATTCGTTTGTTTTGGTGACAAATCATCATCAAAAATCACCAAATCAATATCATTTGCTTCATCTTCGATATATTCCTGAATTTCTGCCAGTTTTCCCGAACCGATAAAAGTCGCAGGATTCGGTTTATGCATACGTTGTGTAACTTTCAAAACCGTTTTTGCACCAGCCGTCATCGCCAAAAATTCTAATTCATCCAGATACTCCTCCACCTGTTCTTTTGTATCGCTGTCTTTGATAACACCGACCAAAATCGCATTTTCTAATCCTTTTTTCAGCCCTTTCTTCTGCTGCTTACCTACGTTCCAATCGTTAGTCATATATATTTTTAAATGTTATTTTTTTACCCCTTTCCCGATCCTTTCCCTAAAAAAAGTAGAGGAACGAATCTCAATTTCTGATCAATTGAAATCTCTGATTTAACTTCCTGTGTCGAGTACTCAAGAGGAAGACTGAGAATGAGTGCAATAAAATTATCGTTTGCCGTCTTAAAACCACATTTCTGGATCCAGTTTCGTTCCGTTTTTCCAAATCTGGAAATGTAACTCAGTTTTACCATTTTTTGTTCCTACTTTCCCGATAACATCCCCCGTTTTGACTTTCGTTCCCTTTTTAACGACCGTCGATTTTAAGTTAGAATATAAGGTAAAATATTCACCATGTTGCACCAAAACGATATTTTGGAATTCTGGTTTATAAAATATCCGAGCGACAACACCTTCATAAACTGATTTTACACTGGCATTTGTAGTTGTTTTAATATCGACCCCTGGACTTTCCGTCTTTGTATTATTCGCCTCACGATGCACTCGAATGCCGAATTTGCCAACAACCGTTCCATTGACGGGTTTCGGTAGTTGCCCCTTTTGTTGCTGAAAACCTCTGGTGAGTGATTTTTCTTTTTTTGAAAAAGTCCGCTTTCTTCGTCCTTGCAGACTTCGATTTTCTGTCCGTCGAACTCTCGTTTCAGCAAAAATAGCTGCTTCAATATCCGAATTTAATTGGCTTTTGGCTTTTTCTTGTTTTGCTAATTTAACCTTTAACACCTTTTCCTTTTCGGATAATTTCTTGACAGCAACTTCTTTTTGTCTAATTTTCGCTCCTAACTTTTTCGTCTCATCTTTAATATGAGCAATAATCGCTACTTTTTCACGCTTTAAAGTTTCTAAAATAATATTTTGAGACTCAAAAGCAGTTTGTGTTTTTTTAATTAGATCGGCTTGATTCTTCTTATATTGATGAAATTGTCGCAAAAAACGCCAACGACGTACAAAGTCATTGAAACTATCGGCAGCAACCAAAAATAAAAATTGCTCATTCGATTGACTTTGACGATAAGCTTTACGCAATAACTCTGCGTAACGATCTTTCAATAGCTCCAAATCCGCTTGCAAATTATTGACTAAATCCACCTGACGGATAATTCGAGTATCTAAACGCTCGATTTCCAAATTTAAGGCTTTGATCATTTCCTTTTTTGTCCCAACTGACTTTTTCAAGGATTGATACTGCTGCAAGGTAGATTTCCGCTTTTTAGTCGTAGTTTGGATCTCCGAAGTCGTTTTTTCGATGTCCGCTTTTAGGCTATTTCGCTTTTCTTTTAGGTTATCACTCCTTTGACCAAAGGCAATACTACTAAAAATAGCAAACGATATTATCAACAAAGTTTTTCGAGTAGCCATGTATATTAATTGATTTTGTATTTTCGTACAAATTTACAAAAAAATAAATGTTGATGTGTTATCAAACATTCAAACATTCAAACATTCAAACACTCGAACATTCAAACATTCGAACATTCAAATACTCAAAAGATGAAATTTACGCACTTAACAGACAAAGGTAATCCAACGATGGTTGATGTTGGAGCGAAAGCTATCACGCAACGTATTGCGATTGCTCAAACAGTTGTCGAGTTACCCAGCGAAGTGATGGAACATTTAAACGATAATCATGATATTCAAACCAAAAAAGGTGCAGTTTTTCAGACCGCTATTTTAGCAGGAATTATGGGAGCAAAAAAAACGAGCGACTTAATTCCGCTCTGTCATCCGCTACCATTGACAAAAGTCAAAATTGATATAACAACCAATCAAAATAACGAAGTCATCATCGAATGTCTCGCCAAAACTAAAGGTCAAACTGGCGTAGAAATGGAAGCCTTAACTGGTGCTTCGGTCGCTGCGTTGACGATTTACGATATGTGTAAAGGTTTCTCGCAAAATATCATTATTAAGGAAACTAAGTTGATGAAAAAAGAAGGCGGGAAAACGGATTTTGAAAGGTGAAGAAGTAATCAATAAAACGGTATCGGTTGAATACGTCGAATCATGCAAAAACATAAAAATCTCAAATAGTCAACGTTTATTACCTAAAATTACTTTTTCATAAAAAAGATAGAATATCTACACAAAATCCGTTGTACTTTCGTCTAAGAAAATGCAACAGTTACAAAAATCCTCCGATGAGTTTCGTTAAGTTTTAGCCCGCTCATCGGCTAACGAATACTTCAAATCACCAAACTTTTTATGAAAACAAACTTAATTATAAGCCTCCTTCTACTAATTACGACGACTACTTTCGCACAAAGCCTGACAATTACAGGTCGAGTGATCGATAACGATACCGAAGAAGGTGTGCCGTTTTGTAATATTTTTATCGAAGGTGAGGGCATTGGAGCAACGTCTGACTTTGATGGCTACTATACTTTGACGTTAGAAAAACACTACGATTCTTTATCGGTCTCGGCTTTGGGTTATAATAATTTGAAAAAACCGATTTTGAATCAAGTGGAACAAACGATTCATTTTAATTTGTATTCTAGTTCGTTTGACTTGGCGGAAGTTGTCGTCTTTGCCGGAGAAAATCCTGCAGATGCAATTGTGCGAGGTATTATCGAAAATAAAGATAAAAATCGCTTAGATAAATACGATAATTATTATTACCAAGATTATACGAAAGTAGAGCTGGATTTCCATAATATTCGTGAAGGCCTGATCGATAATCCTTGGATGTCCGATTTTAAAATTATTTATGATTATGTGGATTCTGTTTCTGACGAAAAGCCGTTTTTACCTATTTTTTTGAAAGAAACAATTTCTAACGTTTATGGTAAAAATGGAAATACTCGTGCAGAACTGGAAGCTGTTCGAGAATCTGGTATTGGAAACGCCTCGATTTTACAGTATTTGGATAGAATGCATCAGCCGTATAATGTGTATGATAATCGAGTGAAAATTTTGGAAAAACCGCTGGTGAGTCCGTTCGCTAATTCGGGTTTATTTTATTACGAATATTACATTGAAGACAGCACATTTATCGAAAATAAATGGTGTTACAATCTACGTTTCAAACCAAAACGAAAACAAGAAAATACGTTTTACGGTGATTTTTGGGTAGCAGATTCGTCATTTGCAGTCGTGAAGTTGAATATGTGGATGAGTAAAGATGTGAATATCAACTTCATTGATAGAGTGATTATTTTTGAAGAGTATCAACTGGAAGGCGAAAGCTGGACGTTAGGCAAACAGAAAATGGTACTGGATTTCACAGCGACAAAAGAAGCACCAGGACTGATTGGTCGAAAGACCTCTTCGTACAAAAACTATCGTTTCGAAGCCGAAGAATTGAGCGAAAAATATAAAGTTGCCGATACGCAACAATACGATTTGGAGGCATTGGAAAAGGAAGAATCTTATTGGACAGAAAATCGTCATGACCAATTGTCGGAGAACGAAATCGAGATTTATGAAATGATTGATACCATTCAGGATTTACCAATGTATCAGCGTTATTACAAAATTGCAGAAACGATAAGTACTGGTTTCTTGACAATTCGTGAAGAAAAAAACGGTTTCGGGCCTGTTCGGCTCGGGCCTTACACGAATTTGTATTACACAAACGCCGTAGAAGGCAATCGCTTTACGCTTGGCGGCTCGGTCGATGTATTGAATGAAACGATGCGAATCGAAGGTCAAGTTGGCTATGGAACGAGAGATGAAGATTTTAAATATTTTTTCCGTTATCGTTGGAAACTGGAAAATGCCCCTCGCCAAATGTTGGGTTTTCAGTATATGGACGATGTCGTTTTGACGCATAAAAGTAGTGAGGATTTACCGAGTGCGAATATTTTTTCCAATACGTTTCGACGAGATTTACCATGGCGAATGGTGAGAATGAAAGAAACAAAAATTTGGTACGAGAAGTTTTGGAAAAAAGGCATGCACATTCGACCGATTTTATTGAATCGACAGCTTGACCCTTACGGAGGTGTTGAACCAGGTGGCTTAGGTTTTGATTATCAGTTTATCAATCCAAATACGACTGAAATTGATACAACGGTCAATACAACAGAAGCTGTTTTGCGAGTTCGATATGCGTTTCAGGAAAAGCGAATCAATGGAGATTTTAATTATGTAACTTTTGGAAGTTCTAAATATCCAATTGTCGAATTTGTTTATACACACGGAATGAAAGGCGTTTTGGGTAGTGAGTACAATTATCAAAAGGTACAACTGAATTATTCGCATTGGATTTATACAAATCCGATTGGTTGGTTTCGGTATCAATTTCAAATTGGCAAAGTCTTTAGTCCGACTGCATTACCGATGTTATTGTTGGAAATTCCACAGGGAAATGACACTTATTTTTATAATAGTATGAGTTACAATGTCATGAACCGCTACGAATTTGTTACCGATCAATATATAAATTGGCAATTAGAACATCATTTTGATGGCTATTTATTAAATAAAATTCCATTAATGCGGAAATTGGATTGGCGTTCCTTAGTGACCTTTAAAGGAACTTGGGGAACACTTTCTAATGAAAATTTCACAGCGAATAGCAACAATACCTCTGATGTCAAAGAAAGAACTATTCCGATTCGTAGCCCAAATGATGTTCCGTATATGGAGGCAGGCGTTGGTATCGAAAATATTTTTAAAATCTTACAAGTTCATGCGATTTGGAGATTAAATTATTTGGATAATCCCGAGGCTTCGAGGTTTATGGTGCAGGCGGGTATGTATTTTGCTTTTTAGAATTTTAGTACTTCGGATAAAAGGTATTTTAAGAATACCTTTTATTCGGTTGTATTTAGTTTTTCAAACTCTGACTTTAGCAATCCATAAATTTCCATGTCTAAAAACCGATTATTTTGAAAAAAGTCGTTGCGAAGAGTGCCTTCGTAAATGAAACCTAAACGTTGTGCGACTTGTTGACTTTTGATGTTTTCGGTACTCACTCTGATTACAATTCGGTTTAAATCCAAATGTTTGAAACCATAGTGAATTAAACGATTGACGGCTTGAGTAACAATGCCTTTTCCTTGCATATCTTGAGCAATCCAGTAACCGATTTCCCCTTTTTTATGCTTTTTATAAATGGCATTGAACCCAACTAAACCGACGATTTTATTTTTATAAATAATAATGGTGTGAAACTGCTGACCACCAAAACTAAATCGTCGAGCATTTTTCAAAAATTGCTGAGAATCTTTAGGAGATTGAGTTGTATTCACCCACGGCAACCATTTTTGTAGGTAAGTTCTATTCGCCTCCACTAAAGCAAACAGCTCTTCCGCAAAGTCAATCTGTGGCTGATGTAAAATTAAATCGTCATTAATTCTTAAAAAGGGAGAGGACATGAATGTTTGAATGTTTGAATGTTTGAATGTTTGAATGTTCTCGAATAACACTTGAACACTCAAACAATCGAACAAAACAATATTAATTCAATCTAATTTCTTCATCATTTTCATCAAAAAACTTGTAGGCAATCATTTGTAAATTCGTATCAGGTTTTATCTTTATCCATCGACCAAACTTCACAAACCAGTGCATTTGCATACTTGGCAGTCCTTTCTTCAAATACGCATGAACAAACGGATGCACCTCCAAAGTCAATGCAGCAGGAGGCTGAGAATTCACAATAAAATTCAAATCTCGTTCTATCTCATCAGTCAACAAAACAGTTGGATTAATTTTCCCCGTTCCTTTACAAGTTGGACATTTTTCGGCGGTGTTAATATGTATTTCGGGACGAACACGCTGACGAGTAATTTGCATCAATCCGAATTTACTTAATGGTAAAATCGTATGTTGAGCTCTATCAATCTTCATCGCCTTTTTCATCGCTTCGTAGAGTTTTTTCTTATTGTCGGGCGTTTTCATATCAATGAAATCCACAATAATAATCCCGCCAATATCCCGCAAACGTAGCTGACGAGCGATCTCTTCAACGGCTTCTAAGTTGACCGCCATAGTACTTGTCTCTTGATCTTGACGACTGGTTTTGTGTCCACTATTCACGTCAATGACATGCATCGCTTCCGTATGCTCAATAATCAAATACGCACCGCTCGGCATCGTTGCCGTTTTACCAAAAGACGATTTAATTTGTTTTGTTATACCATAAGTATCAAAAATCGGTTTATTAGAACCATGATAATTAACGATTTTGACCTTATCGGGAGCGATTTGATTCAAGTAACTACGAATACTGGTAAATAACTCTTTGTCATTAACCACGATTCTATTAAAGTCACTATTTAAAATATCTCGTAAGATACTTGAAGTCTTATCTAACTCACTTAATAACTTTTTGGGTGGCTTTACCTTATGTAATTGCTCGTGTACTTGCTTCCACTTGCTTAGTAACAATAATAATTCCTCGTGTAAATCCGCAACTTTCTTTCCTTCTGCGGCCGTACGAATAATTAAACCAAAGTTTTTTGGACGAATACTTTCTGCTAATTTTTGTAAACGTTTGCGTTCTTCTCCATTAGAGATTTTTTTAGAAACCGCAACCATATTAGCAAAAGGAGTCAGTACAATATATCGGCCAGGAATCGTAATTTCACAACTTAATCTTGGCCCTTTTGTAGAAATCGGTTCTTTTAAAATCTGCACCAAAATATGCTGACGACGATTTAAAACTTGATTGACCTTACCCGTTTTGATAATTTCCGGTTCAAACTTAAACTCTGCCAACATCGGTGTTTTCAAACTTCCCGAAATAGAACGATCTGCAAATTTTTGAAGAGAATTTAATTTAGGGCCTAAATCTGTGTAATGCAGAAATGCGTCTTTCTTATAACCTATATCAACGAAAGCAGCATTTAATCCAGGCATTAACTTCCGAATTTTGCCCAGAAAGATGTCACCAACAGTAAAATTATTGTTGGTTTTCTGATGATGAATTTCAACCAATCGCTTACCTTCCAACAGAGCAATTTCGACCTCTGTAGGTGTAGCGTTGATAATTAATTCTTTTTCCAAATGTGTGATATTATGAGGACATTGTACCTTTACCTTGACAATCATTAATCTATAATGACCAGCTTCATATCGGGAGAAACAAACCTTAACTTATCGCTTGACAAACACATTTTACTCAATGGCGTATTCCGCTAAATCAGCAGTTATGTCAGGACATAACTCTATTGTTAGTTGCTACTGAATGGCAAACTGAAAAAAGTATGAGATATTCACCGCAATTTGTATTGTCTTCGTTGTGAACATCATCAATGTTAATAAGCAAGGATAGAATGTTGGGGTTTTCTTACCTTAATGTGCATTAGCACGAATAGTCATCAAATATTTGATGACTACTAATTTCTTTATACTTAATAACCCTAAAAGTAGTTATTAAAAATGGAGTTGGCTAAGTCATTATAAAGGAAGTCCTTTAAAAATGCTTTCAGTTACCTAAAATAAATAGGCATACGAGCAACATATTATTAACTAATAATCACTCGTATGCTGTTGTCTGTCGAACCCAAATGTAAGTAGAATGTCTCGAAAATAGAATCTCTTATATCCTATTTCTTCTTCTTATGACGGTTCTTACGTAGTCTTTTTTTACGCTTATGTGTAGCGATTTTATGACGTTTACGTTTTTTTCCACAAGGCATAATCTCCTCCTGTTTTTAAATGTTTTTAAATGTTTTTAAATAAGAATTAATTATTACTAAATTAATTCGACTTTAGTTTCTTTATGTTTTGTTGGATTCCAGATTTGAATGTCTCATCATCTGAAAGTTCCAAACATTGATTATATGCTTCGATTGCATCTTGAACTTTACCGAGTGATTCATAAACCTGAGCCATTGCATAATATGCTCTCAAATTACTCGGCTCAATATCAACTACTTTTTGATAACGTTCAATCGCTTTATCGTATTGACCTGAACGAACTGAAAGTTGTCCCAAAGCTAACAATACCGCTGTATTATTAGGTTCTTTTTGATTTAAATCCCTTAACATACCAATACCTTGCATCGGCTGTTCTGTTTCTACATAAACCAACGCTAAGTTAATTTTATGCTGCGTTTCTTTCGGGTTTAATTCAATGGCTTTATTGAAAGCTGCGACAGCTTGCTCAACACAGAATTTTCGAACTTCCTCATCGGTTGCTCTTTTTTGCCCAATACCAAAAGTTGTCCCTGTAATAGACCAACTCTCTTCTGTATTAAAAATTTCTGCTACTTTTTGAGCATATATACCACCGATTGCGAATTGATTCAACGAGTTCCATTCCTTAGACAAAATCTTAAAGCTTTCCGCTCTTAAACTGTCTGTTAGTTGTAATGGTAAGTTCGCTTCTATCTCTACAATAGGTGCTAACTGTTCCTTTGTAAAATCAGCCTTTGCTGATAAAATTAGCTCATCTATATCTGTAGAACTTTCGGCTCTTAAAGCTCTTGTTTTATCAACATCCGAGCGATTTTGCGGCGCCGTTCTAACTCCAAAATAAAGGAAAGCAAATAACAAAACACTGACTGCAATGACTATAATTTGTAAGTTTCGTTGTGACATTGCTTACTTTTTTATAATTACTTCTCTTCTACAGGAACATTTTCCTTCACTGAATCAACAAATGCTTTTGATGGCTTGAACGCAGGAATATAATGAGCAGGAATTTCAATTGCTTCATTCTTCTTAATGTGTCGACCAATCTTCTTAGCTCTTTCTTTTAAGATGAAGCTACCAAAACCTCTAACATAAACATTTTCTCCTTCTGATAGAGAGTTTTTCACTTCTGTAAAAAATTCCTCTAAAGTTACAAGTACATCTACTTTTGCGATTCCCGTTTTATCTGCGATCTTTGCTACTAAATCAGCCTTTCTCATTCGTATTTAATTGATTTTTAATAAGTTATCTAAGAAGAAACCCTTGTCTAGATAAAGGCGATTGCAAAGGTCGCAATTTTATCGAAAAGACCAAAACAATTGTAAATTATTTTAAATCAAAAAGATAACTAAACGCAATTTACTAAAAGCCTTTTCCTAATTTTTCAGGGTAATTCTTTATATTTTAGTGACTAATGTATAATCTCTGACAATTACTTGTTTTTGAAATATTGCTTAATAACATATTAAGTTTTGTGAAAGTTGCATTTACAATAATTTCTATTTTCATAAATGATTCTTTAAGAAATCAAACCTCAAAAAATGTAAACAACTAATTGACTATCAAGCACAAATGTAAACATATTTTTAAATTATAGTTCTAATTTTTGATATGTTTTGACCATTTTCTTACAAGAAAAGGTCTTAAAATAGGACAAAAAATACGCAACAACTTAGAACTGTTGAAAATGACATCATTTTTAACAGTTTCTTAAAAAAAACTATACTTATTTATTTGATTATCAAATTCTTAGTAAAAAATAAATTTGACAAAGAGCAAATTTATTTTTTAACTCCTTATACTACACACTTCATACTGTACTATATAAGGTGCATACTCAAAATTACGTCTGACAAAAGTCTAATGACTAATACGCCGAATGCAAAGGAAAAAGAAAGTCAACCAGATTAAGGATTCATTTAAGGTATGATATATTTATAAAAAAACCGATTCTCCTTAAATACAGAAGAATCGGCTCTTTTCATTGATTATCGAATAAATATTCGTCAATAACTAACTTTTTTTATTTTCCACCTGGAGTCACCTGAATTGATTGAGTGCCAGACTTTCCGTTATCTGCTGCTGTATTAGGATTTTTCAAAACCTCTCCAGTGATATTGATAGTTGTAGTTGCAGGCTCCGTATTTGCCGTGATTGTAACGGTTTTGTTTTGTTTACCTGCTTTTCCTTTACTATCAAAAACAACTTTAATTTCACCTGACTTACCCGGAGCGATAGGCTCTTTTGGCCACTGTGGAACAGTACAACCACATGAACCTTGTGCGTTACTAATCACCAAAGGATCATTTCCTGTATTCTTAAACTTATAAATACGTTCTACTTTTTCTCCCTCTGTCACCGTACCAAAGTTATACGTTGATTCTTCAAAGGTCATGTTTGTTTTTGGACCAGATGGAACAGGAGGTGTTTGTGGTTGAACAGTTGTTTCCGTTGGCTGAATCCCAGGCTGTGCTGGTGTTATTGCACCATTATTACCTGATGCCTGTAATTCGCTCGCTGCTTGTTGACGAATCGCAGAAGACCCTGAATCAAAAACACCGCTTAGTTGCAGTACTAATAAGACTGCAATTACTCCCAATAAGCCAATTTGGATTTTTTGAGCTAAACTAACATTTTCCATAACTCGTATTTTGTCGTTTTTTAAATGTTCAAATTTATTAATAAAACCTTTGACGCAAGGCTTTCAACTAAAACTTTAGTAACAAAGTTAATTTAATTTTTGTTTTTTAATAGACCTTAATTTTGAATTAACAAAAAAATCCGTAAAAATCCGTTTAATCTGTTCAATTTAGTTTATTCCGATGTTTCGGAATGTTATAATCACATCAAACTCGTATATTTGCAGCGATTTTGGAAATTTAGTGATTAGTAATCCGTGATTAATGATTGGTTTGGAATGAAATAAACTAATTATTATAACGAGTAAGCTACTAATCACAAATCACTATTTACTAATCACTATATAAATAAAAAATGTATCGTACACACACTTGCGGCGAGTTACGCATCGAAAATGTAGGCGAAACCGTGTCGATTTGCGGTTGGGTTCAGAAGACAAGAGATAAAGGGTTTATGCTATTTGCGGATGTGCGAGATCGTTATGGCGTGACGCAGTTGCTATTGACAGAAGAAAAAACAGATGCCGATTTGTTTGCCAAAGCAAGAACTTTGGGGCGGGAATACGTCGTGAAAGTGACGGGCGTCGTGGCAGAACGCTCTTCTAAAAATCCGAAAATGCCGACTGGTGATGTGGAAATCGAAGTAACTGGTTTGGAGATTTTGAATGAGTCAAAAACGCCACCTTTTACGATTGAGGAAGAATCTGATGGCGGTGACGATATTCGTATGAAATATCGCTATTTGGATTTGCGTCGTCCGAATATTCAGAACAATATTATTTTTAGAAGTCAATTGGCGATTGAAACTCGTAAATATTTGGCAGACGAAGGTTTTATTGAAGTCGAAACGCCTGTTTTGATTAAAAGTACGCCCGAAGGTGCAAGAGATTTTGTCGTGCCTTCTCGTATGAATCCTGGACAATTTTATGCCTTGCCACAATCACCGCAAACGTTTAAGCAATTGTTGATGGTGTCGGGTTTGGATAAGTATTTTCAGATTGTAAAATGTTTCCGTGATGAGGATTTACGTGCCGATAGACAGCCGGAATTTACGCAAATTGACTGCGAAATGTCGTTTGTCACTCGTGACGATATTTTGGCGACTTTTGAAGGTTTGACGAAGTACTTATTTAAGGCAACTTTAGGAATTGATTTACCTGATTTTCCTGTGATGCAATACGACGATGCCATGCGTTTGTATGGTTCGGATAAGCCTGATACTCGTTTTGATATGCACTTTGTGGAGTTGAACGATGTGGCAAAAGGGAAAGGTTTTCCTGTTTTTGATTCGGCAGAATTAGTGGTCGGAATCAATGCAAAAGGTCAAGCTGGGGCATATTCTAATAAAGATATTAAGAAATTAACGTCATGGATGCAGCGACCACAAATCGGGGCAAAAGGTTTGGTTTACGTGAAAGTAAACGGTGACGGAACGTTTAAATCTTCGGTTGGTAAGTTTTATTCTGACGAAGATTTAGCAGTTTGGGCAGAGAAATTTGGTGCGGAAGCTGGGGATATGTTGTTGATTTTGTCTGGTGAAACGGATAAAGTTCGCAAACAATTAAACGAGTTGCGTTTGGAAATGGGAACTCGAATGGGCTTACGCAAACAAGGGGAATTTAAGCCGCTTTGGGTCGTTGATTTTCCTTTGTTAGAATGGGACGAAGATTCTAATCGTTTCCATGCGATGCATCACCCGTTCACTTCGCCAAAACCAGAAGACCAACACAAAATGGCATCAACTGACCACGAAGTATTGAAAAACTTAAAAGCAAATGCTTACGATTTGGTTATCAACGGTTGGGAAATCGGTGGCGGTTCGATTCGTATTCACGACCGTGATTTACAATCTCGTAACTTTGATTTGTTAGGCTTTACGAAAGAGGAAGCAGAAGCTCAATTCGGCTTTTTGATGGGTGCGTTTGAGTATGGTGCACCGCCGCATGGTGGAATCGCATTTGGTTTCGACCGTTTGTGTTCGATTATGCAAGGCACTTCGTCAATCCGTGACTTTATCGCCTTCCCGAAAAATAATCAAGGTCGTGATGTGATGATTGATGCACCTTCGCCTGTGGATTTGGAACAGTTGGAGGAATTGAGTTTGGCGTTGAATGTGAAGGAGTAAGTAGTTGGCAGTTTTCAGTGAGCAGCCAGTTTGTGAACATATTTTGAAAGGCTTTGTCAATTTTGACGAAGCCTTTTTATAATGTAATAACCTCTAAATTATCAACATAAGTTAAATGTTTATCTTTTGTCATCAATGGAATATTATTGACTTTACAAGTTGCTGCAATTTCATTATTCATGACCAATCTCCTTCAATTTTAGAAAATTCCTCTGAAACTATTTTTTGCATTTCGGCAGCATCTTCATCGGAGAGCCTGCCCGATAATTCCAAAACAGCGTCTTTGTTCCCCTTTTTATTTAAAGATTTATCTCTAAATAAGGCTACAAACATCTGAATTTGATTTAAAATATGTTGGTTGTCAATTTCATTGATGTCCGCTAAAACTCTTTCCTTTATAGACATAAAAAAACTTTTTGTGAAAATTATTTTTTAAAGATAAGGATAATTTGGTAAAGGATAAAATATATTTAAAAACAGTTTTTTGATTTTGACGAAGCCTTTTTAGTCAAAACAAAACCATTTTTATATCTATTTTTCCGTATATTTAAAATACGGTAGTGGGTCGAATCTGTTGATGTTTGCTTCAATCCTGTCAGGTTTTCAAAACCTGACAGGATTTTATCCACACTCCTTGAAATACTTAAAATTTGTACGTTATGAATCATATTTTAGAACCAATTTTAAAATCAACCAATCCCAAAGCCTTGATTGATGAACTCAATCAAATTTGGGAAGGAGAACAGCAAAAACGTCATGCGTTTTGGGCAGAGGTTGATGAGAATGTGAAAGCAGAGTTTATTGAGGGTGAAATTATTTATCATTCAGCTACTTATTTTGAACATTGGTCAGTTTCTTCAAATTTAATACGTTTAATTTTACCGCACATTCAAAAAAAAAGTTTGGGAGAAATTGCTTTTGAAAAAGTAATGATTCGCTGTACTCGTAATGATTACGAACCCGATATTTGTTTTTGGAAAAAAGAAGTGTCAGATACATTCACACCCAAGCAAAGTGCTTTTCCGCCACCAGATTTTATAGTAGAAATTTTATCGGATAGCACGGAATCAAGAGATAGAGGCATCAAGTTTATTGATTATGCAAAACATGGCGTGACGGAATATTGGATAATTGATACCAACACCAAAACGATTGAACAATATATTTTGAATACCGATAAGATGAAATATGAACTAAACCTCAAAGTCCGAGATGGAAAACTCAAAAGTGTTGCTATTAAAGATTTTACGATTGAAGTACAATCAATATTTTAGAAAAGGCTTTGTCGAACTGACAAAGCCTTTCACTTAAACCTAAATTAACCTAAACCCATCAATTTCTATCATTTTCTAAACAATAACTTTAACTATACTTAATCTCATTCATTCGATATGACTTAGTCTTCATTCTAACTTTGAGGTTTGAAAATTTATAACAGATTAAAACAAATCAAAAACCTTAATTTCATGAAAAAGTTAAGTTTTACAATGCTTTTCGCAATTTTAGCAATTGCAAGTTTTGCACAAAATGGCGTAATTCGTGGGACAATCACCGACGAAATCGGCTTAGGCCTACCAGGTGCGAATATTATCATTGAATCATTGACCATCGGTACTTCAACAGATGTTAATGGTAATTTTACATTGAAAAATGTACCCGTGGGAGAGCAAGAAATAACCATAACTTTTCTTGGTTATGCGACCAACAAATCAACAATTACAGTACAAGAAGGAGAAACAGCCGTTCTAAATGTTTCTTTAACACCAGGCGTAATGGTTGGTGAAGAAGTATTGGTTTTAGGAGATCGTTTGAAAGGTCAAGCGAAGGCATTAAACCAACAAAAAAACAAAGCCAACATTACCAACATCGTTGCGGCGGATCAAATCGGTCGTTTTCCAGATGCGAATGTCGGTGATGCAATGAAGCGTATTCCAGGTATCACAATGCAGGGTGATCAAGGTGAAGCACGTAACATTATTGTTCGTGGTTTAGCACCTCAATTAAACTCTGTAATGATCAACGGTGAGCGTATTCCTTCGGCGGAAGGCGACAACCGTAATATTCAGATGGATTTGATTCCGTCGGATATGATTCAAACGATTGAAGTGAATAAAGCCGTAACGCCAGATATGGACGCTGATGCAATCGGTGGTTCTGTCAACTTGGTCACTCGTGCGGCTTCTAACGGAATGCGTATTTCGGGAACGGCTGCAAGCGGTATGAACTTATTGACTAATAAACCAATTTGGACAGGAAGTTTGGTCTATGGAAATCGTTTTGCGAATGATAAACTTGGTGTTGTCCTTTCTGCGAATTATAACAATCACGATTTTGGTTCTGACAATATCGAAGCAGAATGGGAGGAAACAGCAGAAGACGCAAACGGTGATGACTT
This sequence comes from Saprospiraceae bacterium, assembly GCA_965662365.1. Classification (GTDB taxonomy): domain Bacteria; phylum Bacteroidota; class Bacteroidia; order Chitinophagales; family Saprospiraceae; genus CAWVWD01. The sequence goes on from CBFIHR010000071.1 coordinate 21,048, forward strand.
TGACTTAGTTTATGTTGGTGAAATGGACATTCGTCAATATTATGTACAACGTATTCGTAGAAGTGTTTCGGCTAATTTAGATTATAAATTAGATGATAACAATACGATTTATCTACAAACGATGTACAATTGGAGAGATGATCGAGAAAATCGTTATCGTACAACTTACCGTAAAATCGCTCCGACTTTTGACGGAAATGGTGACATCGACGGTTGGGAAGCTGAAATCAGAAGACAAACAAAAGGTGGTGGAACTATTTACGACGATAGAGTAAGCGACCGCCGTTTAGAAGATCAAAGAGTAGTCAATGCTACAGTTCGTGGAGAGCATTTATTTGGTAATTTAGGTGTTAATTGGAGTTTGACAGCAGCACAAGCATCTGAGGATAGACCTTTTGAGCGTTACATTCGCTTTGAGCAAGGTAACGCAATTCCGATGAACTACAACATCAATGAAACTGAATTTCCAATGTTTACAGCGGTAAATACTGCTGATGTTGCGACTTCTAATTTTGCATTTGATGAATTGACTGAAGAAACGCAAGCGACTCAAGAAACCGATTTAAACGGTCGTATTGATTTGTCTTTGCCAACGGTTATTGCGGATAATACAGGTGAAGTTAAAGGTGGTTTCCGTTACAGAGGAAAGCAAAAAACTCGTGATAACAACTTCTTTGAATATTCTCCTTTAGGTAACAATTTTGATAATATGAGCCTTGTGCCAAACGAAGATTATTCAAAAGATAATTATTTGGCAGGTGATTATAATGTTGGAACATTTGCAACACCTGAGTTTTTAGGTCAGTTAGATTTGAATGATGCAACTTTATTTGAAGGGGAAGAAGCACCGAGCGAATACTTAGCAGGTAACTACGAAGCGGACGAAACAATCATCGGCGGTTACTTGATGTGGAATCAAGATTTATCAGATAAATTTTCATTCTTAGCAGGTGTTCGTGTTGAAAATACAGCGATTAACTACACCGGAAATGTATTAGAAAATGAAGAGGATTTAATTCGTCAAGAATCAGCTAATCAAAATTACACGAACTTCCTACCGGGTGTTCATTTGAAATATGATGCAACAGATAACTTCATCATTCGTGCAGCTTGGACAAATACAATCGCTCGTCCTAACTACTACGACTTAGTTCCTTTTCAAGACATTCGTCCAGATGACGAAGAGTTAATTCAAGGAAATGCGAACTTGAATCCAACGACTTCTATGAACTTTGACATCATGGCTGAAAACTATTTCAAATCAATCGGTTTGGTTTCAGCAGGTGCATTTTACAAAAACATTGACAACTTCATTTATACTTTCGTAGATGAAAACTATACCGATGCAACAATTACAGGTGGCGATACTTGGACATTCTTTCAGCCTCAAAATGGTGGTTCTGCAACTTTGTTCGGTGCTGAAATCGCTTTCCAACGTCAGTTAGATTTCTTACCAGGATTTTGGAAAGGCTTCGGTGTTTATTTTAACTATACTTACACAAATTCTACTGCAGAAGGTATCCGTAACGAAGATGGAGAATTGCGTACAGATGTGGCTTTACCAGGTACTGCACCGCATTTAGTAAACGGTTCATTGTCTTACGAAAACAAAAAATTAGTTGTTCGTGCGTCATTGAATTATGCACATGATTATGTAGATGAAGTTGGCGGAAGTGCGTTTTCTGATCGTTATTATGACCGTCAAATGTTTATTGATGTCAATGCGTCTTATGCGTTTACAGATAACTTACGTTTATTCGTTGAGGCGAATAACTTGACAAATCAACCTTTGCGTTATTATCAAGGTGTACGTGAGCGTACAATGCAGTTAGAATATTACAACGCACGTTTTAACGTAGGTTTGAAATTTGATTTATTTGAAAAATAGTCATTCACATTTGGAAACCCATAGTTTGTTATTATAATACAATAAAGGCTTACGGAGATTTTCGTAAGCCTTTTTTTAAGAAATCGTTTCGGTCGTAGTATAATAATGTGGCAGTAGAATAGATAAAAAATAAGTAAAACAACCTTTCCAGAACGCTGGAAAGCATGAAAATGAAAAATGGTGGCTTCCCAGAACGCTGGAAACCGTGAAAATGAAAAATAGTGGCTTCCCAGAACGCTGGAAACCATGAAAATGAAAAATAGTGGCTTCCCAGAACGCTGGAAACCATGAAAATGAAAAAT
>CBFIHR010000072.1:0-23123 GCA_965662365.1 Saprospiraceae bacterium
TTTTCCCAAAATCCGAGAACCTAAAACGACAGGATAAAGCTCCTCATCAGCAATAATCGACGTTATTGCCGGAATTAATTTTGGTGTATATTGATAATCAGGATGTAACATAATTACAATATCACCACCAATTTCTAATGCCTTATTGTATAAAGTTTTTTGATTGCCGCCGTAACCTTTATTCATCTCGTGAACAATGATATGTTGTATTCCTAATGCTTTACCAACTTTCACCGTGTCATCATTGCTACAATCGTCACACAAAATCACCTCATCGACAATATCAAAAGGAATTTCTTTATAAGTTTTTTCTAACGTCAAAGCGGCATTATACGCTGGTAAGACAACAACTACTTTTTTATTATTATACATTTTTAAAGAACCTTGCTAAATAATTATAATTAAATTAAAGCAAACATACGGAATTAGGGAACATTATAAAATAAATACAGAGATACGATTTGTAGAATTAGGATATGCTTTTTCTATTATTAATGAATGAGTAGTGCTGCCTGTTCACTCCTCATTACCATCAATACTTATTAATTTTTGATGAATTGTATTCCATGCGTTATCAAAGAGTCATTTTGGATTTGTAGAAATACCTGAAGCAGCTTCTATTACAAAATCCTACGTTATATTGTAAGCAAAAAAGTCGTCATCAAAAACTCCAAACCAATCTGATTTATCAATTTTACATTGACCATGAACAATATTAGAGTTTAGAATAAAAAACACTAAAAAAGGCAAGATAATTTGACTAAATCTTTCATGATTTTTTATTAAAAAAATAAGATGAAACCGTTTATAATCAACAACATCTTGTCGTAAAGAGAAATAAATTAAGTATAATTACTATTTTTGTATTAAATGCTTTTAGAAGCAGGAAGTATTAGAGTTTTTAAACTCAAAACTCCTCAACAATTAGATAAGTTAAAGGAGGATTAATTTTCAGAATCTCAGCGTTCAACAATACAAAAATGAAAATACTCGGCATATCAGCATTTTATCACGATTCGGCAGCAGCCGTAATTGAGAATGGAAAAATCATTGCGGCAGCACAGGAAGAACGGTTCACACGTATCAAACAAGATGAAAATTTTCCTGTCGAAGCAGCGAAATTTTGTCTGGAATATGCGGGTTTTTCGATTGACGAATTGGATGCAATTGTATTTTATGACAAGCCATTATTAAAGTTTGAACGATTGTTAGAAACTTATTATGGATTTGCTCCAAAAGGGTTGCAATCCTTTATGGCTGCGATGCCTGTTTGGATAAAAGAGAAGCTATTTTTAAAAAGAATTTTACACGAAGAACTCGAAAAAGTCGGTGAATACGACAAGAAAAAAGTCAAATTTCTATTTCCCGAACATCACCTCTCTCATGCCGCTTCGGCATTTTATCCGTCACCTTATGAAGAAGCTGCGATTTTGACGATTGATGGCGTTGGCGAATGGGCAACGGCTTCAATCGGACACGGAAAAGGCAGTAATATCCAGATTTTGAAAGAGTTGCGTTTTCCGCATTCGTTGGGTTTGTTGTATTCTGCGTTTACGTATTATTTGGGTTTTAAGGTCAATTCTGGTGAATACAAACTCATGGGTTTAGCACCTTACGGCAATCCGAATGCAGAACAAACTAAACGTTTTATAGAAATTATAAAATCAGAATTAATTGACTTAAAAGAGGACGGTTCTGTTTGGTTAGACCAAAAATATTTCAACTATGCGACTGGTTTACGCATGGTGAAAGACGATAAATGGGCGAAATTATTCGGTTTCCCGAAACGTAAATCCGAATCCGATTTGGAGCAAATCCACTGTAATTTGGCAATGGCGATACAGTTGGTGACAGAGGAAGCCGTTTTCAAAATGGCGAAGGAAGCGAAGCGATTAACTGGTGCAAAATACTTGGTCATGGCCGGTGGCGTTGCCTTGAATTGTGTCGCAAATGGCAAATTATTAAACGCCAATATTTTTGAAAATATCTTTATTCAACCTGCTGCTGGCGATGCTGGCGGTGCGTTAGGTGCAGCATTGGCGACGCATTTTATTTATTATAAAAATGATAGAAACGTTGCTGAAAATGATACGATGCAAGGGGCATATTTAGGTCCTGAATGCTCAAATCAAGAAGTCGAGTTAATGGCTCGTAAGTTTAAAGCGGTTTACGAAAAGTTTGACGATTTTGAGAAATTGGCAGATAAAACAGCCGACTTAATCACGAATGCGAATGTTATCGGTTGGCATCAAGGTCGCATGGAATTTGGTCCTCGTGCGTTAGGAAATCGCAGTATTTTAGGCGACCCAACGAATACGGAAATGCAACGAAAAATCAATTTAAAAATCAAATATCGAGAAAGTTTCCGTCCGTTTGCACCTTCAGTTTTAGCAGAAGATAGCTCGACATTCTTTGATTTAGATGGCAAAGATTCACCTTATATGTTGTTGGTTGCTGATGTGAATCAAGCACATTGTAAACCAATTCCCGACAATTATTATAAAATGCCTTTACGAGAACGTTTATACGTTTTACGTTCTGATATTCAATCCATTACGCATATTGATTTTTCGGCTCGTGTGCAATCTGTTCATCAAAATACGAATCCAAAATATTATACTTTATTACAAAAAATAAAAGCTAAAAATGGCGTTGGAATGGTGATAAATACCAGTTTTAATGTTCGTGGTGAACCGATTGTGTGTACGCCGGAAGATTCGTATCGCTGTTTTATGCGGACAGAAATGGATTATTTAGTGATTAATAATTACTTGTTCCAAAAAACGGCTCAACCTGAATGGGACAAAAAAGATAATTGGAAAGAGGAATTTGTTTTGGACTAAAAAACGGCAGACGGTTAAAGTCAAACGGTGATTTTAAAATCACCATTTGACTAAAATTCTTAATCTTGAACTAAAACTTGTCCTTGTTTCACAACTTTTCCTTCTACGTAAATTCCATAGAAATAAATACCCCCGAGGTTTCGGGGCCAATCGGAAACATCAAACTGCACATTCGTATCATTCACATTTTGATTTAACATCAATTGTCCGATGCTTGAATAAATGCGGATTTCTGCGTTTTGGATGGGTTCGGTGAATTGGAAGTTAAGGAGGTTTTTGGTTGGATTTGGGAAGACTTTGAGGTTGATATTAAAATCATTTTTTGCTATTTCGTCCGTTGAAACGGTTGATAAACTGTCAATATTCAGAGGTGTGCCGTAAACATTTCCATTTTTGTTGTAGTAAGCAATATATTTATTTTCACTGCCCCATAAATCATAATAATTAAATGATTGCCCTATTCCTTTATGATAATACTTCGTTCTAATAGTAAAAGGAGAAACTGATGCAGGATAACAACCCGAAGCATTCCAACTCGGTTCTATCGTATTTGAAATTACTTTGAAATCACCATTTTCTGATTGTAACCAGACTGTTGAGTCTGTTCGGTGTAGTGCTTTTGTATTAATAGGATTGTTTGGCGATATATCATAGCCTATCAAAGTATCACCAATAAACAAAGTATCAAAAACAGTTGTACTGGAAATCGGTGGAAAATCAACATCACAATCTAAGAAATACGATTGTAAATCTACTTGATAATAGACGGAATCGCCATTGTTAGAAAAATACTTATTGGTAATTTTCATAATATCATAGTAATTATCTTCACACCATACTATTTGAGAGGTAACTGGAGAGTGTGTCACCCAGTGAAACTCATCACCAATATCAAAACCATATACTTCGGCAGCCGTCAAATTACCTGTTCCAATATTTAAGTGCGATAAACCGACCAATTTGATTGGATTGTAATTCTTTTCTATATAAAATCCAGTTGTAGCACCATAAGGAAATCTAAACAGGTTAAAACCTTCAATTAAGCCATAATTTTGGCTGATTTTGATTTGTAATGTGTCATAAGGACTACTTATCTCATTCCCCAAACTATCTTTTGTTTGTAACGTAATTATTTTAACACTATCTGAAATTCCCAAAAAACTTTCGTAATTAATTGCATTAACGGTAGCCTCAAAATAACTCCCTGATGTATCTGTATGAAATGTCCAAGTATCATTCAAATTAGCTTCTGTTTCAATAAAAATAGAATCTTGAAAACGATTGAAAAACACATCTGTCCCATCGGCTTTAAGCAATGTTTTCATACCTAAAAATCCCGTGTCTATTGGAAAATAACAATACGCAATTGAGGTATTTGGGTCATAAGGTGGCATAAAAACTTCAAATTCTTGATTCATTTTATGAAAAATAATAGTATCGTTTCCAGAAGATTGAAAAGAATCCGTATGAACTAAACGACTTACATCTAAATCACTATCCTTAAAATCAAAATACACTTCCTTATCCACCAAAACCGTCCGATAATGCTGCGAAAAAACAGGAACGGAAATCAAAAGCGAAAGCAATAGTAAAAATGGTTTCATAATGTTGAATTTTTGAAATGGTGAAAAAATATAGTAAAGTCAAACGTAAAGTCAAACGTAAAGTCAAACGTAAAGTCAAACGGTAAAGTCAAACGGTGATTTAAAATCACCGTTTGACTAAAAAATCTGTGTAAATCAGCGTGAGTTAAACCGCAATCGGAGCCGCCAAACAAGCCTCAGGAATATCAAACGCATCCACCAAATCCACCGCAATTTGTCGCACTTCGTAGCATAATTTATTCACTTGTTTGCGAATCGCTTTGGTTTTCACCGGTTCTAAATAGCCAGATTCTAAGTACCAACCGTTGTGTTGTTCAATCGTAGAAAGTGCGAATAAGGCACAAACTTTCGTCAAAGCCCGTTTCAAACTTGCATTGTCGCAATCCTTCACACCTTTAACGAAAACTTCCAAGATTTTGCGTTCGACATGAGCATTGGCTAAGGTCATCAGATGGTCTTGACAACGGATAAAGGCATCGTAAGCCGGTAAACCTTTCTTGATTTTATTTCTTAAACGATTGGCAGCGGATATTTGTAGGCTTCGCTCACGATATTTAAACGTTTCGACTAAAAAATTAAAATCTCGTAGGTGCGATTGCTCGATATTGCGACCGATTCGAGGGTCGATTTCATCTAAGGTCATAGAAAAATATTCAGAAACATATTTGAAAATCGTAGCGGCATTCGGTTTGGCAAACTCATTCTTATACGCTCCCAATAAATGCTTCGCCACCAGCTGCATCAACACCGTATTATCGCCCTCAAATGTGGTAAAAACGTCTGTATCCGCTTTCAAAGCTGCAAAGCGATTGACTGCTAAGTACCCTTGACCGCCACAGGCTTCTCGACATTCCTGAATTGTGTGCGTTGCATTCCATGTTGCGTACGCCTTTAATCCTGCGGCTTTGGCTTCGAGTTCTCGCTTGTCTTCTTTGTCGAGTTCTGCTACATAGTTTGCCAATAAATCCTTCAATGCAAAATCCAAGGCGTAGGCTTTCGCCAATAAAGGCATCAATCGACGTTGATGTGTTCGGTAGTCCAATAGGCAAGTTTCTGGTTCATCCGCAGGGCCAAATTGTCGGCGTTTGTTGGCGTATTTTATAGCAATAGTGAGTGCGGTTTTGGTCGCACTTAATCCAGCACTCGGAACTCCTACTCTACCACCAATTAACGTTCCCAACATAGAAAAGAATCGACGACTGGGATTTTCAATTGGACTCGAATATGTGCCATCTTCAGCAACATCAGCGAAACGATTTAGTAAATTTTCACGAGGAACTCGCACCCGATTAAACCACAATCTGCCATTATCAACACCATTCAATCCCAACTTCTCACCACAATCTTCAATCGAAACACCTGGCATCGGATTACCTTCCTCATCACGGATCGGCACTAAAATCGCATGCACGCCGTATTCCGTTTCATTTATTTTTAATTGTGTAAAAACAGTCGCCATTTTTCCGTGTGCCGCAGCGTTTCCAATATAATCTTTTCGTGCTGACGGAAAAGGTGTATGAATGATAAACTCTTGATTTTCAGCATCATAAGTTGCCATCGTTTCAATATCTCGAACATTCGAGCCGTGACCTAGTTCCGTCATTGCAAAACAACCTGGCAAGGTCATATCACCAATAGATTTCAAATATTTTCGGTGATGTCGTTCCGTTCCTAACATCTGCACACTTCCTCCAAACAAACCAAACTGCACCCCAAACTTGACGACCAAACTCAGGTCGAAATACGCCAAAGTTTCAAAAGCAGCTAAATAACTTCCGATTTCATTCTTTCCACCAGCGTATTCTGGAAATGATAATGCACCAAAACCTTCATTCGCTGCCATTTTTAACCAATCCAAAACGACTTCACGATATTCTTCTTTGTTCAAACCATAAACGTATCGAAACTCTGGTCGTTCCAACATTTTTTGTACAGCATTCCTTGCTTCCGCAAAATCGCCATCGAGGTAAGCGTTCATTTTGTTGGTATCAAATTCAGCTTTGTTACCAATATTTAAAGTATCTAAATCTTCAACAGCTTCTGCAAAAATGTACGAATAGGTTTCATTACTAATCTCACCAATTGCTTCCTCGAAGTTGTGCAACAATGCTTTTGCAGGTTCGGAAGTTATTTTGTCGATTGTATTTTGGTCACTGATTCGACTGATTTGATAACCTAATTTCATCAACGAAACCTTCGAAGAAAGTGGAATTGTTTGAGCGATTTCTCGCACTAATTTTCCCCACGCATCGACCTCTGCTCTCAACGGTGGGTTTTTGCCGTCCAAATTATTGAATAACCATGATTTTTCATTTGGCGAAAGCCAACTTGTTTCCTCGACAGATTTTTTCATAAAATCCAGTTCAGATTTTGAAAATTCTGCGTCTGTCCAACCGACATATAATATTGGTAAGAAAGTTAATAAGGCATGATTGTCTAAGATGAGTTGTAAAATTTTTCGATTATTGTTATTAATAAAGTCTGTTAATTGCATCATAAATGTTTGAATGTTTAAGGATTTTAATGTTCAAATATTATCCTCAATAATTTACGGAAAAACAAGAAGATTAAAAATTTGTTAGAAATTCGGGAAAAACCTAACAAATAATTTTATTGATTTTAAAATTTGTAACCGAATATTTAAACAGTTGGTAGTATCAATTTTCACATAAATTAGGTCAAAACAATACAACAATCTACTACCAACGTTTTAAGACTTAAAAACATCACTTTAAAACTGCTCCAAACCTTTCAAAAACTGTTGGTCATCATCAATTTGTCCAAATGAAAATGGTTTATCGTTTTTGATAATTATATCGGGTTCTACGCCTTCTGTCAATAAATCTCGACCACTTAGTAAACTAATTCTTCCTATCGAACAAGCCATGATATAATCATCGGCTAACGGAATGAAAGTATGAATCAAACCTTTGCCATTCGTACGTTCTCCGATTATTGTCGCTCGTTTTTCGTATTGCAATGAACCCGCCAAAAGTTCAGCGGCGCTTGCAGTTCCGTTGTTGGTTAATACGACCATTGGTAAGTCCGTGATTTTCGCTTCTAAAGTTGGTAACACGCTCAAGTAATTACTTTTGCCTTCTGCCCGCCCCATAGCCGTTTGTCCCATACAAAATCCACCGATTCGTTGTGCTTCTTGCAATAATCCTCCGGGGTTATTCCGCAAATCCAATAAAATTCCATCGACATTTTGAGCTTGAAATTGTTGGATAATATCTTGAAATTGTGGTGCGGCAGCGTTTGTAAATTGAGGAAACCAAACGCAACCGATTTTTTTATCGTTGTGAATAATCACTTTAAAATAGGGTTCTAAAGATTGTTGCACAACTGCCGTTTTGATTTTTACTTTTCGGATTTTATCGTTGCGTTTTATCTTCAATTTTACCTTTTTACCCTTTTTTAAACGCATCAAATCCATCACTTCTTCTAACTGTAAACCTTCGACCGACTGTTTATTAATAGATAAAATAATATCGTTAGGTTGTAGGTTTGCTCTTGCTGCTGGCGAGTTATGCAACGGTGTAATTATCTTCACTTCACGAGTTTTTTTATCAATATCCACACATAACAATTCTGTCAAACCAATTCCAATATGTTGAGATTTTGTAAGTTCCGTATTCAAGGTTTGAAACTGCGTTGGTGTTAATACTCGAACTGATGGATCATCTAACCGATAAAGTAAACTATCCACAAATTGAGTGTTTTTTAGCGGCAACATTTCCATTAAGAGTACGGTTTCTAACTGAATTTTCTCCCAGTTTTTTCCATTATAAGCTGTATCATAATACTGATTATCAATAGATTGTATGACTTGACTGACGATTTCTTCACCTGGCTCTTGTTGTGCGTTAGAAAAAAATGGGAAAGCAACTATTATTATTATTAATACCCCTTTTATGTTATTTTTCATAATATATTTCATTCAAATTACCATTCTCTCGAATTGGCTTTGTTAGCTTTTATTAAAAAATAAAGACCTCATTCATGGTACAATTTATTTCATTTAAGTAATCGATTATAAATAAAGTTATAAATAAATAGGACCGATTACGTACAATAAAACAGTATTTATTTAAGGTTTATTTTTTTGACATAAAATTCTTGATTTGGCTGGTTTCGTTTCGCTTAGAGGAAGACGTGATTTCCTTAGTTTTCCTTGGTTTTTCCATCTTGGAAGGACATTGATTAGCTTAGGGCTGAATTATCTATCAGCAAAATGGAAAATGATTTGATTTCAAAACCATCTTTTTAACTTTGTGTGGAATGAAATTGTTATAACCTCATAGAAACAAATTTATACGAGGTTTTTAATTTTTTAATTAGTTCATAATTAATACTTAAAAAATGGCTTATATAGAATCGACCATGTTGGATTTAGGGACAAAAGCACCCGATTTTACGTTACCTGATACCGTTTCGGGTAAAATGATAGGTTTAAACGACATCGCTTCGGATAAAGGAACAGTTGTAATGTTTCTTTGTAATCATTGTCCGTATGTAATTCACGTCAATGAGGAGATCGTCAAAATTTCAACAGAATATCAAGCTAAAGGAGTAGCGTTTGTTGGGATTAGCTCAAATGATGTCGTGAATTATCCACAAGATGGTCCCGACAAAATGAAAATCCATGCCGAAGAAACTGGTTATAATTTCCCTTATTTATACGACGAGTCACAAGAAGTAGCAAAGGCTTATGATGCAGCTTGTACGCCTGATTTTTATATTTTTGATGGTGAACAACGCCTAATCTATCGTGGTCGTTTGGATGATTCAAGGCCTAAAAATACGAATCCGTTAACAGGAAAAGACTTGCGAGCAGCTTTAGATGCAATGTTGGCTGGCGAAAAGGTTGATGAAAAACAATATCCGAGTGGCGGTTGTAATATTAAATGGAAGAGATAGGAAACTCATCAAGTAGAAATAGCTCCGTCGAAAAAAGAATTCGACAGAGCTAAACACAATAAACAATTCCCAATAAAACTAAACTTTTTATATAGACAGACTTGACATGCCTGCTAAAATTCATTCTGTAAATCCACTCGCAAGTTACCAAATTCTTGATAAATATCATGTTCTTTGTTTAAAATCTATGCAGATTCTATCAATCGAATGTAAAAACCAAGCTCCCTTTTGATAATTTCGGTATAATAACTAAAAAGTTGATATTTTAATTTAAAATGCGATATTGATACTAATAGTTAAAATAAAAAACATAAAATATTGATTTTCAGTTATTTAAAACAAAAAAAAATACTTTCCCAATAAAAAACAACACTTTACTAGTCTACATATGAAAGCCGCCTAAACCTAAAAGTTTAGACGGCAATCAATCATTATCATTCATTTATTAAATGCTCAGACCTCAATTTTTTTAATATTGATTACGTAATCTTACCGTACTTCGTCTTTGAATCCAACAAGGAATCATAATGCTACTGCCTTCTTTTATTGATTTTTCAAAAGCATCTTCTGTTGTCGGTAAAAACTGACTGTAATAACTTATTTTCTTTTTTGCTTCTGCTGCTGCTTCAGCGTCACCTGTACGGATCGCCTTGTTCCACATATCCATTGCTGGCCAGATAACTCTTTGACTGTCCCAACCTGTGCCTGAGCCACACAAAGGACCGCTTGAAGCATATAATACTCCAATTTGATAATACGGTTCGCCCCATTCTGGCTTCAATTCAGCCGCATTTTCATAGAATGTTCTGGCTTTTGCGAAGTTTGAACCTCCGCCTTTGCTATGATAAATTCTTGCTAAGTAATAATTTGCATTTGCTTTACGGTCAGTTGGTAAATCTTCTTTTGCCGTTGCTTTTTCTAACCATGGCATTGCCCCATTTTCGTCACCATTTTTCATCAAACGAATACCGTAATAATCAGGATTAATCTCTCTATCTGCAATGGCTAATGAATCATTAATTCTTGCAATTTCGATACTATCTTTTACGGCTAATTCTTTTACAAAAGGATTAGCCACCGTACATCCTCTTTCTAAAAGTGTTTGTAAAATCGGACGATACACCCAAGATTTATCAGGATTTGCATCATATTTCGGTTTCAACTTATTGATAAAATATTCACAATCAAATAAATAAGGCTCATAAGGCTCGAAGTAATCCTGAACATATTCCCAATTAGCTGAATACTCTTCGTTTTCTGTATTTGCATTTTTAATCGCTTCCATTTCTAAATAAGCATTACGAGCCGTTTCCTTATCAATCAAATCTTCGCCAAACATCCAAACAACATGATCTGCGTAATATGCTAAAATATAAGCACTTGTTTTGTTACCGTTTTCTTGAACTGCTTTTTGATAGGCTGCCAATGTTTTATCGTAATCTTCATATCCAATTTCAGACATAGAGTAAGCCATAGCTTCCAGTACAATTCCTTTATTTTTATAGACTTCACAAGCTAATCGAGCTTCGTATATTTCAATGACTTTTTCTTTTAAAGCCGTTGCTTTTTCCTCGTCTTCTTCGTTATTAATTTTGTCCGTATAAAGTGTCACTCCATCAATAAAGTGATAGGCACTTCCTGCAGGAGATTTCGTATATAGTTGTTCCCACATCGGAAACGCCTCATCGTATTGCTCTTTTTCCATCAAGTCACGATACAAAACGTGTACTTTTTTACCTTCTTCTTCTCCACCTGGGAAGGCATCGAAGTCAGCACAATCTTGAGCAAAAATAGTTGTTGCCAAAAACGCAAAGCTCAAAATCATCGTAGTTCTAAAAAACATTTTATTTTTCATAATCTTAAAGTTTACTGAGTTTAAAAGTTAGACAGTCTTGTTTAATTATTTTATAATCAATTTTTTATAAATATTATTAATTCATAATTATAACTTAGAATTATACTTATGCTATTGAAAATACTGTACCATTCCTTGTTTCAATTTATATAAATGACATTATGCCTATTCAACGTGACAAACTACTACATTAACGGGGAAGGTATGCTTCTGCTTATCGCAAAATAAGCTTCGTACTTCCGCTCGTCCAACAGCTAACTTCTACCCTTTCGTTTTTTTATAACCATTTTTAGTGGCTTATTCTTTATAGCTTCTCTGGATAATTGAAAAAATCATTACAGTTTTGAGCAAAACTGATTATTCGTAACCTAATCTGATCGTTTTGAAACAAATTTAATATGACTAAAATTAAGGAAATTTCATAGAATTAAGAATCTCAAATACTTGAATGTGATGTTTGATTGTACGAATTAGAAATTTTAAACGAAGCTGGAACTTCGTTTGTACAAAACTAAAAAGCCTCGGACTTTCATCCGAGGGCTTTTCTGATTTAGGTAAATTATTATTAAAACGAACATTAATAATTGTCCGTTGTCAATTGTTCATTATCTATCATTTAGTACTGACTTCTCAAACGAATAGACGTAGAACCGCCAATCCAACAACCAACAGATACCGATTGTCCTGCTTTTACACCTTTTTGGAAAGCATCTTCTTTGGTAGGAACCGAACCAGAATATTTACCAATTAAGCTATTCGCTTCACCCGCAACACTACCATCAATAGATTTCGCTTTTGCCCACATATCTAATGCCGCACAAACAACGACACCTTGCTGGAAACCGTCACCATTTCCACAAGAACGTACACTTGACGCATACATTTTGCCAATTTGTAAGTAAGGTTCTCCCCAACCTGGGCGATTACTTGCCGCTTGATTGTAGTGTGTACGAGCTGTTCCGTACTGACCGTTTTTGTGATTAATTTGAGCTAAAGCGTAATGAGCAGCAGACAAACGCTCACTTCCGATATCCATAGCGACACCTTTTCTCAAATAATCCGATGCTTCTGTAGTTTCTCCTCTTCCGAATAAGTATAAACCATATTTATCAGGCTCTTCTGTTTTCCATCTTTCAATAGCGATTTCACGTTCTTTCACACCTTGAATAGAATCTTTAACGATCAATTCTGCCATAAAAGGATCAGATTTGCTACAACCTTTTTCAAACAAAGTTTTTAAAACAGAACGGAATACTTCTGGATTATCCGGGTCTGCTTCATAATCTACTTTTAGTTTATTTTTAAAGAAGTCACAGTCAAAAATATTATCTAAATATGGTGCGTAATAATCTTCAACATAAGTCCAATTATCAGCGTAGTCAGAATTTTCTTCGTTAGCATCTTTAATAGCCTCCAAAGTCATATATACATCGCGTGCAGTTTCTTTATCTGTGAGGTCATTACCAAACATCCAAATCACATGATCCGCATAATATGCCATGATGTAAGCACTTGTTTTGTTTCCATTTTCTTTGACGGCAGCGGCATAAGCTGCTAATGTTTTGTCATAATCCTCATACGCTATCTCTGACATAGAGTACGCCTTAGCTTCTAATACAACGCCTTTTGATTTATAGACTTCACAAGCTAATCGAGCTTCATAAATTTCTATAATTTTTTCTTTGTACTCGTTTCCTTTTTCCGTTTCCTCTGCTTCATCTGCTTTTAAAGCCAAGTCAGTATAAAGTGTAATACCATCAATATAATGATAAGCACTACCTGCAGGAGAACTTTCGTATAACTGTTCCCACATCGGCATCGCCTCTGCGTATTGCTCCTTCTCCATCAAGTCACGATATAGTACGTGTACTTTTTTTCCTTCTTCTTCACCGCCAGGGAAGGCCGTGAAATCTGCACAGTCTTGTGCGAAAACGCCATTAGCAATGAAAGATACAACTGCTAACACAAATAAATTTCTAAAAGCTGTTTTGATGTTCATGATTAGTTAAATTTTTGTTTATAAAACCAGGTATTATCATTTAATGTGAAGCCAACATTTATTTTATAATAGTTTTCACTTAATAAATTGGGGGCGGATAATTTTCCCGCTTCTAATCCTAAATTCATAAATGAAGGCATTCCTCTTGGTAATTTTAATGGAAGACCAAGCCCTAATGTCAAACCATAATCAGTCAACTGTTCGCCATTAACAACTCTCGGATCTGCTCCATAATGAAACCCAACCCTATAACGCATCAAGTCGGTATATCTATTGTACGAGTTAGTATTAGGAACCATTTCACCACCAACAGCAGCACGCCAGGAGTTTGCTAAAGTCTCATTTCTTAACGGATTATTGTACTGTGACCATTGTCCGATTTTAAAATCTGACCCAAACTTGATACGACGCTTTTTATCTGTTAATAAAGAATACGTGAACCCAATTCCAAACTCTGAAGGTAAATTCATAATATCTTCTATTTCTACAGACGAAACAATTGTGTCTAAGTTACTGCCAGTATAAAAAGAGTTTGTACGAGCAGCGATAGAGTTACCTATGATATTAACATTATTCCCTGAATTTCCGTAAGCCCCTAATACTAATCGAGGGCGTTCGATCAAGGTTTTCGCATCATCCTCTGGCGTTTTTCCGATTATAAATTCATACTGTACCCCTAATCTCCAGATGAATCCATTCAAACTATATTCATCTCTTAGAATATTTGAAAAAGCATTTTCCAAATCATTAAAGTAGATGGCAGTTTCATCTATTCCGCTTCCAAAAAGATAGCCTACATGTCCACCGACAGCCAAATTATGGTATTTAATAGATGTATTCAAAAAGGCTTGATACGTAGCACCACTTCCGAGGTATTTGTACCTCACCTCACCGATACTGGGCAAAGTAGAAGTACTTTCGACATCATACCCTGTTAAACTATATGGAATTAGTCCTAAAGCCATTCCATAATCAAAAGGTGATTTTTCTCTACTAAATGCCTTATTCAAAGGGTTTCTCAAAGGAAAGCCAAGTGCAAAATGTGAAATATTTCCACTCCAATTTGAAGCTGATTCGTCATTCGCTGATAAAACAGAATATTTGGCAAAGCCACCCGTTTCAAAAGATGTGTAGCCCAAAAATGCTGTGGAAGCAGGGTTTGTAAGGTTTAACTGATAAGGGTTGTTGTATCCTGCTGATATGCCACCCATGCTTTGCAATGGAGCGAACTCAGTAGGGTTGATATTTCCAAGGCCATAGCGAGAGTATGGCGAATTTTCTTTTGGTACGTTTTGTCCGAATACCACGACAGTACTCAATAAAAATAAAGTAATAAAGGATAATTTACTCCAGTAAATTGGCATTGTATGTCAAAATTTTATAAAGTCCAATCAAGACTAAATCAGGGAGGACAAATATCTTATTTTTCATTTGAGATGCCAAATACTCTGCATCACCTCCCGTCATTATTACCTTAATTTGACCAAATTTATGAATATATTTGTTTATAAATCCTTGAATTTCAAAGGATAATCCAAAATCAACTCCGGTTTGCATCGCTGTCACCGTATTATAACCGACAAAGGTATTTAAACGCTGCTTATTTAACAAGGGAAGTGCTGCTGTAAATTCGTGCATAGCCCGATAACGCATTGTTAGCCCTGGTGAAATACTACCACCTAAGTAATGATTATTTTCGGTAATAAAATCATACGTGATACAAGTGCCGGCATCTATCACTAAACAGTTTTCGTTGGCATAAATCTGACTTGCCGCCACAACGGCAGCTAATCTATCTTTCCCAAGTGTTTCGGGGGTTTGATAATTATTTTTTATCGGTAAAGGGGTATGATGAGACAATTGTATAAAAAATATATTCCATGCTTCAATTTCATGAAGAATAGAGGTAGCAATACTTTGTCTAACAGTAGAAATAATAATCGCTTCGATACTATAATTAGACTTGAAATCTAATAAAATATCAATAGTCAATTCATCGTATAGTCGCTTTTCAAGGATTTTGTCCTCCTCAATAAGTGCTACTTTAGTTCGAGTATTCCCAATATCAATAATTAAATTCATTTAGACTCACTTTCCGACAAGGCTTCCCAATACTCAACGGCTCGACGAGTATGTGGAATACAAATCGATCCTCCAACTAAATTTGCAATGGCAAACACTTCAAAAACCTCTTCTGTTGTTACGTCTAATTCATAACATTTACCTAAATGATAGCTGATACAATCATCACATCGTAACACCATAGAAGCCACTAACCCCAATAACTCCTTGGTTTTAGATGGTAAAGCTCCGTCGGCGTAGGCATTCGTATCTAAATTAAAGAAACGTTTTAGAACCTTGTTATTTTGTCCTAAAATTTTCTCATTCATTTTGACTCTATATTCATTAAACGCTTTGACTTGATTGCTCATTATTAATCAATAATTTTAATAAAATGAAACGCAAAGAACGTATTAAAATAGTACGTTCTTTGCGTTCGATATATAGATCTAATCCTCTAAAAATCTTCGTGTATGATTGTTAATTTTGCTGGTCGATTTTTATCAACAGAACGAAGACTAAAATCATAAATGACCTTTCCGTCAACTAATATCAAGACCAATGCCGTATTTTCTCCTGAGGATTTTCCCATATCGATAGGAACAAAAGAAAACTCGTTATGAAGATTTTCTTTTAAGACCACATTTATACTTTTCAATTCGTCTGTTAATAAATAATTATCTAATATCGTTGTTCCCTCTTGCTTGATTGTGATAATATCACCATCAACCTTTGAGTTATCCTTTACTTGGATTTCGATATTCTTACTATTTACCGTAATAATCTTTTGATTTTTTGGGTTTTTATCCTTTGCTCTGAGATAAGCAATTGGTAAAACCACATTATTCTTATCTAAATCTATATCATAAGATGCTATTATGCTCGCTCCAGACTTAACGTTTACCCTAACTCTACATTTTTGATTGCGTTCCAGCTGAAAGCCTTCAAAAGTTAATGAATTTTCGCTACCGAGGTTTAATGCTATTCTTTTCGTTCTTTTCTCCTTTGATAATGATAGAGGACTTCCCAAATCGTCATTATGCACAATCACTAACTCAGCATCCTTTTTACCTTTTATTTGATAATATTCTAATGTTACCCCAGTAGTACGAACTATTAATGGATCTAAAACTTCGTATTTATCCACATAAACGATATTAGTAGCAGGTTTAATTTCTGTTGTATTGCCTGAAGAAGCAGGAGGTAAATCTTGGTATGTCGCCTCATTGACCTCTACTACGTCTATTGATTCTGATTGACTTAAAGTATTACTTTCAAATTCTTGGTAAATAGCGGCGACTTCTTCATCTTCTATCGCTCTTTGAAATACCTTAATTTCATCTACGACACCAATAAATTGAGATTTCATCGTATGACTTCGGCCAATAAAAAGACGGTTTTTAACTGTTTGGTAAGACTTATTATAAAAAGAAATTTCTTCACTTGTTGTATATATCAATTGACCTTGTAAATACAACTGGGTATTCATCCCGTCATACATATATGAAACAGCATACCACTCATCTGTAATTAAGTCGATAGACTTTAATCCAAAGCGCCCTTTTTCACTTTTTAATATAAATACTCCATCTTCAATTTCTAATCTAATAAAATTTCTGATATCATTTTTACCTGAAATCTGACGAAATTGATAAAATAAAGTTTGGTTATTTTCTACATCACTTGGCTTAAACCAAAACGATAGTGTAAAATCCTCCATTAAATCTACACCATCTTTAATTTCAAGATAATTATCCGAAAACAAAAATCCTTTTTTATGAATTCCCTCACTAAGTGACGGAGAGAGTTCCTCGCCGTTAATGAGGTTTTCAAAATTACTTATATCATTATCAAATGACCAATGACGTACTAAGGAATCATGCTGACCAATAGAAACCGTTATTGTCGTGAATAAAAATAGTAGTATCAGTAGTATCGTATAATTTTTCATATTTTAAAACTTTTAGGAATTGTAAAAATACTGACTTCCATTCGGTTTATAGTTTTTGTAGTAAGTTTTTTTGCAGGAAGCATAAAAAATAAAAGCGGAACATCAAATAAATGATGTTCCGCTTCAATATTACTCGATAAAACTGAGATTACCTATTAATTAGGTGCACTCATTTCTGCTTCACCGTTTGATACTCTGAACTCTACACGACGATTCATGTAGTTAGTAGTATTGTTTTTAATTAATGGCTCGCTTTCACCGTTATAACGTAAAATCAAACGACTTCTGCTAATACCGTAATTATTTACTAATGTTTCAACAGCTGCATTCGCACGCTTGTAAGACAAACGATTGTTATAAGCAGTAGAAGCATCACTACTTGCATGACCTTCAACAACTACTGAAATACTTGGGTATTTCTTCATAACTGCTGCTACTTCATTTAAAGCAGAGTGAGACTGTGGCTTGATTGTAGAACGATCATTATCGAAGTGAATCATTGGTAAGAACCAATCGCTAATAGATTCGTCTTTATCCCAACCTTGTTCTTTTCCGATAGCTATAACCTCTTCCTTAGACATTGTCTTAGGCATTACTGGTTTTTCAGAAATACCTGTTTGAGGATCGATTTTATAGCCAACTGGAGAGTAAGGCTCTTTATCTAAGTGATTTGGTAAACCATCTTTATCAGAGTCTAAAGTTACACCACGAGTATCAACATCTGCACCTGCAGGTGTATCTGGCTCTTTATCAATCATATTAGGAACACCATCGTTATCTTTATCAGCTAACATTTCCGCTGCATCTTTCTTCTTTGTATTAGCAGCAATTTCAGTCATAGGAGCATCCAAAGGATTAACCCACCATAAAGGAATAGACTGTTTTTTTACATCACCTAAGAACAAGTTCAAACGTACCGGAATATAGAAAGGAACATCAGCACCTTGAGAAGGAACACCAACTGATCTGAAAGCTCTACCATCGATATAATCATTTGATGATATATGGACTTGAGGCTCAATAGCAATTGATATTTTATCATTTAAACGATAAGCAAGACCGAAACCAGCTTGTACAGCACCACCAATTTTCACCTCTTCACCGCCAACAGATTGAACAGCTGCCGCTGTTTCGTAATCACCATCTAAATTTTGTGCTAAGATATCACCTGCTTCAATACGATACTCATTGTTAGTAATACTACCATTATCTCTTCGTGTAAGAGCGTCAACCAACATACCATCACCATTTGCTCCGACAAAGTTATAAATTTGCCCATCTGCATCTAATGCATCATAAAATGTATTAACAGTGAATCCACTAAGACCTACGATACCATAGAAACCCAATTTTGGTGCTGTACTATGGAATCTGATATTAGTAAGATTATACAATGCTTGAATACCAACTGTAGTATAAGTCGTCTTGAAATTATACACAAAAGGATTATCTTGTGTGTAAGCCTGATTGTTAGGTAAATTCCTTAATATACCCACAGGCTCTGTAGTTGACCAAAAAGGTGCATAATCCTGACCGTAAGTATTACCAATTAAGAAGTCTGCTCTTAGTGAAAAAGTATAGCCTAATGATTTACGTAAACTTAATCCACCTCCAACTCCTGCGAAAGGAATTCTGAAAGGTATATCACCTGCAACTCCAAGATATCCTCCGTGAACACCAAGCTCCCACATATCTTTTGGTTTTGGTGAATAAGCTTTAGGATCCTTCGTTAATGAAGAGATTTCATCGTCATTTGATGATTGCTCAGATACGAGTGGCTGCGCCATTATTGTCGTTGCACACATGGCAAATGCCAATGTTAGTACAAACAAAAAGTTAAATCTCCTTGTCATAGGGTTTAATTTTTAAAAAAATTAAATTAAAAAAAATTACATATTTTGGATGTTTAAATACATATGTATTTAGACCTACATTAAATTAAACTACAAATGTATTGATTTTTTTAATTGAAGCAAACATTTAAGATTCTTTTTTGAAATTTATAAATCTTAAATTACTTGACAATTAAAATCCCTTTAACTGTTAATATACATTATTTGTTTTATTAAATATGAGGACAATTTAGGTAAAAAAATTGACAGAGACAACCTTATTATCCCTTATCCTATAGTTGCATTTGATTGTTTCTAATTAGTTCAAAATAATATTACTGCTTCATGCTCTTCATTAAGTATAAAATATGGTACACTGCTTCATTATTATTAAGCATTAGTAATTTTATAAAAATTGTACGAACCTCTTTTTTTTTTTAATATTGTGTCTCATTACAAAACCTTCACTTTCAACTTATACTAAAAAAATGGCTTTTCAAGACTTTTTTGAACCAATACCAAAAGCGATAAACGAGCAGATTAAATTATTGTCAAACAATCAGATTGGAAAATCGTTAGACTTTCATATTAATACATTTCCTGACCTAACACATACCAAAATTGTTTTGATTGGGTTAGATGATAGTTTTGATTACGTCAGACCATTTTTCTATGCGATGAACCAGCATTTCAGAAACCTGCAAATTGCCGATTTAGGTAACTTAAAATCAAATAATAAGGAAGGAGTTGATATTATATTAAAAAATCTTTTTTCGCAAAATATACTTCCTATTATTATTGGCAAGGCATTTCATCAAAGCTATTTTCAGTATAAAGCGTATGATAGATTGACTAATGTTGTTGTAATCGACGAACGCATTCCATTTATTATGGATAAGCGTCGCAAAGATAATCTACTCATAGACCGTATATTAAAAACCTCAAAAAATAATTTGTTTAATTTAGGAGTTATTGGTTATCAGTCACATTATGTTGATAAACGAATTTTGAGCTATTTTGACAAACAGCATTTTGAATATCTACGTCTTGGGCAGATTCGCAAAAATCTGGAGGAAACAGAACCCATTATTCGAGATGCGGACATGGTAGCCATGAATTTGTCTGTGCTAAAAAAAATTGAAGTGCCTGGTTGTGAAATAGCTTCCCCTTCCGGAATTTTCACCGAAGACGCCTGTCAGCTGTCTTACTATGTAGGGATGAGCGATAAATTGACCTCCTTTGGCTTGTTTGGTTTTGATGCAGACAAAGATATAAAGCACCAGACCGCTCAAGTAGTTGCTCAGATTTTATGGTATTTCTTGTACGGGTATTATAATCGGAAACACGATTATCCTATCTCAATGGGAAATTTTACGGAATATGTTGTTGATTTCAAAAAACATCAGTATCAAATTACTTTTTGGAAAAGCAATCGCAGTGACCGATGGTGGATGGAAGTGCCTGTGAAGAATAAACGTCAACGCCGACATCGCTTGATTCCTTGTTCTTACCAAGATTATTTACAAGCTTGTAGAGAAGAATTACCTGAACGACTATTGGCAGCGTATCGTCGTTTTGGATAATGTATTATTATCAATAAAAAAATGAAAAAATGAAATGAAAAAATCTATTATTGATCGAATGTCTATTAAGCTTCGTAAATTTTTCTTTTGGAGAAACGGTGTTAGATACTTTACCTCCTCCAATTACAGATGATAATTCAGAAAATAAAATCCATCAAACTGCAGATGAAGTTCCACTATTTTCAGTTGGTTGCGAGATGGAGGATTACGCAGAAAAGAAAGCCTGTGCGGATAAGAAAATGTTAGAACATATATATATGAATGTTACTTATCCTTATGAAGCAAGAATCAATGGAATTGAAGGAACGGTTGTCGTTAGTTTTATCATAGAAAAAGATGGACAATTGACTAATATCAAAATCCTTAGAAACCCCGGTGGTGGATTAGGCGAAGATCTTGAAAGGGTTATCAAAGCGATGCCACAGAACTGGCGTCCAGCGATAATTAATGGAGAACCAGTTCGTTTTAAATATGCCTTGCCCGTAAAATATCGCTTGAAAACTAATGAAGAAACTAAAAATTTTTTAGAGGAACAACGTAAACAGCAGGAACAGGAAAAGAAGCAATCTAAGCGAAGAAAAAAGAACTAAATTTTTCGATTTACTGTTTCCAGAAGTATCTTTCAAAATGTAAATTATTTCAATGAAAATTTTATACACAATCATCTTATCTACCGTTTTTTTCATTCACGCACTTGCTCAAGAAACAACCGAAGATACTACTATTTACATTGTAGTAGATCAAGCACCGTTATTCCCTTGTAAGAATACAAGTAAAGACTTCAAGGAAAAACAGGCTTGTGCTCAAAAAACAATGTTAGAATTTATTTATACTCAAATTCGTTACCCGAAACAAGCACGGGAAAATGGAATACAAGGTACAGCGATTGCGAGTTTTATAGTAGAAAAAGATGGTTCTATTTCTAATATTACGACTTTACGTGCTATCGGAGGTGGCTGTGATGAGGAGGTGATTAGAATAATTCAAGCTATGCCGAGATGGGAAGCTGGCGTACATAAAGGTGAGAATGTTCGGGTAAAGTTCACCTTGCCTGTGAAGTTTAAGATTGATCAAGGAAAACAGCAAAAGAAAACAGAAGAACCTGTTTATGGAGCATTGAAGATGCCAATGTTTCCGAATGATTGCCAAGGAAATTCTATTGAAAAAATAGAATGTGCCAATGATTTATTCACAAAATTTATAACCAAACATTTAGAAATCGAGTCAGAAATAGACGAAACTATTATTATTTCTTTTGATGTTGAAGAAGATGGTAGTTTTAGCGAAATTGTATTTAAAGACACCACAAATGCTCAACTGAATGAAGCAATCATCAAAGTATTAGAAATAATGCCTAAATGGCACCCTGCTGAATACAAAGAAAAAGTAGTTAAATCATCAATTACAATATCAATGCGAATTAAATTTGACGATTTACACAAAACTGTTGAAATTGATGATAAATTAGAAATCGTAGAAACCATGCCTTATTTTCCTAATGATTGTGAAGGTACATTAGAAGAAAAAAGGAAATGTGGTAATCAAGCATTGTTACAGTTTATTTATGATAATATCCAATATCCAGAGATCGCAAAACAAGAAAGGATTGAAGGTACAGTTGTCGTTTCTTTTATTGTGGAAAAAGACGGATCAGTTACCAATCCTAAAATTATAAGATCTCCGGGAGCAGGATGTGGAAAAGAAGTACTTCGACTTGTAAGTTTAATGACTGAAAAATGGACACCCGGCACTCAAAGAGGTCAACCTGTTAGAGTTCAATTTAATTTACCTGTACGATTTAGATTAGAATAAATTTAGTCGTTCAATTACAATCAAAAAAGCCTTCTCCGAATCAAATCGAAGAAGGCTTTTATTATTTCTAAAAAATCAATTACTTGATTTGGTATGTATTTTCACCAATAGCTTCATCTTGAGCTGGCTCAACTGTTTCAATTTTATCATTCATACCTTCTTCTGTAGAATCTACATTTGCATCTTCAACTGCAATAAAAGGAGCGATAACCAATGCTACGATTGAAGTCAATTTTACTAAGATATTCAATGAAGGACCAGAAGTATCTTTGAAAGGATCACCAACTGTATCTCCTACAACTGCTGCTTTGTGAGCTTCAGAACCTTTGTAAGTCATCTCACCGTTTACTTCAACACCATCTTCAAACATTTTCTTAGCATTATCCCAAGCACCACCTGCGTTTGATTGGAAAATCGCCATCAATACACCTGAAACGGTTACACCGGCTAACAATCCACCTAACATTTCTGCACCGCCTGCAAAACCAATAATTGCTGGAACGGCAACAGCCATCAAACCAGGAACAACCATTTCACGGATAGAAGCGGCAGTTGAGATTTCAACACATTTGCCGTATTCTGCTTTTCCGTCTGCTGCATCAAAAGTCGCTCTATCTGCTGCTGACCATTCGCTTGCTTCTTTTCCTTCGTTCTTTTTCATTA
>CBFIHR010000073.1:0-22316 GCA_965662365.1 Saprospiraceae bacterium
AAATCGGCATTGCCGATTTTACACGGAATTACACGGAATTACACGGAATTACACGGAATTACACGGAATTACACGGAGTTACACGGAGTTACACGGAGTTACACGGAGTTTAATTTTGCTTTTTTTGATGTTTAGTTTTTCGACTTTCGTTTTTGGGCAACAAAGGATTCATCATTCTTTATGGAACTCAGCACAATATTATTCTAACTTTTCGGGTAATAATTTAGACTGTTCTAATAATTCTTGGAAGTTAGTCTTTTATGATGAATTTGATGGTAATGTCATTAATACTGCAAAATGGTTTACATATAGACCGACTTCAAATGGAACTGATAATAGTGCATATTCTCGTGGTGTTAATGATGGAACATTTTCAGGCTTATTTGTCGATAGTAATGTAGAGGTCAATAATGGGACATTAAAACTTCATGTAAAAAAGGAAACAAACACTTGGTATGGAGAAACCTTTAATTATTCAGCGTCTATTATTAATTCAAAATTTAACCATAGGTACAAATATGGTAGATTTGAAGCTCGTATTAAAATGCATAAAGGAGGAGGTTTCTTTCCTGCTTTTTGGTTATTTAATGGTCACGAAATTGATATTATAGAATATAAAGGAGTTCTTACTCCTACTGAATTTCGAGGGACTTTACACGGATATTGGGCAAATGGAGGTCATGCTGAAGACGGTTACTCAATAAAAAAGGTAAATGGTAACAATGTTGATTTTTCACAAAATTTTCATGTATATGCAGTTGAATGGAGTCCACATAAAATAGAATGGTTTGTTGATGGACATTTGGTTCGTACATTTTATAGATACAAAAGAGCTCGACTTTCATTCAGTTATATTGATGGAACACCATACCTTTATTCATTTAATGAATATCTTGATTGTCATAATTATCAAGGAGCAGGTGATATATATGACAGTAAAGTTATGGGAGATAATGCTTTGAATATTATACTGAATACAGGTATCAATAACAATTCTCAAAAATTTGGAGCAATTAAAGATAGTGATTTTCCATCTTTTATGGAAGTGGATTATGTTAGAGTATATCAAAAAATACCTCAAACTGGAAAAGTAGATTTGTGCAGTGGGGAAATTAGTGGTTCAGATGAAATATGTTTTAATGGACAACAAACTTATACTTTTAATACATTTGATGGCGAAAATAGTACAGTAACATGGACAACAAGTTCTAATTTAAATATTATTAATTCATCTAATAATGTTATTACAGTCAATCCAACAAGTTCCACGTTTACATCAGGTTGGATTGAAGCTACTGTTAATTTTACACATGCACCTTGTTCCACTAAAATTTTTAAGAAATATCTATATATGGGAAGCCTTATAGAAGGCACTTATGTTAGTGGAGGATATAATTCTAATCCATTGAATACTGTTAATTTTTCAAATTCTAATAGTTTTAATATTACATTAGATAATCCTACAAATATATATACATGGCAACTTTCAAGCGGTAACGCTTATTTAGGAGGAGTCAATTGGAATCCACAAACAGTACAAATAGCATCAGGTAGCTCTTCTGCGTCTGTTAATATTTTCACAAATACAAATTGTGGATTAATTTCAAGAACAGTAGCTTTTGTTCATACAGGAGGCTGGTACAGGATTAGTCCAAATCCAAGTTCAAATTATATTTATATTGAAGCTGAGGAAGATTATCAAGTTGAATATTCCGATGAAAATGGAGAGTTGACTACTCAATTAATTCAACCATCAATTTTGAAAACAACTTTATATAATTTTAATACGAGCGAAAAAGTACTTGAACAAGCAACGCTTCAACCTGTCAAAAATATGAACTTAGATATTGGTTCGTTACCTTTAGGACAATATGTTTTACATATAAAAAATGAATATAATACAACTACTCACCAAATCATGATTGAACGATGAAGAGCTATTTAATATTAATAT
Source organism: Saprospiraceae bacterium (assembly GCA_965662365.1). Lineage (GTDB taxonomy): Bacteria > Bacteroidota > Bacteroidia > Chitinophagales > Saprospiraceae > CAWVWD01. Next base: position 1,955 of record CBFIHR010000073.1, read on the forward strand.
TAATTATTTTATATTCCACACTTTTATCAGCTCAAAGTATCGGTCTCTATGGAAATGTTGTTGTGGCGAATCAACATAAAAACTATTTTTCATCTACTGCATTTGTAACCAATCATATTGGTATAGAATATTATGGAGAAAAACATAAATTATTAAATTATACTTTAAATGCGTCTATAGAAAACAAAGGATTTGATATTAATGATGATATTGGAAATACAACATCGCTTAGGCTTTGCTATTTATCATTAAAATATTTAGGACGAATAGGAAATGATAATTTTTATCTTCAAGCTGGTCCTTATGTAGGAGTAGCATTAGGTATTGAATACACTTCAAATGGTATAATTGACGAATTTTATTATCAAGAAATGAAACGGATTGAATTAGGCACTTCATTTTCTGTTCATCAATATCTATTTTCCTTAAGAAATACAACCCTATACTTAAGAGGTGAGACTAACTATGCTTTTTCTAATGAATATGTTGGTGATTTTATAAGTTTTAATTTATACAATAGAAATTTTACTTACGGTGTAGGTTTAGTTGTACGCTGGAATTATAAAGACTGAATGATATTGAGACCACTTCTTTATAGCTCTATCCGTTAAAAAGTAAATACTTACAGGTCGAGAAGTATATCAAAGTGCAGAAAAATTAAATCAAATCAACGTGCCGTCTGCGACTTGGGCGAAAGGGATTTATTTTTATAAAGTGTGGTTGGAAGATGGAATTGTAACAAGTGGTAAAATTGTAAAAAATTAGTGAACCAAACAGAAGGCATTTTTTAAATGCCTTCTGTTTAAATATTAACTATTTTCTGACCGTTCCTTCGCATACATCGCTGCCCCGACAATCCCTGCATTATTTAAAAAACGAGCGACACCAATTGGCACATCGACCGTCAAAATATCTTTAAATTTGTCGTATTTCTTACTTTGTCCGCCACCCAAAATGAAATAATCTGGTGAAAATACTCGAACAACATGGTGCAAAAACTCATCGAAACGAACCGCCCATTGTTTGGTTTTTAAGCCGTCCCGTTTGCGAGCCGAATCCGCAGCAAAGTGTTCAATCGGATTGCCGTCCGTGTGTCGCACATGACCTAATTCTAAATTTGGAATCAAAACACCATTATAAAATAGACCAGTACCCAAACCTGTTCCAACAGTAATCATCATGACTTTACCTTGTTGTCCTTTGCCAGCTCCTAAAGTCATTTCTGCCACACCCGCTAAATCTGCATCGTTCGCCACATAAAACGGAACACCGCAAGTTTCGCTAAACAATTCATCAATCTGAACCTCGACCCAATCTTGGTGCATATTGCTTTTGGATAGACACTTGCCTCGTTTGACGACCGTAGGAAAACAACAACCGACTGGCCCTTGCCAATCAAAATGTTCCACAATTTGTTGGACAACATTGGCGACTGCTATCGGGAAAGCAGGTTGTGGTGTCGGAATACGATGTCTTTCTGTCAATAGTTCCCCCGTTTCTGTATCAACTATTGCTCCCTTAATTCCTGAACCGCCGATATCTATTCCTAATAGTTCCATGATTGTTATTTGGTTTGGTTTTTCAAAGTGTCAAAAATACAATGTTTGGTAAGAAAATGAAAACGTTTATAAAAAAATCCTGTTATCGTAATTCTAAATGTACGTGTGATAAAAATCAAAAGATAAAATCTTACTTTTGTGCAATTAAAAATTATAAAAAAGCTATGCAGCGAATTTATATAGGTTACAAGTAAGTATTCGTGTAATTCGTGAAAATTCGTGTCTAATAAAAAAACAATGAAAAATACACCTTTAGTAAAAAAACATGAAGCATTAGGGGCTAAAATGGCAGAATTTGCTGGGTACAATATGCCGATTTCGTATGCTGGTATCAAAGTAGAACACAAAACTGTGCGTGAAGGCGTTGGCGTTTTTGATGTATCGCACATGGGCGAGTTTATGGTCAAAGGCGAAGGAGCATTGGATTTAATCCAAAAAGTAACCTCGAATGATGCGTCGAAACTAAGTATTGGTGATGCTCAATATTCTTGTTTTCCGAATGGAAAAGGTGGAATCGTTGATGATTTGTTAGTGTATCGTTTGGCCGAGAGCGAGTATATGTTAGTCGTCAATGCGTCGAATATGGATAAAGACTGGAACTGGATAAACGAACAAAATACATTTGGTGCGGAGTTATCGAATGTTTCAGATGATTACGCATTGTTGGCGGTGCAAGGCCCGAAAGCGGCAGAAGCCCTGCAATCTTTGACGGATGTGGATTTGTCGGCGGTCAAATATTATACTTTTGAACAAGGGAAATTTGCTGGTTTAGATAACATCATTTTATCCGCAACTGGTTATACAGGTTCAGGTGGATTTGAGTTGTATATTCCGAATGAAGCGGCAGAAGCTGTTTGGGATGCGGTTTTTGAAGCCGGAAAAGATTTTGGAATTGCACCGATAGGTTTAGGAGCAAGAGATACGTTACGTTTGGAAATGGGTTATTGCCTTTATGGAAATGATATTGATGATACAACGTCACCTTTGGAGGCAGGTTTGAGTTGGATTACGAAGTTGAAAAAAGGTGATTTTATTGATAGCGATTATTTGAAACAACAAAAAGCAGATGGCACAACTCGTCGCCTGGTTGGTTTTGAAATGGTCGAAAGAGGCATTCCTCGCCATGATTATATAATCGAAGATGTGGACGGTAATGTGATTGGTAAAGTAACTTCTGGGACGCAGTCGCCTTCTTTAGGAAAAGCGATTGGGTTAGGTTATGTCAGTAAGCCGTTCGTAAAATCTGGTTCTGAAATTTACATTGCGATACGCAAGAAAAAAGTGAAAGCGGTAGTCGTAAAGTTGCCTTTTTATAAAGGGTAGATTTTAGTAAGTTGACCGATTAATTGATGATTTTATTTTAAAAAAAAGCCATTTTTAGTTGACACTTGAAATGGCTTTTGTTATTCTAAATTTTTGATTTTTCGAAAAACTTATTCACACAGTCACAAAATATATTCATGATTAAATTGTACCGTTTTACACAATGGCGTTAGATCGTTTATTAAGTTATTTTTAATTTTAAAGGCCTAAAAGTAGGTTTTTTTATAAAAATGGTAACAAAAGACATATTACGAAAACAAAAATTAGTTAAGGTTATTAACAGCTTGAAATAAAAAAGTTACATTTGTGAGCAATAAATTTCACTAATTGTTTAAAACTACCTGGCTAATAGCTAACTACATTCTAAAAACTATTTGGATTAATCTTTTTTGTAGGTCGTCTATAAGAATGAGATTCGAGCTAAAGTAATACAAATAATGAGAATTGTAAATTGGTATTTAGCACATTATATTGGCATAACAGTATAATAATCAACGGATAGGCATATAGAGAACAGAACTATCAATGGAGTCACCTTCCTTACACAATGTTAGTCGTAATCGTCCTTCTGATGACAAAAAAGTTTTGATAACTGACGGGGTTCACCCTAAGTTAATCGAGGGTTTCGTGGCGTTGGGTTTCCATTATGATTATCATCCAAAAATCACGTTAGATAAGGTTAAAGCGATTATTCAAGATTATGATGGTATTATTATCAATAGTAAAATTATTGTTGATAAAGCTTTCTTGGATAAAGCTGTCCGATTAAAGTTTATTGGTCGTTTAGGCTCAGGAATGGAAATTATCAATCAGCCGTATGCTCGTCAAAAAGGCGTTGCTGTCTTTTCTGCCCCCGAAGGGAATTGTAATGCTGTTGCAGAACACGCCCTCGGAATGTTACTGGCTTTCGCCAATAATTTTAGAAAAGGGGATAGAGAAGTGCGTCAGATGATTTGGGAGCGAGAAGCGAATCGAGGATTTGAAATCATGGGAAAAACCGTTGGAATCGTTGGTTTTGGTCATACAGGAAGTCAGTTTGCAAAAAAGCTATCGGGCATGGGCGTAAAGGTGTTGGCGTATGACAAATATAAACCCGAAGGGTATGCACTTGATTATGGATTTGTAAGGGAAGCGACACCAGAGCAAATTTTCGAGGAGGCAGATATTGTTAGTTTGCATTTACCTTTAAATCCTGAAACTAAACACTTGGCGAATTACGATTGGATGTCGAAGTTTAAAAAGTCAATTGTCTTAATAAATACTTCAAGAGGAAATGTCATTCCGACAGCGGATTTGATTCGAGGCTTGGAAGCGGGAATAATTCGAGGAGCTTGTTTAGATGTTTTTGAGAACGAAAAACCGCACACTTTTTCGGAAGCGGAAAAGGCTGTTTTCAATCGTTTATATGAATTTGAGAATGTGATTTTAACGCCACATGTGGCTGGTTGGACAGTAGAGTCTTTGGAGCGTTTGGCAATGGTGTTGTTAACAAAAATCACTAATTTTTTAGCAGAAACCCAACCTTTTGCCGAAGGGTAGGTGTTGGGGGAAGTATCATCGCTCATTGAGCGATGAGAGATTACAAGTATATTATTTATCACTTTTGAGATAGGTATATGATATTGAATAATAATGGATAATTGAAAGCGAAAAAAGGATCGATTTTCTTTCAAAAGATACTCAAAAGATACTCAGGAGTATCAATACAAGTAGAAATCATCAATCCTTTGTCAAAAGAAAGACGGAGGAATATTAAAGTTTTTGAATTAGATTATCGTTTTATTAAAATTGTGCATTTCGCACGAAATATCAAATTTCTCATTAATTAAAAATAAGTAGCTTATGGCACGTTTTACTTTACTTTTTTTCATCATGTTGGTGAGTGCTGTGACCGCTTTTGGACAAACCTCTTCACAATCCTTACAGGGAACTGTAACGGATGAAACAGGAGAGGTAGTGATGTTTGCGAACGTCGCTCTGTACAAAAACGGTGCGTTAATCACAGGTACACAAACAGACTTCGATGGAAAGTATTCATTCAATGACATCGATGCGGGAACGTATGACATCGTGGTTTCTTATGTTGGATATTCCAACAAAAGAATCGCTGATGTAGTCGTATTTGCAGGTAAGTCAATCACCTTAAACGTTGAGATTTCTCAAGGGATTGAGTTAGATGTGATTGAAGTCGTTTATCAAGTTCCTTTAGTAGAACAAGATAACACAACACAGGGTACAGTTGTGACTTCTAAGGAAATTGACAAATTAGCGTCGAAGAACATTAACGGAATTATCGCACAGTCAGCAGGTGTATCATCAGCAGATGAAGGTGATGCGATTACAATTCGTGGTTCTCGTTCAAATGCAACGGATTACTACATTGATGGTATCCGTGTAAGTGGAGCAATGATTCCTCAATCTGAGATTGAGCAGCTTCAAGTAATTACAGGTGGTATCCCTGCAAGTATTGGTGATGTTACAGGTGGTGTTATTTCTGTAACGACTAAGGGACCTTCTCGTAATTTTTCGGGGACAGCAGAGATAGAGACTTCAGAGTTTTTAGATGGTTATCAATATCGTTTAGGAATGCTTAGTCTTGCTGGTCCTATTTTAAAGAAAAAGAATGCAAAAGGAGAACGTACAGGTGAATCAATCATTGGGTATCGTTTTTCTGGTCAGTATCGTTCTCGTGGCGATCGTGACCCTTCTGCTGTAGGTATTTACAAAATAAAAGATGATGTTTATGAGCAATTGTCAGAGAATCCTTTGACATTGTTATCGTCTGGAGGGTCTTTAGTTCCTGTTCCTGCAGCAAACTTTTTGACAGAAGATGATGTAGAGTTGGTTAATGCTCGTCCGAATAGTGCGGATGTACGTTATGATGCGACTGGTAAAGTTGATATTCGTTTGAATAAGAATATGGATATTGCTATTGGTGGTAGTTTCAATCACCGTCAGGCACAACCGATTACAAATTCTTTATTGAATTTTAATCGTAATCGTACAGAGTATAACACTGATGCTCGTGGTTTTTTCCGTTTCCGTCATCGTATCGGTGGAGCGACTACTTCGGCAGATGCTGATGCAGCGAAGACGAAAGGTGCTTCTATTCAGAATGCAAGTTATACTTTACAGATGAGTTATAACTTGACAAATAACAACTCAAGTGACCCGATTCATGGTAACAACTTATTTAACTATGGATACATTGGTTCATTTGATCACTCTGAAAATCCTGTTACAGGTCCTGTACGTGATCCTATAACACAGGAAATTATAGGATTTGAGCATATCGGTAACTTTTATCGTTTAGATGATTATACGCCTTCTGATATCAATGCACCTTTGACAAACTATAACTCGTTTGTGGAAGATTTTGATTCTCGTAACGATTTTCCTTATTTTAATGGAAACCGTCCTCAAGCATTGATGAGTATTTATGGGTTACATACGAATGTGAATGACATTTATAATCGTATTGATAAAAGTGAAAGTCACAGATACCAGTTTAATGCAAAAGGTTTATTCGAAATCGTACCTAGAGGAAACTCTAAGGGTAAGCACACGATTGAGTTTGGTATTATGTACGAACAGCGTGTAGATCGTTTTCATGTAATATTACCTCGTCGTTTATGGGAGATTGGTCGTCAGTTGACTAATGTACACTTTAATGATTTAGATACCAATGACATCATTGGACAAATCGATGCAGGCGGTGGAATATTTGTTGATCAATATGCAAACTTAGCACAAGATGCGATTTGGGCAGCAGAAGATCCTGAAAATCGTACTGATGGTCAGTCTTATTTTGATAAATCATTACGTGCTGCTTTAGGTGCAGGTCGTAAAGAGTGGATTGATATTGATGTATTGAATCCAGATCAATTGTCATTAAATTATTTCTCTGCAACAGAGCTGACGAATGCTCAAATTGTCAATTATTACGGATATGATTATTTGGGGAATAAAACGGGCGGTGAAGTAAGTTTCAATGACTTCTTCTTGGAGAAAGATGAGAACGGTGAGTACACTCGTAACATCTCTCCGAACCAGCCGATTTATACAGCAGCTTATATCGAAGATAAGTTTTTATTCAAAGACATCATTTTCCGTATTGGTTTGCGTGTAGATAGATACGATGCAAATACAAGAACATTAAAAGATAACTTCTCTTTGTATGATGCCTTCACTGCTTCTGAGATTGGTGGTGATATACCAGGTGCTGTAAGCGGAGATGCTGTTGTTTATACAGATGATGGTACTCAAAATGGAAGTGTCACGGCTTATCGTGATGGAGATGTGTGGTACACTTCTGATGGAACAGCAGTGAATAGTCCTATTAACATTTTTGGTGTAGATCAAGCAAGACCAGCTTTAGTAAAGCAGAATGATAATATTCAGGCAGCTGATTTCGATCCTAATTCTACGTTTGTAGATGCGGAGCCGAGTATCAACTTCATGCCTCGTTTAGCATTTTCATTCCCGATTTCAGAAGAGGCTAACTTCTTTGCACACTATGATGTATTGACACAACGTCCACCATCAAATTCATTGGCAACACCTTTGACATATTTCTATTTCTTAGATAATATTCAAAGTGGTGCTCAGTTTAACAATCCAAATTTACGTCCAGAAAGAACGATTGATTATGAGGTTGGTTTCCAACAAAAATTATCAGCGTCATCTGCGATTAAAATGTCTGCATACTACAAAGAGTTACGTGATATGATTCAATCACAAACATTCTTGTATGCTTTCCCATCAAGCTATGATGGATTTGGTAACCAGGATTTCGGTACAGTTAAAGGATTCAACTTTAGCTATGATATGAGAAGAACTGGTAACATTTCAATTAGAGCAACATATACCTTACAGTTTGCAGAAGGAACAGGTTCAGATGCAAACTCTCAAAGAGGTATCTCTAACCGTGGTAACTTACGTGTAATTTATCCTTTAGGATTCGATGAGCGTCACCGTGTGACAAGTACTATTGATTACCGTTATGGTTCTGGTAATAAGTATAACGGACCAACTGTCGCTGGAAGACAAATTTTTGCGAATGCAGGTGTTAACTTGACAGTTATCGGAGCATCAGGTCGTCCTTATACAGCAGCATTAATCCCTCAAACATTAGGAGGTTCGGGTGCAAAAGGTGGTATCAATGGTGCAAGATTACCATGGAATACAACTTTAAACTTACGTGTTGATAAAGATTTTACTTTGGTTGAACCAACTAAGGACAAAAAAGGAATGTACTTAAATGTTTATTTCCGTGTTCAAAATGTATTAGATCAAAGAAACGTAGTAGGTGTTTATCCGTTTACGGGTTCTCCTGACGATGATGGTTTCGTAGCATCTCCTCAAGGGCAAAATATTGTAAACAATACAATTGATCCTGCTTCATATTTATTATCTTATCAATGGAGATTATTAAATCCTGGTTTCTACACATTACCTCGTAGAATGTTTGTAGGAGCATTGGTTAACTTCTAACAAGAAGTATAGATTAGTATATATAGAAAGGTGGAAAATATTTTCTACCTTTCTATAATCAATTACTAATCAAAAGAATCTTTAATTAATAATGAATAATGCAGATTTATATTAGATAAGAGGTATTATAGAAGAGTATAATTCGAAAACTATTTATTATTTATTTTAAAGCCTAATTTGAAAAATGATTATGAATAATCTAAAAAGATGGTTGGTTATGTTTGTCCTTTCGGGGTTAGCTTTAGCAGTGAATGCTAAAGAGTACGTCCCTGAAGGTGGAGCAGCAAATCCAACAAATAACAATAGTTCAAGTACTACTTCTCCGACCGCTTCGTACCGTGCAGATTGTGCAGAGGCATCGGCTCAAACAGACTTGAATATCAATAACGTGCGAGCACGTTTATTGAATGGTGGTGATATGTGGTGGGATTTTAGTGATGGTCGCTACGTAGTACCAAACGTACCTGCTGGTCAAACAGCTGTGTCTTCATTATTTGCAGGTGCAGTATGGTTAGGAGGTTTTGATGATGGTGGTAACTTAAAGTTAGCTGCTCAAACGTATCGTTCGGCAGGTAATGATTACTGGCCTGGTCCTTTAGAGCCAAACTCTGGGGAAACAACGAATGAGTCATGTTCAAGATGGGATTTACACTTTACTGTTTATGGTGCAACAATCTATCAACATATCGGGGCTTTCGCAGGTGAAGGTTTCGATTGTGCGAACGTACCTAACGAGCTGAAAAGATGGCCGGGTAGAGGAAACCCATTTTTTGCTGATTTTTATGGTTGGGAACTTCCTAATCAACCGTTAGCACCTTTCTATGATGAAAACAATGATGGAATTTACAATCCTTGTGATGGTGACTTCCCTATCATTGAAGTTCGTGGTTGTGCCGTAGGTACAAGAAGTGCAGCATCTATTGCAGATCAAATGACGTTCTGGGTTTATAATGATAACGGGAACATTCACACTCAAACTACTGGTGATCCTATTCGTATGGAGGTACAAGTTCAAGCATTTGGATATGCGACTTCTGATGAGATTAATAACATGACGTTCTACCGTCACAAGTTAATCAATCGTGCGAACTCTCCTGTGGATTCGACTTACTTTACAATGTGGGTTGATGGTGATTTAGGTTGTCATTTAGATGATTACGTCGGTTCAGATACGACTCGTTCTTTAGGTGTATATTATAATGAGAACTCAGTAGATGGCGACGGCGGATGTAGTGGAACACCTTCTTATGGTGAGAATCCTCCGATGTTGGGTATTGATTATTTCCGTGGACCTTTAGATGAAAATGGTGTTGAGATCGGTATGTCTTCATTCACTTATTATATTAATGGTGGAAATGGAGTACCGGGTATGTCTGATCCTCAAAATGCAGTTGAATATTATAACTACATGACAGGAACATGGCGTGATGGTTTACCATTTACTGTTGGTGGCAATGGTTACGGTGGATCTCTCCCTACACGATATGTTTACGTTGAAGATCCTACTGTAGGTGGCGGTAACTCAATGTGTGCTCAATCAGTAACTGGTGCGGATTTGCGTACGTTACAGTCTTCAGGACCATTCCGATTAGATCCGGGTGCTGTGAATGAGTTGATTATTGGTGTTGCTTGGGTTCCTGAAATTACAGATTATCCTTGTCCTTCATTCAATAAATTATTGACAGCAGATGATTTAGCACAAGCTTTATTTGATAATTGTTTCAAAATTATTGATGGACCTGATGCACCTGATATGGATGTTATCGAGTTAGACAAAGAGTTAGTTTTAATCTTATCTAATGGCGAAGGTGACTGGGATTCGAATAACGACTCTCTACAATACAGTGAGCCAGTCCAACCATTACCACAAAACACTGATGATACATTGTACTTGTTTGAAGGGTATAAAATCTATCAAGTAGCAAGTCCGACAGTATCTGTAGCAGAAATAGGAAATACAGAAAAAGCACGTTTGATTTATCAAGTCGATTTAAATAACGGTGTTAAGAAAATCTTCAATTGGGAACCTTTTGAGGATGGTGACTTACCGACAGCAAATACCGTATTCGTACCTGAATTAAAAGTAGAAGGGGCAGATCAAGGAATCAGTCACTCATTCAGAGTGACGGAAGATCAATTTGCTCAAAGCAATAGAAACCTAGTCAATCATAAGAAATATTACTTCTTAGCAATCGCATACGCTCACAATAACTATGCGGACTTTGATCCACTTACAAACGGTGGTCAACGTGCTGCTTATTTGCAAGGGCGTCGTAATATTGGTTCAGATGGTTTAGGTACACCTTATGTAGCTGTACCTCGTATCACTTTACCAGAGTACGAAGGTTTGCAGTTGAATGCCGCTTACGGTGATGGTCCTTCTATTACTCGTTTGGACGGTCAAGGTACAGGTAGAAACTTCTTACAGGTTACAGAAGAGACAGAAACTAAGATTTTAGAAAATGGCTCTGAAGATGTAATTGTTTATCAAAATGGCGCTGGTCCTGTAGATGTCAAAATTGTCGATCCTATCCGTGTTCAAGGAGGAACGTATAATTTGACGATTGTTGATGAAAATATGGCCAATACAGAATTTGACGATTCTGTAAGATGGGTTTTAACTGATGATGCAGGTGAACAATGGTTCTCTCAAACTACATTAGACGTCACAGCAGAGCAAGTGATATTAGATAAAGGTATTTCAATTACCGTAGGTCAAGTTGTCGATGTCGCTCAAGACAATAATAACATTGAGGCACCAAATGGTTTCATTGGAGCAAGTGCAACTTATCCAGAAGGTGGCTTAGCTTGGTATGCTGGTGTAGCACCAGAACCTATTCAAGGGCTTATTGCTGCATTCACACCAGATGTTGTTAACTTTGACGAAGATGAATCGAACGAAGAAATTGATCCAGATCAAGTATATTCAAATGTACTAGATGGTGCTTGGGTACCTTATCGAATTGCAAACTGGAGACAGACAGACGGAGTAGCTGCTCTTGATCCTTATCTTTCTCCTGCATGGATCAATTCATTTGGTAACTTGATTAATAATGCGAATCCGTTATCTAATTTAAATAATGTAGATATTGTATTCACAACGGATCAATCAAAATGGAGTCGTTGTCCGGTAGTAGAGACAGCAAACCCTTATCATCAAGATGTATGGGTGACAGAAGGCGGTGCCGCACACATGTCACTACGTGCCGGTGCTTCTGTCGGTAAAGACGGAACACCAGACGGTGACGGCAACGGTATGTCATGGTTCCCAGGTTATGCAATCGATGTAGAAACTGGTCAGCGTTTGAATATCTTCTTTGGTGAAAACTCTATCTATGACGGAAACCAAATTCCTATAGGCAATGGAGCTGATATGATTTGGAACCCTTCAGGAACTACATTCGAAGATGTAAATGGTAACGGTTTCCCGGATGATATTGCAGAGATTGTCATGGGTGGACAACACTTTGTTTATGTAACCAATACCTTATATGATGAAGGTGCTGATTTACGAAATAGATTAAGTGGTTCTGCTCCTCAAAAAGTGGCAGCATTACGTACCGTTCAGTGGACATCATTGCCTATTTTAGCACAAGGAACTGCTTTACGAGCAATGGCTGATGGATTAGTACCGAATGATGTAAGAATTCAATTACGTGTACAAAATCCTTACGATGTAACAATCGGTGATGGACGTTCACATCCAAATGGTGGTTATAATCAGTATGAATTCAACTTAGATGAATTTAAGCCTGGTATAGCCGTTCAAGAAGTCGCAGAAGAAGCATTAAGTCTAATCAATGTTGTTCCGAATCCATATTATGCTTACTCAGCATACGAAACAAGACGTTTCGATAACATTGTGAAAATCACTAATGTACCGGCAGCTTGTACGATTACAATCTACTCATTAGATGGTAAATTTATTCGTCAATATGAAAGAGATGAAAACCCTGGTATTAATTCAGGAGCTTTAGCAGAACAAATCACCACGTCAGTAGAGTGGGACTTGAAAAACTCTAAAGGTATTCCTGTAGCAGCAGGAGTTTATCTGATTCATGTAGATGTACCAGGAGTAGGAGAGCGTGTAATCAAATGGTTTGGTATTAATAGAACATTCGATTCACAAGATTTATAGAATTAATTTAACGCAGGGTAGAGGTTGACTCTACCCTGACGTTTAATCAAAAATAATCTGATAATGACTAAATATATTTCTACACTTCTTGTGTGTTTGATGGTTTTGGTAACTGCACAAGAGGCAGAAGCCGGAAACCCAGATCGTCAAGGGGAAGCAGGTGCTTATGAATTATTGATGAACCCTTGGGCAAGAAGTTCGGGTGTTCACGGTATGATGGCATCAAGAGTTTATGGTGTCGAAGCGATGCGTATCAATGTCGGTGGACTTGGACGTATTGACCAGACAGAGGTATTATTATCTCGTGGTATCTATCTTCAAGGTACAGATATTTTCATGAATGCTTTGGGAATAGGACAAAGAGTAGGTAAAAACGGAACAATAGGAATTAGTTTAATGTCTTTAGATTTTGGAGATATTCCTATTACGACTACAGATCAGCCTGAAGGTGTTGGCGGTACTTATTCTCCATCATTTTTTAATTTAGGTTTAGCGTATTCACATACGTTTGATAAAAAAATATCTGTTGGTGTTGTTGGCCGTTTAGTATCTGAAACTATCTCCGATGTATCAGCTACCGGTCTTGCAATTGACGCAGGTATTCAGTACGTAACCGGGCCAGAGGATAATATTCATTTTGGTATTTCATTACGTAACATTGGTACACCAATGCGTTACAGTGGTGAAGGTTTGTCATTTACAGGACAAGCTCCTGATGGCGACTATTCTTTAACTATCGAATCACGTTCTGCAAAGTTTGAAATGCCTTCTTTATTAAACATCGGTGGTTCTTATGATTTCTTATTCGGAACAAACCGTTTAACGGTAATGGGGAATTTCACTTCAAACTCGTTCGGACGTGATTATATCGGAGGCGGTTTAGAGTATGCTTTCAATGAAATGTTCATGTTACGGGGCGGCTATCGTCACGAAACAGGTGGTTCTTTAGCTCCAAACGACGCTTCTGTTTATACAGGTTTGAGCGGTGGAGTATCTATCGAAGTACCTACTAACAAGAAGACAGGCACTAAATTCGGTATTGACTATTCTTATCGTGCAACTAACCCTTGGGGTGGTACACATAACATTGGCGTAAGACTAAGTTTGTAATATAAAGTATAACATAACTTGTTTTAAATCAAGCGGTTATCTGATATTTTTAATAAAATCAGATAACCGTATTTTTTTTAAAGCCATAGAACTTTTGAAGAAAAAAGGTGTTTAGTTTGAAGTTTTATGAATTTATTGTTAATTTGCATAAGCACAAGAAAACAAAATAAACTTTAGAGATATTTATAAAAAAAGGAACGTTTCTATTCTACAATAGAAACGTTCTTTTTTCATTTATTTATCAATTATAGAACAGCCAAATATTAATACAACCTATTTCAAAAGGCTGAAAAATTAAGGTTAGTTATTGTTGGTTAATGATACATTGAACTCAACTATTGTAGTTCATTGTCAATGCTTTTTTGTGTTTTGTAAAAAATATTTATTAATCAAGGTCAGTAGAAAAAAATAAAATATCAGTAGCTTAATATATTGTAAATCAGGTATTTATATAGGTATTTTGAATGATGACCACTAAAAAAAAGTAGAATTATGGCTTATGAATATTTGTCAAAAGAGAAGTTAGAAGAACTGAAGCAGGAGTTGGAACATCTAATGACAGTTGAACGTCGTAATGCTGCACAAGCAATTGCAGAAGCGAGAGAAAAGGGAGATTTATCTGAAAATGCAGAGTATGATGCTGCAAAAGAGGCACAAGGTTTATTGGAGTTGAAAATCAGTGAAATGAGCAAAAAAATGGCTAATGCTCGTGTGTTAGATACTACAAATTTAGATACTTCAAAAATAACGGTGTTTTCTAATGTGAAAATTAAAAACTTAAAAACTAAGAAGATAGCAAAATACCAATTGGTGTCAGAGTTAGAAGCGGACTTGAAATTGAAGAAAATTTCGGTGACCTCTCCAATTGGAAAAGGTTTATTAGGTAAAAAAGTCGGAGATATTGCAGAGGTAGAAACGCCACGAGGAACTTTGGAATTTGAAATTTTAGATTTTTCTTTCGGAGGATAAGTATCAAAAATATTGGACAAGCGACCTCGGGTCGCTCGTCCAATACGATACCTAAAAAATGAATCCCATTAAATCCAATAAAGCATTGTTATTCCATTTTTTATTCGAAATCGATTTGACTAACAAAGTCTCCGGAATCGGGCGAGTCATAATTCCCATCGTTTTATAATCTTTCATTAATACCCAGCGACAATCGTTTTGAACTAATTGAAATCCGTTTTGTAAATAAAAGTCCTGTGTACCACCAAATAATAAAGTGAAATCAATATTATTCTCTTCGGCAATTCGTTCGATTTGTTTTAAAATCCTTCGACCAATTTTTTGATTTTGATAATGCTTATCTACACACAAATCCATAATTCCAAATATGCGGAATGGTACTTTATCTAAAGAAATGGTACGGAAAACAATCGCACATTGTGCGATCAAAACGTCATTATCCCAAACCAATAAACGAAAACTTGGTACTTGTTTCAAAAAAATTCTATCCTCGGGAAATTGTCCAAAGGAAGTTTGTAAAAGGTGGTGAATCTTTTGTTGGGTTGTAAAATCAATAGCGTATTCTTCAATTTTTTCTATGTGCATTCGTACAAATAATTAGTTCTTATTATGTCGTTACAGGTACAGTTTTATCACAGATAAGGTTTGCTTGATACAAACCGACGAGATTTTTTGGAAAGTTATCAGTTGATTAACAACGTCTTAAATTATAATTTGATAATAAATCATTCGACCATCTGTCAATTGTATTGATAAAATATACTGACCACTTTTGATGCCGTCTAAATCGATATGCTTGTTTTGTTTGCCTTTTTGTTGTTGAATGTAAGTCTTGTGTTTATAAATTTTATCATCGTTATCAATTATTTTAAAAGTAACATTACCGTCTTTGAAGAGTTCATATTCAACACTAACACCATTATTTTTTAATGATAATAATGGAAAATAATCGGCTTTTTTAGCGGGAATTTTTTTAAAAGTAGTAAATTTTTCCTCTCCATTAGGAAGCGTGCCTCTAAGGCGATAATAAACAAAAGGTACATTTTGAGCATGAAAATGCTCATCTTGTAAGGTATAAGATTGCTCTTTTTGTGTATCTCCCAAAAGTATCAAACGAGCAATTGTTGTGAAGTTCACACCGTCAATCGAACGCTGTAAATCACACATAGCACCCGAAGGTTCACCGGCTGTTTTCCAATTTACAACGGCATTATCACCTTTACGATTGACTTCTATATCTTTGATAATCAATTTGTTAATTAAAATGGGTTGTGTCCGTTGTGGTTTTTTTATTTTTGTTGAGGTTTTTTGTGTTGATTTTGTAATAGGAGTAGGGGCAGCTTTTGATTTTTTAGCGGCAATTGCTTCACTATTTCTATGTTTTATCGTGATAACCGAACCTGTTTTTGGTTTCCACAGATTAATATTTTTAGGTATTTTGAAGCGTGTCGCATCACTTAGTTTTCTAACAGAAACCGCATTATCAGTTTTCACCGTTCGTATTTCCATCTTTTCGCTATCGACCCAAATCCATTTGATTTGATTAAAGCTGCCAGCAGCTCGTGTCCATGATTTTGTATCGTTGGCCGGACGAATCGGTGCACCCCAGCAACCTTCTCCAATATAAACCGTTCCTCGTTTATCATCTCGAATAAAACCTTCGTCGTGCCCCTTTGTGTAAGTCGGACGAATCGGATAAGTTGTCTTACAAACGTGTGCGTCACATTCTACGACTAGCTGTACATTATAGTCGTAAAACAGCTTCGCCCAGCTTTTATATAATCGAGTCCCTTCCGCTTTTTTGGCAGTATGCGGCCGCATCGGATGATGATATTGAGCCATTTTCCATAAGACGTCATCGCTACTTTTTAAATCAGTTTGTAACCAAGTTTTTTGGTCGCCACCTGTTGCAATCATTGTATTTAGAGTATAAACTCTCAAAAGATTTCCGCCTAAATTCAAGGCATAATAAACGCTTTGATTTGGCACATCAAATAAGTCCACCAGTGTTTTATTCGATTTTTCATGATTACCTCGTGCGGCAATAATCGGAGTCATTCGCCCGTCCGTAGCAATGGTCAATTGCCAATCATCAAACCAATTTTTCCATTCTCTATCAATGTCCAAACCAGTCATATCGCCACCAAAAACAACACAATGCGGTCGTAATTTGGCGACTAACATATTCGCGTTTTGTCGCCCTTTTCGGTGATTTCGAGAATCACCTCCTGCCAATATCGACAACCGCTCACTCGAATTATCGGGAGCAGTTTGAAACCAGTAACGTTTACTTTTGCTATTGCTATCCTTTATGATAAAATAATATTTTGTGTTCGGCTGTAAGTTGGTTAATCGTACGAAATGATTGTTTAAACCTTTAGCTTCGATGACTTTCGATGGTTTTTTCTGATACAAATATTGTCCGATATCAGTACCACTATCATAGGTATCATAATGCAAAATTGCGTTAGAACCAGAGATTTGATTCCAAGCAATAGTCATAGTTGTAGATGGATTATCACGCCAAATACAACGATATTTATCCGTTTTGGCGAAAGCCAAATTATGAATAAAAATAAAAGTGAGGCAGACTAAAATCCGACGAAGGTCTGATGTAATAATTTGAAACATTTGTAGTCGTAATTTATAATCTTGATAAATAAAGTCATTTTTATGGTATAATTATATCTAATTTTTTATATAAAAAAAACTAATTTGTAGTAAACTGTTTTTCAAAATATTAATTGATAAAAAGACCAGAATAAAAATGGTATATTATAATAAATCTGAAAGATATTTAATGTATTTTATCCAGTGAAAATTTCCACAAAAAAATCAAAATTATTACCTTTTTATATTTAGCTTTAATCTTGTGCTTTTTATTGTATTTTTGTGCCGAAATTATTAGAAATAAGGTGTAGGTATGAAGTGTATGGTGTTGAATCATTGTACTTCATGCATTACACTTCACACCAAAATATAATCATGGTTAAAGATACGACGGTTCAGAATTTAATTCAGAGAGAATTAGAACGCCAACGTCATGGCATTGAGTTGATTGCTTCGGAAAACTTTACGAGCCAACAAGTTATGGACGCAATGGGAACTTGTTTAACGAATAAATACGCCGAGGGTTATCCGGGCAAACGCTACTATGGCGGTTGTGAGGTCGTGGATGAAGTTGAGCAATTGGCGATTGATAGAGCGAAAGAATTATTTGGTGCGGCTTACGCCAATGTGCAGCCACATTCTGGCGCTCAAGCAAATGCTGCTGTTTTCTTGGCAATATTACAACCAGGCGATAGTATTTTAGGTTTTGATTTAGCTCACGGTGGCCATTTATCTCACGGTTCACCTGTGAATTTTTCTGGAAAAGTTTACAAACCACATTTTTACGGGGTTGAAGAAGAAACAGGGATGATTGATATGGACAAAGTCGAGGCAAAAGCCTTGGAGGTTCAACCGAAATTAATCATTTGTGGGGCTTCGGCGTATTCTCGTGAATGGGATTATGCCCGTTTCCGTAAAATTGCAGATAAAGTTGGAGCGTTATTGTTAGCCGATATTGCACACCCTGCTGGTTTGGTGGCAGCTGGTTTGTTAGATAACCCTCTTCCACATTGTCATATTGTGACGACGACAACACACAAAACTTTGCGTGGTCCTCGTGGCGGTTTGATTATGATGGGCGAAAACTTCGACAATCCTTGGGGACGCAAAACCAAAAAAGGAAATCCGATTAAAATGTCTGCCATCTTGAATTCTGGTGTTTTCCCAGGAATGCAAGGCGGACCTTTGGAACATGTTATCGCTGCCAAAGCAGTTGCTTTTGGAGAAGCATTGCAGCCAGAGTTTAAAGCTTACGGCGAGCAGGTGATCAAAAATGCACAAGCGATGGCACAAGCATTTGTGGATAAAGGTTATAAAGTTATTTCTGGCGGAACAGATAATCACTTGATGTTGATTGACTTACGCTCGAAAGATGTTACTGGAAAAGCTGCCGAGCAAGCTTTGGTTCGTGCAGATATTACGGTAAATAAAAATATGGTGCCGTTCGATACTCGCTCGCCGTTCGTAACTTCAGGAATGCGTGTCGGTACGGCTGCGATTACAACTCGTGGATTTACAGAAGCGGATTGCGTGAAAACAGTCGAATGGATTGATGAAGTCATCAACAATTACGAAGACGAAGCGGTAATTACAAAAGTAAGAGGCGAAGTAAACGCATTTATGCAAAATTTCCCACTTTATGCTGACGGTCGAGTATTAGATTAAGCAGAAAATATAAAGGAAGGCATTTTGATAAATGTCTTCCTTTTATAGTTTTATCTAGTCCATCACCAAATGTACGATAAAAGTATTTGGATAATCTTTATTCGTGCTTAACTCCAAAGTATAATCTTGCCCTTCTTCTAACATCAATGTTTGTTCTAAACCTACACCACAATACCCGACATTTTCTTGGATATACATGACAGATAATTCGTTGGAATAATTCGTGTTTTCAATAAATGCCGATAAACTCATTGTTGAATTTTCGTCTAAATTAAAATTAAAATATTCTGAAACTTCGCCGGAGTTTAAGTTTCCAATAGACTGATTTTTAGCGACAAGTGCCTCAATATTTTGCTCCGACGTATTTTTAAATCGGATATCAATATTGGTATCAACTGTATTAATAATCGTACAATTCGTCAAGCTAATTGCTAAAAGACAAAGGATTGATAATAATTTGAAAGTCGTTTTCATAGGTGTAAAATTTTAGTTGTTACTTATATATTTTACTGTTAGATCATTATCAATTAGGTTGCCTGTAAAATAAAAAAGCCGTCCCGAATAATCAGAACGGCTAACCAACCAAAACCATATTTATCTCATAAAATCCTATTTCCCATTATGAAAAACATTATAAAATTGCTATTTCTCTGTGTTTGTTTGCTAACACTTCTTTGTTTTTTGGAAGTGTTACTCTCAAAATTCCGTTGTCATATTTTGCGTTAATCTCTTCTGTTGCAATCGTGTCCGGAAGTGTGAATGTTCTTGAGAAGGAACGACTTGCGAACTCTTTGCGAGTATATTTTTCAGTCGTTTCTTCTTTTTTGTCTTCGATTTTTGCCGAAATAGTCAATAATTCATTGTCCAATTTTAGGTTAAAATCTTCTTTGTTGTAACCCGGAACGCTTAATTCTACTTCAAAAGCATCTTCTGTTTCCTTGATGTTTGTTGCAGGCAATGACGTATTTTCAAAGCCTTTGAAAAATTTGTCTAAATCACGAGTGAAAAAATCGTCTGCGAAAAAGTTTCTGCGTTTTGCTGGATGACCAAATTTAACTAACATAATTTTTTAAGTTTTCGTGTAAAGTTTTCGGTAATGTTGTAAAAGGCTGCCTATTTCACTTATAAGTTTTACCGTCGTTTACCTTAAATTCTCTACGTTGTTAAACAATATTTTTAATAAATAATTTTTTTAAAATTTCTTGGCGTGAATCTTTTTTCAACGCCTTACATTGCTCTTTTAGTCAAACGGCGTTCCAGTCGGTTTTTTTAGGAAAATTGTAGATTTTGGTGTCAAAAGGTTAGATTTTTAATGACAAAATGACGTTTATAAAATATTTTAATGACAAAATGGCGTTTTAGGTGGGTTTTGAATTTTCCTAATTTATAAATTAAACATTCAAGACCTTTTATAAAAACGAATTACCGAAATACTTTCTCAATCACCACATTTTCCAAAATCGGTAATTTTTTCAATTCATCATAAATCAATTCT
>CBFIHR010000074.1:0-22217 GCA_965662365.1 Saprospiraceae bacterium
GCTAAAAATGCAGAAACTGGTTGGACAACTGCAGCTGGGATGTATGTAGGACATTATATGGCTTGGATAGCTGCTGCGTTACTTTATGCGGTTTATTTACAATCTCCAGAAGCACAAGGTTTTTTAGCGGACAATATAGCACCTCCTGTCGCACCAGGTCCTTTAGCTTATAATGCTATTGGTATTTTTGGTATTATTGCCGTCGTTATTGCTGGTTGGACAACCGCTAATCCAACGATTTATCGAGCAGGTCTTGCATTTCAAGCAATCATTCCTAAAGTATCTACTTTTTGGGTGACGATTTTAGCAGGAACAATTGCAACGATTGCGGGTTTATTTCCAGCTTTCGCCATGAAATTATTAGGATTTGTTGCCCTGTACGGATTTATCCTTGCACCTGTGGGAGCAATCATTGTATTTGAACACTTCTTTGCGAAAAGGGCAGGCATTGTAAAAAACTATGCAGAAAAAGCTGGAATATCTTTCAATCTTTCAGTGTTTTTAGCTTGGGCAATTAGTTTTGGTGTTTTTTATTTCATATCTGTGTCACAAGGTGTCTTTCTTTCTTTCGTGACACTACCAGCTTGGTTGAGTTGTGGCGTACTTTTTTTAGTACTTAGTAAGTACTTACAGAAGAAAGTTTAAGATTTAAAGTTCAATATAAAATTACTGTTTTTTGAAGCATAGGTTACCTATGCTTCATTTTTTTTTATAAAAGAAAATTAGTGAGAAGGTTAAATTAGTTATCAATAATCCAACAATCATTTTAGGATGGGAAGCATATAAAGTTGAATATAATAGACAAAGCAGTACAGCACACTACAGGATAGATTACGAAATAATAAGGCGTAATATTGAACTGATAAAATACTCTTAATACTTAAAAGCGTGTTTTACCTATCCAATAGTCCGTGAATAAATTATAAAAAAAGAGCAGAGTTAGTAACTTAGAATTTCCTACAAAACTAAAACTAACTCTACCTTATGAGTATAAAAAGACTCACGGAACAAATATTAGAAAAAAAGCTGACTATTGGAAATATTGGAAAAGTGCAATATAAATTCATAGTACATTTATTTGATTTATGGTTACGAATTCAAGGTCGTCATAACTTTGTTAACTTATCAAGATATGGTAATTATAATGAACAAACGTATCGAAATCAATTCAGTAATGACTTTGATTTCATAGGTTTCAATCAACAATTAGCTACAACCTACCTAAGTCAGCCGATACTTACATTTGACCCATTTCATATTTCAAAGAGTGGGAAATGTACCGTGGGAGTTGGTAAGTATTATTCAGGTTGTAGAGGTGATTTAGAATGGGGATTAGAATTTGGAGGTATCGGAGCAGTAGATTTAAAAACCAAAACTGCCATACATGTAGGAGCTTTTCAAACATTAGATACGACAGCAGATAAGGACTTGGGAATGAACCGAACAGCGTATTATGCGAATCATTTGGTGAAGCATAAAGAAGCCCTACAAGAAATATCTAAGATAGTTGTTGCTGATTCGTATTTTGCAAAACAAGGATTTATTCAAACATTACAAAACTCAGGTTATGAGGTAATTACACGTTTAAGAAAAGATGCACATATTCGATATTTATATACAGGACAAAGAACAGGAAAGCCGGGAAGACCGAGACAATTTGATGGACAAATTAATCCACTTAATTTAAGAATGGATTATTTCAAATTGATTCATGATAGCGAGCAAGACGGTAATAATAAGACAAAAGGCATAAGGTGTAAAGCCTATGAAGCAACCATGAATGTAAAAGCATGGAAACAAAATGTAAAATTGGTAGTTGTTCACTATTTAGATAGTGAGGGAAATATCAAACGGTATCAACTCTTAGCAAGTACCGATATAGAAATGGAAGGTCAAGAAGTCAAAAAATCTTATAATTACAGGTTTCAATCTGAATTTGTTTTTAGAGATGGAAAACAGTTTACAGGTTTAAATCATTGTCAAGCGAGGTCAAGAGATAAATTACATTTTCATATTAATACTTCTTTGACTATCGTTTCTTTGGCAAAAATTTGTCATCTAATACAAAAAAAGTATAAGAATATACAGGATAAACCTTTTTCGATGGCTAACTTCAAAACAAGTTATACCAATGGTTTTATCTTTAATCGAATTATTGAATGGTTTGGATTTAATCCAAACACGGCATTAATTAAATCTGTCCGTGAAAAAGTTATGTCAATTGGTAAAATTGCTGCTTAATTTTTCACGGACTATTGTCCTGATATTGCGTCGTTTTTTCTAACTTTTAACCGTAGTATTTATATTTTTATGAATTGTATAAATGAGACCTTATGAAAAAAGTCTGATCGGTTCTTAATATCAAAAAGCAGCCGCTACTAAATTTAATAAGGACATTATTAGAGAGAATTAAAAAGATGAAACTGAATAGATTATTATATTTATTATTATTGTCCTTGATGAGTTGTCAGAATTATCACTTAGATCAGGTCAATTATGAGCATCCTATAGCTTATCAACCAGAAGTTTATGTCTGTTATAAAACAAATCAACCGCTGATTATTGATGGAAAATTAGACGAAGCGATTTGGCGAAAAACCTTACCGACTAATGATTTTATGGATATTCAAGGGGATTTAAAACCAAAGCCAGTTTTTCGATCGAATGTAAAAATGTTGTGGGACGACGACTATTTTTATTTTGGTGCTTATATGGAAGAGCCGCATATTTGGGCAAAATTGACGGAACGTGATGCTGTGATTTTTTATGATAATGATTTTGAAATTTTCCTTGATCCTGACGGTGATACACACAATTATTATGAGTTTGAAATGAATGCGTTGAATACCGTTTGGGATTTGTTGCTGCTGCGACCTTATCGGGAAGATGGAGCGCCGAAAGTTTTGGATTCTTGGGATATTCAGGGCTTAAAATCGGCAGTTCATATCAACGGAACGCTTAATAACCCAATGGATATTGATAGTTTTTGGATGGTCGAAGTGGCGATTCCGTGGAAGGTTTTGGAGGAAATGACTCCTCGAAATTATATGCCTAAAGATAGTGTGCAGTGGCGAGTGAATTTTTCTCGTGTGAATTGGCAAATGGATTTTTCGGATGGTACTTACGAGAAGCAAAAAGATGAAAACGGAAAGCGTTTGCCGGAGGAAAACTGGGTTTGGTCGCCACAAGGTTATATTGCGATGCACGCACCCGAAACTTGGGGTTTTGTGCAGTTTTCAGAAATTATCGCAGGTCAAGGTGAAGTCGAGTTTTATCATTCGCCTAACGAAAAAATAAAATGGGCTTTACGCCAACTATATTATCAACAACGCCAATATTTCAATAAGAATAAACGCTATGCAGACAATTTAAAATATTTGACTTTACCAATTGTGGCGCTTGAAAATTATCAATTTGAGCCAAAATTATTAATGACTTTCAAGGGGTATGAGCTTATTGCGAAAAGTGTTGATGGAAAAGGAAACTGGATACTTCAAGAAGATGGAAAAATAAAATTAGACACGGATTAACACAGATTTCACAGATTTATTATCTGTATCAAAACTAGAATTATGAATAAAAGAACTTTTATAAAAACAGCCTTTACTTTAGCCGCTGGAAGTACGCTTTTGGGGTGTAATCCAACGAAAGAATTGAGTAAAAAAGCATCAAATTTACCCGATAATTGGGTTTGGTTGCGACCAGATTTAAGAAATACAGATGATGATTGGAAACGGATTTTTGAACGGATAAAATCAATGGGAATTGATGCGGTTTTGCCACAGATTTATGGTAGCAATGAAACGCTTTTTGATCATCCGATTTTGCCTGTAAAAGAGCGTTGGCTGGAGCGAATTATTCCGCTGGCACACTCAGCAGGTCTGGAAGTTCACGCTTGGATGTGGACGATGATTTTGAATAATCCGACCTTGATTGAGAAAAACCCGCATTGGTTTTCTGTCAATCGAAATGGCGAACCAGCACATACAAATCCTGCTTATGTTGGTTATTATAAATTCATGTGTCCGTGCAATGAAGAGGTAGCGGAGTTTGTAGCAGGAAACGTAGAAGCCTTGGCAAAAATCGAGGATTTAGATGGTATTCACTTGGATTATGTGCGTCAGCCGGATGTGATTTTGGCGGAAGCCTTGCAGCCTAAATACAACATTGTACAAGATAAAGAGTATCCGCAGTACGATTATCCGTATTCTGAAAATTGTAGAAATCAGTTTAAGGAAAAACATGGAATTGACCCGATGGATCTGGGGGACGAAGCTCCGAATCATGCCGCTTGGCGACAATTTCGATATGATGCTGTTTCTAATATTGTAAATAATTACTGTGTGCCAATGGCTCGAAAATATGATAAAACCATTACGGCTGCGGTCTTTCCGAATTGGGAAAGTGTGCGTCAAGAATGGCACAAATGGGATTTAGATGCTTTTTTACCGATGTTGTATCAAGGATTTTATAATGAAGATATTAATTGGATTGGTGAACAGGTGAAACAAGCGAAAGCTCGTTTGAAAACTGCGAAAAATGAAAAGCCAGTTTTTAGTGGTTTGTATATGCCAGATTTGCCGACGGTTGACGATGTGAAAAAAGCTATTGAAGTTGCGAAAGCAAATGGTGCGAAAGGTGTTGCTTTTTTTGAATATGGCGGCTTAAAAGATTCGTTTTTGGACGTTCTAAAGTAAGTTTTATCGAAGCATAGGCATTACTTTTTAGTAAGATTCTTTATTCTTTAGCGTTCTCTACGAAAAAAAATGGCACTTTTGCCGTTGAATAAAAAAATGAGTAGATTTGAATTGACTAACATTAACGCTTAAAATTCACCAATTCAAAATCGTCAACAGATGACCAATATAGCCTTACAACGAACCAATATTCGAGAATTATCCAATGAAGAAATTCAGCAATTAATTGATAAAAATAAAAAGATTTACACCCAATTTTATGATGCGGCTTACACCGATAGCATGGAAAATAATCTTTTTAAATTACTAAATGAAGTTTATTTTCGAGCAAAGTTGGTCAATTTTGAAGATTATCCCGAACCGATGACTAACAATAAGCCGCTGATTTTTATCAGTAATCATTCGGGCATGTCTTTTCCGTGGGATGCGATGGTTTTTGGTGCCGTATTGTATAATAACAGTAAAAAAGATGGTCGGCCTTCGATTCGGCCATTATCTGCTCCGATGTTGTCTGAAACTTATTTGATGAGTCCGTATATGATTCCGTATATGTGGAAACGTGTCGGCGGAATAGATGCGACCTCCTTGAATTTTGAAACCTTGATGCACTTCAACGAAGCGGATGTTTTGATTTATCCAGAAGGTGTGCCAGGTATCGGAAAAGGCTTCAATCGTCGATATCAATTGCAGCGTTTTTCATCGTCATTTGTGCGTATGAGTTTGAAACACAAGACAGATGTAATTCCAGTTTGTACCATTAATGCAGAGTATGTTAACCCATACAGTTATCGTTCGAAATGGATAAATAAATTAGTCAATAAAATCGGTATTCCGTTTTTTCCATTAGGAATTTTGACGATTTTGATGTTTTTACAACCGTGGATCTTTTACTTTGGCTTGCCAGCTAATTTAATTTATGTACGAGGCAGACGCATCAAGCCGTACTTGATGACAGATAAAGATTTTGAGGATTTGACCATGGAGGAACTCCGAGCAATTACCGAAAAAGTCAAACAAGAAATGCAAGTACAACTCACTGAAGCTGCCGAAAAATACGGACAACAACCCTACAAATGGGGCGAATTATTCAAAGCACAATTGAAAAAAATCAATCGTTTCTGGTTCTTTTTACCCATGTTTTGGCCGTTTTTATTTGCAGAACATGAGCGTCAATACAAGCAATTTCAAAAAGACGGCACACCTGTCAATATGAATTTTAGCTTCTCTGGTTTTCTTTGGATTTTGGTACGTCATGCCTTTTCGTTTTTCTACTTTTTACCAATTATCGGTTGGATTCCGTTGTTAATTCGAGGGTATAGAAAAAGAGGTTGGAAAGATGAGTAGTTTTGACTTTTCTGTCAATTTTCACAATATGACTTTCGTGTTTTTAGATCTGCTATTTATAAAAAAATTATCAATCAATTAAGTCTGATTGTCTTAAATAAATTTAACACGCAGATATAAATAGGATATCGGTGATATTACCGATATGCCGATGTTGGCGGTCACTAAAAAAACAAACCAATGGAAGATACTTTAAAAAACAAAAAATTCAATTATCAATTATCCGTAATAAGTCTATTATTAGAAAACAATGCTTTAATAGAATCGGTTGCAGATTTAATCATCAAAACATCATCAAAGAATAATGAAAATTACCAAAAAGAGCTTTTTGATTTTTTTAATATAAAAATTGAAGAAAATAGGGAAAATGCTATTAAACCTCTTTTAACCGATGAGGCAAACGATTAATTTTATTGACTAAATCATTTCCATCAATAGTATTAATCATCTGATTTTTAACTTTCTTTATTAGAATTACAATTAGAAAAATTAAAACAATCTGAAAAATTAGAATAATGTAAATTAGATAAATCATGTTTTTTTAATATTTATTACGTTAAAAAATAAATAAAGCAAACCGCCAACAAAAGCAACATCGTCCATGCCACCTAAACGGACGGCACGGCAGTTGTTGCAGATATTGGGTATCACTAAAAAAAGAAAAACGAAAAAATCGAAAAACAGAAAACTGACCCAAAATTTGAAAAGGGCAATTCTTCACGATTAGTGACCAATTCTCGAAAAGTAATTTTTCTAAGGTTAGTGAAAACCAACGGTAGTAATTCCCAAAACTACCCAAAATAAAAGCGGGAGTAACTAATTTTAATTTTTTAACAATGAGAAAAACAACATTTCAATTATTGTTTGTTTCTTTAACACTACTTTTGTTTAGTGTGAGTTGTAATGAGGATAATTTACAACTGACTGACAACCAAAACTTAATAAGTAGCTGTGAATGTACTTCTTACTTAACTGAAAATGCGGGAATGCCTACTTTCGCATCAGTTGAAGATTTTCGTGATGCTTACAACTGTTTAAGTCAATGTCACGATAACTTGCTTGACGAAATTGATAACCAGTATCCAAATATCACTTCGGATGAATATGATGATTTGGTTGAACAGGGCGTTATCAATGAATGGGCAGCAGTAGATGCGTTCTCTGATTATGGTGGTTACAGTTCTTTGTTACGCAAAGATTTAGAAATTGAAGACACTTGGTTAGTTAATGGTGGGGCTATAAAAGATGCCCCTGAAGAAGTAATCATAGATAACATCTTGAAAGTTATGATTGATGATAACTGTAATGTAAAAATTAATGGTGAAGTAATCAATGTCTGTGAAAACATAACGGTAGAGAAATCACATTGGTGCACACCTTACGGAGGGAACTCAGGTTTTTCTACAAGTGGCAATTACAGAATTAGGTTATCAGGTAAGATATATTACATTCCTGTTATAGGTTCTGTTGTAAGTGGCAAGGTGACAGCTTATAGGATGAAGAATGGAAAATGGAAAAAAAATAGGGAAAATTTGTCAGTTGGTGCGACTTGTAATGTCAGAAAGAGTCTTATCAACGATTGTGAATTTTTAACATTTGCGGTAACAGGTTTTAAAGGTAAAAAAACAAAAAGTTTGAGTGTATCAAAAGTAAATTGGTTGAATACTCAAATTTGGCATAAAGATCATTTTGATCCAATGAATCCAAACCCTGATGGTTTGGTTGACGGTAGTAGTGACCATGTATCGGCAATTATAGGCTTCTAAAAAAAGGATAAATAATTAGGAAAACTACCCTTGACAATGTTATCCTGTAATGTAAAAAAAACAAAAATATGAAAATTAGTTTATTGTTGTTGATTTTAGTATTAATAACTCAACCTTTATTATCACAAAATAATAAACACAAGTTATTTACATTAGAATATCATTATGGAATTAATGCCAATGCTTATACGTTCGATGATATTGCGAAACCTTTTTTAGATGAAGGTTTAGGAAGAAACTATGGGTTTGATATTAACTTTTTCTTATTAACAAAAAAAGAACATCTTATTCAATTTTCAGGAAACATTAGTACAATTAATTTCGCAACATCACCGTCTAATTTAATTTATGAATTTGGATACAATTATGATGACGATTGTTGTATGAGGCTCGTAGGTTTTTATCCTTTTACAGGAGGAATAAAGTACCTATTTCCTTTTTATGAAACAGATAAACTAAAAGTCTTAGGAGGCATAGGTGCTAATATTAATGTGGACATTGGGACAACAGCAGGTTGGCTTACCTATGAAGGAAGACGCTTGTGGTCTAATGCAGATAATAAAAGAAGTCCTGCAATATTTCCAAGTTTTGATTTATCAACACGATTAATTTATCATCTAACGGATAAATTTTTAGTTACTTCAAATATATCTCTTACTCACGCGCCATTTTATGCCTTAGACTACACTTATGTTATTAATTCTCGTGACGGTGTTTTTAGTGGATTATTCTATCAAAAACTATCAAGTGTTACAGTAGGAATAGGTTTGGGAATGAAATTTTAAATATCTCTATTTAAGCAATCAAAATAGCAATTCAAAAAAATTAGAAAAAGCGATACCCAACAAAAACATAATCGTCCATCCCGATTAAAAAATCGGGACGGCGTTTATGCCGACGTTCTGCACCATTAATAAAAAAGAAAAAATAAACGTCCAGACCCGCAGAACGGTCAAGACACACTAAAACAATTTTTTTTAATTTTAAAAACCATAGATTATGGAAATTTTTGATTTGTTACGTAGTATCGAAGACTCGCTACAAGGCGTTTCGTGCCTACCCAAAGAACCTTTTATGAAGTTAGGACAAGGACAAGCTCCTGTCTTGAACTATTCCTTAGAACAAAAAAGTGCGTTTAGTTCTTATGGTCATTTTCAAGTTGATATTGATGACAGTAAGTTTAAGGCAAATGCAAATGCAGTTCCATCAAACAACATTTTTGACCAAGTTGAGGGAATGACTTACGAACAAGTTCGACAAGAATTGCGTCATGACCTTAGACGTGGTGATAGAAGAATTTTAAGAACGGTCGGAGCAGAAACCTTGACACATTTAGAACTCCGAAATGTTGAAAGCGGAGATGAGGAAACGCCTTTAGAAATCGGACGAACAGGTGCAAATACAGATGAAATCGCACAAGCTGTTACGCAAGGTCGTGTACCGATTACGTATAAAAAGATGGGAAAATTCAAGTCGGTTATCCGTGAAATTTCTCGTCCTGCCACACCGAAAGGAAAAATATTCATCATCGAAGAATATAAAACGGCTTCGTATTTAGGTGATTATGGAGCGGGACAAACTCTGAGTACTTTCAGTTTGTTACCGAATGAAAAAACGACAATTACATTGCGAACTTTTGAAAGTTCAACGGAAACAAAAAGTCGTTCTGAAAATATTTTAGACTCTTTCAGCGAAGCAAGTACAGACGAAATGGAAAACACGATGGAGGAAGAAAACAGTTTGAGTGACAGCAGTTCAAATTCAACCTCAAAAACAAATAGTGTTTCGCTTGAAGTGTCTGCCAAAATCAAAGGAATTGTTGATATTAGTGGTTCTGCATCGCATACAAGTTCTAAAAATAGTACGGCAAGTCGTGCTGCGAATACTCGTGCTTTAGGTCGTGCGTTAGAAAAGCACGTTCAAAATTCTAACTCAAATAGAGAAATTTCTGTTAATCAATCTTCGACAAGTACAACTACGACTGAAACAGAAGAAACAACGGTTAGAGAATTAGTGAATCCAAATAAAAGCCGTGTTTTAAACTTCGTTTTTCGTCAACTTTTGCAAGAATATATTACGATTACTTATCTTTCAAATATTCGTATTGCTTTTTGTAACGGTTATTTGGAAAGTTTTAAAGTCGTAGATTTAGAAGATATTGATACACTTTTGGAGGAGTTTATCAATCCAAACGATATTCAAGATGTAAGAAATGAAATCTTGAAACACTATTGTAAAGTATTCAATTACAAAAATGAATTGAAAGATTTTATTGAAAAAATAGAAGTAAATTATGGTGATTGTTTGGAAGGTGTAACAGGAAGTGAAAAATTTTGGAGAATAAAGACCGATTTGGAAGATAGTTATCAAAGAGATGGTGGATTAGAAATCAAGGTTCGAGGTGTGATTTTAAATGTTCAAACGAATACTTTGAGAACACCGTCAGTTGTGGCAGATGCTTTATTAGGTCAAGGTGAAGCATTAGATTGTTTCAATACAAGACTTCAAGACACCGCAGCGATGAAAGCCTACATTGAGAATGCAGCAGCGTTACAGCAAATGGAGGTTATCGCTAAAATTGACGACTCTAAGGATAAGGCTTCGGCTTACAAGAAAGTTTTTGGAGATTGTTGTGCGAGTGATGTGATTGTACCACAATAAGTTTTCTAATCTTTGAAGTGCGTAACTTTCAGTTACGCACTTCATTATTTTTTCAAATTTTAAATCAATAATTATGAGTATCATAAAGAATT
Source organism: Saprospiraceae bacterium (assembly GCA_965662365.1). Lineage (GTDB taxonomy): Bacteria > Bacteroidota > Bacteroidia > Chitinophagales > Saprospiraceae > CAWVWD01. Next base: position 10,561 of record CBFIHR010000074.1, read on the forward strand.
TTCGCAATCCGTGGGAAGATGATAATTGGGTCTTGCAAACGGATGTGTTGGATACAAGTGTGTTGGATACGGATGTTTTGAATAATGATGTACTTAAACCACCTTATACATCAAAAGAAAAATCTTACTTTGCAGCTACCTTACACGGAAGTTGGTGGGATAATAGAATCTTCGAATATATCTATGAAAAAGAAAACGCACCTAATGCTCAAAGATTATTAGAAGTTATAATACTTGGAAGTATTTTTAGGCATATGGATAATATTACAGACGATTTACTAAGAGATGAAAATGGATTGCCAATTGTTGATGATATAGATAGAATAAAGAAAATAGCGGAAATACAAGGATACAGGCGTAAAAATTGGGGTTTAGGTAAAGATTATCCTATTACACTCACTAATTCTAAAACTAAAAATTTAAACTCTTTATCTGTTAATGAAATTATGAAAGAAGTTGATAGAACAGGAGAATTTAGAATAATTTTACTCTCTGATTCACATGACGAATATGGTAATAACCTTTCCCATAAACCTCAATATGATGCTAAACTTAACCGTGGCTCAATAGTTATTAAAGCGGCAAAAGGAATGAAGGACAGTGATGGTGTACAATATTGGTCAGGTTGGTTTGTAATGAATAGCCCTTTTGGTAAAATGTTTAGACACGTTGGGCAACATCGTGACCCTTGGACAGGTGAATTATTGACAGGTTCTGATAAAATTGCTATGACTTTTGATGGTATACTTGATTTATTAACTTTGGGAGTTACTCTTAAATCAGCTTTAGTAAATCAAGGATTTAATATTGGAATGGGAATATTGGAGAAATATGTACCCAGTGATGAGTTTTTAACCTCATTAGGAATTTCACGAGAGATATACGAGATGTATAAAAATTTGACAGAGGATGGCTTAGATTCAGATGGAAATGTGATAGAGGGAGTCAAAGGATATTCAAAAGTCGAATTCGTAGCGAATCTACTTCAATTTGGAATGTTAGTATATAAGGGAGGAAAAATTATTGCAAATAATGGTAAGTCAAGTGATGTTACAAATATTACAACTAATGAAGCATTTGCAAAAAGATATATAATAAGTTATGAGGAAAATTAATTTTTTATCAAAAAGAATAATATATCAATGTACTCTTGACACAACTCTAAAGAATTTTCTTACTGCTAATAAATTTGAGTTAGATTCAATAAATTCAAAAGGGTTCTATATTTACAAAGTGATTTCAAGTGAACAAATATACCTTAGAAAAAAACATAGAAAAGACTATGATTCTGCGATAATAATAATTACGAGTGATAAAAACTTGTTACTTATTGATACTAAAGTAGATTACAGAGCCTACTCTTTTTATTTACTGATGATTTCATGGATATTAATGTATTGGTTTATTACAGAAATACGAACACCTGTATTTTATCCTTTGATTTTAATTTTAAGTCTTTTATATACACTTCTGTTAATCCATACAGTACAGAAAGATTTTAATTCAATTCAAACTACCATTGAAAAAGTATTAACAAAGGAGAATATAAACTTTGAAAAATAAAAAACGGATGCAGAACAAAAGCATAATCGTCCATAGCCGCCAAAAAGCGGCTACGGCGTTTATGCAGACGTTGGCAGTAACTAAAAAAAGAAAAACGAAACAATCGAATAGAAAAACCGAACCCGATATTTAAAAAAGGGCAATTCTTCACGATTAGTGACCAATTCTCGAAAAGTAGTTTTTCTGAATTTTAGTAAAAACCAACGGTAGTAATTCCCTAAACTACCCAAAATAAAAGTGGGAATTATAAATTTCAAATTGTTAAACAATGAAAAAAGTATCATTGATTTTTGCGTTAATCCTTATTGCAGGAGTTGGATTTTACTCTTGTGAAAAGACATCTTTAATTGAGGAAACAGTAAATGAACCTCTCAATCAAGAACCATTATTTGTTGAACCGTCCGAAGAAATAATAAACGGAGAATTGTTTATTGACGGTGTTTCTCAAAAGGAAGTCATTACAGACTTCGACCTCGAAAATGCTAAGGTTATTGATGGTAGATTAGCTTTCGATAATCATGAAGCCTTAGTGAAAGGTATCAACAAATTAGCTGAATATAATACAGAAAGTGTTATTGCTTGGGGTGAGAAAATTGGTTTTACATCACTTTTTGCAGAATTAACAAGAATTGAAGAACGTCCTGTTAGTGAAATGCAAACAGAGTTAGACAAGGGTGATATGTTAAATGACCATTTTCATATCACAAAAAGTGGTGAATTAGAATTGTCTAAACATACGATTTTAATGTCAAGACTTTATAATACACAAGGACTTGTTCAAGTTGGTAATTTTGTTGGTACAATTATGCCTGGACTTACAGTTTGGGTTGAAGCTAAACATACTTCTAAGTTAATAGAGGCTCTTAAAAACCAGTATATTCCTAATAATGACAAGGACTTTTTGGTTGGTGAAAACACTATATTCAATAATAACAAGAATTGGATTGCCCTTGAAAATTGTCCAAAAGACTTCACATGGGTTGGACCTTTGCATCAATATAAGAATCCAAGTCAAAATAGAAGAATTGAAATTAGAAATTCATACTATCGGATTATGACTCCTACACCAGGTAATTTATGGACTATTAGTGGTGAGTATAGAATAGAAACGGTTTCAAAGAAATCATCTTGGAATAAGTATAAAACTAACCATTATCTGAATATTGATATTAGAGCAAGAAGAATTTCTCCTTCAAGTACACAACCTATTACAAGTCACCAAAAAAGTGAACATGATAATAATACAAAATATGGTTTTATCTCTTTATCGCTTTCAGGATTTTCTGGAGTTGATAATGCTTTTGCAGGATTATTTAAAATAAGATTAGTTGAAACAAAACCTGGTGGTGCAGGTTGGTGGGATCCTGGTACATCAGCTTCTCATCAAGGAATGGGAGGTCGTTATGGAAGACACCAATGTAATTAATTCTATTACTATCTTATAAATAAGAGATGCAGTTAGTGTTAATTCACTAACTGCATCTCTTTAATATCCTACTATTTATGAATAAATTAATCTTTTCAATTTCATTTATATTAATTGGTTATGTTATGACTGCACAAGCATTAACAGATACTAAAATTTTAGTTGGTGCGAATTATTCAAATATAACTTCTAAGAGACCTGCCTACGAAAATGTTAATCCTTTTAGATATGGTTGGCTTATTTCTGCTAACCAAAATATTCAACTTAAAAAAGTAGTAAATCTTAATATAGGTATTACATATCAAGAAAAAATGCCTTTAGAATTTTTTGAATTTAAAATGGCAACACAGGCAGGAACTTCTTCTTTTTTAGTCTTTGAAGAATACCCTTCAAACCCTCAAAATAGATTTTATAATGAAGAAAATTTTATCCGTTTCCCAAACTTTAAATATCTAAACTTAGAAGTTGTACCTAATATAACTTTAGGAAATAGAATAAAAACAAGTTTTGGTGTAGGGTTATTTGGTGGTGTCCTTTTAAATAAAAATGAAGTTACGAGAGAGCAATCTGATTTTGTCGGCTTCAAAGATATGTTTGAGCAATTAGGAGTTGAGGGAAACGTTGAATATACAAGGTTAGATTTTGGTTGGATACCTAAAATTGAATGTAACTATTCTATAAATGATAAAATTGGAATTGGAATTCAATTAAAATCATATTATTCTTTTTCACGGGTAAATGATACATTGATAGATGTAATTAGACCATTCAATCTATTTTGGGTTAGCTACGCAGGTGGAGTAAGTTTTCAATATAATTTTAATTTTAATAACAAAAACAGAACATTAGAAAAAGCTACTGCCAACAATAGCAGAAACGTCCATAGCCGCTAAAAAGCGGCTACGGCGTTTCTGCAGACGTTCTGCACCATTAGAAAAAAGCTAAACGCAGAAAAAACAGACGACAAAAAAATAGTATGTAAACAATTTTTATTCACACATAAAATATCAAAACCATGAGAACAAAACAATTCAAATTCCTTGAACAGTTGTTGTTAGCTTTATTTTTCACTTCATTTTTAAGTGCGTTAAATGCTCAATATATTGAAGTTCCATTAGAGCGAAAAATCCAAAATGCACCATTTATTTTTGAGGGCGAAGTTATCAGTAGCCAAAGTTTTATGCCCGAAGAACAAAAAATCATTTATACCTCGCACATCGTAAAAATTAGCAAAATTTTAAAAGGCGATTTTCTAAATGATGAAGTTGAAATTATTACCGTTGGTGGAAGTGTAAACGGTTTAAGATTAGATGTTACGAACAATTTGATGTTGCGTGATGATTGGGAGGGAATATTTTTTTGCAGAAATACAGTTCGACCTGCTTTAAATCGTTCTAACTCGGGTTTAGTACTTCGAGTTTATGAGGGTGAACAAGGTTTTATTCGTTATCAAAATCATTTTGGAAGTACGACTGCAAAAACAGTTTTTCGTCATTATGAAAATGTAGAAACGGAATTACTTTCTGTCATTGAACAGAAAACACGAAAACGAGAGCGAGTAAACCCAAACAAACGAGAAAGAGCATTATTAGAATGGATTAGTCAAAAAACTTACGGAAATACCAGCCGAAACGGCATGAAAACGGGAATTGAATATGAATTTGCTAATCCCGAAATCACAGGGCAAAATGATGAATATTTTGAGTTTGATATTGAGGTTTCGACTTTTGCAAATACTTTTTTGTTTGGTAATTCTGAAATTTATTTAGAATATGACCCAAATGTTTGGGGCTTAAATATGGTTGCCAATGGAAAAATTACAGCAACAAAAGAAACGGTTATTTTAAGTTCTGATTATTCGCTTACAGTTGGAGATGAAACGGCATCAAAACTAAAATTAGCAATTACATCAATCAGTAATCCAAATAATCCATTTTCATTGACACCAAATCAAGAAGAACTTTGTCATTTGAAATTGGATATTTCTAACCTTTTATCAGTTAGTCCAAGTATCTTTTTTGATGAAACAGCAATGCAAGGTGAAAGTGAATATTACCAAAATGGTAATTTTTATGATTTTTTGAATGTGGTTGCTGCAGATAGTATGATACAAAGTTGGAACGCTTTTGTGCCACCTGTTATTGATAGTATTCGTCCATTAAAGATAAGTGCAGGTACTTTTGATACACTATATATTTATGGTAATAACTTTGGAGTAGATGAAGGAAGTGTCATATTTCAAGCTGCAGATGATGTTATAGGTACACCCCCTACTACAGTAGCTTCACCTGTAGATGTTGATTGGTCAGACAATCTAATAAAAGTCATGATGTTCTCAACCAATTTAGATTTTGAAGTACCAGGTAGTGGGCAAATATTGGTAAAAAAAGCAATTTCTAATGACTCTACTTTGACTAATGACACACTATTAATTGAGTACACCATCACAAACTACCGAGACTCTACAACAGACTTATCACTATTGCCCGTTTTGATTGATATTACAGCATCTGACACTTTTAAATTTCAATTAAATAATGCAATAACACTTACTTCAGATACGGCTGATGTGATAAGAACAGCTTTGGAGCAGTGGCGTTGTGTTAGCGGTATAAATTGGAAACTTTCCGATATTCCTACTAATAGTGATTATATTAGAGATAATATTAATTCTATTTCCTTTGCATCAAATGATTTGAATATAGACTCTTCTGTTGCATGGCAAACTTTAATTTATTTTCTTGATCCTACCAATACATATTGGAATTATTGTAATTTTAATAATCAAAAATATGTATATATTAATGAGATTGATTTGTTAGTTAATGGTTTTGATATGGATTGGTTTATGACAAATAATCCTAATCAAACAAATACCAGTAAAGCGGACTTTTGGACTATTGCACTTCATGAATTAGGGCATGCACATCTATTTGAACACATTAATATTGACACTTCTATAAGTGTAAACACTATGTTTCCTTATCATCAATTAACTGATGTAATTCGGTTTATTGATGCACCAACAAAAATTGGTGCAGATTGGATTATGGATACTATTGAGGTTGTTAGTCCACATTGTGGAGGTCGAATTTCAAGAACTACTCAAGGATGCCTAACATCAACAAATCCAATAATTGAGAAAAATAATTTTAAATTATACCCAAACCCTACCAATGAATTTATCATTTTAGCACTTGATAACCTTGATAGGCAGCAATCATGTTACATCAGAATTTTCGATGTTCACGGAAGATTACTTTTTGAAAATGAAGAGCCATTAAAATACGGAGAAAATATAATTTATTTAAATGAAGTAAGTTCTTTTAGTACAGGTATCTATTTTGTTCAATTAAGAGTAGGTAATGAAAGTTTATCTTCTAAACTAATAAAATACTAAAAAGATGAAATATGTATTGACTACTTTCATCTCTATTATTTTATTGGGTTCGTGTAGTCTTTTTCAGACTTCAAAAAGCGATGAAGGTCTAAGCTGTCGGAAATTTGAAAAGTTTATAGCAAAATCTTGGAAATATGATGAAACTAACAAAATTTTTATGATCGAAAATACTAAATTTTTCAATACGCATAAGACGTGTTTATATGGAAAAAGTGTTAATGAAATTATTGAACTATTAGGAGAGCCGAGTATAAAAGAAGAATATGTATTAAGATATTATACTGATACTCGGTGCAATAAAAGACCAAGGAAATTTTGTGTATTAGTACAAATAAGGATTGATGAAGAAACAAAAAAAGTTTTTGATATTGTGAATGCAGGATACAGAGTGTATTGAAAAAAATAAAAAACGGATGCAGAACAAAAGCATAATCGTCCATAGCCGCCAAAAAGCGGCTACGGCGTTTATGCGGACGTTGGCGGCAACCAGAAAAAAACATACAACCAAACAGTATGTAAAAACCACCCAAAATATGTAAACAATTTTCACAAACTATAAAATTCATAGGCTTATGAAACGATTTAACATTTGGCTAATATTTGGTATTATTAGCCTCATCGCTGTAACTTGTGCCTCGCAATGGAACTCAAAAAGCACATTAAACACAAAGGAAAAAGTATTAAAAGAAGCAAGAGATACCTTGAAATTGGAAGACCTTGTTTTGCATACTGACCAAAATGGAATAATGTATTTTAACACTTCAATTACTGAAAAACTTCCAGGTTTTACAGGTGATAGTATGTTTATAAATTACGGTTATCTATTTGATATTGGAGAACATAACGAAATGCAATTAAGAGAATTTATTAGTGATTATGATGGTTATAAAACATTTAGGTATAATTTATATCATAAAGGTATTTACGCTGTATTTAATGCTGCTCATTTTGTAGAAGAAAATGGACGTTTAACTAAGTTTTGGTATCAAAAGTATGATATTAATGTAGATATAAATAATACAATCTCAATAGAAAAAGCTATAAAGGTTGCATTAAATAAAATTGATGCTGAGAGTTACGCATGGGAAAATGAATTTTGGGAAAAAAAAGCAAAAGATTTAGATACAACTTTTTACCCTTCTCCAAAGTTGGTAATCAAAAAATATGAAACTAATTACAAACTGATATACGATTTTATTGTTTCTGTTTCTGTAGTTGACAACTACATTGTTCAAATTGATGCTAAAACAGGAGAATTAATTCGTCTTGAACGAGATTTTAATGAATGTACTTGTAATTCACCATATGTTCATGTTCCTCATCAATTAGATATCAATTATTACAATTCTCCACAAACTACTACTATTCAAAGATGTAATAATGGTAATCATTTATTTAAACTGAAGCGTAGTGACATAAGAAGTATCGGTTTAGCTCAAGCGATAAATGTTCCACCATCAAGTGCAACTGAAATTTGTTGGACAAATCCAACCTCCAATAATAAGCCTGCAAACACAGCTTTTTGGGCAACGCAATATATCTATGATTACTTTCAAGATGAACATTCTTACGTAGGTTATAACAATAATAATGGACCTAATAACAATGCAATTAATTTACTGTTAATGAATGCAGGGTCAGCGGGAACATCTATTTCGTCAATAGGTGCTTCTTTTACATTGAAAGTTGATTTAAACAATCAAAATAAATCGTATGTGACATTAGACGCTATTGGACATGAGTTTACACACGCCATTGATAGAGAAACAGCTAAATTAAACTTTCTGCCTAACTTTAGTGAAGGAAGAATAATAATGGAAGGATTTTGTGATATTTTTGGAGTAACGATTAAAAGTAAATTTCAACAACAAAATAATTATCGTTTTCTAGAACAAGTGGTAGGTTCTGGAACACGTTTATTGAATAATCCTTCAGGTAGTACCAACAGTCAAGGACAGATTTCATCTCAACCAGATACTTATCAAAAAAATAATTGGCATTTTCAAGCCCCGGGAAGTACCAATGATAATTACTTTATTCATCATAATAATGGAATTATGAACTATTGGTTCTATTTGCTTTGTGAAGGTGGAAGTGGAACTAATGATAATGGTTTTTCTTATAATATTTCAAAAATAGGAATGGAAACTGCTGCAAAAATAGCTTTTTTGACATTAACAGATGAATTAGGAAATGGTAATTACGGCTCAAAGGATTTTCAACAGTTAAGAAAAGCAACTTTAGCCGTAGCGAAAAGACAACCTTGGGGAATTTGCTCCAAAGAATGGGAAACGGTTCGTAAAGCTTGGGATGCAGTAGGTGTTACAGGTTGTGATTGGGATATAGACTTGACTACACAATGTAATGGTAAAAATTGTATTGTTGAAGTTGAAGTTTGTGGAACTGATGTAGCACCATTAATCAAAATCAAACAAGGGTCTAATCTCATAAAAAAGAAAAAGACTTATAAACTGACACATACCATTAATAATGGTTGCAACAAAAATTATAGAATAGAAATTGTAGATAAATCTAATAGTGGTTGCGAACCTCCATCAAAAGATTTTACTTGTGACGACTCGGGGAATCCTATTGGAATCTCACCTTGTGAAGATTTGATATATACAAACTTAGCAGCATCGGGTACTAGTGTTAAAAACTGTACGACAGGAGGTATTTTATTAAGTGTGTCGGGTGGTATTCCGTCTTACGGTTTTCAATGGAGTAATGGAAGTACCAGTCAAAATTTAATGAATGTTACACCAGGTACTTACAGCGTTACAATCACAGATGCTTGTAGTGACGAACCACTTGTCAAGCAATTTACAGTTGTTTCCCTACCGACTATAAATACGGCTGTAAATATTACTAAAACATGTATTTCAACTAGTGATGGTGCTATTGATTTAACAGTAAGCAATGCTAAACAGCCATATAGTTATAATTGGTCAAATGGTGCAACAACCGAGGATATTTCTAATCTTCCAATAGGTACTTATACCGTAACAATCACAGATGGAAATGAATGCCAAAAAGTCGAAAGTTTTACGGTTAATCACTTTCCTGATATGCAACTCACTTTTTCAAGTTTTGAAGATGAATGTCAAGGACAACAAGATGGAATGATTGATTTATCTGTACAAAGTGGTACAGCACCATATACTTATCAATGGTCAAATGGTTCTACGTCACAAGATTTAGATAATTTATCCACAGGAACATATAGTGTAACTTGTACAGATTTTCACGGCTGTCAAAAAACAGCAAGTATAACATTAAGTTCGATTACACCAATCGTTCAAGTATTAAGTGAATCGTGTCAAGAAGTTTATTATTGTAAAGGAGAAATCATCGGAAACTCTGCTTCTTTATGGCAATTTGTTACAGAAGATTGTAGTAGCTGTCAAACTGTAGAGTATTGTTCTTTGACTAATAGTTATCGGTATTTGCCAGGACTTCCTTACACTTACGACTATTTTGATGGTTGGGGTTGTTATGAAGTGACAGAATGTACATTTATATCGGGGAATGTATGTACTTCAAGTATTGTTCCTCAAGGAATTACAACGAATTATATACCACAACCTAACGGCTGTCCTTATGGGCAAACACTTGTACAAGATTATTGTGGAAACACTTTAATCTATCAAGCTTGTGTTGTAATGGCACGAATATCTGATGATAGTAGTAATGTCATAAATGGTACAATCAATGCTTACCCTAATCCTTTTAATTCATCATTCAATTTATCATTTGAAACAACAGGAAATTCTGTCAATATTCTAATTCATAATTTGACAGGACAAAAAATATATGAAAATGTTGTTGGTACACAAGAAGGAACAAATGATATAAATATTGCTATACAAGAGCAAATCGCAGATGGTGTTTATCTTGTATCAGTTATACATGAAGATGGTAGTAAGGAAGTACTTAAAGTTGTAAAACAAAATAATTAAATCAATATAGCCTTGTAGTTATTGCAACTACAAGGCTATTCTAATTTTAAAATTATGAAGAATTTATCTTTTATTTTATTTGTGGTGGTGGCTTTTATGGCTTGTAATAATGATGAAGAACCACCAATTATTAATGACGATACTTTAATAGGTACGTGGAGTTTAAATGAAGACATAAAAACCTACATAAATGACTCCTTACAATCATCAAGTAACGCAGATTATACTTTAGAAGTTCAAGAAAATGTAATGATAAAAACGGCTTTTAGTAGTTCGAGTACACATTATTGGACAAGGAATAGTGATAGAACAATAATGTTTATCATTACGGAAAATCAAAATTCGAGTGGTAACGTTTTCGCTAATACACACAGAATGCAAATAGAACAAGACGAACAAAATAATCAATTATGGAAAGAAGAATTTATTACTCAAAATTCATCGGGCGGAGAATATAAGTTAGTTCGTACTTGGACACTTGAACGATAATAATTTTACGAAAAAAATAAAGAAAATAAGAAGTTATGCCGCCAACAATTGCAACATCGTCCATAGCCGATAAAAATCGGGACGGCGTTTATGCAGACGTTGGCGGTCAGCAGAAAAATAAAAAATGAAGGAAATTGAATCAAAAATAATTGGTAAATTAATTCAAAATGAAGAATTTGATGATTGGTGGGAAAGTGACCCAATCCAAATACCATTTCTTGAAAATAAAGAATTGAAAATCACATTCATGGATTTTGTTCCAGAGAATGATAAAGTATTTGTAATTGAGGCGGACAATGCGTTGAAAAATTTTCTATCTAAAAAACAGGAAGAAAGGTTTGAACTTTCAGAATTAGTACATAAAAACGCTATGGACTTTTTGAATGCTGTTGGATATGATGAAATGGACAAGTCATTGTGGGAAATAAAAAACAAGAATGAAATTTGGAAATATGTATACCCACAAGAAATTCACATAACAAGACGGCATAGAAGAGATGAAGATGTTTATCTGAACATAACATGTGAATGTGAATGGGAACAAGAACATGGACTGCAACTTGTATTTAGGAAAGGAAAGCAGTTGACAAGAATTAGTGACCAAGACGGGCATATAACAGAGGCAGATGCATACGACAAACTTGATAAAGACGATGAATTATTAAGTAAATTTAAAGAATAAAAAAGAAGCCGAACCGCTGACAACGTGTATGTGTTCATGTCGGGTAAAACACACAAGACCGTTGCAACGCTCAGAAATGACATTGTAACGCTCAGAAATGACATTGCAACGCTCAGAAATGACATTGCAACGCTCAGA
>CBFIHR010000075.1:0-22061 GCA_965662365.1 Saprospiraceae bacterium
ACGCCATCTTTTGTAATCGCATCAAACAGCGTTTTATCCGCATTTTTGACTTGAATCGACAATTGACAACCACGTTCTGCTGTATTTTTTGGTGTAATAATTTCGATTTGATCATTGTTCAAGTCATTGACTAAAAACTCTAAATAGCCAGTCAATTTTAGCGTTTTTTCGTTCAATTTTTCCATACCGACTTCATCAAACATATCCAAACTTGCTAAAATCGCCGCCAACGATAAAATCGGAGGATTACTCAATTGCCAACCTTCTGCCCCTGGAATTGGGTCAAAATCATCCCGCATTCCAAAACGAGTTTCTTTGTTGTGTCCCCACCAACCTGCAAATCTTGGTAAGTCAAAATCATTCGCATGACGTTCATGCACGAAACAACCGCCCACACTTCCTGGACCAGCATTCAAATATTTGTACGTACACCAAGTCGCAAAATCAACGCCTGAGTCGTGTAATTTTAAATTCAAATTTCCAGCACCGTGAGCCAAATCAAATCCAACTTTACAACCTTTCGCATGACCTAATTCGGCAATGCGTTTCATATTAAAAACTTGCCCAGTGTAATAATTCGGGCAACCGATGAGAATCAAAGCAATGCTTTCGCCTTCTTCCTCAATCATCGCTTCGATGTCTTCATGTCGTACCAAAACTTCGCCTTCACGAGCTTTCAATTCTAACAAGCCATCATCGTAACCATGAAATTTTAACTGCGATTCGACCGCATATCGATCTGACGGAAAAGCATCAGATTCGATTAATATTTTGTAACGGTCGCTGGTCGGGCGATAAAACGATGCCATTAATAGGTGTAAATTTACAGAAAGTGTATTCATCACGACGACTTCAATCGGTTTTGCACCAACGACTTTCGCCATTTTTTCGGTCAAAAACTCATGGTAAGGCATCCACGGATTTTTGGCATGAAAATGCCCTTCAACGCCTAAGTTTTTCCAATCTTCTAATTCTTGATTTAAATATTTAGCAGTAGATTTTGGCTGTAAACCGAGCGAGTTGCCGCAAAGATAAACGTAAGGTTTACCATTTTTTTGCATTGGCAAGTGAAATTGCTCTCGATACGATTTTAGTGAATCGTTTTCGTCCTGCTGTTTTGCGTAAGCTAAAGTATTTTGCACAATGATTTTTTTAGTATTTTTTGTTAATTGATTGATTTAGCCCCAAAGATAGGAACATTTATTTTAACGGATTTACGAATACGAAAATTTAAAAAAAGAGTGTCACAGTTACTATACACGTAAATATACGTGGTTTTGCATTTACGTAATAATACGCTTATGCTGCTTTAGTCTATGTCCTAAATTTGTACGAAAACCAGCATAAATTTTAAACCAAAATTAAGGTTGCTGCTAATAATATTAGTAGCGTAGCTCCAAAAAATGTTGCATGTAAAAGCCCGAAACTTCGAGTTTTGTGTGTATTTGACTCGAAAAAGTTAATCCCAAGAAGCTAATTTCTTTCATTAGAAATTGGCTCTTTTTTTATTAGAAATGGGAAGGCTGCTAATAATATATAGATTTATTAATTTATTTCAACAATAAAACAAAAGCATTCTATTGACTTGAAATGGCTTTATTGACTTCGAATCTGTTATTAGACGAAAGTCCTAAAATAAATAAAGTTAGCTCAAAATTATTGTCACAAATATAAATATCAAGCTAAAACCCTTCCTGTAAATCTCTCATAAACCTTCACAATTTCTTTTATAAAATACGAAAATCAGGATAAAAAAGCTATGTTCGTCATTTGAGAAAACAGCAGATGATGGAAGCGATAAAAACACAAATTGAAACTAACTTTCAGTTATTGACGGATATAAAAGTAGAATGGCGACACATGGACGCAGCCGGTCATGTGCATAATGTTCAATATTTTGGTTATTTTGAAACTTGTAGGATTGTCTTTTTTGAAGCCTTAGATTTCGATGTTGTCCCCTTTGATGCTGTCGGAATTGTTGTCGGCAAAGTCGATTGCAAGTATATTTATCCGGTGACTTATCCCGACACTTTAACTGGCGGCATTCGATGCGTTGAGCATGGCGAAGATTACGTCAGTATTGAGATTCATTTATTTAGCCAAAAGTATAATCGAATCGTTGCAATCTCTAATCAAAAGCTGGTATTTTACCATTTTGGCACAAAGCTAAAAGCTAAAATGCCAGAGGATTTTTTGAAAAAATTAGGACAGTTATAGCAGACGTTTATTCTTACCCCGAATTACAGCTAAATAACTTCTCCTTTTGTAAACATATTGAATGATAAAATGCTTTTCTTAACGTAACTTTTATCATAAAAAAATACTATGAATACGACGTTTTTAAATAAAATCTACGAAGCCCATCAATATCCAAAAGTTTTACCGGGAACGGTAGAAATAGAGCGATTTATTACTAATTTATTAGATTTTCTTTTTCCAGAATTAAGTGAAAATCGATTTCGAACACCTTTGGAAGTCGAAACAAATTTTCACTTATTACGATTAGATTTTGAAAAACTATTGTATAAAACGGAAGCCTGCAATAATAAAAATGTGAATAGCGTTTGTCACAATTTTTTTACTGCTTTAGAGGAGGTTTACGAGCTTTGTTTGGAAGACAGCGAGGCAATTTTGGAAGGAGATCCGGCAGCCGTTGACCGAAAAGAAGTCGTAAGAACATATCCTGGGTTTTATGCGATTGCGATTTATCGAATTGCTCACTTGATGTTAAAATTAGAAATCCCGCATTTACCAAGAATCTTGACAGAGTTTGCTCATAGCAAAACAGGAATTGATATACATCCTGGAGCGAAAATCGGTCGGAAATTCTGTATTGATCATGGCACAGGGATCGTTATTGGTGAAACTTGTGACATCGGAAATCAAGTTAAAATCTATCAAGGTGTTACTCTGGGGGCGTTAAGTGTGACCAAAGAAATGGCACAAACTAAGCGTCATCCTACGATCGAGGATAACGTTGTCATCTATGCTGGTGCAACGATTTTGGGTGGAAAAACGGTGATCGGTGCGAACAGTATTATTGGTGGTAGCGTTTGGATTACAGAAAGTCTTGAGCCTTTTTCAACCATTTATTACGCAGCAAAAGGTAATCAAATTTTAAAAAAAGGAATTATAGAAAAAACTACTCGAACACATGAAAGCAAATAATATCGGTGCGTTAATCGGCAATACACCTTTGGTGAAAATCAATTTTTCAGAAATACCCGAACACGTTACTATTTACGGAAAATTAGAAGGTCATAACCCTGGCGGCAGTGTCAAAGACAAACCAGCATTCAATATGATTCAAGAAGCCTTAAATCGTGGCGATATTGATAAAAACACCAAATTGGTTGAGGCGACAAGTGGCAATACTGGAATTGCTTTAGCAATGGTCGCAGCAGCTTTTGGCTTAGATATGACCTTATTAATGCCAGCCAAAGCGACCAAAGAACGAGTCGATACTATGCGAGCTTTAGGGGCAAAGATTATTTTAACCGATGCGACCAAAACGATTGAATATTCAAGAGCATTAGCGGAAAAAATGGTCGAGGAAGAAGGTTACTTTATGCTAAATCAATTTGAAAACAAGGATAATTTTATGGCTCATTATAAAACAACTGGGCCTGAAATTTGGCGAGATACAGAAGGTGAACTCACACATTTTATTTCCAGTATGGGAACAACTGGCACAATCATGGGCAATTCTAAGTTTCTAAAAGAACAAAATCCTGCTATACAAATTGTTGGCGTACAACCAGAGGAAGGCTCACAAATACCGGGTATCCGTAAGTGGTCACCCGCATTTTTACCCAAAATATATGATCCAAAACAAGTGGATAATATCTTGTTTGTCAATCAAGCACAAGCTCAAAATATGACTCGAAGGTTAGCCAAGGAGAATGGCATTTTTGCAGGAATGAGCAGCGGTGGAGCGATGTACGCTGCTGTGGAATTGGCTAAAACATTAACAGAACCGGCAATAATTGTTTCTATTGTTTGTGATAGAGGTGATCGTTATTTGAGTTCGAATTTATTTGAATAATGCACTTCTAAAACTTCAGCTTCAAGAAAAACTCGTTTTACTTTAAAGCAACTCCTGCCTCATAATTTGTGCCTTTAAGATTGAGGATTACCTTTTCTATTTAAAACCAACTAATTCTCTACCTTTAAAACCAACAAATTCTCTATCTTTAACCCAAACCAATTACTAAAAAAATGCAAATAAAAAATTACATCAACGGTGAATTGACTGCACCGATTGACAATCAATATTTAGACGTTTTCAATCCTGCATCAGGCGAAGTTTATGCACAAGCACCAGACTCGACCGAAGCGGATATTAACGCAGCGGTCGAAGCTGCAAAGGCTGCTTTTTCGACTTGGTCAAAAACCAGCATTGATGAAAGACACCGAATTTTAACTAAAATCGCTAACTTAATCGAAGCTCGTTTGGACATTTTGGCGAAAGCCGAAAGCAAAGACAACGGAAAACCCCTATGGTTGGCGAAAGCCGTTGATATTCCTCGTGCGTCGAGCAACTTCCGATTTTTTGCGAACGCCATCACGCAGTTTGCGTCCGAATCACACGAAATGACGGGCAAGGCGATTAACTATACGTTGCGGCATCCGTTGGGCGTTGTCGGTTGTATTTCACCGTGGAATTTGCCGTTATATTTATTCACTTGGAAAATTGCTCCAGCGATTGCAGCAGGAAATTGTGTTGTCGCTAAACCGTCAGAAGTGACCCCGATGACGGCTTTTTTGCTTTCGCAAATTTGCATCGAAGCTGGTTTGCCGAAAGGCGTTTTAAATATCGTCCACGGCTTAGGACACAAAACTGGGGCCGCCATGAATATCCACCCAAATATCAAAGCCATTTCGTTCACAGGAAGCACGAGAGTTGGGGCAGAAATCGCCAGAGTTGCGGCACCGATGTTTAAGAAATTATCACTCGAAATGGGCGGAAAAAATCCAAATATTATTTTTGCAGATTGCAATTATGACAAAATGCTCCAAACAACGATTCGCTCGTCTTTTGCGAATCAAGGACAGATTTGTCTTTGCGGTTCACGGATATTTGTCGAAAGACCGATTTATGAAAAGTTTAAAAATGATTTTGTAAATTGGGCAAAAACAATGAAAGTCGGTCATCCGTTAGCGGAAGATACGAAAGTCGGTGCGGTCGTTTCCAAACCACATTACGAGAAAATTTTGTCGTATATTGAACTCGCAAAAGCGGAAGGCGGAACAGTGCTTTGTGGCGGAAAAGCGGTATTTCCAGAAGGTTACGAAAACGGGTTATACATCGAACCGACCATCATTGAAGGCTTATCGCCAACTTGCCGCACGAATCAAGAAGAGATTTTTGGTCCAGTCGTGACGATTACGCCTTTTGATACCGAGGCAGAAGTTTTGGCTTACGCCAATACGATAGATTACGGCTTATCTTGCACTTTGTGGACAGAAAACCTAAGCCGAACACATCGAATGGCGACCGAAATCGAAGCTGGAATTGTTTGGGTAAATACTTGGCTATTGCGGGATTTAAGAACACCTTTTGGTGGCGTAAAAAGTTCAGGAGTTGGTCGTGAAGGCGGTTTTGAAGCCTTGCGGTTTTTTACGGAACCGAAAAATGTTTGTATTGAATATTAATTTTTTTGACAAGTTATACTGAATAAATACAGGATTCAAAATAAAAAAATTGTTTTTGTTGAACCCACCCCCAACCCCTCCTTTTTAAGGGAGGGATTGGGGTGGGTTCAACTGTCAAAATAAAAATCAAAAAAATGATAACTTCCACTATTAATTTTAAACAATGGATTGAAGACAATCGAGAATTATTAAAACCGCCAGTTGGCAATAAGGCGATTTACAACGAAGACTTTATCGTCATGGTTGTCGGCGGGCCAAACTCTCGAAAGGATTATCACCTCAATCAAACTGCAGAATTTTTCTATCAAATCGAAGGTGATATTACATTAAAAGTCATTGACAACGGTGAAGCGAAAGATATTCACATTAAAGAAGGTGAAGTATTCTTTTTGCCGCCAAATATTCCACATTCACCGCAACGAGGTGCGAATACCGTTGGTTTGGTGATCGAACAAAAACGACCAGAAGGTGTAGATGACGGTTTGGCGTGGTTTTGCGAAAATTGTCATAATGAGTTGTATCGTGAGCCATTCAAATTGATAAATATCGAAACCGATATGCCAGTTTTATTTGATAAATATTATTCTAATGAAGAATTGAGAACTTGTGATAAGTGTGGAACGACAATGGAACCACCGAAATAATGCATGAATCTAAAAACTGTATATAACCGTCATTCTGACCTACGTCGGAATGACAGTTTATTTTTGGGTTTCTACCTTCGTATTTTTAGTAAATAAGTCCTAAACATCGATAAAAATGAGAATAAACGGGCATTCACACCTATTACCTTATCCAGAGCAGATTCCATCGTATTTAAAAGAAAAAGAAATTTTTTGGATAGATGAAGATCGACAACACATGTTACAAAAGGGTTGGAAACGCCCAGTTACCGATTCTTCTTTCTTTTTAAATGAGAAATTAGAATGGATGGAACGCAATAAAATTGACCATGCCGTTGTCTTGAATTTATCGCAGTTATACGGTAATGGCTTGCGGATTCGAGATATGAAATATGCGTTGCGTTTTCAGAATGATTTTAATGCCAAAGTACAACACGATTATCCTACGAAATTCACTTGTGGCTTTGTCGTACACGCAGGTTTTATTGATGGTGCGTGTTGGGAAATTGAGCGTTGCGTCCATGAGTTGGGGTTGCGAGTCCTTTGTTTACCAACGCATTACATGGATTCGGTTGGTACTTGGCGAGGGATTTTTGATGAAGAAACCGCACCGATTTTTGAATTGGCGAATAAATTAAACTTGGCTATCGAAATTCATCCGTATGATGGCGAAAAATTTATTCATTTAGAAAATACAGCTTGGCGTTTTCATTTAGTTTGGATGTTGGCACAATGTGCCGATGCGTATCACTTTTTTACACTCAACGGCATTTATGAAAAATATCCGAATATCCGAACTTGTTTTGCTCACGGCGGTCAATTGAATCACCTCAATATTGGTCGTAGAACGCAAGGTTTTGACGGACGACCAGATTTATTCGAAGGCAAAACTCGACCTCGAAAAGCACTCGGTCATCCTAATATTTTCTTCGATACCTTAGTACATGACACGCTTTCGTTTGAGCTAATGGTCAGACGACAAAAAGGAACAGACCAAATTCTAATGGGCTTAGATGATCCTTATCCGTTAGGTGAAATGGAATCGGAAAGACAATCTTCTTATCCAGGAAAATTGTTGGATTTGGCAGTTGAGGAAGGGATTATTGATAAAAAACAACACGAAGAAATTTGGAGTAAAAATGTAGTGCGTTGGATTTGCGGCGATGATAATACTAAGTTTCTAAAGCGATTAAAAGGTTAAATTGTTATAATATTAATTATATTAGACCAAACAGACTTTAAACATCTGTTTGGTCTTTTTTTTAGTTTTCCCAACCCTTAATCTCTTGTTCCACATGATTTACCACTACATTTACATCATAATTTTCACGTAAAAACGTCGCCATTTGGTCACAAGAATAGACCGAACGATGCTGCCCGCCAGTACAACCAAAACTCACCATCAAACTTGTAAAACCTCGTTCCATATATCGCTCAACCGAAGGAATAACAATGCGTTTCGCATTTTCGATAAATTCTGTAATATTGGATTTTTCTAATAAAAAATCAATCACCGCTTGGTCACGACCCGTGATTTTTTTGTACGGCTGGTAACGTCCAGGATTATGAATCGCCCGACAATCAAAAACGTGTCCACCGCCATTGCCGGATAAATCCAATGGAATCCCTCGTTTATACGAAAAACTGCTGACCGTTACGGTTAATTTTCCTTTTTCGCCTTTCGGCAAATATTGATTCCAATCCTGATGCGTGGTGAGTTTTAATAAAATATCTTTTAAGTATGGAATTTCCAAAACGTAGTCACTTGCTGACTGATTTTCCAATTGCTTCAACACCCAAACAATATTTTTCATCGCAAACGGAATACTCGACAAAAAATGTGGTTTTTTCTCATACAACCCTCGAAAACCATAAGCTCCTAAAACTTGAATCGCCCGAATCAACACAAACGGATAATAAAATGCCATAAATTCTACTTCATCAAAATTTGCATCAATTTTTTTTGCCGTTTTTAAATAATGTTGTAACAATTCCTCACGAGTTTCAAACGGAATATCGGCTTTTGCTTGACACAACAAAGAAGCTAAATCATAAGGCATCGCTCCTCTCCTACCCCCTTGATAATCAATTAAATAGGGTTGATTGTTATACAACATAATATTCCGAGCCTGAAAATCTCGAAACATAAACGCATTACGATTCGCACCATTCAAATAATCCGTTAAAGTTTGAAAATCTGCCTCCAATTTCACTTCATCAAAAGGCAAACCGCTGACTTTCAAAAAGTAATATTTAAAATAGTTCAAATCCCACAACATCGACTGCTTATCAAATTCGGTGATTTGAAAACACCAATTGTCATAGTCCAAATCACGATGTCCTAAGAGTTGAATTTTCGCCAATTGCTCGACTGATTGTTGATACAAATTCATCAATTCGGGCGTAAATTGATTGCCTTGACGAGTCGCAAATAACTGTTGATACAAAGACAAGTTTCCTAAATCTTGTTGCAAATAAATATCATTTTCCAAATCTGTCGCATAAATTTCCGGAACCTGAATTCCTTTCGATTTGAAATGATTCGTAAAATTGATAAACGCTTGGTTCTCGGCTTCGTTTGGATTAAAAGCGGCAATTGCCGTTTTCGTTTGTCCGGTGATTCGATAGTATTTTCTATCTGAACCAGAAGCAGGTAAGGCTTTTATGGTTTCGACTTTTTCGTTTGCCCAAGTTTGGAAAAGTTGTTTGAGTTTTTGTTCCGTCATAATAATAAATTATACCTTTTAGTTTTGTTGTAAGTTGAACGGTTGTCTTATAAAGTTATTTTGAATCACAAAAGAATCAAAAAAACGCAAAAGTTTTTTACAAAAGTTATATTATTTCATTCTTTTGTATCTCATAGCTCGTCAACGCCTAATTTTAGCCAAAAAATTGACGCTTATCTTAAAGTCTATGGATAAAAATCGTGATAGAAATTGTTTTGGACGAAAATTATATTGGTCAACAAACATAATATAAGTAGTCGCTTTTTTTTCATATAAAAATGGTTTACATTCGTTTTTTGGTATTCTAAAAAAGAAAAACTCCAGCTTTGGAGTAATTTTTTAATAAGTCCGAAGCTGAAGCATCGGAGTACAAACAACAAATGAAAACAATATATCACCAAACGCCTCTTTTACAATCGCACCAACTAAAAAAGGAAAAAGGCTTAAATGTATTCTATAAAATGGAAGCATACCAGCCAACTGGCTCGTTCAAAATCCGTGGAATGGAAAACCTTTGTCGCCATCATTTAGCGAATGGACAACGAAATTTCATCGCTTCTTCGGGCGGTAATGCCGGATTATCTATGGCTTATGTGGCGAAAAAATTAGGGGCAACGATTCAAATTATCGTACCAGAATCGACTTCTGAATTTATGATTAATAAAATTAAAAATTTAGATGCCGAAGTGATTGTTCATGGCAAATTTTGGGACGAAGCGAATGACTATTGTTTGCGACAAGCAAAAGAAACAAATGCGGTCTACGTGTCGCCTTTCGATGATGAATTGTTGTGGCAAGGTCACGCTTCGATGATTGACGAATGTGCGAAGGCAATGCCACAACCTACGAAAATTGTTTTGTCGGTTGGTGGCGGAGGTTTATTATTAGGTGTTTTAGAAGGCTTACGCCGAAACGGTTGGGAAAGTTCTGAAATCATCGCAGTCGAAACGTATGGTACGGCTTCTTTTCAAAAAAGTATGGCAAAAGGCGAATTGATTACCTTGCCTGCTATCAATTCTATCGCAACAAGTTTGGGAGCCAAAACGGTCACACCCGAAGTATTAAAACAAGCGAAATCTTTTAACGTATTGCCACTTTTGGTAAGTGACGAAGAATGTATTCGAGCGATGTTTTCTTTCTTAGACGAGTACAATGTCGTAGTAGAACCGGCTTGCGGTGCCTCTTTGGCTTATCCTTTATTTTATGATGAAAAAATAAGTGAAACCGATACGGTTTTGGTCGTTGCTTGCGGCGGCGTAAACACGAGTTTTCGACAATTAGAAAATTATAAAATGCGATTTTTGGATTAAAGCATATTCGAGAAGGAAGGCTTCAATCCTACCAATAAGTTTTAATAATCGGTTCGAAATTTCTCATTAAAAAATCTATTTTTTATTCAAAACATAATAGCCACATAGTTTTTTGTGGGCATTGAAAACCATGAAAAGCTATGTGGCTATTATGTTTGAAAAACTAAATTAATTGCAGCTGCCGTTGATTTAAAATGCTACAATTTTTTTAGCAAACTTTTAGATTTTATTGTTGTGTAAACGAAAAACCTAATTGTTCCTTCAATTCTTTTGGTAAGGCTGGCAACTCCGAACGAGGAATTAATAGAGTCGAAATATTGTGTAAATCTGTAAAAATATGGTGTTGAACGGCTGTTTGATGCAGATAAGCATGACCAGAAGAGCCGCCTGTTCCGACTTTTTTTCCTAACATTCGCATGACCATTTGAGCATGACGATAGCGCCAGGTCGTCAAAAGTTCGTCAATATTCGTCAAGTTGACCAATAATTGATACGGCAATTGCAAAATCGGTTCGTCACGATACAATTTAATAAATAAAGCGGCAACGGTCGCTTTGTACGACAATCGCAACTCGCCACTTTCTCGCATTTTATCATGGGCTTCTTTGTTCAAGACCGATTGAAAGTAAGTATCGGTATCCCCCAACATTCGCAACCGCATTTGTTTGTTTTTATCACTCAAATACTCGGAACTTTTAATTGCTGCTTGTTCCTTTTCAATCATACGTTTGACCGCTAATTCGTAGTGTTTTAAGAAATTAAAATCACCAAATTTTAAAAATGGAATACGCTCTAACCAGCTTTCGATAGCATCGAAAAACGTCCCATTTTTATAGATATTTTCTAAAATTTCCTTTTGATCATCAGGAAATACCGAAGCGTAATGATGATTATTATAAGTCAAGCGATTTTTTTCTGGCAACCCTAACATCGCTTCTACGACTCTAAATTGAAAACTCTGAAAACCCGACGCTGGAAACAAATACGCACGGAAATCCAAAAAGTCCAACGGTGTCATCGTTTCCATAATGCCGATTTGTTGAATCAACAACTTCAAAATTTCTTCGACTCGTTCTAATCGCCCGATTGCTGTACCGATATTTTTTTCATCAACATTATCATTCTGAAACATTTGATGTACCGACCCCAATTCATGAATAATTTGTTTAAACCATAATTCGTAGGCTTGATGCGTGATAATAAATAGCATTTCCTCGTGTGCAGGTGTTTCCAGTTCTGCACTTCGCAAGGTTTGAGCATTCAGCACTTTATCTAATTCCAAATAACTATGATAATGAATTGTCGTGTATTTCTTAGTTTCAGCCATTTTAGTTCCTCTTTTTTTAATGGTTTTAGTATAAAATATGATTAATCATTTTATTTAATCATTATTGCTTTTGAAGCAAAGCAAAATTATACATAATTTTAGGATTTCAAAGCTGATTGTTGTCATACTAACTAATTAATCAGCAAATGTTACTAACAAATAAAACGAATCAATAAACTGTGGATTTTATTACAATTATAAAATATGCCTGGTATGCGTATGATAGCACTCGACCTATCGACCGAATTAACGACATTAGTGCGATGGTTTCGACCAATCACGTTTATAAAATTCGGCTAAAAGACGGCAATAATGTTATTGCGAAACTATCGTATTTCGGTAAGTTTGAACACTTCGTGGAAGATCATACGATTATTAATGTAATGTCGAATAATTTACCGGTTCGATACGAAAACTTCCTTTCTCGTTCCTTAATGAAAGGCAATCAACTTTTTGTCCATCGCTTTCAAAATGGTATTGAAGACGTCTGGATTGTGTTTTATCGACCGATCCGGATTAAATCCAAAATGCCCAAACGACTGGAAGATAAACATATTGACAAATTAGGAATTGAGTTTGCTCATTTTCATAAATCTTGTCATTTGATTCGTCATACGTTGCCATTATCCTCCAAAAATATGACCACAGATGTCAACGAGTTACTGGATGTCGTGGACACACAATTTCGAGGAAAATCTGATATTATTCGGCGTCAATGTGACATTTTTTTAGACAATACGCACAAAATTAACTCCAACGGATTCGATAAAATCCCCGTTTTTGTAGATTGGAATATTGGGAATTTTTCCGTTTCGCCTTCCGGCAAATTTTTCTCTCGCTGGGATTATGATTGGTTCAGAATGAGCAGCCGAATCGCTGACTTTTACTTTATTAGTCGCATCGTCTCTGATGTTGGCGACAGAACCGTTTTTACGTACAACGCCAGTACAATGATGGAAGATAGATTCATTCGATTCTTAAAATCTTACCATCAAGTTTTTCCGCTTTCTCGAGAAGAAGTCCTATTCTTAAAGGAAGCTTATCGTTTCTTTTTATTAAATTATGTTATCAAAGAAGGGAATTATTTCTTTTTAGAATCTTTCGCCAAACAACTTCAAAATGATGTTTTCACAACACATTTTGATCTGATTGATAAAGTATTTGATGGCGATAAGTTATTGAAAGCCTTGGATTTATAACCTACTTTTGAAGCTCCAGCTTCGGAATAAAATCATTTTTATTTTTTCTCAAAACTGGAGCTTCAGCAGTACGTAAAAACTAAGTCACTGTTAACCTGACTTTGCCAAAACCTTCCACATTTGCCTCGACTTGCTGCCCGTCTTGAATATAAACCGCAGGCGTTGCGGCACCAGCTAATAGAATCATTCCTTGCTTCAAAGGTTCGTCGTATTGCAAACTCAAACGAGCCGCAGCGACGACCGATTCCCACGGATTTCCTAAAATTGCATTAGAAGACCCAGCGTGAATCACTTCACCGTCAACACTTAACTCGATAGAAATATCATTAATATTTGTATCCGGCTTTCGCCAATCTCCAATAAGAAAACCCGTCGAAGAACAATTGTCCGCAATCACATCTTCTAACGAAAACTTGAAGTTTTCGTAACGAGAATCAATGATTTCAATTGCTGCTGCAATGCCTTCGATATACTCCGCTGCATTTTCTAAAGTCAAAGGTTTAGTAATATCTTTTTTAATTAAAAAAGCGATTTCAGGTTCTGCACGAGGATGAATAAAGTTAGATTTTGGAACGTCCGCACCATTTTCGAAGTGCATCGAGTCCGTCAATCGTCCCCAAATCATATCGTGAACGCCCATTTGTTCCATTTTCGCCTTGCTGGTAAATCCTAATTTTAGACCAACTAATTTTTCGCCTCTTTCGTATCGTCGAGCGATAGATTTTGCTTGAATATCATAAGCGTCGTCCAATGAAATTTCTTGTGACGTACTGATTTGCGGCGTTGCTTTCGCATAGCTTGCAGCATTGTCTAATATCGCTGCGATTTCTTGATTGGATTTCATTTTTTTTAGTATTTGTAGAAATATGTAAGCGTCAAAGGTACAAAATTGGTGCTTTTATTCAATGATTTCGAAAGATTCAAAAAAGGCATCAATGCGTTTATCATTGGGCATATCTTTGATGTATAAAGCAGAAAGGTCATAGAATTTATCTTTAGGAATAAAAAAACCAACAAGGAGCGTTTGCGGATAACGTCCAAAATTGAATATTATCAATGATTTACATGAATTTATAAGTCAATGATATTCTATAAATTAAAAATATACTTATATATATGTTTTAATGTATTTTTATTATTTTTACAAAATCATTTATAAAATGGAAACGTAGTATTGTAGTAAAAGCGGTACTATCGTCAAACAATCGGGACATTCTATTTCCTACAAATCAAAATTAAAATCAAATGAAATCAATTATAACAAACGGTGGCGGCTTGGATAATTTAAAAATTATAGAAACGGAAAATCCAACACCAAAAGCTGGAGAAATTTTGGTACGTTGGCACGCTACTTCTTTGAATTATCACGATTATTTGGTCGCTATCGGTGCGATAAAAGTTCCTGAAAATCGAATTCCAATGTCTGATGGAGCTGGTGAAGTAATTGCCGTCGGTGAAGGCGTGACGAAATGGAAAACTGGAGATAAAGTGATGTCTTTGTTTTTTCCGAATTGGGTTGATGGAAAACCGACTGCCGCCAAAACACGAGCAATCTCTGGTGAATCTTTCGATGGTTATATCACCGAACAGTCTATTATTTCGGCGGAAGCCGTAACAAAAATGCCTAAAGGATACACGTATGCACAAGCGGCAACCTTGCCTTGTGCAGCTTTGACGGCATGGCGAGGTTTGGTGACGGAAGGCAATATCAAACCTGGCGATAAAGTCCTCATCGAAGGCACAGGCGGCATGTCAATTTTTGGTTTACAAATCGCCAAAATGGTTGGTGCGAGAGTATTTGCAACGACTTCTTCGTCTGCAAAAGCGGAGCGATTAATGGATATGGGTGCAGAAGCGGTCGTGAATTATCGGGAAGATGAACGCTGGGGAAGAACGATTTATAAAATGACTGGCGGCGTAGATCACGTCTTAGATGTTGGCGGCGGTTCAACAATGGGCAACTCAATTGATGCCGCTGCGATGGGCGGTAGCATTATCGCTATCGGGATTTTGAGCGGTGGCCGAAAAGGGTCGTTGACGTTTCCGAAGTTGTTTTTTAAACATTTGACAATGAAAGGTATTGCGGTCGACTCTCGAAAATCACAAGAGGCAATGGTGGCAGCAATTGATGTGAATGGTTTTCAGCCAATTATTGATAAAAGTTTTGCTTTTGATAAGTTGGCAGATGCGTTTAGGTATCAAGAAAGTGGGCAACATTTTGGAAAGATTGTCTTAGAATATTAATTATATTAAGATAGATAGATTCGCTACTTGCCTCAAAGCATCAAGAAAAACACAGAAAATACCGATTTTTAACGTTTTCGGTGAATCTATCTTATCAAATCCTCCTTTTTTGTTGATTTGTTGTAAGTTTGCGACAGAAACGCAAAACTCTTGAAAAGTAAAGTTTGTATTTTTATTTTTTACAAAAACAGACAAACGAATGATTACAGTAAATTTTGTTAAAATTGATGGTGAAAAAATAGCGGTGAAAGTTGATGAAGGGACAACTGTTATGGAGGCTGCTGTCGAAAATGATATTGAAGAAATTGTAGGTGATTGTGAGGGTGAATGTGCTTGTGCAACTTGTCACTGTTTCATTGATGCTGCCTGGGAAAGCAAAACAGGTCGTGTGAATGACGAAGAAGATATGTTATTGGATATTTGTGGCTTCCGCCAAAATAATAGCCGCTTAGGTTGTCAAATTAAATTAACACCTGATTTAGATGGCATTGTAGTGCATTTACCGGAGTCACAGTTTTAACTTGTCCTTCTTTCAAACTGTCTTCTAATCATTTTAAAAACGAGTGAAATCAATGGTTTCGCTCGTTTTTTGGTTTATAGGATAAAGTATAAGACGGAATACATTCCGTTACACCTTATCAAAGAAACTTTTGCTAAAACATATCAATATATCAAAATTCTTATATTAACATAAATAATATTGATGTGTCAATTCAAGATATATTCCTATCTTGCTAAAAATCCAATAAAAAATCCAATAAATATGTCAACACAAGGAAGCACTTTAAATACAGCGTTTTGGTTACACTTATTACTACTTATTGCAGGTTGGACAGGACCGTTCTTATTCTCCTGGTATATTATGGTAACTGGTTACACCTTAATTTTTCTACAATTTTTGGTTTTCAAGAAGTGTTTAGTCAATGATATGCACGACTTAGATGATGCCAATTATTATACTTTCTACACATTTTTGTTTGAAAGTGTCGGAATGACCTTTACACAAGCACAGAAAAAACAAATATTCATTTTTGTCCGCCGACCGCTGTACTTAATTTTGATAGCTTTTACCTTATTTTGGCAGTTATATTTAGGATTTGCTCCGTTGTTATTCTAAAGTATGTCAACCTTTTCTTAGTTTTTTTATTAGAATGTCGACGGTATCATTTTAATAAAAAACTTATGAAAACTAAAATCTGTCATCGCTGCAAAGACGAACACACGACACTTTATCGCATTCAATATCAAAAAGGAAAGGTGTGGGTTTTCGTTTGTGAATCTTGCTGTTTATGGTATAAACAGCAAGATTTCTATCGTTATGGTGGTACTTGGAAAGGTTATCGACATTAAAGATAAAAGAGATTATTCTACTGGCTTTCGCCAAACTTTTACCAACACATTCTCATTATTTCGAGCTACAATCACAGCCGAGTTTTCACCGATATTCATCATTTTCATATCACGTACTTCACCCGAAATTGTCCAGCCGCTTTTGCGAGGTTCGATGTCCTTAAAGTTACCTTTTCCATCGCCTTGTAAGTAATTCCCAAAAGAAGCATCATAGCGACCAATTTTTGGAACAACCGTAAAAAAGTTACCGCCTAAAACAATGTCTTTGTTGCCGTCACCATCAAAATCTTCAATCAAAATACTTTGAACAGGTGCAAATTGTGCTTCGATAGGCAAGGCATGAATTTTGAACTGCCCACCTTGATTTTCTATCCAAACGGTGCGTAATTCGGTAGCGATTAGCTTTTGGGCTTTCGCCAATTCAGCCTCTGGAAAGACATCTTGGATTTGACTTTCCGCATATTTATCATATTTCAAATAAGTTTTTCGCTTTGATGCAATTTGTGAAATTAACTCATCCTGCGAGGCAAACGGATAGGATTTTTCACCATTAAAATAACACAACATCTGGTCTAAACTTCCATTTTCATCAAAATCGTGAACATACATTTCCAACGGTTTTTCTGCACTTGCCGTCAAATCACAATTCAATCCATGGTTACCAACTACAAAATCCAAATCGCCATCATTATCCAAATCTGCTGCTTTTATCGTATTCCACCAACCAGACGAATTTGGAATTTTTAATGAAGAATTAGTCGTCATTTGACCTTTTTTATTCTCAAAAATCGTAATTGACATCCACTCTCCTACTACAATTAAGTCGTCATCTTTATCACCGTCAATATCTGCCCAAATCGCATCGGTAACCATTCCGATACCTTGGAAATCAGCCGATTTTAACGGCATGAATTTACCACCATTATTAATCAAAAGTGTAGAACTTGGTGCAATTCCATATTGACCAGAAAGCACACGATTGCCAATGAATAAATCTATGTCGCCATCTTTATCAAAATCATTCGGACGAACACAAGAACCATTACCATTAGAATAAATTTCGTTTTCAGATGCCGAAAAGTTACCCTTTCCATCATTGATGTATAATTTATCCGTCAACACAGCCGCATTTTGCTGCCATTCATTGCCACCTGTGACAACAAATAAATCCAAATCTCCGTCCTTATCTACATCAAAAAAGGTCGCATCAATATCTTCGGTTTCCGCATCAAATGTTTGCAAAGAAGGAATTAAGATAGGTTTTCCACCTTTATTTTTTTGTAAAAATAATTGGCCTTTTTGCCCTCTTGCACCACCTAAAAACACATCTTCCATCCCATCACCATCGACATCGCCAACAGCTAAAGCCGGACCTTCGGTCGATAAAGCATGTGTTAATAATCGCTGAACGCTAAAATCTGAAAATTGATTTTCTACATGTGTAATCGGATTTCCAATTTCTGAAGTTGCATCTAAAAAGACAGGATTTACAGCTCTTTGTGGCGTATAAATAAAGAATTTCTCTGCTTCATTTTGATTAAAAATTGTCGTTTGATTTGCTTTAACTTGCCGTTTCGTCTCATAAATTCCATTGTTCCAAACGACTGTCACTGAGTCAATTACGTCAAGGTTCTTCAAGCCAAAATTTAAAACATAATCAGAAGAGGATTGAAAACCACGAGTTGGCGATTGTTCTTGATAATACACCTTGCCATCGTGCTGCACATAAACTTTTGCACCGATTCCGAAAGTATTTAAGTTTTCACCTTTTAGCTTGACTTTCAGATAGTTATTTGTAGAATTATTATTATAAATTTTAGCCGTTTCATTGAGGTTATTCGTAATAATTTCCAAATCGCCATCACCATCTAAATCAGCGTAAGCCGTTCCATTTGAAATGCCGACGTGTTCTAAGCCCCAAGATTTAGTGACGTTTTCGAATTGCAAATTATCTTTATTCTGATAACAATAATTCGATACTTTTCCATCAGGCATTTGTTTTGCCAAGTCTAAATCCGTCGCATTTTGCTGAATAAAATCACTTGATTGAAATTTCAAATAATTCATATCATTCGGACGACGTAAAATACCATTAGAAATAAACAAGTCCTTCAAACCGTCATTATCTAAATCCGCAAACAAAGCCGACCACGACCAATCTGTCGCATCAACGCCAGTTAGTTGACCGATTTCACTAAACTTTGCCACACGACCAAACAAGTTTCCACGATTCAAATGTAAATTATTTCGAGGATATTGATAATGAAAACCATCGCCTAAACGCTGTACAAACTTTTCATAATTAGGCGCACCGTCAGATTGCTTCATCGTTTTTTCATCTTCCGGCTTCATGTCCAACGTTATCAAATCTGGCAAAGCATCATTATTAAAATCAGCAATATCCGACCCCATCGAAAACTTCGATTGATGACCGAACGAAAAGGTCGAGGCTTCTCGAAACGTGCCATTACATTGATTATAATACAAATAATCGTTCTCTTGAAAATCATTGGAAACATAAATATCCATGCAACCATCTTGATTCACATCGCTTATCGCAATACCCAAACCGTAACCAATTTTACTACTCAAAATCCCTGCTTCTGCACTCACATCTGTGAACAAATTATCATCATTTCGCAGCAATCTATCGCCAGCAATTTCATTTGGTGTTGCCCTAAAAGTAGCATCATATTTTCGACCAGCATCATGTGTCGAATGATTCAGTAAGTAACAATCCAAGTCGCCATCATTGTCATAATCAAAAAATGCGGCTTGTGTCGCCAAACCTTGAAACGCTAAATTAAAAGCCACCGCCTGTTCCGTGAATGTGCCATTTTTATTATTAATAAATAATTCATTTCGTCCCGTAAAACCTTTATAATTTCCAACGTTACAAACATAAATATCCAAATAACCATCCGCATTTACGTCTGCCATTGTGACCCCAGTTGACCAGTTACCTTTTCCGCCAACAGCGGCTTTCTCGGTGACATCTTCAAACTCCAGATTGCCTTTATTAATATATAGTTTATTTTGTCCTTGATTTGAAGTAAAATATAAATCTGGCAAACCGTCATTATTCACATCTCCCGCCGCAACGCCGCCACCATTATAATAATATAAATATTGAATAATATTATTGCGTTCGTCTTCGGTTAGGTTATTAGCAAAAGTCACATTGGTTTTTTCGGGTGATAATTCGGTAAAAACCGTGTCGGTATTTGTAGAATTATTGCTACAAGAAAAAAACGTTAGGAGGATCATTCCTACGATGACTTCGCCCTTAATTTTATATTTCATCATTTCAATTTCATTTTAGGCCACAAAATACAGATTGTCTTTAAGGTTTTCCTAATTTAAGAACTTTTAAACGTTCGTTTCCTAATTTTGTAACCTCATTTTTTGTACAGAAAGTAAAGTATAGAATAGATTCAAATTTTGATAAAATAATTCTATTGAAAATAGAATTATTTTAAGTCAAAAAAGGCGTTTTTTGCCGTTCATTTTCAAAAGAACATAAATTTATAACATGAAATACATTAGTTATTTATTGATTTTAGCGTCCGTATTTATTTATAGTTGTGACCCCGGTTTTGATTGTGAAGAAATAGATACCATTCCTATTTTTGATGATTTACGGAATGTAGATAGCATCGTTTATATGTCTGAGAGGTTAATTACACCGAGTGATATTTTTGATACGACTTATCAAGAAATGGTTATTTTTATTAATAGCGATTCGGCTTATGATGCGTTAAAACAACAAGGGATTAATGCCAGTTGTAGCGATTGTGAGTTTCCGAATATTGACTTCACTAATCGTACTTTAATCGGCTATTATTTTACCATAGGTTGTTTAGATGTCGCACAACAGCGATTTGTGACGACCTCCGATTCTACCTATGCTTTTTACAGCCGATTCAGTAATATCAATGAATGTAATTTTGCAACTTGTAAGAATGAAACATTCAACTGGATGTTAGTGCCAAAAGTTGATAGTGTTAGTCAGGTTGAGTTTTTTAATGGTAACTTTTATTACGATTGTGATTGTTAAAAAAAGTAGCAAACGATAACCTATGTACTTGTAAAATAACTTTGTCGATATAATTACAAACCAATAACTTATGAAAAAATTACTCTATATTTTACCAATAATATTCCTCTTCAGTTGTGGTGAAAAAATTGATACAACTGATGCTGAAATTGTTCATACTTCGATGAAAAAGGTGACAGATGTGATTGTTCACGATATATTTTCGCCGCCTGTTGCGAGTCGAATTTATGCGTACACGAGTTTGGCTGGTTACGAAGCTATGCAATTATCCAATCCAAATTATCAATCTTTAGCTGGACAATTAACCGATTTCACGGAAGTGCCAAAACCCAAAAGTGAGGATATTTCTTACGAATTAGCCAGCGTTCATGCGATGTTGACCGTTGGCAAAGCGTTGATTTTTTCAGAAGAGAAAGTTGAAGCATTTCAAAATGAAACTTATGCCAAATTTGAAAATAGTCTGTCCAGTTCGACTTATGACAACTCAATGGAATATGGAGAAACGGTCGCTAAGCATATTATGGCGTATGCGGATAAAGATAACTACAAACAAACCCGAACGTTCCCTAAGTTTGAAGTGAATTTAGAGGATAAAACTCGCTGGCAACCAACGCCTCCTGATTATATGGAGGGCATCGAACCGAGTTGGAATTTGATTCGGCCATTTGTGATTGATTCCGCTCAACAATTTCAGCCAGATTTTCCAACAAAATATGATTTAGATACAAATTCACTGTTCTACAAAGAGTTGATGGAAGTCTATGAAGTTGGCAACAGTTTGACCGAAGAACAAACAGAAATCGCTCAATTTTGGGATTGTAATCCTTATGTTTCGACGCATAAGGCACACTTGATGTTCGCTACCAAAAAAATTACGCCTGGTGGTCACTGGATTAATATTGTATCAATTGTAGGCAGACAAGCAAACTCTGATTTTATGCAAACTTTAGAGGCTTATACTTTAACTTCAATTGCTTTAGCCGATGCCTTTATTAGTTGTTGGGATGAGAAATATCGTAGTAATTTGGTACGACCAGAAACGGTGATTAATCAATATATCGACGAAGACTGGTTGCCGTTATTACAAACGCCTCCGTTCCCAGAATATACCAGCGGTCATAGTGTGATTTCATCGGCTGCTGCGGTCGCTTTGACTTCAATTTATGGTGATAATTTTGCTTTTGATGATACTTCTGAAGAAGAATATGGTTTACCAACTCGTTCTTTCAAATCTTTTTACGATGCTTCGGCAGAAGCTGCGATCAGTCGCTTATACGGCGGTATTCACTACCGACCTGCAATTGACAATGGTGTGAAACAAGGGAAAGCATTAGGAAATTATTTGATTGATAAGGTTCAATTAAAAACTGGAATTAGTGAGCAATGATTTTCATGGTTGAATTGCTTTATTGCTAAATTGTTTTGACGAATTTAGGCTATGTTTCTAACATTGTAAATTCAAGGGGTGACTTCAAGTCACCCCTTGAATAAATGGTTCAATTAAAAACTGGAATTAGTGAGCAATGATTTTCATGGTTGAATTGCTTTATTGCTAAATTGTTTTGACGAA
>CBFIHR010000076.1:0-21504 GCA_965662365.1 Saprospiraceae bacterium
AAAAACAGGAGGAAATCCTACAAAAACAGGAGAAACGCCTACAAAAACAGGAGGAATCCTACAAAAACAGGAGAAACGCCTACAAAAACAGGAGGAAATCCTACAAAAACAGGAGGAATCCTACAAAAACAGGAGGAACGCCTACAAAAACAAGAGGAAGCCTACAAAAACAAGAGGGAATCCTACAAAAACAAGAGGGAATCCTACAAAAACAGGAGGAACGCCTACAAAAACAGGAGGAAATCCTACAAAAACAGGAGGAACGCCTACAAAAACAGAAGGAATTCCATCCAAAAAAGTCCCAAAGGGACGACACACGATAAGATAGGATGAAGTCCTATCAGACACGACATATCACAGACACGATACATACTAAGACAGGACGAAGTCCTATCACAGACACGACACATAATAAAACAGGACGAAGTCCTATCAGTAGGAAAAAGTACTATCTCCCATCCATCAAAAATGAAGCACCATGAATGAAACACAAACAAGATTAGATTACATAGACCCTGCCCTCAAAGCCGCAGGTTGGGGAACAGTAGAAGGCAGCCGCATTCGAGTAGAATTTCCGATTACGAAAGGTCGGATTATTGGTAAAAACCGTCGTAAAAAATCACTGTTTGCGGATTATGTATTAGAATACAAAAACCGCAGACTTGCTGTTATTGAGGCGAAAGCACTCGACAAGTACTACACCGAAGGCGTCGGACAAGCGAAAGATTATGCCCGCCGTTTAAACATTCGCTATGCGTATGCGACAAATGGCGAAAAAATCTACGGTATCGACATAGAGGAAGGCACAGAAGGCGATGTCACTCGTTATCCTACGCCTGATGAACTATGGGCAATGTCTTACCCAAAACCGATTGAACCGTATAAGGTAGAAATCGAAGATTGGAAAAAGCGATTTGATGCCGTGCCGTTTGAAGACCGAGGCGGTACGTGGCAACCTCGCTACTATCAACGCAATGCGATTTATAAAACGCTGTATGCAATAGCCGAAAAGAAAGACCGCTTGCTCTTGACTATGGCAACAGGCACCGGAAAAACGGCAACAGCTTTTCAAATCTGTTGGAAACTTTTTAATGCCAAGTGGAACTTGCAGCGAGACGGTAAAAGAAGTCCCCGTATTTTGTTTTTGGCTGACCGCAATATTTTAGCGGACCAAGCTTTTAACTCCTTTGGTGCATTTGAGGAAGAGGCTTTGGTTCGTATTCGTCCATCTGAAATCCGCAAAAAAGGGCGAGTACCAAAAAATGGCAGCATCTTTTTTACGATTTTTCAATCATTCATGACGGCTTCTCAAAACAATGAGCAGGAAACGGAAGATAACGAGAAAAAGGAACTGAATCCAGAGGATTTTAACTTTGGACAGTATGCGCCTGATTTTTTTGACTTTATCATTATTGACGAGTGTCACCGAGGCGGAGCAAATGATGAAAGTTCGTGGCGTAGAATTATGGAGTATTTTTCTCCTGCGGTACAGTTAGGACTCACCGCAACGCCGAAGCGTGATGTGAATGTCGATACCTACGAGTATTTTGGTGAACCGATTTATACGTATGCGTTAAAAGATGGTATCGAAGATGGTTTCCTTGCTCCGTTTCGGGTCAAACAAATTCAAACCAACTACGATGAATACACATTGACAGCAGATGATGTAATAGAAGAGGGCGAAGCGGAAGTTGGCGACAGTTTTACCTATAGAGATTATGGTCGAAAAATTATCATCAAGCAAGTCGAAGAATTTCGAGTACAGTACCTGCTGGACATCATGAATCAAAACCAAAAAACCTTGGTTTTTTGTGCAACGCAAGTTCATGCGGCGTATATTCGAGATTTGATTAATCAAAAAGCAAATAGTAAAAATCCAAATTACTGCTGCCGAGTCACCGCCAACGACGG
Source organism: Saprospiraceae bacterium (assembly GCA_965662365.1). Lineage (GTDB taxonomy): Bacteria > Bacteroidota > Bacteroidia > Chitinophagales > Saprospiraceae > CAWVWD01. The sequence continues at coordinate 1,912 of CBFIHR010000076.1, forward strand.
TAAAGCAGGAGAAAAATACTTGAACTTTTTTCAAGATAATGAAAAGACCATTCCAACGGTCTTGACGACTTCACAAAAGCTAAGCACCGGCGTCGATGCCCCCGAAATTCGGAATATTGTGTTGTTGCGTCCGGTGGATAGTATGGTGGAATTTAAACAAATCGTAGGACGAGGTACACGATTATTTAATGATGCAGAAAAGGCCTATTTTACGATATTTGATTTTGTAAAAGCACATCAACACTTCAAAGACTCCGAATGGGATGGAGAGCCTGAGCCTCCTGAGCCGCCAACGGTTTATACGCCTCGACCTGAAACTGGTGGCATAGAAGATCCTCCGATTGACTACACTTGTCAAGTTTGCAACAATGACCCTTGTGTTTGTGAGAAAGCACCTCGCAGAATGGTCACGGTTCAGTTATCTAAAAATAAAACACGAGAAATAGATGCGACCGTCAAAACGACCTTCTGGGGAACAAATGGAGCGCAAATTACGCAAGAGGAGTTTATGCAGCAGTTATACGGTGATTTGCCGAGTTTATTTAAAGACGAAGAAGAGTTGAGGAAGTTGTGGAGTTTGCCCGATACTCGTAGAAGGCTTTTACAAGAACTTTCAGAAAAAGGCTACACCGAAGACCAACTCAATGAATTGACCAAATTGATACATGGTGAAAATAGCGATTTGTATGACGTATTGAGTTTTATTGCTTATCACAAAAACTTAGTACCGAGACTGACAAGAGCCGAAAAAGCCAAGGTCTTCTTAATGAATTACAATGCTCAACAACAAGCATTTTTGAATTTCGTCTTGGAGCAATATGTGCGAGATGGCGTAAGTGAGTTAGACGATAAAGAGAAGCTGGGCAAGTTATTGGAGTTAAAATATCATGCTCTTGCTGATGCTAAACGAGAACTGGGCAGCATTAAGGAAATACGAAATGTATTTATTGGTTTTCAACAATATTTGTATAGTGATAAGGTGGGGTAAGTTCTAATTTTAAGGTAAGAGGCATTTTAAAATGCCTCTTACCTTGCTCCTTTTAAAATTCGATAATCAACCCAATTGTCGGCAACGCCTGACCATTCAAACTGACTAAATTCTTCGTATCATAACGTTGTTGTGTGAACGGATCTCTTGGATTTAAAATAATCGGATTGTCTGCCGCATCACGTCTTAGCACTTGCGTTTGCTCTTCTGATTGGAAATTGTACGCATTTTGTACATCGAAATAAGCGTTCAAACTCCATTTATCAAAAAACCATTTTTTGTCGATACGAATATCTAAGGCATGGAAGTTTGAACCTCTTAGCGTATTTAATAAATCGTAATTTGGTAAGGCACGACCGTTGACATTCCAAAGTGGAATTAAGTTCGCATTCGGGTCGTCTGGCGTTTCGGGCAATGCGGACTGAAAACGCCATCTTGCTCCGATTTCCCAATTGCCTTTAAACTGTTTTCCTGCCGTCAAGGCGATAATGTGTCGGCTGTCCCAAGAAGACGGAACAAAGTCTCCATTTTTATCTTCAAACTCACTAATGCCTAAAGTATAAGACGCAATTCCGTAAAATCCTTTGTAGAATTTTTGTTGAAATAAGGCCTCAATGCCGTAGGTTCTACCTTCTTTATTGGAGATCGCAGGTGAGTTTCCGATAGCTCCGAAGTCGCCTCCGATGTTGGCAATATTGATGCTATCTTGTAATAAGAATGGATAATTATCATACAATTTATAAAACCCTTCTAACGTGAATTTTGAATTAGCTTTTGTGTTAATTTCGATACCGCCCACTAAGTGAAACGCCTGAATATAATCGACTCTATCTTGATTGACTAAAATCTCTTCTTCTTCGTAACCTAAGATTGTGTAAGCCGGTAATTGATAATATAAGCCTGTATTGAAGTTCAAAATAAACTGCTCATTGATGGCATAAGCAGCAGAAAAACGGGGCGAAAATTGCTTTAATGGATTTTTCATTTCATCATTAAAATCATTACCGTCCCCTCGGATTCCTAAGGATAAAATCAATCTTTCGTCCAGGTACTTTTTACTAATTTGACCAAAGAAACCGTATTTATTCATATTGAACTCGCTGTCAATGTTCAATGTAAATAACTGACCATTTGGTAAAGAAATTTGTTGAAACGTTTGATTATTATATTTCGCAAATTCGTAATTGATACCATAATTGATTTTATAACCATTGATACGTAGCGTATTTTCAATTCTTAATTTATTCTCAATTTCTTGCGAAACGTAGTTTTGAATTAAATTATCAGGATTTGAATCATCGTTATTAAAATATTTATACGATTCATTATTCAACATTGAGCGACTGGCCACGAATGTCCAATAGCCATTATCCTGATAACGCTTATAAACGATTCCGTTGGTATAATTCCATTGAAATTGCTCGGGTAAGTTAGCCAAAAGAAACTGCTGTGATTCCGTTTCGTTCGCTTCTAAGTTTAAAACAGAACGGTCAATTGCTCCTAAACCAATAAAGGTAAATTCGTTTTTGTTATCTGGTTTATATTTTACTTTTGTTTGAAAATCCCAGTAAGATGGTAAAAATGGTAAATCCAACAAGCCAAACAAAAACTGTAAATAAGAACGACGTGCCGACACTAAAAATGTCGTTTTATCGCCAATCGGGCCTTCGAGTGTCAATGCCAAGTCACTTGCACCGACTGTTCCACGAAAACCAAGTCTATCATCACGACCATCTTTTTGTTTAAATTCAAAAACAGAACTCAACGCATTGCCACGATTTGCAGGAAAAGCACCACTAAAAAAGTCCACTTCCCGAATAAAATCCACGTTAATCATACCGTTCGGGCCACCAGATGCCCCTTGTGTCGCAAAGTGATTAATCACCGGTACTTCGACGCCATCAAGATAAAAACGGTTTTCATTTGGGCCACCGCCACGAATCAATAAATCATTCCGAAAAGAAGCGGTCGTTGTCACACCTGGCAAGGATTGAATCACCCGAGAAATATCTCTATTTCCCCCAGGATTTCGCTGAATCTCTGCTACACCAACGGTTCGCAAGGATACAGGACTTTCCTCTGTTTTGTTAAACGGTGATGCTTTGACAACAACTTCCTCTAGCTGTTCGGCGTTCGCTTCCATCGCCACATCAATGACAGCCGGTTTTGAGTTCGTGACTTCGATTTCGTATTTGATGACATCTTTATATCCTAAATAAGATATTTTCAAATTATAAGTACCTGGTTCTAAATCTGTAATTTGATAATTTCCATCTATATCAGAAGTCACCCCTGTCGCTGACCCTTCGATAATCAAGTTGGCGAACATAATCGGTTCGTTGTTGATGGCTTCATATACTCGACCTTTGATGATTCCTGATTGCGCTTGAGTCGTGATTACAAAAAGTAAACTCACCAAAATCGTCGTAATAAGTTGTTTCATTTTCACTCCTTAAATTAGTTTGAACAAAAAGTTATTAATGGTATTAGTTGGTCTTTAAAATCGTTTTAATTGGCGTTTTAACATGAATCATGAACAATTGTTTTACAAAAACATTATAAGAATCAATTTTTATTACTTTTTTGTAATAAAGTGGTTTTTGAATCTATCCCCTGCCCTGCCCTTAAAAAGGAAGGGAGCCAGACGGTTGCACTAAAAAGTTTAAAAATCCGAGTATAATCGTTTGACTCCCCTCTCTTTCAAGACAGGGGCTGGGGTGAGTTAAAATTCAAAAAAATGACAAAATTCGACTTAGCAAAATCAATGTTTTCATTGATTGAAGCGTATGAAAAGGCGGGAAATAAAACGATGACGACGGAAGCATTCTTACTTTGGTTAAACGGGAATGCGATTGATGCAGGAAAAACGGCAGCTGCGAACTTGAATAAGGCAGAATCCAATGCGTTTTCGGAATGGCGGATTAGTTATTTTGTTTGGTTGATGAGCAAATATGCTAAGACTTACGTCAAAAAGGCTTTGCAAAATTCGCCGTTAATCGGTTTGGACGATTTTGGCTTTTTGATTTCGCTTTGTTATGAAGGCAGCAAGACAAAAACAGAATTAATTCAACAAAATATCATGGAAGTGTCGTCAGGAATGGAGATTATTAAACGATTGGAAAAGAAAAAGTTAATCAAATCTTTTCGTGATGAAAAGGATAAACGGGCGATTCGGCTCGCTGCTACGCTGAAAGGTCAAACTGTTTTGGCGGAAGCCATGAAAGAAATGTACAAAGCCTCGAATATCATCGCTGGCGACTTGAACGATAACGAACGGGTACAACTTTTGTCGATTTTAAATAAATTACACCTTTTTCACAATCCGATTTTTTTGAAGGAAGCCAAGACTGATTTAGTAGAAATTCAGGAGAAGTATTTGGTGGAAAGTTAGTATTCAGCGAAAGCAAAAAACGATTTTATAACGTTATCTAACATTATTCACCTCTAAAAAAACAACCATGAAACCAATTTTATGTATTACATTCTTTTTTATTACGCTTTCTTTATCCGCTCAAGATTTCTACATCAATCTACAAACTGGTTACGGTTTTGCGACGGAAGCTGGACAGGCGAATTACACAGATATTGAGTTTGTGGACAATGTAGAAGTACAAGAAATTGTTGCAGGAGGTTTTGGGGAAGGTATTTACTTTAGAGGGAATTTAGGATATCAACATAGTGAATTTATAGCCGTCGAATTTGGTCTTAACTATTTGTTAGGTCGTACTATAACAACAGAAGAGAAAAGACAAGAACATGGACCTGGTGGAGCTTTATTTATAGCATCAACAACCTCTCGAAATCTAAATGCTCTAATCTTTACGCCTCAATTAGTTGTATTGATTCCAACTACTTCCACTGTAAAACCTTACATCAAAACTGGATTGGCTTTCGGTACATTTATGAAAGCAAAGTTTGAAGAAGCGTATAATACTGACAACAATATGTTTATACAAATTGATAGAAATACAGAAAATAGTTTTGATGGCGGAACGCCTTTGGGGTTTATCATGGCTTTAGGTGCAAAATCAATGGTGAGTGAAACTGTCGCATTTACGATTGATTTTAATTTATTGAATATGACTTATCGACCTCATACTGGTACGGTCACTAAGTTTGAAGAAAATGGAAGCAACGAATTAGAAAATCTTACTATTCGTGAACGAGAAATTATTTTTAATAATAAAATTGAAAATAATAGTAGCGTGACACCTGATGAAAACGAACCGCTCAGAGCCTTGCCGATTAGTTTGCCGATGAGTAATGTCACTTTTAATATCGGCTTGCAGATTGATTTATAGATCAATTTATAGATTGCGAGTTTTCAGACAAAAGATGTATTTTTTAAACGGCATAATTGATTTTAGTGGAAAAATGGTTGAAAACACGTTAAAAACAAAACACTGTTTGAGCGAAGTTTTTCACGAGCGAGTTTGTTTTGTTTAGTGTCTTCAATCATCTTGGAGCGTTAAGAAATCAATCCAGCCTTGATTTTTTGTTTCTTTTGCATCAAGGCAAAAGAAAACGTAAATTCGTTAAAAACCACCCGCCAAAAAATGCATATATATAACACTACCTGCGAGTTTTCAGACAAAAGATGTATTTTTGCACAACTTTTAAAAAAGCAAGGTTAAAAATCATGGTCAAAATAGGAAATATAGAGTTGGGAGATTTTCCGTTGTTGTTAGCACCAATGGAAGATGTGAGTGATCCGCCATTTCGGGCGTTGTGCAAACAGCACGGTGCGGATATGTTATACACGGAGTTTATTTCGGTAGAAGGATTGATACGTGATGCCTCTAAAAGTGTGCAAAAACTTGATATTTACGATTATGAACGACCGATTGGCATTCAGATTTTTGGTGCAAATTTAGATTCGATGCAGCGTGCGGCTGCGATTGTTGAAGAAGCGCAACCAGAAGTTTTGGATATTAACTTTGGTTGTCCTGTGAAGAAGGTCGTTTGTAAAATGGCTGGAGCTGGGATTTTGCAAGACATTCCTCGAATGGTGAAATTGACCGAAGCTATTGTCAAATCAACAAATTTGCCTGTAACTGTAAAAACTCGTTTGGGTTGGGACGATAAGACGATTTTTATCGAAGAAGTGGCCGAACGTTTGCAAGATGTCGGCATCAAAGCCTTGTCGATTCATGGTCGAACTCGGAAGCAAATGTATAAAGGCGAAGCGGATTGGACGAAGATTGGAAAAATCAAAGCAAATCCTCGCATTCATATCCCAATTTTCGGAAATGGCGATATTGATTCCCCTCAAAAAGCGGTAGAATACAAAAACCGTTATGGCGTTGACGGTATCATGATAGGTCGTGCAAGTATCGGAAATCCTTGGATTTTTAGAGAAATTAAGCATTATGTCAAAACTGGTGAACTCTTGCCACCGCCAACGGTTGCCGAAAGAGTCGAAGCAACTAAACAACACTTGAGTCATTCCTTAAAATGGAAAGGCGAACGCCTGGGAATCGTAGAAATGCGTCGTCATTATACGAACTATTTTCGTGGCCTTCGAGGCATCAAACACTATCGCAGTAAGTTGGTGACGAGTATGGACATCAATTATATTTTTAGTGTCTTAGATGAGATTGAGGAAGTGTATGGAAGTCCGCAAATGGCAGTTTTCAGTTAACAGTTTTCAGTTTTCAGTTTTCAGTTTTCAGTAGGCAATAAAAAAGCGAATGATTTGATATCATTCGCTTTTTGCATATTTAGGCATTGACATACTGAAAACTGCCTACTGAATTAAGTTCCTTTTAACTTCATTAAGATAGAAAATGTCTGATCTAAATCTTCATCTTTCACAATCAACGTGAACTCGTTTGTCGTAGAAATAACTTCGGATAAGTTGATACCGTACCAGGCCAAATCTTTTAAAATATAATAGTAAATACCATAAATTACTCGGTTTTCGTCCGGTAACATTAAGGTAATTGAAGATAAATTTTCCTCTTTTGTTACCAACCTTTCATTATGAAAAATTCGCTGTGCATCTGCTTCTACTTCTCTAGCAATAATAATAGTCGTTTCAGAAATACCTTGCGAAAAAGTATAAAAAATCTTAGGATTTTGACTAATGACTTTTAATAACTCCAGCTTGCGAGCAGTTAAAGTATCTGAATTTTCGAATGTGAAACTAACCAAATTAGAACGAACACTGTAATTACTCAATCGCTTAAAAAAGCGTCGAATGTTCTTTTCTACAAAAGCAACATCTCCGAAATGTTGGCGATTAATCGCCATAACAATTGCACCGACTTTTACTTGTTTACCTAATAACTCCTGCACATCTGGCTGAAGCTTGCGAGCCAGAGCCGAAACGTTGACCAAACCTTCCGATAAAGCTTCCGAGACAAACGGAGATTGTCTAATTAATTGTTGTACTACTTCTGCTACTGTAATCATTTTCTATTTCGACTTTGTTTTTTACACAAAATGTTAATTATTTAACGCAAAGTTAAGCATTTAATGGATAAATTTGAATTTTTGAAAATATTATTTGATAATAATATTCTATTCTATGGCACTGATAATTGGTCATTTTATAACTCCAACATTCACTCGCTTTGTTTAGGACACACTTTCTGCTTCAACTTTTATGTTTTTCTTGAAGAGCGACATTTTTTATAGTATCATTATTTAATTGTCAAAACTTCACAATCCGATATATTTCCCAACAAAATTCCATTTTAAATCTTAAATTTGTCTAAATTTTTAAAACGTTCTGTTTTAATTTAATCTAATATGATTCAACGACTATACATTCGCAACTATGCGATTATTGATGAGGTTGATATTAGTTTTTCAAAACAACTAAATATTATCACCGGAGAAACTGGTGCTGGTAAATCCATTATTTTGGGAGCTTTAGGCTTGATTATGGGGAATCGTGCCGAAACTCGTGTGCTGAAAAATCAAGATAAAAAGTGTATTATCGAAGCTCATTTTGATATTTTACACTATGAATTGAGGCGTTTTTTTGAGGCGAATGATTTGGATTATGATACGGAGTTGACTATTCGTAGAGAAATCACACCTTCGGGCAAATCTCGTGCTTTTGTAAATGATTCGCCTGTAAAGTTGGGCGTTTTGAGAAATCTTTCTGCTCGATTATTAGATTTACATCAACAGTTTGATACGTTGGATATTCACTCAGAGAATTTTCAATTAGAAATGATTGATGCGATTGCTCGCAATAAAAAACCGCTGGATATTTATAAAAATCTATTCAAAGCCTACCGAAAAAATAAACAAGAGCTTAATCGACTTATCAAAGAACATCAAACGAATACGAAAGAGATAGACTTTGTAGCTTTTCAGTTAGAGGAATTAGAAACTGCTGATTTTGAAGAAGATGAACAAGAGTCTTTGGAGGAAGAATTCAATATTCTGACCAATGCTGAAGGCATCAAGTTGACTTTGAGCAAATCATTTCAAATCATCAGTGAGGACGAATTGGCTATTATTGGACAATTACGAGAGTTATCTAATGAAATAGCAGATTTCGCTAAATTTCACCCGAAACTACAAAAAGTACTTGAGCGATATGATGGTTTAGTTCTTGATTTGCAAGATATTGTAGAAGAGTTCGAAAATATTGCGGAAGATACGGAATATGACGAAGAACGGATACAGGCAGTCGGTGAACGCTTGGATTTGTTGTATCGTTTACAAAAGAAGCATTTTGTAAATTCGATAGCAGAGTTATTACAAATACAAGCGAACCTACAAGCCAAAATCGATAATTATTCTAACTCCACGGATGCTATGGAAAAGCTAGAAATAATTATTGATAAACAAGAAAAAGAACTTCGAAAGCAAGCCAAAGTTTTATCGAAAAGTCGTCAAGATGTCATTCCGTTCTTTGAGGAAGAAATTCATAAAATGTTGGCTCAACTCAATATGAAGCACGCTGTTCTGAAAATAGAATTGACAACTTCTGAGGAACTAACTTCGACCGGAACGGACTTAATCGCTTTCCTTTTTGCAGCAAATAAAGGTTCTCGTTTGAATTATATTCGCAACGTTGCCTCGGGTGGCGAAATGTCTCGTTTAGCCTTGTGTACAAAGTCTTTAGTCGCTGATGCGATTACCTTACCGACCTTGATTTTTGATGAAATTGATACAGGAGTTTCGGGTGATGTTGCCTTAAAAATGGGGCATATTTTGAGAGATTTGGCGAATCGTCATCAGGTGATTTCGATTACGCACACGCCACAAATCGCCGCAAGAGCAAATCATCATTATTTGGTCTATAAATATGTTGAAAATGATACGACTATTTCTACCGTCAAACTTTTAGAAAAGAAAGAACGCATCAACGAATTAGCGGTAATGTTAAGTGGAAATCCGCCTTCCAAATCGGCATTGGATAATGCGAGGGAGTTGATAAAGTTATAAAAATTAGAAATCATATTCGTATCCTCAATAATTGACGATAATAATGCTCTGGTATGTTCTGGGTAAGGTTCTGTTGAGTTCAGATTGACGAAAGTCGGCAGCAAATCGGCAGTAAATCGGCATCGAAACAAACTGATGTAAAACTATCGAATCTGTTTTTCTCGTTGTCCTTCCTCTAGGAATTGCACTGCTACAATCACCGTTTGAAGGTTGTGCGAGTGAATAATTGGTTAACATTAATACCATAAAAAATGATAGTGATACTATTTTGATATTATTTTTTATGGAAATATTTAGAATATCTACTTAGGATTAAATAGCTCGTCTTTTCTAAGGAAAAATAAAACGAATTAATTAGAAAATACTAAAAAGCCGTCATTCAAATTAATGAACGACGGCTTTTGTATTTAATCAAAATCGAGTCAACTCGAATAATGATTTATCTTATTTTGCTACTATAAAACGCTTAATAGAATGTCCTGTTTCTGTTTCAACAGACATGTAATAAGTACCGCTTGTATAGTCTGCTAAATCAAATAAAACTTGCTCGTTAGTAACATTTCCTAAGTTACGAGTTTCCATGATTTGACCTGTTACGTTGTAGATAGTTAATCTAACATCAGCAGCCATTTCCTCTAAATCTAAAGTAGCTGTGATAAACTCATCCGCTGGATTAGGGAATACTGTTAATGCATTCGCATCTAATTTTGCTGATTCAGTTGAAGTAGCAAATCTTTCAAGGAAATTTAAACGAACTAAAGGAACAGGAGATCCAACGAAACCGAAAGTGCTATATGCTCCTGAGTTTCCTACGTCTAATAATTCAGAGAAACGCTGAACACCATTTTGTGCTGCTGCGAAATCTGCTGCACTATAGTTAAGCGTTGACCCTTGACCTGCTAACATAAATAAGTTAGTTGTCGGGCTTGATGCTACATAGTTCATCATAACAGCATAGTTCATACCGCTTTCTAATTCTAAAACCTCACCAGTGTTGAAATCTTCGATAGGAACATTGATTAATGAGTTAGCAGGCTCATTTCCTGTAAATGTATAAGTACCAAATCCTACAATCTGACGATCAGCTTGTCCGATTGTACCATCAACAGGATTGACTACAAACTCATTTCCAACTAACGGCTTCTCAATAAAGATAGTTACTGATTCACCTGCTAATTCGTCTGTATTAGATGCACCGAAAGTAACGGCAGTTACCTCTCTGTATAAAGTATCTAAGTTGTTATTTCCTCCAATTTCTGTACCATTGAATACATAATAAGATGAACCATAAGTGAATGAGTTATCACCACCTGGTGTGATATTACGAGTAGAAGCTGGCATTCTATCAAAATAGTCTTCTACTACTTCAAACTGGTATGAGAACGAGTTATCAGCAGGAATAGCATCAACTGAATCTGAGCTTAATGTATAAGTAACTGTATATGATTCTACAATTGTATCAGGAACAAATACCGTATTGAAAATCTGGTTTTCTACTGTATCACCCGCTAACATTGTTCCATAAGAATTAGTAGCAGTAAAAACAGAAGTACCGTCAGAGTCTTTCACTACATCTACAGACAATACAACATTTGTTGCATCATTTGCACCGTTGTTCGCAACATCAGCTAAGAAACGTACGGTATCAATAGATGATTTAGGCATTGCGTAAAGCGGAGCGATAGCGATGAAATCATTTGCTAAAGTTAAGTTGTTTCCTTCTTTTTGTACTAACTGAACATCATCAATAATCCAGTTATAGAAATCCATATCTGCTGTGAACTTCAATTGTACTTGGCTGCTTCCTTCAGCACCAGGCAAATCATAACGCTTGATACTTGGAGAAGGCGTCCCGTCATTACCTGCAATATCTCCATTTACATTAATTGGTGTAGAGAACGTCTGACCACCATCAATAGAATAAGAGAAGAAGCAATCACCGTTTAAAGCCTCATAAGACTGATAAAACTTCACTGATAAAGTTGGAAAACTTGAACAGTCAATGATTGGAGATAATAATTCCGCTGTGTGTTGTGGATAAGGCTGTGCCGGAGCAGGGTTAACAGAAGTTGTCATGAAATCTGCATCAAACAACATCGCACCGTTAAATGCTGTAGGAGAAGCAATTGTGTTCGCACGGAATGCACCATTCGCTTGTGCGTCTGCTTCCCAAACCCAATCATCACCTGTTGAAATCGCATTTGATGTCCATCCGTTTAAACCACCATCGAAGTCACCCTCACCTGGGTTTGCTCCCCAAAGTACTACATCAACAACTTGGTTAGGATCTACGAAGTTTTCATAAACAATGATATCAAAAGCTCCCGAGTTAGTGTTTGCACTACCTCCTGACCAAACACGTACTCTATAATCTGTGTTTGCTTGTAAAAATGGAAAACTTAAGTTATCATCTGCTGTTTGTGACATACATCCTACAGGAATAGCAGCTGTATCACAACCTGCATAAAGTGCCAATCCTAAAACCTGGAATGGAGAGTTAGCAGCCGCTGTTACTTTTACAGTAACACCATTAGCTGGTACAACAGCACCAGTAGTGAATGAATACCAAACATCGTCACCAAACCAAGATCCTGAACATACAGAAATCGGTGAGTTCGTCGCTGCACCTGAAGGTGTCGCTCCAGTAGTCGTCCCTGAAACAGGCGTCGCTGAAGCCTCATCAGCAGCTACTGTCAAAGCAATAGCTCCACCACAATCATCGTTTGCTGGCTGTGCAAACATAACATTTGCAGTCATCAACAAACCTAAGCATAGAAAAAAAGCTAAATATTTTTTCATAGTGTAATAGTTAAAATTTAGAAATAAATTTAGTTTAAGTATAAAACATAAGATTACTAAAAATCACTTAATCTTTCAACAAAAAAATGATATTAATAAGCTCATACAACAAATAAAATTTTGTAGCGTGTTTAACAAATATATCAGTGGTGAGGTTGCAAAAATAATAAAATGTTTTGTTATCAACTTGATAATCACTCTATAAATTTACTATATCAACGAACTATATCAGTTTTATCAGCTAAAATACTTTTTTAACATAATTTATCAAAAATAAATACTCAAAATAGCGTCAAATATAACTGTGATTAAATCAAAAAACCAAATTTAGTTAAACTCATTTTTTTAAATACTGTATAAAAAAGTAGCTAAGAATGCTTAATATTGCAATCATAATTCAATGATCAAAATAAGATTTGTTCTTATTTAAACGTGATAAGTATTACATTTAAAATAATGGGATAATCTCACTATTACGAAATCAGCTAATTAGAATCTATAATTTCGACGAATCATCATGGCTAAAAAAAATCGAAAACCAAGTAACGCAAAATCAATCAGACAAAAGTCAGCTACTCCAAAAAACTCAAGTAGTGTCCACATAAATTTTCATAAAAAACTATCTTTAGTTATTCCATGCTATAACGAAACAGATAGAATACAATACCTCACGAAAGCACTGAAAACGTTTGATAGCAAATGGTATAATACTTATGAAGTTGTCATTGTAGATGATGGAAGCACTGATGGAACTTCTCAAAAAGTCAAAGATGCTCTTGACGGATCGTTAAGTAACGCTGCTGTCAATATTATTTCATTAGACAATAATGTCGGAAAAGGTGGTGCATTACAAACAGGTGTCGAAGCGGCAACTGGTGATTTTATCCTCACACTCGATGCCGATATGGCAGCACAACCTACAATTCTAAAAAACTGGTTACAACGACTGCCCAATAATGTATTTCGTGAAGACCAAATTCTAATCGGCTCGAGAGAACACAAAGACTCACAAGTTCAAGCCAAAAGTAACCGCAAAACATTAGGGCGAGCCTTCAATGTCTTAACACAACTCACAACTTCCCTCAATTTTAAAGATACTCAATGTGGCTTCAAGCTCTACCCTGCTAAAATCGCAAAATCACTTTTTGCCAATTTACAATCAAAAGGCTGGTCACACGATGTCGAGATACTATACAAAGCACAACTTCAAGGAATTGATATTCAATCAATGCCTGTAAAATGGCAACACATAGAAGGCGAAAAAATCAATGTTGGTAGCGATGGGATGAAAATGGCTTTTCAGACGATTTTGATTAGCTGGCGAGAACGATTCAACTGGTTTTTTATCTCACCTTTCAAAGGAACAACTTTAGGTAACGAACCAGCGATTTATCGCTTTTTGTTCGCTTTTCTAATTCTTAGTTTACTGGTATTAATGCCAGTTTTAAGCCCTGATTACGGCATTTCGGGTGATGAATATGTACAAAAACTCTATGGGGAGCTGATCGTAGAACATTTTAATAGTGATGGAGAATATAAGCTACCAGACGACTTCCCAGAAGCTAAATACCGTAAAAATAACGCAATGAATATGGTACCCAACTTATGGTTGTATGGTGGTGGCTTTGACTACTTCGCTGCTAAAATCAATGATTGGTTCCCTGCTTATGACGATTATGATGTTCGACATTTTTTGAATGCGTTGACGGGTCTGATGCTGATTTTCTTAACTGGTCTGATGGCCAAGGAACTCACCAATAGCTGGCGAATGGGTTTCATTGCAGCTTTGTTAGTTGCCATTTCTCCACGTATTTTTGGACATTCGTTTATGAATCCAAAAGATATTCCGTTTGCTGCAGCTTATATGTTAGCGATGGTTAACTCTATCCGAATCATCAAACAACTCCCAAATCCTGGGTTAAAACCAATGTTATTTACCTCAATAGGCATCGCTTTAGCGATAAGTATTCGTATTGGTGGATTGATTTTAGTCGGCTTGTTAGGTTTATTCGTAATTATTGCCTTTTTGTGGAAAACCGACTTGCGTAAGCAATTATTAAATTTTGGCGTCGTTTTGCCGCTAATCGTCAAACTTTTCGCTGTCGTTATTTTAGGCTATTTAGGTGGATTGATGTTCTGGCCTTACGGTTTGGACAGCATTATTTCTAATCCGTTGACCGCTTTGAGCGAAATGACGAATTTCTCTACGGGTATCCAAATGTTATTTGAAGGACAACATTATTGGTCAGATAATTTGCCGTGGTACTACATTCCAAAATGGCAAATGATGGCCGCACCTTTAGTTATTTTAGTAGGTCTTATTTTAGCAATTGCTTTATTTTTCAAAGCCAAAACGAAGGAAAACAGTTTGTTGTTGTTCTTGACGCTTTTTGCTGGTGTTTTCCCGATAGCTTATGCGTTGGCACAAAATTCAGCAGTTTACGACGGCATGCGTCAGTTTATTTTCGTTTATCCGATTTTTGTGGTGATTGCAGCATTCGGTTGGTCAAGTTTGGCAGGTGCATTTAATAATAAAATGGTAGAAATTGGCAGTATGGCTGTTTTGGCTGTTTTGGTCGCTTTACCAGTTTCTTGGATGGTCAAAAATCACCCTTATCAATATGTGTATATCAACGAGGCATTCGGTGGTGTAAAAAATGCAGCAACACAATACGAAACCGATTATTGGATGATTTCCGCTAAAAACTTAGCAGATTGGTGTATTGAAAATATACCAGAAGTCAAGACGGACGAAGATGTTTTGATTGCCTTATCCGACAATACTCAAGCCCTCAGACACTATTTTAAAAAATATACTGATGATAAAAAACTACGTGTAACCTGGGTCAAATACGATAGACGAGAAGAACGAGACGATTGGGATTACATAATTTCGTTTCATCGTTTCAAAAATGAAGGTTTAATCGAAAGCGGTGCTTGGCCACTGGCGGAGGTGATTCATGAAGAGAAGGTTGATGGCGTGACGATAGGTGCTGTATCAAAACGCATTGATAATTTTGCGAAAGCAGGAAAAGATGCAGAGAAAACTGGCGATTTTCCAACAGCTATCGAAAATTACAAAAAAGCTATCAAAGCCAATCCAAAAAATGAACAAGCACACATCGGATTAATCAACGCTTATATGCGTTCGCAGAATTATTCTGAAATGAAAAAAGCAGTTGATGAAGCCTTGAAAATAACCGATTCGCACGTAACGATTGTTAGTAATTTAGGATTGTATTATTTACAAACTGGCGACAATGCCAATGCGATAAAAACATTCGAGGAAGTGATTGACTTGAATTTCAAATCAACGCCAGCTTACTATTATTTGGCCTTAGCCTACAATAATAATCAAGAAGGATTGAAGGCCATAAATGCCTTAGAACAGTTTGCTATCAATAGCGGAAACATTCCGCAAGCCTACCAAATGGCGATACAATTAACGGCCAATTCAAAATACCAGCAATTGTATTTTCAAGCAAAACAAGCTTACTTCTCTGGTAATTTCCAACAGGCATATCAACTGGTGCAACAGTCAATTCAGCAAGGAAATAATTATCAACCAGCCATCGACTTCAAACAAGATTTAGACGATGCAATAGCGAAAAATAATCAGCAGTAGTTTCTATGAGTACAACCTACGGTTACTCTTGAACCCTTTCAGAGGTCTTTATTCTGAAAGGGTTCAATCTGGGTAACTACAGGTTGTATCTGTAGAAAACCGCAACTTCCCACCCAAACGAATTTGATTAAAAATACTCAAAAATCGCTTTGGAATATAGGCAATTCTC
This sequence comes from Saprospiraceae bacterium, assembly GCA_965662365.1. Classification (GTDB taxonomy): domain Bacteria; phylum Bacteroidota; class Bacteroidia; order Chitinophagales; family Saprospiraceae; genus CAWVWD01. The sequence goes on from CBFIHR010000076.1 coordinate 17,902, forward strand.
GGATAACCGCCAGTTGTCTGTCCATCTTGCAACACTACAATCGGCAAGCCATTCGGCGGTAATTGAATAAACCCCGGCAACACCGGCAAACTATAATCCAATTGATATTTTGAACTTTCTAAAACCGCACCAGCTAACCTCGCTCCCATTCGATTACTTTCGGGTTTTATGGTATAAATATTTGTGACCAGTTTTTTTTGAGCGACTTCCGTCAAATAGTCGTATTCTGGGCCTTTTCGGATTCGAATCGTAGTTACTCCTTCATCGTTTTCAATAGAGTTTTTCCATTTTAAAACATCACCTTTTTGCAATAATCGACCATCAAAACCACCGATTTTAGCATTGGTATAAGTCGAAAAAGAATCAAAAACCGCTTCAATCTCTAAATCATTTGCAAAACTGATATAGCCTCGCAGGCCGTTTTTTGCGAAAGCACCTCTTAAAATATCCCCTTTATTTATTTCTATAATCGTATTTAATGGAACCGTATTTTCGTTGATTTTCCAGTTGAAATCAGCACCTGTTAAAGCGATTTTTGTAGCAGCATGAAACTTGATTTCTGGAGCAATACAAGTGCATTCTATCAGAGGCGTTTCGTCATTTTTATTAAATAACAGTAAGGCGATTTTAGCAGCATTTATGTCCATCACGCCAGATTTCGGAATCGCATAATACGCCAAACCACTACGCCCCAAATCCTGAACACTGGTCATTAATCCTGCTTTTGTGATTTCTATTTGATTCATTTTTTCTCTCGAAACCTCATAGGTCTATTTTAAATTACTTTCAATTTTATCTTATCGCCCAAATTCATTTTTACTGGCGGAATCGACGACAAATCCAAAATCGACACATCAACCTTCCCAATCACATTCCAACCGCCTGGACTTTCGACCGAATACAAGCCCAGATATTGTCCACCGATCGCAATGGAATTTGCTTCGACATACTTTGACGGCACAGCTTTTCGAGGAACGTGCAGCGATTCGTCCAAACCATCTAAGTATAAAAACCCTGGCAAAAAACCGAATATCGCAATCGAAAACTCAGTTGAAATCAACTTTTCAATAATCGCTTTTTTTGAAAAACCAGTCACTGCTTCTACCCTTTTCCAATCTTCATGATTCGTAAAATAAACTGGTAATTCGTAGGTTTTTGATGTTCCTTTTTTTGTGAATTGCAGATTATGAAATAAGTCTAATTTTTCGACCTCAAAAAGATCATTCAATTGGACACAAACCTCTTTTTCTGTTACAATCACTTCTGTTACAAAATCAAAATTTTGCTCAAAAATCGCCTTTCCAATTTGTTGAAGTTCCTTATCAGATTTGATAATTAAAAAGTCGTTATTGTAGTTTTTGATGTTCAAATATTTGAATATTGAGTTTACTTTAAAAAGTAGTTTTTACAACAAAAAAATGATTTAATATAAAAAACAGTTTTATTTCCTTTACCAATTCCGAGTACTCGATAAAAAATTATTACCCCAATTTGTAGCTTGAAGATTAGAACTCGTCAAGCATTAAAACACTTGACATATTCACAAATCTGTTCACTCAGCTGCACCGCACCTTTCGTATCGCTATGCAAACAAATCGTATCCACTTCAATATCACAAGTCGTTGAATCCCAAAGTGTTACTTTTCCGTTTAAAAAGCCATCGACTTGCTTTAAAACAGCTTTCGTATCGTGAATCACAGCACCGTCAAGCGTTCGACTTCGCAGCTGACTCACTGCTTGATAACGTCTATCCGCAAAACCTTCTCGCATCACTTTCATATTTTCGCTTTCACAAATATCCACCACTTGCGAACTTGCCAACGCAAAAATCGTCAATTCCGAATCAATAGATTTTACCAAACGAACGACGGCTTTCGCCAATGTTACGTCCTTTACCATATCATTATACAATGCACCATGCGGTTTAACATGATTTAGCTTTCCGCCCAGGTTTTCGATCATTCCTTTTACTGCACAAATCTGATACCGCAACTCTGCCAGCAAGGTTTCTAACGATACCTCAACCGAAAATCGACCAAAATTTTCACGGTCATTATACGACGGATGTGCACCAATTTTCACCTCATGCTTTAATGCCGCTCGTATCGTATTTTCAATAACCAGCGGATTTCCACTATGAAAGCCACACGCAATATTACAAGACGTAATAAACGGCATCATTTCCGCATCAAAGTTCGTTGTTTGATTCGGCAATAACTCGCCCATATCGCAGTTTAAATCCATTTTTTTGTACTTTGAGAACTCCGGAAAAGTTCAATGTGAATAATCATAGATTGTCCTTATGAAAACAATGATTTCAAACTCAACAAAATCGTAACTATCAAAACAATAACGCCTAGAATATTCGACAATCGATTATTCGTAAACTGACCTAAAATCACTTTTGAATTAGAAATGTACAACAGATAACCAGCGATAAACGGTAACAAAATCGCATTCGTGATTTGTGCAAACTTGATAATCAAAACACGTTCAACATCTGTGATTGACACCAAGATACCGATGACCAAAATCACCATCCAAACCGCACGAAACTTGATATTTGTCTCATCGTCTGACCAACCGAACAAGCCTTTTGCAGCAAAAGCAGCCGCCAAAGGTGCGGTCAAGGCCGAACTCAAACCTGCCGCCATCAAACCGATTCCCATAAACCATTTTGCACGTTGTCCAAATAACGGCTCCAATTGTATCGCTAAATCTTTGGCTGATTTGACTTCCGTCAAAACATCAGAACTTGCCGCTGTAATGATGATTAATATAGAAATTAAGCCACCTAAAATAATCGCCACTGCATTTTCGATTCTTAAATCTTTGAGCGAATCCGTTGCCTTCCATTTTTTAGAAATTGTAGAAGCGTGCAAAAATAAATTGTACGGCACAACGGTTGTCCCGATAACAGCCATTATTAATAAGAAATTTTCGCCTTCAACTCGTTGCGGAATAAAACCTTGTAGGATTTCGCTGATATTTGGCTGAACCATAATCGCTGTCACCAAAAAGCAAACGCTCATCAAAATCACCAACGAAATCAAGATTTTTTCAATCCATTTATAACCACCAAAATACATGAGTAAAAAGCAAATAACCCCCAAAGCAACTGGCATCAATTGTACTTCACCTATCCCGAAGGATTCCGATAAAATCGGAACAAGCAAATCTAACCCCAAAACACCACCAGAAATATTCCCAGCTTCATACGCTGCATTACCAATCAATATCGCACCAATCACCAAAAAGAAAACCACCAATCGGCTAATTCCTTTCGGAAATTGTCGGTTGAATGCTTCGCCCAAGCCTTGCTGTGTCACAAATCCCAAACGTGCCGCCATTTCTTGTAAAACAATCGTCGCAACGATTGCGAAAAGCATTGCCCACAGCAACGAATAAGACGTTTGAACACCAACCATCGTACAAGTTGTCAATGTTCCTGGCCCGATAAAAGCCGCTGCCACCAAAGTACTTGGCCCGAAGTATTTTTTCATTTTTTATGTTTGAATGTTCAATTGTTTAATTGTTTAATTGTTCGAGTATTCAGCAACAATCAAACACTCGAACACAATTACTCATTTTTAGCCTTAAACG
>CBFIHR010000077.1:0-20920 GCA_965662365.1 Saprospiraceae bacterium
GTTAAGTCTATCTTTTTTGCATGTCTTCCCATATAGAGGACAAATTTATGTTATATTTATTTTTGAACCAATACTTATGTCATGACATGTAAAATAAATGAGCAATAATTAATAAACTTTTAAGGTAAATACCGAAGAGGATTCAGAATATAAATAACTAAAATAAGTATTATGCTCAACGAGCAAGAAATAATTGACAGATATTTCAATGATCAGATGGATAAATTTGAACGTAAGGCTTTCGAGAAAGCGATGGAAAACGATGCTGAGCTAGCGAAAACTGTTGCATTGAATAAAGATCTTATGGCTTTCTTTCAAGAAAGAAACCCCAAGTCAAAGAGAAAAGTCACTACTTCAAGCGATAAGTTTCTGGGTAAAACGCTTGAACCAAATATTGCACCTTCGACTGACATAAGGGCTATTCAGTGCATCAAATGGAGCATCGGCATTGTGTCATTACTCATCGTTTCATTTTTTGTAATCCGATTATTGTCAATCAGTCAATCTCAATCACAAGACACAGAACATTCTGATATGGGTGTTGAAGATGTTATAAATCATACAACACAACACGAAGATAAAACTGAAGAAGTCTTGATCAATGAACAGCCTCAAGAGCAAATTCAAGAAGAAAGCAAGCCAAACCCTGAAGCGATAGATGAAAATCAATCTAAAGGCGATAATCTTATGGCAATTACAGATTTAGAAAACTTTATGCCTAATGCTGTCTTAGAAAATTTGATTAGAGAAAATGTTCGCTCCTTTAAAGGAGGTACAAATATTACATTTCCAAAAACAGGATATTCTTTTGTACCTGAAAATAAAATTACAGACTTCAGTATCAAAGGAACCGTCAGCGATAATCAATCAATTGACATTATTATATATGATAATCAACCTGAAAGTTTTACGAATGACAAGCCAGTGCTTTTGACATCAAAAGTCCTCAAACCAGGCTCATTCTCTTACAATCTTAGTATTGAATTAAAGCCTGGCGCATATTATTACATCATCAGAAACAAAGAAACTACTTCTATCATTCACATATCAAAGTTTTTTGTAGAAAAATAGATTTCGTGGTTAATCAAGCCTTGTGAAAAACTGATTTGTAGTTTCAAGCTGATGTAATTTACTTCGAAAAGCAAGTGTTGATAAGACCCGCACTTGCTTTTTTATTCCTCCGTGATATTCCTACAACTTCTTTTATAAAACCTTGTTACCTTTGCAATTCTTAAAAAAGTAAAACTATATAACTTTATATCAATGGCAAGTGCATTAAAAAATTTATCGGATTACAATGAAGATAATATTCCTTCAGTTGAAGGATTGAAATTTGGTATCGTCGTTTCTGATTACCACAATGATATTACGTATGCGTTATACGAGGCGGCTCACGCAACATTAGTCAAACACGGAGCAAGTGAGGACGATATTCATACCGTTCAAGTCCCGGGTACTTTTGAACTACCCGCTGGTGCCAAGCTGTTGGCTCAAGCCAAAAACTTAGATGGTTATATTTGTTTGGGTTGCGTTATCAAAGGGGAAACACCACACAATGACTATATTAACGGTGCAGTCGCTAATGCCTTAATGACAATGTCCGTTGCATCAGGTAAACCGTTTGTTTTTGGCGTTTTAACTCCAAATACACACGAACAAGCTAAAGATAGAGCAGGTGGAAAGCACGGCAATAAAGGAGTCGAAGCAGCGGTCGCCGCAATCAGAATGGCAACTTTGAAAAAGAGCTTAGGAAACAAAAAACAAAGTATTGGCTTTGGTAAATAATAGGTATGAACACGGTTTTCTTATAACAAAAATTAAATAATATAACTTTTGTGGCCCAAATCGTCTGAATTGTACCTTTTGTGGCTCACCACAAAATTTGACAAGAAAACCGTGTAAAATAACAAATAATACACCATTCGATTTCACTTAATAAACTAAATTCACCAATCTATTTCGATGTTATAAATCATACAATTTATATACCGACTGCTCCATGATGCTTACCTCAAAGTAATCCCTCTCGGAATCTCTATACCTGCCTCGTCAAATGCTTCTTTAACAGATTCATTCAAATCACAAGTAATCGTAAATCCATCAGCAGCATCTTTCGCCCAAACCGATGCTCTCAACGTAATCGAATAATCGCCCCATGAAGTCGCTCGTACGGCAACAATCGGAGCATTATCCTTAATTGCTTCTTCGTCACGATTATCGACAGTCAATGGATGACTTTGTGCCAAATCTTGTATAATCTTAATCGCTTGTTTTAGATCGGTTTTATAATCTACCTTAAACAAGATAAATTTACAAACTTTTGCATCAACCAAATCAGCATTTACAAGGACTTTATCACTCATCAAAGCATTTGGAATCACGACACGGTGATTTTCATAATTTCTCAAGACCGTGTGTCGTAACGTAATATCTTCAACGACTCCAGCAATATTTGCATCAATCATCAATCTATCGTTTACCCGAAAGGGTTTAAAAATAACAATAAACAAACCGCTAATAATATTAGAAAATGCTTTCTGGGAAGCAAAACCAATAGCCACCGCAAAAATACCAGCACCTGCTAATAAGGAAGCCGAAAAGGCTCTCAAACTCGGAATCATATACATCGCTGTACCGAAACCTGCAATATAAATACTGGCCGTAATAATATGCTGAAAAAACGCATAGTTGGTCGAGTCATTCGAGTTCAAAACATCGTCTAAGACGTTCTTTTTGAAAACTCGCTTGAATATACGCACTAAGAAAAACGTCGCTACGATAATCAAAACAAACAGAATCGCACCACCTGTTTTCGTCTGAAAAAAGTTAATTATGTTTTCAATAAAAGTTTCAATCATTATTTTTTGTTTGCATGTTTGAGTGTTTGAATATTTGATGATTGATAATACTTGAATATTCAAATATCCAAACCATAAAACACTAAAATCATTTTAAATCCTTCGCATTACGCACCCACAAATCACGTTGAGGAAACGGAATTTCGATATTATGCTCTCGAAAAGCTTTATCAATCTCAAAACGCAAATCGCTCTGAATATCAAGCACACCAAATACATCGAAAGTCCAGAAATGTAACTCAAAATCAAGAGAAGAGTTGCCAAAATCTGCAAATCGTACCATCGGCTCGGGATAATCAATAATCTTTGACTGTCTTGCCGCTACACTTAATAAAAGTTTTTTCACCAATTCCGTATCTGAACCATAAGCCACACCGACCGAAACAAAAAACCTTGCTTTTTGATCAGAGTGATTCCAGTTCGCTAAACCATCCATCACCAAATGAGAATTTGGCACTATCAATTCTACGTCATCTCGCATTCTTACCTCTGATGCACGGATTCCAATCTTCGTAACTTTACCGATTTCACCTTTCACACGAACCATATCACCGACATGAACCGAGCCTTCAATCATTATCAAAACACCCGAAAACAAATCGTTAAACGTCTGTTGTAACCCTAAACCAAAACCAACTAACAACGCACCCGCAGCACCCCAAACTACCGTCAACTGAAACCCTAAGGTTTCAATAATTGTCAATACCATTACAGTATAAACAAAATACTTTATCAAGCGATTGATGGCATATTGTGAACCTTTATCCATCTTCTCTCGCTTATAGTAAGCACTTAAAAGCTGAATAATTGTCCAAATAATAATTTTAAAGAAAAAGAAAATTATAATCGAATTAATAATATTAGACAGTCGAAAATGACTACATTCTTCTCTTGTTTTAGAGTTTTCAATGACTTTTTGCTTGTAGATTTTATTATCAGCCGTTGTGTTAGCCGCAATCAAATTATCATACGTTTCCTTACTCAAAGATTTTTGTACCTTGGTTATCGTGTCTATTTCATAATAATTATACTTCCATTGTCCCTCAGGAACATCAACCGTTTTACAATCGTAGGAATGCAACGAATAATCCGTAATCGTTTCTAACTCAAATCCTGCACTCTGAAAAAACATAACGACCGTAAGCCAAAACAAAATAATTCGGAACGCTCGATTGATCGTCTTCTGCTCATTCTCCTCTATTTCAAATCGCCCTGTTAGCTGTGCAATTAGTAGTTTGTACTTACTAAATACAAAATTAGCCGCTACTAATACAATCGTTATTCCTACTAAATTTTTTACTCTAAAATTATAGCCAATAAACCTAAATATCAGAAAATTCCAAAAATCAGCAACCTGCTCTCCCGATAAAAAGAACCCCACACCTTGAAAAAGTAACACGACCGTTATAATCACCAATAACGTCCGTAAAACCCGATTGATAAGACCTTGTTCCTTCTCTCCTATTTCGAATTGTTCGCCAAGTCGAGCTATTAGCTGTTTTTGCTTACGCAAAACAAAAATTGCGGCAACTAAAACAACTATCGTATATAACAAATTGAGCAAGGTAAACTCGTATGTTTCTCCAACTTTAAATATAACTACATTCAGAAATTCAAAAATCCGTTCCATTGTCTACGTGTTATTCAAATATTAATAAATATCAACTACGAAATTACACCTTTTCTATTGATTTTTAATTCCTAATCTGATTTCCTTTTAACCTTATATAAAATCACCTAACTTTACCCTTAATCAAGATTAAAAATATACAACCATATAAATTCTGAAAATGGCAAAAGTATTAGTAACAGGCGGTTGTGGCTTTATTGGGAGTCACACCTTAGTAAGTTTAATCAACAATGGTTATGACGTTATTTCGATTGACGACAACTCTCGTTCGACAACTCAAACACTGGACGGTGTAGAAGCCATTACTGGCGTTAAAGTCAAAAACTACAAAGTTGATTTATGTGATTTTGATAAAACAGCAGCTGTTTTTGAAGAAAATCCAGATATTTCGGGAGTAATTCATTTCGCAGCCTACAAAAGCGTAATGGAGTCCGTTTCCGTTCCATTGATGTATCATCGAAACAACCTGAACGGCTTACTCAACATCTTGGAATGTATCAAAAAATATAACGTTAAAAGTTTCGTTTTTTCTTCTTCTTGCTCTGTTTATGGCAATATTGAAACCCTTCCTGTAACCGAAGATACACCTTTTAAGGAGGCTGAATGTCCTTACGCTCGTACCAAGCAAATTGGCGAATTTATCATCAGAGATTTTGCAAAAGCAAACCCTAAAATCAATTCAATTGTCTTACGTTACTTCAATCCGGCAGGTGCTCACCCGTCCGGCAAATTAGGCGAAATCTCTTGGGGAAAACCAATTTACCTCGTTCCAGTCATCACCGATACCGCTTTAGGCAAACGAGAGAAAATGACCGTTTTTGGAGCAGATTACGATACTCGTGATGGCAGCTGTGTCCGTGACTTTATCCATGTTATGGATTTAGCCGATGCACACACGAACTCGCTGGAGTTTGCCGCCAACGATAAAGGAACAAGCAACTGCGAAACTTTCAATTTAGGAATCGGCGAGGGTGTTACCGTTTTAGAAGCGATTTTAGCATTTGAAAAAACAAGCGGTTTAAAACTCAATTACGAAATCGGTGACAGACGTGATGGCGACGTCGTTGCAATCTATGCCGAGCCGTCAAAAGCCTTCAATGTCTTAGGTTTTAAACCACAATACACGATTGAAGATATTATGAAAACAGCCTGGGAATGGGATAGAAAGCGATCGTAAAATCACTGCTTCTAAATAGAAACCGTCATTCCTACGTACAGGAATGACGGTTTTTTAGGTTTTTATTCAACCATTTTTTATTTAAAAATTAGCATTCAAATAATCCTTAAATCCTTCGTAATCAATACCCATTTCCACACTCACTTTCTCCTTATCTGCCAAAATCGCCAAACGTTCAGGCACATCAATTTCATGACCAAAAATCGCCTCCATATCCGGTTTGAACTTCGCAGGATGAGCCGTTTCCAAAATAACTCCCTGTATATTTGAATACTTTTTTTGGTAGGCTTTTAGAGCCAAATAGCCGACAGCACCGTGCGGATCCATGACGTAATTGTATTTTTCCTTGATTTCTAAAACAGCTTGTCGAGTCTCCTTATCATTGAAAGCAAAGCCGTGAATATTTTTTTGCATGTCTTTCCAAACCGAATCGTACAAGTCCAACATTCTCGCAAAGTTCGACGGGTTACCAACATCCATTGCATTAGAAATTGTACGAACAGATGGGCGAGGTTTATAAATGCCGCATTCCAAATATTGCGGAACGACATCATTTGAATTCGTTGCAGCGATAAAACCATGAACAGGTAGCCCCATTTTTTGAGCCAAAAGCCCCGCAGTTAAATTACCAAAATTACCACTCGGAATACAGAAAACAACTGGTTTCGACTTGTCTTTCAATTGTTTATACGCTTCAAAATAGTAGAAACTTTGTGGAATCAATCGAGCGATATTGATAGAATTGGCAGATGATAAGCGAATATGTTTCAAATCTTGGTCTAAAAACGCTTGTTTCACCAACGCCTGACAATCATCAAACGTACCGTCAATCTCCAAAGCAGTAATATTTTCGCCCAAAGTTGTCAATTGTTTTTCTTGCAAATGACTCACTTTTCCTTTTGGATACAAAATCACGACTTTAATTCCCAATGCTTTATAAAAACCTGCTGCAACGGCTCCGCCCGTATCGCCCGAAGTAGCGACCAAAATAACGAGTTCTTTCGTTTCTTTACGATTAAAATAACTCATCAACTGCGACATAAATCTCGCTCCAAAATCCTTGAAAGCCAAACTTGGCCCATGCCATAATTCTAACACTTTTTTCTCTTCATCTAACGCCACAACTGGAGCCGGAAACGTCACCGAGTTATTAATAATCTGATTTAAATCCGCTGACGGAATCGCCTCACCAAATAGAGTTTTCGCTACTTTAAACGCAATCTCCTCAAAAGAATATTGGTCTAAATTATTAATAAAATCCGCTGACAACTGAGGAATTTCTGTTGGCATAAAAAGTCCGTTGTCATCGGGCAAACCTTTCATGACTGCTTCGGCAAGTGTCACCGTCGCTGCTTTATTTTTAGTAGAATAGAGTTTCATTTTTATAATTTTAAATCTTCCGTTTTATACAAATATTTCATCAATCAGAAAACCGAACACCTTGTTATTCTGAAACAAATTCAGCATAACAGCTATTATTTTAGATTTTGAATTGATTTCTAATACCTAATCGCACCTTCATTATTCACCATTGACACATAAGTAGTACAAGGGATTTTTGCCTGTTCATAAACCGCTTTCATCGCTCGTTCAATCGCCTCTGCCTCAAATGAGTTTTTACTCATCGCAAAAATAGTTGGCCCTGCTCCCGAAATGCTACAACCTAACGCCCCAGCTTTCAATGCCGCCTCTTTAACTTCATAAAAATTCGGAATCAACTTTGCTCGTTGCGGCTCAATCATCACATCATCAAGGCTTCGACCAATCAAGCCAAAGTCACCATTCATCATTCCTAAAATAAAGTTTGACAAATTTGCAGATTGTTGAATCGCTGTTTTTAATGAAATCGTATCGCTCAAAACAGCCCTTGCATCAGCCGTCAAAATCTCAACGTGTGGATAAACCAACGTCAAATGAATCCCTGAAGGCGTATAAACTCGATGCAAATCCAACGTCGGATTGTCCCGAATCAAAATCAAGCCACCTAACAAAGATGGAGCGACATTATCCGCATGAAACGCCTTTGACGCTAACTCTTCGCCTTGCATCGCAAACGGCAATAATTCTCGTTTTGTTAATGGTTTTTTCAAAAATTCATTGACGGCAAAAGCCCCAGCGACTGCCGAAGCCGCACTCGAACCCAAACCGCTACCCGAAGGCATTTTTTTACGAATTTCTAAATCAACACCGATATTAGTTTTCAAATGATTTAATACAGCTTGTGCGGCCACACCTGCTGTATTTTTGGCAGGGTCAAGCGGTAGCGTTTTTCCACCTGTGATTTTAGAAATCGTCACGCCAGGCGTTCGACTTTCTTTGATAATAATTTCGTCGCCAGGTTTGTCCAGACACAAACCCAATACATCAAATCCAACTGCCACATTTCCGATGCTCGCCGGAGCAAATACTTTTAATCCCATGATTCTTCGATACACTAAACCGTATTGGTTTTGAAAACCAGCACGGTTTAAATAAATTCGTTTTGTTTAACACCTCAAAGGTAAGTCTTTGATTCTTTTGATGATATGATTTTTTGAATTTTATAATCTTGTAACTGATTTCTGGGTTGTTGATGGATTTTTAACATTAAAAAATCATTTTTTATGAAATTATATTTTAAATGATAGTTCAGTAATTTTAAATTAAGAATAATTACCCATGTAGAAAATTTCAATACAAGTAGAAATAGATTTTAAAGATATTTTAGAAGCGGCTACAAACCTTGAATTTAAAGAATTAGAAAAAATTATCCACGAGCTGAATGAACTTTTAGAGTCTAAAAAGTTAGAAAAAGTTTCGTCAAATGAATCCTGATTTCTTCAAAGTTTCTAAAATACAAATAGACATTTAATAATCCCCAAAACCTTCTGTCAATTCACTTTGAGCGAAAGTAGGTTGAAACATTAAATCAGAATACATAAAGTAGATTTCTCATAAATCACCAATTTCTAACATTTCAGCCAACGTTTTAAAATTCCAAAGTTCTTGTGGAAGGTTATTTTCTTTTTGAAAAAGAATCAACGCTCTTCTTGTTTTATCGTCAAACTCATTGGTTAAATCAACTTTATAGCCTTTCTGCCGTAGAGCCTCTTGAATGAGTAAAACTAAAATTGGAGAATCTTTACTGTGACAAGAACACTCTCGCCATTCTGAAAAATAACCTTGATTATGACGAGTCATTATTTGCCTTTCGACGATAGTATAGGTTGCCTTTTGGTACAATGTCGTGTCTAAAAACTGAATAATCTGAAAAGTATCCAATAGCTGAGGAAAAGTTTCAGGAAATACTTCCATGTGTTTAAAAACAATTTTCTCTCGTCTTAAAAGCCTTTCGCTTGGCAAGACTTTACGATACCATTTTCCCCACCTTTTTACGATTTTGGATCTTGTCGTATCATATGTCATTGGGATTTCTACCATTGTGCCAATAAGTGCGGTGTATTCTGTTACCGACATGCAAGGTTCAATTGCATTGACCAAAATCGTATCATCAATGGGAATATATTTAAAATTAACTTCTTTAGGAAAACCAACGGATATATCTGGATAACTAATCTTATTCTTAAAGCCCGGCATTGGCTCGATTGGAATTAAGTACGATTTATCTCTATAAAATTTTTCTTCTATAATTGTATCAAATTGCGGTTCACCAATTTGCCATTTTGTAAACTCCGGACAAATTTCTATTACTTCCGTTTGAATTGCATAATCTTTTCCCTCTTCCAAATTTGTCAAAAGGTGTTGATTGTTGTCTAATAAAAACACTCTATCTTTTTTGATTTCAAAACTTGGTGGAATATAGACTTGAATATAAAACCGTCCGAACTCAAAATCGTCTACGTTATCATAGACTCCAAACAGTGTTGTATCTGCTTGTCCGAACATAGAACTTGCATAAAATAAAGCACTAACTATCAAAAGGAAGGATTTTGTCATATTCTGATTTTATTTATTTTTTTGAGGATAGAATTTAAATGAGTTTGTAACTCAATATATTATTCATCATCGATTTCATATCACAATCTTTATTAATTGAATAGTAAAATATGTAATTTTGTGCGTTTTGAAAATTAGATGACGGAATTGATGCGGTTTCCATCGATTTTATCGTTATTGGACAGAATTTAATTATCATTTATAAAATAATTATTCATAAAAATAATAGCAATGTCTAAACGCATTTTTGTAATAATTTTTGCTTTCATTTTAGCGAATCATGTTTTCGCACAAGACGATCCAACGCTTTTTAAAATTGGAGATACCGAAATCGGAGTTGAAGAGTTCAAATATATTTATCAAAAGAATAACGGAGCAAACGCTGATTTTTCAGCAGCATCTTTAAAGGAATATTTAGATTTGTACACGACTTTCAAAATGAAGGTGCAACGTGCAAAAGATGTTCAGTTAGATACCGTTTCGTCTTTGAAAAGAGAGTTAGAAGGCTATCGTCAGCAGTTGTCTCGCAACTATTTGACCGATCGTGAAATTATGTCAAAGTTGACGAAAGAGGCTTATGATCGTATGAAAAACGACATCAGTATCAGTCATATTTATGTGCGTGTTGCGGAGAATGCTAACCCTGCCGATACGGTGAAAGCGTATAACAAAATTCAAGATTTGTATAAGCAGTTGCGTTCGGGCAAACGCTTTTCGGCTTTAGCCAAAGAAGCCTCAGAAGACGAATCAACAAAAGAAAGTGGTGGCCAAATCGGTTACATTACAGCCTTGCAGTTATCTGGGTTTTATGATTTAGAATCTGCGGCTTATAATACACCAGAGGGCAGTTACTCAAAACCTGTTCGTAGTCGCATCGGTTATCATATTATTTATGTGGATGATATTCGTCCTGCAAGAGGTCGCATGGAAGTCGCTCATATTTTGGTGCGTGTTACGGACAAAGCAACTGAAGAAGCAATAGCTCAACAAAAAATCAATAAATTGTATCGTGATTTGCAAGACGGAACGGCATTCGATGCTTTAGCGAAGTTGGCGTCAGAAGATGATAGAACGGCTGGTAAAGGTGGCTACATCGGTTATATTACGATTGGTCAGTACGAAGGTACTTTTGAAGAAGCGGCCTTCAATATTCCGCAAGATGGTGCTTATTCTCGTCCGTTTCGTACAAGTGTCGGTTGGCATATTGTAAAACGTATCTCCTACCCTGGTTTGGATAGTTACGACAATATGAAAGGTCGTTTGCAAAATCAAATTCGTAGAGATAGCCGTTTTGAAATCGTTCAAGATGCCTTGGTAGAAACTATTAAGAAAGAGGCCAATTACAACGCTGTGGATAAGATTTTGAATGAATTTATGGAGGGTTTAGATGCCAGTTTTGCAACTTATCAATGGAATGCTCCGACCGCTAACGCTACAAAATCATTGTTTAGTCTGGGTGGAAAAACATATACCGTCAACGATTTTAATGTTTATTTAAAAAGAATGGCTGGTAATCGTGTTCGACTTGGAAGAGATAAACAACCGCAAGAGGCTGGAATGGAAATGTTTAAGGCTTTTATACAACAAGAAGCATTAAAGTACGAGGAAGGACAATTAGAAAATAAATATCCTGAATTCAAAGCCTTGATGAGAGAATATCGAGAAGGGATTATGTTATTCGAAATCACAAAACAAGAAGTTTGGGATAAAGCATCGAAAGATACAATTGGTTTACAGCAGTTTTATGACCAAAATAAAGAAAAATACAAGTGGGACGAGAGAGCAGAGGTGACGATTTATAAAGTCAATACAACGGACGAAAAGTTAATCGCTAAATTTGAAAAATTAGCTCGTAAAAAATCAACAGCTAAGGTGATTAAAAAGATGAATAAAGTGCGTGATGTGATAACTTATGAGGTCGGAACTTACGAAAAAGGCAAAAACGCAATGGTCGATGAGACGATTTGGGAAAAAGGTGTTTTGGGTAGCCCTCGCAAAGATGGTCAGCAAACGAAGTATGTCAAAATTGATAATGTTTTACCAAAAACAGTAAAGCCACTTTCGGAAGCAAGAGGTTATGTTATTGCTGATTATCAAGAGTATTTGGAGAAAAACTGGATTAAAGATTTGAAGGCGACTTATCCTTTAGAAATCAATGAGGCGGTTTTTAATAAATTGATTAAATAGTATGTTCTACAAACCTGATAGATTACTAAAATCTGTCAGGTTTATTACACACCAAAAATCTCATCAAAATTGTCAAAATTATTCAAAATTAACATAGTTTATTGTTCTGTAGCTTGCTATTGCTATGGAGTTGTAGCAGCGAAAATGAAAACACGACCGAAAAACCTCTGGCGACTGTTTTTGATAAATCCCTGTATCCATCAGATATTGAAGGAATTGTCGGGCCAGGAATCAATGCAAAGGATAGCTCAATGTTAGTCAATAGTTTTATTGAAAACTGGGCGAAAGAACAGCTGATCATTGCTATTGCAGAACAAAATATTCCTGATGATTTGGATGTAGATAGGTTAGTAGAAGATTATAGATTATCCTTAATTCGCCATAGTTATGAACAAAAATTGGTCGAACAACGCTTGGATTCTATGGTGACAGATACGGAAATCCGTCGCTATTACGAATCTGCGTTAGATCAATATCAATTGGATAAAACTGTCGTCCAAGGAAAATTCATCAAACTGCCCAAAGAAGCTCCTGAACAAGATACGCTAAAATTGTGGTGGAAAAACCCAGTGGAAAACAAACAAAACTTAGCCGAATATTGTCGAATCTATGCGGATAAGTTTTTGGTTGAAGATAGTATCTGGATAGATGTCGATTACTTGGCAGCCGAATTTCCAATAAGTTCGTTAAAAGAAGGTAGTATTTCAGGCGGTTTGAATACGACGATTAGTAGTGACGAGTTTGTGTATTATATCAAGGTAGATAAAGTCGTGCGTCAAGGTCAAATTGCACCGTTGTCGTATGTCAAAAATAAGATTATTAAAGTTATTTTGCGTAAGCGAAAATTTGAGTTGTTAGACAACATGACAGATGAACTCTACAAGCGAGAGTTGGATAAGAAAAATGTTGTAATTAGTAATTACTAAATAAATTAAATGAAGTATTTCGTAGGAATAATATTGGCTTTATGCGTTTTTAATGCGAAAGCACAAATTGATACCGTTATTTTGGATGGAGTTGTAGCTACCGTTGGTGACAACATTGTATTGCTATCAGAGGTAGAAGAACGCTATCGTGCTAAAGACGTACGTACCGAAGATGATCGCTGTCAGATTTTAGATGCCTTATTGACCGAAAATGTGATGTTGGTACAAGCAGAATTAGATAGTATCCTCGTGGCAGATGAAGAATTAGAGGCTCAATTAGATGCTCGTATTGAGCAGATTTTAAGAATGATGAACTACGATCGTAATCAGTTCATCTCCTATTATGGAAAAACTCCTGAAGCCGTTAAAGAAGGTTTTAGAGAGGATTTAAAACGTCAATTGACGATTCAAAAAATGCAGCAGCAAATCATTCAGGAAGTTTCTGTAACGCCTACGGAAGTGAAAGAGTTTTTCGCTCAAATTCCCAATGATGGTTTGCCGTTTTTCAATTCGGAAGTAGAAGTTGGAGAGATTGTTATCGAACCGAAACCAAATGCGGTAGAATTAGAAAAAGCGAGAAAACAGTTACAAAGTATTCGTAACCGAATCGTTAATAGTGGAGAGGACTTTGCCGCACTGGCAAAACAGTATTCGGAAGATCCTGGATCGGGTAGAAATGGCGGCGATTTAGGTTGGGGAAAACGTGGCTCTTATGTAACAGAATTTGAAGCAACCGCTTATCAGTTAGAACCGAATGAAATTTCGGAAGTGATTAAAACTGAATTTGGTTTTCATATTTTGCAGTTGTTAGAGCGTCGTGGTAACTTGGTTCATTTACGTCATATTTTGATAAAACCTCGCATCACACAAAAAGATAAAGACTTAGCATACCGACAATTAGATACGGTCAGAACTTTAATAACAAAGGATTCGCTTTCGTTTGCGTATGCCGTCAATAAATATTCCTCTGAAAATGTACAGAGTAAAACAAATGCTGGTTTGATGTTGAATAATCTTACCGGAAACTCAACGTTTGAAGTCGCTGACCTTGATCCAAATGTTTACTTCGCAATTGATACCATGCAAGTCGGTGATGTTTCTGCTCCAATGTTCTATACTAATCCTCAAACAGGAGAAGAGTTAGTCCGAATTATTTGGCTGCGTTCTCGTACAGAACCGCATCAAGCTAACTTAAAACAAGATTACGCTAAAATTCAAGCAGCGGCAATTGAGCAAAAAAAAGCAACCTATTTGAGTGACTGGATTAGTAAACGTGTGGAAGAGATGTATATAAAAGTAGATGATCGCTACAGCAGTTGTAACAACTTGGATAAATGGTACAAAGATTCTAAACGCAATCCGTAATCTTGCTTTTATCAGCGAAGCGTTACAAAATCGTTAAAAAAGCAATAAAGAATTTTAGTTACAAACGGCATTTTGTAAACTTGTGGGAAGGTGGCATTTTTTTAGTGTCACCTTTTCTTATATTTGTACTTGAGGATTAGTTAAACAACCTTTTGAAAGTAAAAGACTAATCATTAATAACTACATAAATAATCACTAAGTAAAAAAATATGAACTACAAATCAGATGTAGAAGCAGTCGATGCATTGGCCCAGTCGTATAGAGATTTATCAGCAGAAATTGGAAAAATAATCATCGGACAACAAGACGTTGTCAAAGCTGTTATTATTTCTATGTTTAGTAATGGTCACTGTCTGCTGGTCGGAGTGCCAGGCCTTGCTAAGACACTTTTGGTGAGTACCATCTCAGAGGTATTAGACTTAGACTTTAAACGTATTCAATTTACACCAGATTTGATGCCTTCCGATATTACTGGTTCTGAAATCTTAGATGAAGATAGACACTTCAAATTCAATGAAGGTCCACTATTTGCTAATATTGTATTAGCTGATGAGATCAACCGTACGCCACCCAAAACACAGGCGGCACTCCTAGAAGCCATGCAGGAAAAGTCGGTCACTGTTTCAGGAGAAATGCACCGATTGCCAAAGCCGTTTTTCGTTTTAGCAACTCAAAACCCAATTGAGCAAGAGGGAACTTACCCCTTGCCAGAAGCTCAATTAGACCGCTTTATGTTCAATATTTACTTAGATTATCCTCAATATGACGAAGAGGTAGAAATTGTAAAAAATACAACGTCTTTCCGTAAAGTGGACCTAACAAATATCGTATCAGCAGAGCAAATTTTATTTTATCAAGAGTTAATTCGTAAAATTCCTATCGCTGACAATGTATTAGAATATGCGGTTGGTTTAGTATCGAAAACTCGTCCAGGCACAAGTCGAGCAACAGAAACAGTGAATAAATATATCTCTTGGGGCGCAGGACCTCGTGCCTCTCAATACTTAGTTTTGGGTGCAAAATGTCACGCTGCAATTCAAGGAAAATACTCACCTGATATCGAAGATGTTCAAGCTATTGCGAACTATGTTTTACGACACCGTATCGTCCGTAATTATAAAGCAGAAGCCGAAGGAATTACCTTAGAAAACATTATCGAATCACTTTTTTAAGTTTTTAATTTTAAATAAATATAAAGTACAAACGGCAGTATTCACCTAAGCGAATACTGCCGTTATTATTTTCTGTCAACAAAGCAGCTACCTGTCATACAATCTTATATTTTCATAACTTTTTGAGAAATAATCTCTTTTCCATGATGAATATTCAATATATATAAACCTGCAGGATAAGCCGTCAAATCAATTTCTGTTTCTAATTGTCCCTTTTCGACTTCAACAAAACCAAGGCGTTGCCCATTAGCATTAACAACCGTAATCGTATAATCCGCTGTAAAATCAGCAAACTTTAAGTGAACTCTGTCGGGTGTCGGATTAGGATAAACCGTTACATCAACAATTGCTTTTGTAGGTTTGATAGGTTCTGTATCTTTTTCGATAACCGATTTAATAGCATAAAACTGCCAATCTTGAATCCTACTATGTCGATAATTAGACACAAAATTCAGAACGCCATAAGTCGTATAAACATTATCATTATTGGTATAAATAATAGAACTTCCGCTTTCACCCGGTCGCCCGCCAAAATGAGAAGGAACTGCTAAATAATTATACGTTGGTTGATTAGGTACAAACCCCAGCCGCCCATAACTATAATACATTGTATCGCCATTATACTCAATATCATCATCAAATAATTGACTACCCGGATAACTTAGTTTATGAAAATTATTACTTTCAAAAAATAAATCTTCTTTATGATAACCAATACCCAACCAGCCCGTCATTTCTCCGATAGGTTTTTCCAGTTCCAAAACCATAATGTCTTCGCCCTTACTAACGCTCCAATCTTCAAAGAAATACAGTTTTTGAATTTTACCCTTCGGAATACCAGTTTGAGGCGAGCCATTATCGTACATCGGTACTGCAAAAATACTATCAATCTCCACATCATTTGGCGTACTAAAGTCAATAAAACAATGTGCTGCCGTCAAAATATGTCGGCTACTAATCATCACTGCCGAACAACCATGAAATAATTCGCCATTATGAACAATGACCAGTTTAATCGTCGTACTGAATGGAAAATGACGAATATCGGCTACTTTTTGAGCAGGTACTTTGTTAGTAAAACTTGTGTGTTCATGTAAATTTTCTTGAGGCACATCTAACGATAAATCAATAATAGATGAAGTGTAAATACCCGAAAAATAAGCCGTACTATTTTTTTCTAAAGTCGAGTCAAAATCAATTAAAGGGCGTTTAGTTTGTTGTTTGGTAGCTACATCATAGACGACGAGTTGTCTATTTTGTGCCGATGATATTTCATAACAAAATAACAATGTAAATACACACAGTAAAGGTTTGGGAAACATAATAATTTAGCTTGATGGTTGACGTTTGTTTGATTTTTAAGTAAGGTCACTACTTGGCTTATCACTACTAACGTATCATTAAGACAAAACGTGAGTCAATTATTTATAAAAATAACCTTTTTTAAATTTTCAGAAAAATAAATATCCGATAATAGGTTTTTGATAAATTCAGTAAATATCAAATACAAATATTCTAACTATATTGTGAATAATATTCGGGGGTAATGATGTTATCTTTTACCTATATTTGTAGGATGATTCGTAATTAAACCTCTTGTAAACAGTAATTTGATAGGATTCGAAAGATACCACCTTCAAAAATATTATTCGTAACTATTTATTTATATTTTGTCGTACCTTGAATTTTTAATAATTATTGATAACAAATTTATAAGCTAATACTAAAGTGAGTACCTATTCTGGAAATCGTGGGTCAAATCGAACATCGAATTTGGAGTTGTTAGAGCGAGAATTATCGCTTAAACAATTGCAAATCAATCGATTACTGGAGGTTACTCAAGCCATTAACAATAACCTTGCAGCAGATGCACTATTCAAAATTTATCGCTCAATCTTGGGTTGGGAGATGAAAATTGATAAAATGGCCTTGTTTATCCGAGACGAAGAAGAATGGATGTGTACAACAGGTATCGGCTTTGACAAATCACAACCGTTAGATTTTATCGGTTATGAACTCTTGAAATATGATCGAATGACAAATCTTCTGGATAGCAAACATCCGATTATTGGTCAATTTGATATTATTATTCCTGTTTATCACAAAAAACAGGCGATTGCTTTTGCCTTGATTGGCAATTTAGACTCCGATGATGATATGTACGAAAAAATACGTTTCATCACAACGATTACAAATATTGTTGCTGTAGCAATTGAAAACAAACGATTATTCAAAAAGCAGTTAGAACAACAAAGTATCAAAAAGGAAATGCAGCTGGCGAAACAAATGCAAAACCTTTTGATTCCAAACGAATTACCACATAATGAATACTACGAATTAGACGGTATTTATATGCCACACTCCAGCGTTGGTGGCGATTATTTCGATTTTATAAAATTTAACGAAGACGAATTTGCTTTTTGTATTGCCGACGTATCAGGTAAAGGTGTTGCAGCTGCTTTGTTAATGGCAAATTTTCAGGCGAATTTACAATCATTGATTGTCCAACGTTTGGAAGCCGAAGACTTCCTTCAACGACTAAATAAAAGTGTTTTGACCATCACCAAAGGAGATAAATTTTTGACCTTCTTTTATGGTGAATATAATCTAAAAACAAAACAACTAAAGTACGTCAACGCCGGACATAATCCGCCTGTATTAGTTACCAAAAACAAAGCATACCTTCTAGATAAAGGTTGTACAATCTTAGGCATTTTAAGTAAAATTCCCTTCGTAGAAATAGGAGAATTGACACTCGAAGAGGAAGCCTTAATCATCACTTATACGGATGGCTTGACCGACTTGAAAAATGAGCATGACCAGTATTTCGATACTGATTTCTTGTCAGATTTTGCTTTAAAATACGCCTCTTCAAAGGCTGCCGAGTTCAACAATCGCTTGCTCAATCACATTCGTCAATTCAAGGGAAAAATGACTTTTCCCGATGATATTTCAGTTTTAACGTGTAAGATTTTTTAATACTTAAAGGCGGCGGATGCTTCTAAAGCCTCCGACCCTTAACTAAAATAAAATTAATGCTTAAATTACTACTCTGGGGCTTTATTTTCTTTATCGGTTACATGTATCTAAAACCAAAATTAGATGCTGGGCAACCTCGTGAAGATGTTTTAGATGACGACGATGACTTTATTACCATCAAAATACCGAAGAAAAAGACGAAAAAAGACAAAGAAGAACTGACTGATTTTGAAGAAATTAATTAAATATAGAAAGGTCGAATACCATAAATAGTAGGAAAAGACAATTAAAGGGTAGAGTTAGCGTAAAATAAAAGGTATTCTAATCTTTTTTTAAATTTATGATATTATTCCCCTTTTGGTATAAAACTAATATGTTTTTATATTGATATTTTTTACATTAAAATGTTAATAATCAGTATTTTATAATAAATCATTCGCACCAAAAAAGGTATCAATTTTATACCGAAATAGGAATAAAGTTTAATTTGCTTATTGACTACACTTCTAAAGTTGTAAAAACTTTCGCAGATTTCATTGATTTTAAACACTTTGCCAAAGGTGAGCTTTTGCAAGATTTACAACCTTAGAAGGGAAGCCATTTTTATTAAATATATTTGACAATTATTCGACTTTTAAGCCAGGATAATTGAACCATTGTACTCCAATCAACCCTATTTCTTTACCATCTGACTGTTTGAGTGTTTTCGTAATTCCTCTACCGATATAAAAGAAAACAGGTTCTCCGCTAACAAATTCAGCAAATTCACTACTTGAAATTGTTGCCTCACCTTCCGCATCATCAAATTCTTTCAAAACACAAGGTAATCCTGGGGTACAGACAGAAACGTACAACTTATCTGTATTGACATCGGATTCCCATGTAAGATCTAAATCATTACTTTTTGACAAAACTTCACTATTACCAATTGAAGTTTCAATACATAAAGGAGCAGGAACACTTATGTTCTTAGAAAACGAGGTATAGGTAGCAGGCATTGCTGAGTAAAAATCACAAGAAACAGTACCTTGTTCAGATAACTCATTAGCAGCTATATCTGATGCAGCTATCTCTTTTAGATAACGAGTTTTACCGTCTTCTACTATTTTATTTAAGTAGTTATCTTCAATTGATATAGTTCCTGCATCATCTGTTTTTTTATTGAAACTTCCCCAGACTATTACACTATTATAATTACACGAACCTATAGTACCTATAAATTCAGCAGCTATATAGCTGTCAAAACTTGTGATTGTTTCTCCTCCTCTATACTGAGCCGCTGCTATTTCCTCGCTAATAATTGTAGGTTCGAAGTCTGTCTTATTATTACAAGAAGTAATTAAGAGTAATAGGAAAGCAATAGGAAATTTAGAAATTATTATTTTTTTCATAATATTTTTTTTTATCTTAAAAAATTAATTAGCAATCTACATCACAGCCACATACACAACTTAATTGTTGAAACTGGGAACGTGGTAAGTCGTAATTCAAATCATGTTGAGGGCGTGAATCTGTTGTAAATATCCGTTCAACTTGAATACGGGGATTACCTGCTTGACATATATTATTTGCAACATTAGAACCACACTGATTAGGGTCTGGACCATGACAACATATAGAACAATCACTTATTTCTATTTCAAATTGAAGTAAATAACCTCCAGTTTCTGGTACATTAATGTTAAAAGGTGTTGCACTATTACTTGAAAAAGATTGATTTGTAAGAACTTGATCAAAATAAGGAGTAATATCAGGAGTAAAAACCTGAGTTTGAGGGTCATAACTTCCTGTTCTAACGGTAATACTCACTCGGGCATTAAAATTTGAAGATTCTAAGCAAGTAAGGAATGCACCAACATCAGCTCCCCAAGCATCAATTATTAAGACTTCAGGATCATCATTACCATTATTCGTTTTTGCCAAAATATCATCTTCACATGAAGTACAACCACTAATACTAATAGTTGATTAATAGCGAAAGGTCGAATGTTCGTAACATTCGACCTTTTTTATTTAATTATTTTGAAGCAAATTGATATTTAATACCGATGCTTCCTCTCAAAATCATTCCGTCAATAAATATCGGTGTAACTTCAGTGTTTATCTGAAATTGCTTATTTGAAAACGGAACAAAATTCAAACCTAAAGGCAATATCAACGTGTTGTTAAACCCATCAAGCCACATTCCTGCACCTGCGTAAAAAACGTAATCTTGTTTTTGAATAATTTGAAATTGTAGCACAGGTTCAAGGTGCAAATCTTCAACATAATTATCTAAACTTAAACGCAAACCCGGTTCAAAACGGTTGAATTTTTTGAGTTGATAATTTACGCTCACCAAACTACCTATGTTTGAATGATTGTAACCAATGTTCAATTGAGCAGTAGCCCTATTATTACAAAAAATAAAAAAAATACCAATTAAAAAAAGTCTAAAATACGTCATTTATAATCGTTTTAAATAGTCAAATAACATCATAAGTGAAAAGTAAATATAAGATTGATTTAGGCATTTATTTTCCAAAATAGTTGAGTTCAGTCATTTTGAATATAAACGGTATAACTGACTTAGTTATCGTTTAGGGAATAATTCAAGTCCTTTCAAAAACCTTAACAAATACACTTTTTTGAATTGATTAAATAGAATCGTACCTTTGTGCCGTTTTTTGAATAAATGTTAGAGTGTTTAA
>CBFIHR010000078.1:0-20535 GCA_965662365.1 Saprospiraceae bacterium
GTATTTTTGAAAAGGTTGAATCTGAAGTGCCCTATAAAGGCAACGGTATTGGTTTAGCAATTTGTGATAAAATAATGAAATCTATCAAAGGCGAATTGTGGATTGAATCTATATTAGGCGAGGGAACAACTGTATTTTTGAAATTTTCCAAATAATTATTCTGAAGGATAAAGGCACTGGAATCATGCAGGAGTTTGAGCGAAAGCCGTTTAATTATCTCGGTATTTCAATTAAGCGTACGAAGATTCAAAAATTATCAAACTGCATAAAAATACGATTTCAGGAGTGTCAGAAGTTGGATAACGTACAAGGCTGATGTTGGTCTTTCTAACTCAAAGTGTCAACTTAACCGTAGCATTTATGTTTTAAATAGAAATTTGAAACGTATGAAACAATTATTTTTTCTGCTGCTATTCTGTGGTAATATAAACTTGTCACTGGCTCAAACGAATTACTTCCCGATAGAACATTACGAAATAAAGCCCTTCAAAATCAATACTTTATTACCAACGAATCCGTATTCTATCTTGCCGGTCAATTCTATTTCAATTATGAAATCTAATAATCTGGTGAATGTTTCGGCTTACAATTATGACGATTTGGCTATTTTCTGTAAGTTGGAGGTTAAGATGGAAAAAGCTTCTGGTTTCCCTGTGAAGTTTCGTTTAGGCGAAGTCAATTACGTAGAACGATTAGAAGGTAAACCGTATTCGATTTTTTATTAAAACGATTGACGGTTGACGATAGATGGTTGACAGCAAACGATTGAGCATGAAAAATTGTCAATCGTTTATGGTTAGTTGTTATCGTCAGCCGTCAATTGTCAGTCGTCAACTGTTTTTGCATTTACAAGCTCTAAAACTTACAAATTTTAAAAATTACGAAGCTCAAACTTTGATGTTTTCTGAACATCTGAACTGTTTTGTTGGTCAAAACGGAGTCGGCAAAACGAATGTTTTGGATGCTATCTATTATTTGTGTATGTGTAAGTCACATTTCAAAACAAGTGATAGAAATATCGTTCGTCATGGAGCTGATTTCTTTCGGTTAGAAGGAAATTTTGTGACCAGAATAACTCAAGAGAAACCTCAAGTTGATAAAATTATTGCCAAAGTACAACCTCGCAAGCGTAAAGAGTTTGAACGAAATCAGGCGACTTATGAGCGATTATCGGAACATATTGGTTGTTTTCCTATTGTGATGATTGCACCAGATGACACACTCATGGCTATGGAAGGAAGCGAGGAACGTCGCCGATTTTTAGACAATACATTATGTCAATTAGATAATCAATACTTGACGTATCTGATGCATTATAATAAAGTGTTGGCTCAAAGAAATAAGCTGCTTAAACAAATGGCTGAAGCTCGAACTTTTGATGAGATTTTGGTTCAGTCGTTTGATGTACAGCTCTTGCCGAGTGCTAAATATATTCATCAAAAACGAATGGAATGGATGTCGAATTTCGAACCGATTTTTAAGAATTATTATGGTCAAATATCTGGCGAAAAAGAATCGGTCAAATGTATTTATCAATCGAAACTAACGGATACAGATTTTGAAAAACTCTTAGAAGAAAGCATTGAAAAAGACCGTATTTTACAGCGTACAACAGTTGGCATTCATAAAGATGATTTAAAGTTTGTTTTTAATGATGTAGCCGTTAAACAGTTTGCGTCACAAGGTCAATTAAAGTCCTATATTTTGGCTTTAAAATTAGCACAATATGAGCTGTTACGAGAGCAGAAAGGTATTGCACCGATTTTATTATTAGATGATATTTTTGATAAATTAGATGAAAATCGAGTCCAACAATTATTAGAGTTATTAATTAATAAAAAATCTTTTGGGCAGATTTTTATTACTGATACACATGAAAACAGAGTTACCGAAATCGTCAATAAATTTAATATGAAATATCAAAAGTTCGTTGTCGAATATGGAAAAATTGACGCCTCGGGCGATTAACTTTTCGGTAAGTTTCAGAGATTATTTTGCAGATAGGAATTGTTGCTGCCGTATTCGAATATCGGAATAACAAAACTGTGAAGCATAAGGAATATTTGTCGGAGTATTTTATAAGCTGTGGTTACGGAATATCAAAAAGAGCGATTCCTTAGATAGAATCGCTCTTTTTATTTACCATAGTTGTAACCTCATTTTATGATAGCATTGATTATTGAAATATGACTTGTTTATTTAAGTTTGAGGTATTAATGAAACTTGTTGCTTCGGTTATTGCATCCATTTTTGCTAAAGCAGTCAAATATCCTATTTGATAAATTTCTTCAATTTTACTTGCATTAAAATTACCGTATTTATACAATGATTTTGGTTGTAACACATAATCACACTCTTTGAATTTCATTTTTGCATGTGCAATTTGTTGTAAGTCATTTGCTCGGTGCAGTAATTTAATAGAATTAGAAATATCGCTTTTTTCAATTGGTCGAACTGCTGCGACAAAACTACCTAATATTTTATTGCAAGTTTTTAGCAATGGATCTACAGGGAAATTATTCATAACGCTGCCGTCCATATATAACTGATTGTCAATTTCTACAGGAGAGAACACCGGGGGGAGGGCAGAAGATGCTAAAACGGGTTTAATAACTTCGCCTGATTTGAAAATTCGACTTGTGCCATTGACAAGATCGGTTGCCGTGACAAATAATTGCTTTTTTAACTGCTCAAAAGTCACATACCCTAACATCTCAAATAAAATATTATAATATTTATCAGTGTCTAAAATTCCCGTCTTTCGGATTGTCATCTTAGACCACTGAAAAACTGCTGCATTTTTGCGAAAGAAATATAAAATATCGTCCGGTTTATATCCTGCAGCGTATAACGCTCCTACAATTGCTCCTGTTCCGCTTCCCGCTAAATGTGTGGGGAAAATTCCGTTTTGTTCAAGGGCTTTCAGAAATCCTATGTGTGCGACACATCTAACTCCACCTCCTGATAAAACAACGCCAGTACTTTGCTTCATATTCAACGTAATATTTAAATCTGGTTCTGTAATAACTTGAAAATTAGGTAAAATTTAAAGGTTGATTTTTATGGCATAAATAGTGTTTTTGGTGAAAGATTCAAAATTTAATTTGGTTATTATACCTAAAACGGTAAAAATTATGGAATGGTTGCTTCAACTAAGTTAAAAGTTTTATAAGAGAAAACCAATTGAAATGAAATGTTTTCAACAAAAATTCTTTTTAAACATTCTTAATTAGATACATTTGTAAAGTTTATTACAAGCATATATTCATCTATTAACTTATATACTATAAAAGTTAATGATAAAAGTAATAAAGTCATAATGATAACTATTATTGTTGGTACGAATCGTAAGAAAAGTAAGGCGGGAGATTTTGGTAAAAAATATTATGACTCACTCATAAAGCTGAAGGATAATGTAAATTTATTGTATCTAAAAGATGTTGATACAAGTGTTTACAATCCAGATATGTATGATGAGGACTTGAATCAAAATTTATTAAAAATACAGGATGAATGGCTCATTCCGGCTAATAAGTTCATCTTTGTCATTCCTGAATATAATGGCGGGATGCCAGGTGCTTTAAAGATGTTTATTGATGCGATTTCTATTCGGAAACGGTCAGAAACTTTTGAGGGGAAAAAAGCCGCAATCGTAGGCGTTGCCGGAGGTCGAGCTGGTAATCTTCGAGGTATGGAACATTTGACTGGCGTACTGAACTATTTGGGAACAATTGTTCTGCCGAATCGTCAACCGTATTCTTCTATCTATAAATTAATGGATAAGCAGGGAAATATTACGGACGAATCGACACTCAGGACTATCGAAAATCACGTTACACAAATTATTAATTTTTAAGTATGAAGTATTAAGGGTGAGGTGTAAAATGTGAAGTGCAAAGGCTTCATAGCTTACAACTCACACTTCAGATTTCATATTTCAGACTTTACACCTGTAGTGGATATTATCAAAAAATATTTTCCAGAATTGTCGGCAGCACAACTGGCACAATTAGCACAGTTAGCCGAGTTGTACAAAGAATGGAATGGCAAAATAAACGTCATTTCTCGAAAAGATATCGATAATGTGATTGAACATCACATTTTACATTCTTTGGCGATTGCGAAGGCGATTCAGTTCGAACCTGGGACAGATGTATTGGATTTGGGAACGGGTGGCGGTTTGCCAGGGATTCCTTTAGCCATCTATTTTGAAGATGTTTTTTTTACATGTATCGACAGCCGCAAGAAAAAGGCTTATGTGACACAAGAAATCGTGAAGGCGTTGCAATTGACAAATTGTATTGCGTTGCAGCAAAGAGCGGAAGAGTTTAAGGAAAAGTTTGATTTTGTGGTTTGTCGGGCGGTCGCACCGATTGATAAATTAAAAGCATGGACAGAACATTTAATTAAAAAAGACCATGCGAACCCGCTTCCTAATGGAATTTTGGCTCTAAAAGGTGGAAATCCCAAAAGCGAAATTAAATTATTGCCTCATTATGAATTTACAGAAATTTATGAGCTGTCAGACTATTTCGATTTAGAGTATTATCAAGAGAAATATTTGATGTACTTGCAGATGTAAATTTAGTTTTTTATAGAACTTGAAAGGTCTTGAAGTCAGTGTTGTAGCACTTTTCAAGACCTTTTGTGTTAATTCGTAATAGTTCGGTATTATCGGCAGAATGCCTGGAATAAAGACAAATTTTCTGTTCACGGTTTTAATAACTACCGTCCCGATAAGATTTGTATTGCAACAAACCTGTTTCTTTTTTGAGTCGTGCGATGTCTTCTCGGTAAGCCGTGATTTCATCATTCATTTTCTTTAGTTCACTTTTCAAAAAGTCTAATTCTTCTCTCATCGCTAAATATTTTTCTTCAATTTTGTCCCATTCACTCGGCAACATATCGCCTTCGTCATAAGCCTCTTTAGCTTCCTTGTAAGTCGTTTCATATTCCTTAAAAAGCTCTTTTTTATTTTTTCGAGCCTTCCAGAAATTGTCTCTTTTTTTCTGTAATCCGGGTAAGCGATTAACGGCATTATGTAACGAATCCGTTTGAGAAAGACTAGTTAAAACCGCTCTGTGTTCTGCATCTAACTGTTCAATACTATCTAATTCAGCAATGATTTTCTGTTCAAAATCTATCCAAAGGCTATTCCCTTTTTCTACTTTAAATTTATCATCAATCGTAGAGATATAAAAAGTGTGCAAAGTGGCATTTTCGGCAGGAGTACCATAATCTTTTAGTAACCAACGTTTTAAAATCGTTTCATTGTCTTGACATTCTGCTTCGAGGCGATAGGTAAAAGTCTTTGCGTAGCCACAATTGACATAATCCAGAACACGCTCTATTGAAGTTTGTGCAAAAGTGTTTGTTCCCATCAATAAAAAGATAGGCAATAGCATAAATTCTATTTTCATAGTGTCTTGTAATTATTTTTAGTTTATGATAATAATATTAAATACACAATTTGAGTGCCGTTTATTATTTTTTAGAAAAATCCCAGATAGGGAAATTGATAGTTGTTGAACCAAAAAAGTCGCTACAAATTTAATTTTCTTATCATTACAAAACCTGATTAATTTTTCTTTTTGATTAGCTGGACTATAGCCTAATGCTTGTTTGGACAACCTGACTTAGAAGAACGACAACTGCTCAAACTTACAACAAAGCTAAGGATAGCAGCAATAACGATAACTTTCTTTAATCCTTTCATATTTATGTTTTTTTAGTGAAATAGCTTCAATTTGTTTACAAGCATTTTATTTGAAAATCAACTGCGTTTAATACTTTGAGCCATCTCCCAGGTGATGATTTGAGGGCTTGCATCAGCCGAAAAACTCGGACAATTACAGCCTCTTTTCCCTTTTTTGCGTTTCCCTTTTTTATACGTTTTTGGTGAACAACTTGTGAATGAAACCGCCAAAAATCCGAAAATCAAAGTAAAAACTAATAATTTTTTAATATTTCTCATTTGAATTATATTATAACAATAGCTTAATATTGTCCTATTTTATAGAATAGCAATAACGATACAACGATTATAAAATAAAATAAGTATTTGAAAACGACATCAAAACAGAAAAAACGCATTTTAGTTGCACCATTAAACTGGGGCTTAGGTCACGCAACTCGCTGTATGCCAATTATTAACGAATTACTTACACAAAATGTGAAAGTTATTATTGCTTCTGACGGAACGGCTTTAGATTTATTAAGAAAAGAATATCCACAATTGACTTTTATAGAATTACCCGCCTATAACGTAACCTACAAAACGCCAAACATGACCTGGAATATTGCGACTCAAGCCCCCAAAATTGCAATCGCTATGTTTCGTGAATTTTTCGCTTTACAGCGAATTATCAGACAGTACAAAATCAATGCAGTTATCTCCGATAATCGCTATGGTTGTTGGACATGGAAAGTGCCGACCGCTTTCATAACGCATCAAGTTAATATTCAAATTCCAAATTCTATTTTACAATTTTTGGTAAGTCGGTGGAATTATCTCGTGTTGCATTTATTCAAAACGATTTGGATTCCTGATGTACCAAATGAACCTAATATTGCAGGAGAATTGGCTCACAATTTCCCGATTCGCCACGCCAAATACATTGGCATTTTATCACGAATGAAACCGCTGAAAGTTCAACAAAAATACGATTTAGGAATCATTCTTTCGGGGCCCGAACCGCAACGGACATATTTAGAAGAGAAGTTATTACAACAAATTGAAAAATATCAAAAAAACTACCCAAATACAAAAGTCCTATTCGTAAAGGGAAAAATGAGCGTTGAGGAGAAAATAGAAACTGATAATTTAGAGATTCATGGTTATTTAACAGCAAAACAACTCAATCAAAAAATGGCAGCTTGTCGTTTAATTATTGCTCGTTCGGGCTATAGTACCGTTATGGATTTGGTGGCTATGAATAAAAAAGCGATTCTCATCCCAACACCTGGACAAACAGAACAACTGTATTTAGCAAGATTATATCAACAACAATATATTTTTTATACAGTGGCTCAATCTGAGTTTGAATTGGCGAAAGCCTTAAATGTATCTAAGTTATATCAAGGGTTTCAAACTAATTTTCAAGCAAAGGAATTACTACAAAAAGAGGTCAACAGACTTCTAAATTCACTTCCGTAAATATTCAAGAATGAAACACACCGAATTGATCATTGGATTTTTTATCTTTGAATAATAATCATTCAAAATAACTTCAATGATAGATATACTAAATTTAGCATTAGCGACTTTGCCTGGTTTATTGATAGCCATTTATATCTATTATAAAGATATACACGACAAAGAACCGCATAAATACTTGATTTGGTGTTTCTTTTTTGGAGCATTGAGTACACTGCCAGCGATTTGGTTAGAACGCTGGGGAATGAGCCTGGGATATGATGTGTCGCCGAATATTGTAACGACAGCGATTTTTGCTTTTGTCGTAGTCGGGGGCAGTGAGGAGTTCGTCAAATATGTTTTTTTAAGAGGGTATATTTATGACAAAAGTGAGTTTGATGAACCGCTGGACGGCATTGTTTACGCTGTGATGATAGGAATGGGATTTGCGACTTTAGAAAACATTCTTTATGCAATTAACTACGGTATTCAGACGACAATCATGAGAGCATTTACTGCTGTGCCTGCTCATGCGTCCTTTGCCGTGATAATGGGTTATTATGTTGGTTTGGCGAAGTTTTCGGATATTAATAAAATACAGTTACTACTACAAGGGTTAATCGGTGCGATTGTCTTACATGGAGCGTATGATTTTTTTATTTTTCAAAAAAATTATCCTGCCTTAGCTGGTCTGACGATGGTCACCTTGATTATCGGAATTATTTTGAGCAGAAGAATGATTAAAATTCATCAAGAAATGTCGCCATTTAATACGACACAAACAGCTGAAGATACAATTATCAGTAATGAATTTGATTTTATCCCGGACGAATCCAACAATCCACATTCGTCAGAAGGTAATGATGATTATACTTTAATGTAAAAAATCAAGACTCTAACCATTTTCATAAATAGTTAATTCAGTGATTAATTTAACAGTTCCTTATTCAGTAGTTTCTATATTAAAAAATAGTTGTAAACGATTGATTTTAAAAGCGATATGAATTATATACGGTTAGCGGTCAATTGGCTAATCTACAATTTTATAATATTAAAAACACTAACAAATTAATTAGTATAAAATGATACACATATTAGATCTTAAATTTTTAGGGCTGGATGAAGCAATTGCAGCCTTTTTGGTAGAAACAAGTGAAGGGCCAGTTTTAGTCGAAACGGGACCACATTCCGTAAATGGTAATTTGGAACAAGAAATCGAACGTTGTGGTTTTAAAATGGCTGATATTCAACATGTTTTTATTACACACATTCATTTTGACCATGCTGGAGGAGCGTGGGCTTTAGCTCAACAAGGAGCAACGATTTATCTGCATCCTTTCGGAAAACGTCACCTTGGCGAACCCTCAAAATTATACGCTTCCGCAAAACGGATTTATCAAGACAAAATGGAAACTTTGTGGGGTAAAATGGAAGCCATTGATGAGGAAAAATTGCAAACTGTTGAACATGGCGAAAGTATAACGATTGGTGATACGACTTTTACGGCACAACACACGCCTGGTCATGCAGTGCATCATATTGCTTGGCAAGTTGACGATAATTTATTTGCGGGCGATGTTGCTGGTGTGAAAATCGCCAAAGGAATTGTCGTACCGCCGTGTCCACCGCCGGATATTAATATTGAAGACTGGGTAGCGTCAATTAATCTCATTCGAGGTTTAGATATTAAAGCCTTGTATTTGACACATTTTAATAAAATTACGAACATCACGGAACATCTGGAGGCGTTAGAAAAAATGCTTTGGGACTGGGCAAACTGGATGAAGCCGCATTATGAAAATGGAACGGAACAAAAAGAAATTGTCCCTCAGTTCATGGAATATACTAAGCAACAATTGCTTAATCATGGCTTGAATGAAGAAGAAATCAAACAATACGAAGCCGCAAATCCTTCATGGATGAGTGTGGCCGGTTTGATGCGTTATTGGAATAAACGAAATGTGTAATAATGTAACATTTGATGTGATTGTTACGATAATTATCGGGTTATTTTTTAAAAGATTGATTATCTTTCGAGTGTGTAAAAAATATACATTTGTAGGAAATTAAAGAGCCTTTGTCAATAGCTTAACGCTTATTTACAGGACTTTTTGTTTAAAATAAAATTTAAAATATCATGCAAGAGTATTTAGATTCTTTTTTAGAGCTACTAAATCAACCAGATAGTACGATCGGAAAAGTTATTGGAGGTATCATCGTCTTAGTAGTCGGTTGGTGGGTCGTAGGAATGATTACAAGAGTAGCGGGTAATGTGCTTAACCGTTCAAAAGTAGATGCTTCTCTGAAAAGCTTTATGATGTCTTTAGTGAGTGTTTCATTAAAGGTATTGGTGATTATTTCTGCTGTGACAACAGCCGGAGTGGAGACAACTTCATTTGTTGCTATTTTGGGGGCGGCTTCATTTGCGATCGGTTTAGCATTGCAAGGTAGTTTGGCGAATTTTGCTGGTGGTGCATTGATTTTATTTTTCAAACCTTACAAAGTAGGTGATTTAGTGGAGGCACAAGGTTTTAAAGGTGTGGTGAAAGAAATTCAAATTTTTAATACCATTTTGGCTGCTCCTGGTGGCAAGAAAATGATCGTTCCGAATGGTGCTATCTCAAATGGTGCAATTACCAACTTTACAGAAGGAGACGGAAATGTCGTTTTAGCTTTGACGTTTGGTATTGGTTATACAGACGATATTGATAAAGCCAGAGCTGTGATTGAGCAAGTAGTGGCAAGTTGTCCTTTTATTAAACAAGACAATGAGCCATTGATAAAAATATCAGAGCTGGCAGATAGTTCAGTAAACTTTTTAGTCGCTTCAGATGTAACCGTCGCAACTTATTGGGACGCACATTTCTACATGCACGAATATATTAAGAAAGAATTTGATAAAGCAGGAATCGGTATTCCTTATCCTCAAATGGATGTACACGTTCATAATTAACGGTCGCTTTGCTAACGATTTTTCAAGCCATTGATTCTCCAAAGAGTCAATGGCTTTTATTTTTACTAATATTCAAATATTTAATTTTTAATCCGTTTAAAAATTCTATTCATCGTTAAAAATGACACTTTAACCTAATAATAGGTCGTATTTAAGTACTTTGTATTGCATAGTACTAAAGGATTGCTTTACTTTGTAGTATCAAAAACGAAATAATCAACTAAAAAACGAGTTAAAAAACTGATTTAATCAATAATGAAAACGTAGAAATTATGAATAACGATATTCAAAAAATTGTAGAGAAAACGCAAAAACAACTTCGGAGAGGGATTTTGGAGTTATGTGTTTTATCTATTATTTCAGAAAAAGAGGCCTATCCATCGGATATTATTGAGCGATTAGAGAAAGCGAAAATGATTGTAGTCGAAGGGACTTTGTACCCTTTACTCACTCGATTAAAAAATGCTGGATTACTCTCTTATAGTTGGCGGGAATCTAACGCTGGCCCTCCAAGAAAATATTTTCAACTCACTGAAAAAGGCGAAGATTTTTTGATAGAACTTAAAAAATCATGGAACGATTTGGTTTTAGGCGTAGAATCAATTTTGATAACCGAAACAACGAGAACAGAAACAACTTAAACAACTAAAAAAATGAATAAGACTTTCAATATTAATCTTGGTGGATATCCTTTCACAATTGATGACGATGCGTTTGAACATCTGAAGCAATACACCGATGCTTTGCGAAAACATTTTCAAACCTACGAGGGGGCAGACGAAATTATCAGCGATATAGAATCTCGTATGGCAGAATTGTTTAATAATCGATTAGAAAATCGCAGTATTCTGAATATCAATGATGTTCAAGCAGCAATCGCACGAATGGGAACGCCAGAGGATTTCGGGGCAGATGCCCTATTTGAAGACGATTTAAAATATGGAAAATCTGAATCAAAGTATAATTATAAGACTGGAAAACGCCTTTATATCAACCCTGATGATAAGGTAATTGCTGGTGTTTGTTCGGGGTTGTCGGCTTACTTTGGTGTCGAAGATCCTGTTTGGTTACGCATCGCTTTTGCTTTATTAGCTTTTGGCTCGGTTGGCGTTATTATTCCAGTGTATATTGTTTTGATGATTATTTTGCCAAAAGCAGAAACGGCTTCTCAAAAATTAGAAATGCGTGGCGAACCGATTGACGTTAACAGTATTGCGAAAGCAGTTGAAAACGGAATTGACAATATTTCAAATACGATTACACAATTGACGGACGAATTCACAAAGAAGAAAAAATGAAGGGCATAAGCGTCGGTAATATTCAGTTGGCACTTGGTAGATCATAAAATTTTAACACATCATAAGTGTTATATTGGCATTTATAAAGGTGAAGTATTGGCTTCACCTTTTTTTATTAAAATTTAGTTAAATGCAACAATGTTGCATTTGTTTACTTATCTTTGTGTTGTCTTTTGAAATAAATTATTTAAACACAATGTATAACTAATCAAACATGAAAGGATTACATTTTTTATCAATTGCTTTATTAGGAATTATTTTGACGGTCTCATCATGCTCAGTCGATGAGCCTTTACCCGTCAACGAAGAGGAAGTTATCACGACTTTGCGTTATGTTCTAACCCCTACTGGAGGTGGAGATGCAGTTATCTTTGAGTTTCAAGATTTGGACGGTGACGGTGGAGATGATCCGATTATTACGAATGGTACTTTAGCAGCAAATACGGCTTACTCTGGAAGTATTGAGTTATTAAATGAAGCGGAAAGTCCTGTTGAAGATATTACCGTAGAAATTAGAGCGGAAGCAGAAGCACACCAGTTTTTTTATGCAACAACAGCAACAGATTTGACGATCGGTTACAATGATGCAGATACGAACAATCAGCCAATTGGTTTAGAAACTGCAGTCAATACAGGTGCTGCAACAACGGGTACTTTGACGATTACTTTACGTCACGAGCCTTTGAAATCTGCGGATAACGTGGCAAATGGCGACATCACTAATGCGGGTGGCGAAACTGATATTGAAGTGACTTTTGACGTGACGATTCAATAATATAAAGATTAAAAATAATTCTCGTCATTCCGACCTACCTCGGAATGACGAAAGTTATTGGAATCAGATTTAAAATAAATCCAAACCTTTTGAAAAAACACTTTTTATATATTATTTTTCTTGTTTGGCTTTCGCCAATAATAGCTCTTGGGCAAGATTGTAACTTTTCGATTTCGGGAAAAGTTATGGATAAAGAGGAGCAAGAGCCGTTGATTGGAGCAAATATTGTGATCTCGGGGACAACTACTGGCGTAGCAAGCGATTTAGACGGTAATTTCAAGTTAGATAATCTTTGTGAAGGGATTTATGAATTAGAATTTAGTTACATAGGCAAAAAAACAATCTCACATTCGATTGACCTAAAAAAAAACGTAGAACTTTCTGTCCAATTAGAAGCATTCGCAATAGAGTTAGTGGAACTTATTAACTGGGCCCCTCGACCAAACGATAATGCTACACAAACTTACCTTATTAATCAAACGGTTATTGATGAAAATACAAATGGAAATTTAGCGGAATTAACGGCAAAAATGGTTGGTGTTAGTGTTCTAAAAAATGGAAATTCTATTGGTAAACCAATTGTTCATGGTTTATATGGCAATCGTTTAGCGATTTTGAATAATGGAATAACGCAAAGTGGACAACAATGGGGAAACGATCATGCACCTGAAATTGACCCTTTATCATCAAATCGGATTTATGTTTTTAAAGGGGTTTCTACATTAGAATATCAAGGAAATACTTTTGGAAATCTTGTTATGACAGAATCTGTTATAACAACTTCTAAAAAACTGAAAGGTGTCGTCAATACTTTTTATGAAAGTAATGGACGAGGAACAGGTTTGAATATAGAATTGCAAGGAAATGAATGGAAAAGCGGTTTTAAATGGAAAATCAACGGAACAATTAAAAAAAGTGGCGATAAACACACACCAAATTATTATTTAAACAATACTGGTCACGAAGAAGCAAATTTATCATTACAACTGGAGAAAGCCTGGTCAATCGATTGGTCAAGTGAGTTATATATTAGTACTTTCAACACGACTTTAGGGATTTTGCGAGGTTCTCATATTGGAAACTTAACAGATTTAGAATTGGCATTAAATCGTGACGAACCGTTTTTTACGGAATCTGATTTTTCTTATGAAATAGAAGCACCGAAGCAACAGGTCAATCATAATTTACTAAAGTTTACGACAACTTATAGTAACGGTTTTAATAGTATATTGAGATTGACGTATGCAACTCAATTGAATAATCGAAAGGAATTTGATGTACGAAGAAGTGGAAGAACGGATATTCCTGCGTTGAGTTTAAGACAATGGACGAATTTTTTTGAAACAAAATTTGAACATAATTTTGATAATTTTATAGAATTAAAAACTGGAGTTCAGCTAAATATTGTTGATAATCAGAACAATCCAGAAACAGGGATTTTGCCATTAATTCCTGATTATTTGAATACAGAAACTGGTGCTTTTGTTACGTTAAAGCAGGATTTTGCAATGGAAACAGGACACTGGGAAATCGGTGCAAGATATGATAACGTGCGTCAAAGTGTAGCGACTTTTACACAAACGATTCCTCGTGAAGTGGCTTTTTATGATAATCGTTTTCATAATTTTAGTGCAAATGCTGGATTGGTATTAAAAAAAGATTTTGGAGATATTACTTATAATATTGGTTTAGGCAGTCGAAATCCTGCAATCAATGAATTGTATAGTTTTGGGTTACATCAAGGCGTTAGTAGTATTGAAGAAGGGAATATTGATTTGAAAACGGAACAAGGCATCAAGACGACTTTATCTTATGAAAAACATAAAACAGATAAATGGAACGTCTCGGTTTTGGCGTATTATCAACATTTTCAAAACTATATTTTCCTCAATCCGCAAGATGAATTTCGATTAACGATTCGTGGTGCATTTCCTGTTTTTCGCTACGAACAAACGAATGCACAGATTTATGGTTTAGATGCTGTCGTGACTTATTATTTTAATAAAAAACTGAAAGCAACTGCGAGTTATAGTTTTATAAAAGGTGATGATTTAACTAATGATTTACCTTTAATAAATATACCTTCTAATAATTTATTCGCAACTTTGAGATACGAATTACCAAATTTAAAAAAGCTCAAAAATAATGTTTTAGAACTCAATAACCGCTACGTTTTTGAGCAACAAAATTTGCTACCTTCGCAAGATTTTGTCTTGCCTCCAACGGCGTATAACTTAGTCGGGGCGAAGTTTTCCACGAAAGTGGATTTTGATAAAACAGCTTTTAAATTATATGTCAAAGTTGATAATTTATTGAATGTCGAATATCGAGATTATCTGAATCGTCAGCGGTATTTTGCTGATGATTTAGGTCGAAATATTATCGTTGGTGCAAATTTTAATTTTTAATTGGATTCGGATGTAGAATAACGCAGAATATTATTGACAATTAAAATAACTTATTTTTTAATTACTTTTAGTAGTCTAAAAATATTCAAAGAATTGAATAAAATCAAGTTCCGAATCACGAACTACAACAAAAATGAATTTTAAAAATATACTACAAGCGAGGGATTTGAAAGCGACTTCAAAGCGACTTGAAGTGTTGCAGACGATTGCGGATTATGGAAGTGCGATGCCTTATTCGGAATTACAAAAAGCACTGACGAATTTTGATAGAGTGACTTTGTATCGAAACATCAATACGTTGATGGATAAAGGGGTAATTCACAAGGCTTCGACTCGTGGACAAGAAACTTACTATGCGATTTGTTCGCATCATTGCACGGCTGAACATCACAATCATCAACACATTCACTTTAAATGTACAAGTTGTAAAGAGGTATCGTGTATGGAAATCGATGACCATATTTCAGTACAAATTCCTAATGTTCAAATTCAAAATATCGAAATCGAAGCATCAGGAATTTGCGAAAATTGTCGGTAAGAATATTGACTAAAACAAAGTATAAATCAAAGAACCGCCAGCTGAACCGCCAACAATAATT
Source organism: Saprospiraceae bacterium (assembly GCA_965662365.1). Classification (GTDB taxonomy): domain Bacteria; phylum Bacteroidota; class Bacteroidia; order Chitinophagales; family Saprospiraceae; genus CAWVWD01. The sequence goes on from CBFIHR010000078.1 coordinate 15,169, forward strand.
AAGATTCCTAATAGTAACAATACAATAATGATTGGTGCTAGCCAGAACTTCTTGCGTTCTTTCAAGAAGTTGAATAAGTCTTTTAAAAAATCCATGAATTTTATAATTGGTAAACAATAGTTCAAAATTACGAAATCATTTGATAAAGTTAGGAAACTGCTTCCTTCAATTAAACCAGTTTAATAAAACCAGATAAAGTTTAAGAATCATTTGCTTGGTATCGTATTGTGCTGTAATCTTGTTATATCAATTCAAAAGGTAATATTTATCAGTTTTTAAGATGTTATTAGCGGCTATCTTTACGGCTGACATTGTAGTACAATAAAAATAATAGAACTATGAAAACAGCAATCAGATTATTCATTTTAACAATTTTTACCACATTTACATTTCAAGTTTTTGCACAACAAACAGTCGTTCCGCTTTGCGATAAAATCGAAGTCGTCAATGTAGAGTTAGAAAAAAAGTTGCAATTATTTACAGAATACGAAGGCTTTCAACAGGCGTTATTGTACAAAGAAAGTGACGATTTATTTGTATTAGAAATTATCTATAAACCGAATGATGTTTTTCAAGTCGAACGCAAACCGATGACGAAAGCGGAATTAGCGACATTCTGCGAACGCATTAATCAGTCGGATAAAATTCAAGAGATTTTAAGTATTAATCAAAATGGCCGACAAGAATATTTGATTTCTTCGACAGTTTCTGGTTTAGGTTTGTACGCTTGGGCGTTGCCTCGTGCCTTGAATATTCAAAATGAACGGCCATTTATTGCCACTTATATGTTGGTCGGTGGCGGAAGTTTTTATGTTCCATTTTTAGCAACAAAAAATCAAGAAATCACCAAACCGATGGCACGTAGTTATTCTATCGGAACAGTAACCGGAACAGGTCACGGCTTTTTGATTTATAATTTAATGAATTTAAACGATGTTTATGATCCGATGACGGGTTATGATTATGACAAACGCCAACGTCGTTTATTCGTACCGATGGCATTTAGTTTGGGTGAAAGTTTTGGAATGATGGCGTTGACGAAAAAGCACGACCTTTCATTGAGTAACCTTGGAATGATTACAACAGGTAGTGTTTGGGGAGCTGGTTATGGAGCGAGTTTTGGTAACTTTTTCACAAATGAAAATAGTGATTATAAAGAGGATTCTCGTAGAGTGACTTATGGTACGTTAATCGGTTCGGGTTTAGGAATGTACGCAGGTCATTACATTCATTCTAAAATTCCTGATATGACGGTTGGCGATATGATTGTGGCGAATGCTTACGGTACTTTGGGAGCGTTATATGCGGCGACAATTACAGATTTAGCTTTGGATTTTAATGATTATAACGATTCAAAAATTTTATTAGGTAGCATGACGGCAACTTCGGCTGCTGGTATTGCTTATGGTTTGAGTCGTGGAAAAGGTTATAATTATACACCAGCGGAAGGGGCGTATATTGGTTTGTCCGAGATTGCAGGCGGTTTGGTTGGTATCGGTGTAGGATATTTAGTTACGGATAATTTGGAAAGTGAAACCGCTTTAGTTTCTGCTTCTTTGGGGGCTTCAGCAGGGATTTTCTTGATTGATAGATATTTGAGAACTCGTAATTTGAATACTTCTTCTTCTATTGGAAATATCAATTTTGGATTTAATCCAATGGGTGTTGCGAATGCGTTTGATACGTCTGAAAAACCAACTACGATTGAGTATTTACAACGTTCTACGGATAATTATATCGTGAGAATTGGAGTGACATTTTAGTTTGAACCCTTTCCCTAACTCTTTCCCTTAAAAGGGAAAGAGTTAGGGAAAGGGGACCATCAAAAATTCTCATGCAAAATCTTCTTCGTCATCACTGCTCGAACAATAAAATACAATAACAACCCAACTGGTCCAAGCATAAATGTAAAAATTAAACAAGGCACAATTTTCCAATGTGTCAAACCTAAGCGTTGAGCGTTGAAGGTTATCCAAGCTCCAATAAATAAATCGAAAGCTAAATAATGAGCCCAACCCGCTAATAGGGCAATATCACTTTGAAATAAGGCTTTTAAACCTGCCAAAGAATTGAAATCTCCACCAGTTGCTTCGCCTGTAAAACTCCCAACGATAAAGTAAATGTAGAACAAGGCTAATATTGCGGAGATACCGCCATTTGCTACAATTGCGAATGTCCACCGCTTTTTTGGAAAGAAAATTAAAAATATCCATCCGATAAACGCTATGCTATTGATAATGGAATAAAGTGTTTCCATTGTTTTTTAGTTTGAACCCAATCTCTAACCCTTTCCTTTAAGAAGGGAAAGAGTTAAAAATTGGATTCAATTAATTTAAACTAGTACTTCCCTTGGAGTATGTAAAGTTGCTTGTCCACTGTTCATCAGCGTATAAGCCAAACTGCGAATTTTTGGTAATTCATATAAGAAATAATATTGTAACGTGTGCATTTTTCCATTGTAAAAGTTGCTATCATCTTCGTTCAAACCACCTTTTTCCAATGCTTTTGCCGCAACGATTCCTTGCATTAACCATTGCCAAGCGATGGTGATGTGACCGGTCATTTCTAAATACAAAGTCGCATCCGTCAAGAACACTTCTGGTCGGTCTTTTTGTGCTAAACCGATTAAATAGCCAGTTGTTTGTTGTAATTGTTGCATCGATTTTTCTAATGCTTCTGCGTAAGTTGCCGTGCTTTCGATTTGTTTGGCTTCCGCAATTGTTTTGCTGACTTCTTGGAAAAATAGTTGAGCTGCTTGGCCATTTTTCATTAAGACTTTACGACCTAATAAATCCATGCCTTGAATGCCGGTTGTACCTTCATAAATCGAATTGATTCGAGTATCTCGGTAATATTGCTCTAATGGAAAATCTTTACAATAGCCGTAACCGCCCAAACACTGCAAACCAGCACTGACTGAAAGGTTACCCATTTCAGAAGGATAAGTTTTGACAATTGGCGTAAGCAACTCCAACAATAAACGATATTTTTCACGCTCTTCACCTTCCGTGACGTGTTCCATATCTGCATAAAAACTACATAATGTGACCAATGATTGAGCTCCTTCTACAACTGATTTTTGGAACAACAACATTCGGCGAACGTCAGCGTGTTCGATGATTTCGACTTGTGGCAGGCGAACGTCTTTTTTAGAAATATGCCGACCTTGCGGACGTTCGTTAGCATATTGCAAAGACGCATAATATGCTGCTGAAGATATAGCATTTGCCGTCATACCGACTGCAATTCTCGCTTCGTTCATCATCTGAAACATATATTTCAAGCCGTGATGTGGCTCACCGACTAACCAACCTCGACAATCATCATTTTCACCAAAGACCAAGTGTGTTGTTACGTAGGCTGTACTGCCCATTTTTTCGAACTTTCCGGCTGTAATCACATCATTACCTTCAAATCCGCCATCATCTTTGAAACGATGTTTCGGAATGACAAACAATGAAATTCCTTTTGCACCGGCTGGGCCACCGTCAATTTTTGCTAAAGTCAAATGTACCACATTTGGAACGCCAGTGTGGTCGCCTCCTGAAATAAAAATCTTTTGTCCTTTGATGTTGTAATAGCCATCATTTGTAGGCGTTGCCGTCGTTTTGATGTCGGATAGGGAAGAACCAGCTTGAGGCTCGGTTAGAGCCATTGTACCTTGCCATTTTCCGGTGTACATCGGTTCTAAATATTTTTCTTTTAATATTTCTGAGCCGAAACTATCAATCAAATTCGCTGCGCCAGAAGTCAAGAAAGCGTAAGAAGCGGCCGCAAAATTAGCCGCATAAAAGACGCATAAAGCATTATTCAAAACAGCATACGGCATTTGTTGACCGCCCAATTCATACGATTTTCGGGCAGCAATCCAACCGTCTTCGCCCAAGCGTTGAATGACCTTGCCGACTTGTGGATGAACTTTGATCGTACCGTTTTCCAATTTTGGATTCATCTTGTCCATTTCTTCATAAAAAGGAAACATTTCGGTATCGGCCAGTTGCTTTGCAGTATCCAAAATCATATCGAACATTTCTGCATTATAATCAGCGTGATAGTCGTACTTACTCAATGATGCGATGTCAAAAACCTCGTGTATTAGGAACTTTAGATTCCTCATACTGATATACTCATTTGCCATAATTTGGTTAATTTATTTCGGGTGACGAGTTGCGAGTTTTGGGATATTCGACCCGAAATTTGCAACTCAAAACCCGCAACCCTCTTAATTTATCGAATCCCTAAAATTACATAAAGTCGATAGATATTTTTGTAAAAAAATGAATTTATCCAAAAAACTAATAGACTTGTCTAAACGTTTGGTGTAATAATGACCTTTCCGTAAATTCGGTTGTAAATATAAGGAAACGTGTTGCAGGTTAGGAGTTTAAAAACTTACAATACGTAATATGAAACACGAAAATTATAAAAATAATGATAAATAAAAAAGGTGGTTTTGCTCAATTTAGAGGTTGGCAGAGTATATTGATAACGGTCGGTGTTTTGGTTTTAATCTATTTTGTAACAATAGGTGTATATAAATTACTCTCATGGTTAGCGATTCCTTTATTGATTGCAACTGCGATTATCAAATATCAAGTTATCTTGAATTTCTTTAAAGGAATTGGTAATTTATTTAAACGCAATCCGCTTTTAGGAATCGGTGCAGGTTTGTTGACTGCTTTTTTGCATCCGATTGTGATTGCATTTCTGTTTTTTCAGGCGATGACGCATCGAAAAGCAGATAAAATCCAAGGAGATATTCATGCAAAAAAAGAAGGCGAATATGTGGAATATGAAGAAATCAGCCATGAAGTAGATTCTGAAAATCTTTTGGAGGATTTGAATCGTGAAAAACGACAAGCTGAAGAGAATTTAGACTATTGGGATTTGTTGAATGATGATGAACCGCCAAAACGTAAAGATATTTGGTAGCGTTTTACAGTATCGAAGGATAATAAAAAGGGTCTCGTAATTTTTTGTTCGTTTCTGATATTTTTGTAGTAAAATAAAAATAATCTTATGTACGATGATGTAAAAGCTGCTAATACAAATGACTGAAATTTACGAAAGTCAATTCAAAGTTTTGGAAAACGAAAAGTTTCACCCGAAAATCGACCAATAAAATTGTTTCCAAAATTAAATCCGTTGAATCGTCAGTTTCATGATTTATATTTTCGTACTCATTATTTTTTCAACAATTTCACCACAAAAGCAGCAAAAGGTAACAAAATATTTTAGAGATTGTCTCTTGATACTTCTGTGGTGATTAATTTTTAATCGCACTATTTTTACCACAAAAGCAGCAAAAGGTAACAAAATATTTTAGAGATTGTCTCTTGATACTTCTGTGGTGATTAATTTTTAATC
>CBFIHR010000079.1:0-20234 GCA_965662365.1 Saprospiraceae bacterium
CAGAGTTAATTGTCCAATTGTAAGTTTCAAAATTATTTGGTGTAATTGCGTACGGTTCCGTACCGATACAAACATCTATATCGCCAGTAATTTGTGGCTGATTTGGAACGTCCAAAATAGTGATTGGAATGTTTTGCGTTGGACTTGAGCCGCAAATATTGGTAGCCGAAACGCTAAGTTCATTCGTTCCAATATTTTGAAAATTCACTATGGCTTGATTATTATTTGTGGTAATTGTTGCCCCCGAGTTGGCTAAATTCCAGACGTAACTAACATTGGCGGAAGCCGAAACGGAATAATTGTAATTGCTTAAACAAACGGTCGAATCGCCTTGAATAGTCGCTGGTGTTTGTGGAATAGTGAGTACGTCAATATTTAAGATTCGTGGCGTTCCGTTGCCACAATCATTTGATGGAACAACTGATAATTGATATGTTCCGGGCGTTGTCCAAGTGATATTTGCTGCGTTGTTAGATTGCGTCAAGATGCCGCCACCAGAAAGCGTCCAGGTATAATTGATAGCGTTTTCGGCAGGTACGAAATAGGAGTTTTGCCCCAAACAGACGACAGAATCGCCTTGAATATTTTGTGGTTGATTCGGCAAATCTTCGACCTCAACGGTAATCGCATTATTGCAACCGTCAGAAGTAGTGACCGCTAAGGTGTGAAAACCAGAAGTCGTCCAATCGACAAAAACAGCATTGTTTAAAGTCGTTAAATTACCGCCCGAAGACAGCGACCAAGTATAAGAAAAACCACCAATATTTGGCACAGAATAATTCTCAATACCGAGACAAACCTCGTTGTCGCCGGTTATGCCAGTGATGCCAGAGTTGGTATTATTGACGACAATTATTTTGGATAATGCTTGTCCTGAACCACAACTATTCGACGGTGTGACGGTCAAAGTGTGTGTGCCAGGCGTTGTCCAATCAACAGAAACTTGATTGCCATTTGGTAAAACTGTTCCGCCGCCGGAAAGTGTCCAGGCGTAATTGACGCCAGTTTGTGGTTGCGTCAAATAAGATTGTGAGCCGATGCAAACGGTGTCAATTCCGATAATCGAAGTTGGTTGTTGTGGCACATTCACGACATTTACCGTAACGGTTCTTGCTGTTCCGCTTCCGCAAATATTAGATGGCGTGACGGTTAGCGTATAAGTGCCAGCAGTTGTCCAGTTGATAGTTGCCGTATTACCCAAAAAGTTCAATGCTCCGCCGCCTGACAGTTGCCAGATATAGTTTGTATTCGATTGACCAACAACGCTGTAAGTCTCTGTGCCGATACAAACGGTTGTATTTCCAACAAAAGAAGAAGGTTGCTGTGGTACGTCATTGACTGTAATTGTGATTTGTCGAGAAGAACCGTTGCCACATTCATTCGTTGGAGTAACGATAAGCGTGTGTGTGCCTGGTGTTGTCCAGTTGACGGTTGCAGTATTTCCATTTTCGGTTATTGTTCCGCCAGAGCTTAAGTTCCAGTTGTAAGTTACTCCGGTGACACTTGGTACAGAATAATTTTGCGTACTCAGACAGGTATTCGTTACACCTTGAATAGTAGTCGGTTGTAAGGGGATTTTATCAACAATAATTGGCAAACTGGCGATTTGTCCAACACCACAAACATTGGACGGTTCGACAAAAAGTGTATGATTTCCCGTCACTGCCCAGTTTGTAATAACTGTATTGCCAAGTGGAAATAAACTTCCGCCACCAGAAATTGACCAGTTGTAGTTTTCCCCAAAAACATTGACGACCGAATAAGTTTCTGAACCTAAACAAGCAGTTGAGTCGCCCGTGATTGTTGGTAGTTCGGGAACGTCTAACACTCGGACTTCGTAAGTAAACGGTACACCATTTCCACAGACATTATTAGAAGTGACAGTGATGGTGTGCAAACCTTTTGTTGTCCAATTAATCGTCGCAACGCTACCATTCGCAACGATTATCCCACCGCCAGAAAGCGTCCAGTTATAGGTTGTTCCTGGGCCAGGGTCGATAGGAATCGTATAGGTTTTTTGCGATAAGCAAGTAACCGAATCTCCTATTAATTCGCGTACAGGTAGTGGTAAGCAGGATAATTTGGTAATAAAGACATCCGTATTACTACTACTATTTAAGGTGTCTAAATCAAAGATTGCTTGACCTAAAAACTGTCCAGTTGCATAAAGCGATTCGTTGTCATCAGCGATGATGCCATTTACTCGACTACCAAATCCGCCTTCAATTTGACGTAAGAATTCTGGATTTCCTAAAAGGTCATATTTGGCAATAAAAGCCTCTGAAGTTGGCGTTTGTAAAGTGGTATTACCACTGATTAGTGAAATATCGAAGTCTCCGGCAAGGTATAAATTACCGTTTCGAGCAGTTAAACTCAGTACATTTTCGTTGCCGGTTCCACCGATTGTAGTCATCCATTCCCAGCCTGCATTATTCGTATTTGCTTTCGCAATAAAAATATCAGGCGTTGAAATAGAACTGGAATTAGCTGCTGTCGTTCCCGAAAAAGATAAATCGCCCAAAAATTCTCCGGCTATGTAAATATCGTTACTTTCATCTACTGCGATTTCAACTCCCAAACCATCAAAACCATCAGGCCCGACGCCAGTTCCACTGGTTACATTTTTGGTTAGCCCTAACGACGAACCATTATATCTACGAGCAAAAACCAGTAAATCTTGAATCCCGTTCACGGCACAACCCAAACAAGAAAAGCTGTAAGCGTAACCTCCAATGACTGGGTTTCCTTGATTATCTACGGCGATAGAGCCAACATAAGTTCGTGTCGCAGCGGAAACATTCACACCTGTATTATACGTGCCGTTTGTATTAAATTTGGCTAAATAACTTGTAGGAGTGTTACCACTTCCCGAGGATGGTATGGCTGCATTTCCGTTGGGAAATTGGACTTGACCTTGGAAAACACCCGTTACAAAAACGGAACCGTCACCAGCGACCGCCATATCAAATCCATCAAAGGGCAAGCTATTAATGTTAATATTAGGGGTATAAATATTTCGGACCCACGAAAAAACACCGTTGTTGTTATATTTGGCAACAAAGAAATTAGAGGTTGTTCCGATTGCAGTAATATTTGTTCCGCTGAAATTAACGGCTCCTTGATAAGATCCTGCTACATAAACATTTAGGTTATCATCAAGCCCAATCGAAAAGCCTTGTTCTGAACCAGTACCACCAATTGATTTTGCCCAAATTACATTCCCTAAAGAATCAAATTTTGCAAAAAAGACATCTCCAGTTGCAGTTGTTGTGAGCGTTATTGTATCAATCTGTAATGTATCTTTAAATGTGCCGACAATATATAAATTACCTAATGTATCTCGTTGAATGTCAGTGGCTTCGTCTAAGTTTTGAGCTCCGTATGCTCTTGCCCACTCAAAGGATTGTGCGTTGGTGTTATTTATAAAAAAGAAAGAAAGTGTCATTGCGATAAGCAATGCGGCAGGTTTTAGTGTTGTAGTCATAATGTGTTGGTTTTAATGTTCATAGGTACGACCTATGGCTACTCAAATTCAACCCTTTTAGGATTGGTTAATATGTGATTTTAGTTGATTTTCAGTCTGAACGTGTGAGACATTGAATAAACTTGAAATTTGTTTTTTTGTTTGTCAGAATTTAGATTTTAATCATTTTGAGTGAACTTTTTGGAGTGTGATTTTTTTGACTGGAGAATACAGGTTTTGTGGATAAAGTGGATTTTGTGGAAGACTAAAAAGAATAGAGATGAATAATTTTGATCAACTAAGAATCGGCGGCTATTCAACGGCATTGTTTTCAACTTGGTTTTTTGTAGAAGAATTGGGGTTGTTGTTTGATGCCGGTGATGGTGTATCGAGTACTTTGTTACAAAAAAGTAGAAAAATTAAAAATGTTTTTATTTCTCACGCTGACCGTGATCATCTCACAGGTTTGTTACAGTTTAATCAATTAAATGCTCGTGAAGGTTTGGTTATTCACTATCCGGCAGATTCTGGTTCATTTCCTGCGTTGGCGGAGTTTATGAAAAGATTTGACTGGCACGTAAAAGGCACGCTTTGGAAACCGATTCGAGAAAATCATGATTTTGAGATTAAACCTAAGATTTTTGTCCGTTCGATTCGGAATAGTCATATCTCAGTTGCAGAGGGAATTACGAAGAGCTTGAGCTATTTGGTACAAACGAAAACTCCCAAGTTAAAAGTTGAGTTTCAGCGATTATCCGGTAACGAAATTAAAAAAATAGCATTGGAAAAAGGTCGAGAATATTTAACTCAAATTGAAACTAAAAATATTTTAGGCTATTCGGGGGACACTTCAATTGACCATTACGACCATTGGAATAATACGAAAATTCTGATTCACGAAGCGACTTTTTTGGACGATCATGAAAAGTTAAATAATCATGCGAATAAGCATAGTAACTTAGAGGAAGTCATCAGAATGGTTTCAGAAATTAAGGTGGAAAAACTGATTTTGAGCCACTTTTCTTCTCGATATTCTAAAAGTGAAATTGACGCTACAATTCGTAAATTGTGTAAAACATATCGGATTGATATTCCTATTTATCGGATTTTGCCTGGTGAAGTTTGTTTGGATATTTTGAGTAGTGAGATTATTAATCGTTAGTCGTAGCCTCACCTGTTGTGAAGCTACGACTTGATTTAGCAATTTATTGTTTCAAAAATTTCAAATTGTAATGATTTTTTTTGGTACTGAAATTAATAAAATAATATCCTTGATTCAAATCAGATAAACCATTGATTTGTAATTGATTATCAGTAATATTTTTTTGATATGTTTTAACTAATTTTCCATCAATGCTATGAATATTTATGATAATATTTTCCTGAATATTCTCCTCTAACTCGATGGTCATTACATCCTTAACAGGATTTGGAAAATAAGTAGGCGTTTTATTTTCAACTACTTTTTGAGTAGAATTCGGGGTGAGTTCATACACTCGAACGTAGTCGATTTCCATAGCCGATTGCGTAAAATTCGGGTCGATTGATGGTTCGATAGCGATATTTAAAAGTAAATATTGTTCTGCATCAAATGGCCAAGTGCTGGCATCTTTTACTGGTGGATTGTAAGTATAATGAATCGCTCCGTCCACACTGAAAACCATTTTTTCTGCTGTCCATTCTAATGCATAAACGTGAAAATCAGTCGAAGCGGTCGGAATTGTTTGGCCACCATGGTTGATTGTGCCACCAAAACTCGAAGGGGTGTGCATCGCACTTTGAACATAGTTTTGATTATTGCCCCAATGTTCCATAATATCGATTTCGCCACAAGCCGGCCAGCCTGTTGTTCCAAAACCTTGTGTTTGCCAATAAGCACCAGCTTCGTTGATGTTTTTACCTAACATCCAAATCGCCGGCCAAGTCCCTACGCCAGTCGGTAGTTTCGCTCGGATTTCTACTCTACCATATTGAAAGGCGAATTTTGAGTTTAACCTTGCTGAAGTGTATTGTTTCGTGTGTCCTTGATTCGTGTAGTTTTCTTTTTTCGCAATGATTTTTAAAATACCGTTATCGACAACAGCATTATCCGTTCGGTCGGTGTAATGTTGGATTTCGCCATTGAACCAGCTGCCGCCTGCCGGTAATTGTGTTTGATGAAACCATTTGGTAGCGTCAATTGCTCCATCGGTATTAAATTCATCTGACCAGATCAAGTTCCCAAAAACTGGTGGTGCTGGAATCGTCCCATCATAATCAAAATCATCAATGTAGGCCAAAACTTCATCTGTGTTATTTTCACCATTTAATTGAATCAAAACACGATTAAAATCTGTGCGTTGCGTCGGTGGGGGAGACGCTCCATCTAAATTGATATAATTATCATTTTGAAAATCAAAGGTGATGGTTTGCCATTGATTTAACGTAATCGTTTTGATAATTTCCGATTGAGTTGACCACGGTGCGCCTAAAGTTCCGTCTTGTAGTTTTAAAGAAACTTGATTGGTTTGGCTGCCTGTTAATCCGCTCGATGGTACATAAATTTTGAAAGAAAAAGTATGACCGGTGGAAAAATCAAAATTGTCAGCAATGCCAAATCGGATATTCGCATAATCCCCTCCAACATCGTGATATTCCAAAACGGTTGCGGAAGTATTGATGCCTTGCTGATGTGGATTCATTAAACTGGTGTTGATATTACAGTCATCGCCCGTCCAGCCTGAAATCGTTCCATTTCCTTCAAAGTCGTCTTGAATAGAAATCGTTTGAGCATTTATAAATATTGATACGCTGAATAATAGGAAAAATAGTATTGATACCTTTCTCATTTATAATTATTTAAATTGGTTTATTTTCTACATTTCTATAAAGATAAGTTATCAAGTTGAAAATAGTTATCTTTGAAGGTTTTTTGTTAATTTATCATAATTATGTTGTGGTTCAACAGCTTAAAAATAGATAATAGTAAAATTAATATGTCGCCTAAATCGCAGTAATTTTTTGTTTCACCTATAAACGAAGGCGGGCAGATTTTCTAGTTTTTAAGTATGAAAAGTACATTTTATGAATAAATGTATCGTATTAAAGTCGATTCTAATTTAGAATGATTTTAAGTGGTCAAAAAATACTTTGATTCTTAATCAAAACTGTCGATAGGTTGTTAGAAATGCATTATTAAGTAAATAAACTACTGATGGATAAAATTGAATTTATTGAGCAAGAAATTGCTGACTTAAGAATGAGCTTGACGAATCATAAATTGTATCATGTGTTATCGGATATAGATGACATTCGATTATTTATGGAGTCACACGTTTACGCTGTTTGGGATTTTATGTCTTTACTTAAAGCCTTACAAAATAACTTGACTTGTACGACTTTACCATGGAAGCCCGTTAAAAATGCGGCAACGGCTCGCTTTATTAATGAAATCGTTTTCGGAGAAGAAACGGATATTAATGAAAATAAAGTACCTCGAAGTCATTTTGAAATGTATTTAGACGCCATGAAAGAAGTCAATGCCGATACTTCAAAAGTATTGAAATTAGTACATTCTATGGATAGTCTGGACAGTGTAGATGCTGTTTTGGCGAAAGTTAAACTACAATCTGCCGAACAAGCATTTTTACAATTTACATTCGATACAATCAAAACAAATGAGACGCATAAAATTGCTGCTGCATTTACATTTGGGCGAGAAGATTTGATTCCAGATATGTTTATTGAAATTATTAAAGGAACGAATAACGATTCACAAAATCGCTTTCCGAAAATGACGTATTATTTGGAAAGACACATCGAAGTTGATGGTGATGAACACGGGCCGTTATCTTTAGCGATGATTCGAGAATTGTGTGGCGATGACGATAAAAAATGGAACGACGTACTGGAAGTTTCTAAAGCAGCATTGCAACAACGGATTAACTTATGGGACGAAATAGCAGCCAAGATTCAGGAAGAAAAATTGGTTGAAGCATAATTGATAAAAGATTTTGTCATCAGTTGATATCATTCAACTGGTGACAAATCTATCAGGAATAAGCGTTTAGTGCAAAATACGATACACCAGTTCTTTCAGCAATTCGCTGTCTGTTGTGCTATCTCGATTGACCCCTTTAGATTTCATATCGTATTCGTGTAATAAGCTGATGATTTGTTCGGTTTTCGATTTATTAAAATTCTTACCAGCCGCCCGGTAATCTTTCAGGAAATAAGATGACCGCAAACCAATTGCTTTCGCAATATCGTTATCGTGTTGATTTTTGACGGAATGAAAAATATAGACTTTACTGAAAAAATTGTAGAGTGAACTGACGACCATTACCATTGGTCCAGATTTTGGATTTGCTTTGAAGTAATTTAAGATTCGGTTCGCCTTTTCGACTTTGCGATAACCGATAGCATTTTGTAACTCAAAGACGTTGTAATCCTTGCTAATACCAATATTTTCTTGAATATGTTCCGCCGTGACATTCGTGCCTTTCGGCAAATTGATCATCAACTTATCCAATTCATTAGAAATTTTAGACAGACTCGTTCCCAGATATTCGACAATCAATTCTGACGCATTTGACGCTAAAGTATAGCCTTTGTCCTTGAGATAACCGCTCGCCCAGTCGGCTATTTTATTATCATATAATTTTTTGGATTCAAAGATAATAGCATTTTTACTGGCTTTGAGTGCTTTCGCAAATTTTGTCCGTTTATCGAATTTTTTGTGTTTATAAACAATAACTAAAATAGTCGTTGGCATCGGTTGATTGATATACTTTTCGAGCTTCACCAAATCCTTCATCTCTTGTGCTTCTTTGATGACAATAACCTGTTTTTCTGCCATAATCGGATAGCGTCTTGCCGCATCTAAAACCTGTAAATGATTGCCTTCTTTGCCGTATAGAATAGTTTGATTGAACGCCTTTTGGTCTTCGCTCAATACGTTATTTTCGATATAATTAGCAATTGCATCAATGTAAAATGGCTCGTCACCGTGCAGAAAATAAATTGGTGCGAAATCTTTTTTTTTGAAAGCGGTTTGTATGTCTTTGTATGTCAAGGTATTGGTTTTTTAGCGATTAATTGAATCAACGAAGTTAAGGAATCTTCTCTAACACCAAAAAAGATTTTAATCTCATCTTTAAATGCTGTAACTTACAATCAATATTATTTTATTAAAACCAGAATCAATTAATCAATCAATGAAATTAATTAAAACCTTACTACCAATTTTTATTTTAAGTTTTTGCAGCTTCAACACTTATGCACAAGTTCGAGGCAATGCGAATACACAATATCAACGCCCTCAGGCTGCGGCAAATGCTACTTACGGGAATTTGAATGTAAATAATAATATTCAAAATAAGCAACCAGCAAACGCTGTATTTTTTAGTGATTATACGACAATTTTACGCTCCCGAGTGTTAATGAATGTCGAGGCAGACAGCTACACAGCAGTTTTTCATTTGACGCAAGTCGCCGAAACAGCGGAAGCAGTCGATAGACTGATGAATGAGCGTATCGATGGTTTAAAAGCAGCCTTGACGACTTTAGGAATCGCTGCGGATGAAATGGAAACAGATATTATTTGCTTAGTCCCTATTTTTGAATATGAAGAAGAAAATAAGATTTTTAGTAAAAAATTTATTGAAGTCCCGAGAGGTTTTGAGTTGAAAAAGAATATTCATATTCGTTATACGAAATCTATGATGTTGGATAAAATCGTTACGGCTGCTGCTCAAAATGAAATTTACGATTTAGTAAAAGTCGATTATTTTATCAAAGATATGGAAGCCATTTATGACCAAATGAGAGCCAAAGCAATCGTGAACTATAAAAAGAAATTAGCGATGTACAAAGAGTTAGGCATCGACTTAGTGACGGAGTATCACGTCGCAACAGATGCTTCGAATGTGACTTTTCCATTAGAGTGCTACTCGACTTATCAAGCGTTTTCTTCTTCCTCACTGGATAATGGTAAAACAGCCAAACGTGCTGCCAAACCAACGTCGTATTACTATAACCCGATTACGCCAAAGGGTTTTGATGTGGTCATCAATTCTTCGATTTTAGAACCAGTTGTACAGTTTACGTATGATTTGCAAGTTAAGTTTTTAATCGAACGACCTGTAAAACCTAAGGCAAAACAAGAAGTTGTGAAGAAGTTTTTTATCATCGGGCAAGACGGGAATTTTAGAGAATTACCGACAAATTAACAGGTAATTAAAAATGGACAGTTAATAATTATAGTTTGTAATTATCGACTGTCCATTTTTTCCAAAAAATCAGGATTTTGAGTTTGTTCAACACGTATAACTTATAAAGTTTTTCCTGGATAAACCTTGAGGGCTGCTTCCAGGCAATCCAAAGCCTTGGTCAAATCCTCGTTATTCAAGACATAAGCGATACGCACCTGATTTGTACCTTCGCCTGGCGTTGAATAAAAACCCGTACCCGGTGCAGTCATTATTGACTCGCCATTCAAATCAAAATCCTCTAATAACCATTGACAAAACTTATCCGAGTTATCAATCGGTAATTGAGCGAAAGCGTAAAATGCACCGCCTGGCGTAGGACAAGTCACACCTTCCATGGCGTTTAGTCTTTCGACCAATAATCGTCTGCGGCTATCGTATTCTTCTTTGACATCTGCGAAGTATTGCTCTTCTACATCGACAGTGGCTTCCGCCAATATTTGGGCAAACGTCGGAGGGCTTAATCTCGCTTGTGCGAATTTTACGGCGGCATCCAAAACGTCTTGATTTTTCGTTACAATCGCACCAATTCTTGCACCACAAGCACTGTAACGTTTTGATATAGAATCAATTACGATAGCGTTGTTTTCCAGACCTTCAATACTCAAAATAGAAGTGAATGGCTTATCTGTGTAGCAAAATTCTCGATAAACTTCATCTGCAAACAAGAATAAATCATGTTTTAAAACGATTTCTTTTAATGCCATCAGCTCCTCATCTGAATACAAATAACCAGTTGGGTTACTTGGGTTACAGATTAAAATTGCCTTTGTTTTTGGTGTGATAACTTTTTCAAATTCGGCAATTGGAGGTAAAGCAAAACCGTTTTCGATTTTAGCCGTAATTGGCTTGACGACAATTCCACCAGCGTTCGAAAAACCGTTATAATTAGCATAAAAAGGCTCTGGGATAATGATTTCGTCGCCAGCATCTAAGCAGCTCATCAATGAAAAGGACAAGGCTTCCGACCCGCCAGTAGTTACAATAATTTGATTGTGGTTGACGTCCACATTATATTTTTTGTAATAACCGGTTAGTTTACGGCGATAAGACTCGAAACCAGCCGTGTGACTGTAGGCCAATACTTCGATATTTGTATTTCGTACCGCTTCCAACGCAGATTCAGGCGTTTTGATGTCTGGTTGTCCGATATTCAAATGATAGATTTTTTTACCTTGACGCTTTGCCGCTTCTGCAAACGGTACTAATTTACGAATCGGTGAAGCTGGCATTGTTTCACCTCTTGAAGAAATAGTTGGCATTTTTCTAATTATTAATTTTTAACGACTAATTATTAACGAATGTATTCGATTAATAACATTAGTGATATGGTTTTCAAAATTTGAACAAAATTAAGAAGTTATTGGACAGGATTTACAGTATTGAATAGGATTTTTTTAAAAATAAAAAACTCGTTGTATGATCAATCACACAACGAGTTTTTTCATTTTCGTACGATAAGCAGTTCACGGCCTACCGAAAACAGCTATTTAATCTCAATGGTGTAAGGCATTCTTGCTTGAACGCCTTTCATTTGGCGAATTTCTTTCATCTGTTCGTAGTAAGGATATAATTCTCCTAACTCTTCTTCAATCAAAGCACGACTGGCTTGTTGTACTTTTTTATCACTTTTTCCGGTCAACTCTTCTACTAACTGCTGAATAGGGTCTTTGATAGCTGGATACTCAATTGTACGGAATTTAGAAAGTCCAGCCTCATCGGCAGCCATTTCTATCGCTTTCGCCAAGTCGCCTACTTCGTCTGCTAAACCTAACTCAATTGCTTTTTGACCAGTCCAAACTCGACCTTGAGCCACTTTGTGTACGGCCGCTGTATCCATATTTCGACCTTGTGCGACCCGCCCTAAGAATAAGTCATAAAACTCTTCGACACTATTTTGAATAATTTGACCTTCCTCTTCACTGACATCATAAAATGGCGTAATTCCAGTTGAGAATTTACCAGTTTTTACGGTATCAGTCGTAATACCAATTTCGTTTTTCAAGAAGTCGGCCATACTCGGAATAACTCCAAACACACCGATTGAGCCAGTAATTGTATTTTTTTCGACCAAGATTTTGTTCGCTGGAGCAGCGATATAATATCCACCCGAAGCGGCAACGTCTCCCATTGATACGATGATTGGCAAACCTTGTTCTTTGGCCAACATTAACTCACGCCAAATTTTTTCAGAAGCAAAACCGCTTCCACCGCCAGAATTGACTCGAAGTACGATTGCTTTAACTTTTTTATCTTGACGAATTTCACGAATGATTCTTGAATATTTGTCGCCACCGATTTCACCGTTTTGACCTTCTCCATCTACGATACTTCCTTCAGCATAAACGACGGCGATTTTGCTCTTTGAACGAAAGTTTTTGTCTTTTGGATTAGCTTTGTTGTAAGCAGAAATAGACATTGCGGTAATTTCGTCCGTTTTATCTAAACCAATTTTATCTTTCAACAAATCCAGCATTTCATCTTTATACAACAATTTATCAACGAACTTCAAACGGACGGCATCTTTTGCCTCTTGTAGTTGATATTCGTTTGCGATGGTTCGCAATTCTTTAACTGAAATTTTTCTTGATTTAGAAATATCCTCTAACATCACGCCGTAAAGACTTTCCATATATTCTCGAACTTGTAGGCGATTTTCGTCACTCATATTTGTTCTACGGAAAGGCTCGGTAGCAGATTTGAAATCTCCGACATAGAATACTTGCATGTCGATTCCCAGCCTATCCAACATATCTTTGAAAAATAGCAAAGTACCTGACAGACCTCTGAAATCAACACCTCCGATAGGATTCATATAAATTTCGTCAGCGACAGACGCTAAATAATAGGACTTTTGAGAATAGCCGTCACCATAAGCAATAACGAATTTATTATCGTCATTCGATTTGAAATCTTCAATTGCACGACGCAATACAGACATACCGGCAAAGCCCAATTGTGGATTCGCTAATTCTAAATAAATACCTTTAATATCATCATCGGTTTTCGCTCTTTCGATAGCATCAATCATTTCTTGCAAACCGATAACGTCGTCCGTATTTAATTCGTAAGGATTAATAGCGACATTATTGGTACGTTCCGGAATAATATCGCTCAACGAGACCTTTAAGATGGTGTTTGGTTTTGTGTTTTCTGCTTTTTGAGCATTACCTGCTATTTTTGTAACAACAACGCCTCCGATTACAGCAGCAAGAATGGTAAATACTAACATTCCTAAGCAAGAGGCAAACATAAATTTGAAAAACTGTTTCATATTTTATTAATTCTATATTATCGCTTTAAATTTTCTTAACAAGTCATCTTACTTGTTTTAAGTACATGGACGACTTTTTTGGAATTTGTTCTTAACTAATTTTAAAAACAGAACAAATGTTAAAAAGTTAGTCTAATTCCTTGAATTATTTAGATGAAAGACCAGTAATTAAGGAGAAAGGAAAATAAAAAGTCATTAAGTGAATCTCTCGTAAAAAGTATTCACTTAATGACTTTTTGATTGATATCATCTGTATTTGGTACTGGTAGCTTTATTCTCCCAGTGCAATCTTAATATTATCGTGTAAGTCCTTTACCGTAATTTTATGAAAATAAGGATAAAGTCGTTTGTCCCTGAATTTTGAGTCACTTTTGTAGTAAGTGTCGTGCATGACTTTAGTTTTTCCATTTTCTTCAATTAGCCTGATAATTTGTGTGCCTTGTGATTTGCCATAGCGTACGTAACAAAATTGCAAACTCTTAGAGTCTTCGTCAATGTTCGTTAGTTCGAGGGCATTTGTCAACTTTAAAATTCCTCCTAAATACCGTAAACTTAAAAACTGAATTTGTCCCTCTTCTAAATGATCAAAAACCTCATCTTCATAAAATAACTGACCGCTTTCCCGAGTATAAGCAAACCCAAAAGAAATAATTCTACTATTCCAAGCTTGCGTCGGACTTATCGTGTTGTAGGCTTTCCAAACTGTATCAATCGGTGCATCGAAGTAAACGGTGTAATTATGAAAGTAATGCGTGGAGTCTCTGAGCTGTGGACAAGTCGATGACAGGTTACAGATATTATCTACCATAAATAATTGTGTCTTGACCAGCGATTTTTTTAATTTTTTAGGTGTAATACGCTCTAAATCAACATCATTAGTTTGTCCGAAAGCTATATTTGAAATCAAAAAAACGCAGAAAAAAATTATTGGTTTGTAGTACGTGTTCAAAATCTTAATTTATTAAGGATATGTAAATTTATTAAAACTAAAAATTCAAATCAATTAGTATGTTTATATTGAGAGAGGATGATGAAAAAACAAAGCTGTAACCCGTATTTTGAGGTAGTTTTGACTTTATTCATCCACATGATTGATAGCAGTTTTGAAAAACGGTGCGGCGTCAATTTATTAAATTGAAATTCCTTATTAGCTATCAGGGTGCAATATTAGAAGTTTTTTTAGTTCAAAAAATTAACTTAATGTAAAAATAGTGAAATAGTTAACCATTAACTATATTTAAACTACTTACATTGAAAATCGTAATATATAAAAATTGACATTACTATTGGTTTTACATATAAATATGGTTAAATAGTTGTGGCGGTAAGGTAGCAACTTATAATTAACTAAAATGTTATATGGTTTAGGTGGGTAGTTTTGTGTTTATTAATAAAAATTAGTAAATGTGGATTGCAAATCAGATGGTCGATTAATACAACATACTAAATCGCAGCTTATGAAAAAGTTATTACCAATTACCTTATTATTGATGTTGTTTTCATTCGTTTCAATGGCACAATTGTCTTTATCAAAAGAAAAACATGATTTTGGTACTACACAACTAAATATTCCGTTAGCATACGAATTTCAGTATATCAATTATTCGGCAAACACCATAAATATTGATTTTATAAAAACAACTTGTGCTTGCTTAAAAATAAAATGGAATAAATCAACATTAGAGCCAGGAGAAGTTGGACAGCTGATTATTACTTATTTGCCAATTAAAAATGGAGGCTATAAAGAAAGGGTTGAAATTTATTTGGCCGATAATCCTTATCCAGAAACAGTGACAATAATAGGCGTTATTGGAGAAGAAAATATCTATCATGAGCCTTCACTAAGTAATGCAAAGCCTGTTGATTCTAATCCGAGTTTGATATCACCTATTCCTACACCAAATGAACAGATGATTCTTGGGGAAAATGAACCAAGTCCTACCATTCAAAAAGAGAAAATAAAAATACTCGACCGACCTCGACCATCAAGGATTACAAAGCCTGGTAAAACACAATCAGCACCAGTCAAACCAGTGCCAAATAGGTCAACAGCAACAACGCTATCACCTGCAACGGCCACAAGTACGGTAAGTTATTTATCAACAGATATTGCGAAAAATTATCTTGGAGATGCAACCCTAAATACGGCCTTGAATGAATCTTATCTTTCGAATCGAGAAAAGGCAATGATTAAAGAAATCAACCTGGTGCGTTCAAATCCACAAGCGTATATACAGGTGGTCAAAGCTTATATTCAGTATATGAAAGTGAAGGATAAAGAGTGGTACAATGAAGAAATCAGTGTTGCTAAGGAGTTGATACTTGAATTAGAAAAAACACCAAAGTTATCAATTCTCTTGCCGAGTAAAGAGATTTATATGGCGGCTAAAGCACATGGTACAGCAGCCAAAAAAATCGGTAGTCTCGAACATGAAGGGCAGGACGGTTCTCTACCTTGGGATCGAGTCGTAAAATATGATAAAACGATGAGAGATGGTAATGAAAATATCGTTGGCGGGATGAATGATATTCGAAAATCTGTCCTGACTTTATTGATTGATTCGGGGATTGAAGGTCGTGGACATCGTAAAACGATGTTGAAAAAAGAGTGGACGCACGTTGCGGCTCATGAAGTCGGTAAGGTTGGAGAGATACCTTACATGTGGCTACAAATGTTTGGACAAGCTAAAAGCAATACTTCAACAATAACAAGTCTTCAACCAGAGTCACCTGTCGAGCATGAGGTGGCCACAACACCGGTCAAACCGAATCGTTTTATCTCAAAACCCTTAAAAAATAACACCGAAACATTGGTCAGCGTTGATTCGCCCTCAAAGCCAAATGGTACAGCTTCAGTTGATATGCCGATGATTTCGACTAATAATTTAGCCAGCGACATTTTGCCACCTAAAAACTGTTATACTGCCGAAGAAGCAGTGTATTTGAGAAATTCCGAAAAGGAAATGATTGCGGAAATTAACTTTTTAAGAACACAGCCACAAGCATACATCAAGGTGTTGGAAGCATATATTGAGTTTATGGATAGCGAAATCTCGAAAGATAACTCTGCACGTATTTTTTATGATAAAGAACTAAAATCTGCAAATGATTTAATCGAATTATTAAAGCGTTTGCCGCCTTTAAGTGCTTTGAGACCCAATAAAGGAATGTATAAAGCGGCCAAAATTCACGGTGACTACGGACAAGCATCTGGTAACCTGGAGAAGCAGAGTAGCGATGGGGCAATGCCACATAATCGGATTATGAAGTATGCAACTGAAATGATGGACGGTGACGAAAATCTACCTTATGGCAGTGACAATGTACGTTATAGTATTATTAAATTATTGATTGATAAAGATGATGTAACAAGAACGCAACGCAAAATTTTATTAAATCCTAAATGGGATTATATCGCAGTTTATGAAGTTGGCAAAGTTGGAAATATGCACTATTGGGTACAAGATTTCGGACAAGCTCGACCAGAGTACAAACAGCGGCAAGATGTCGGTGAAGTAGAAACTTCAACGCCTGTAATGACTTCTGCCAATGTAGAATATTTGACTCCGACGATAATCGCTCCTCAAGTTCAACCGCCGGCTGCGGTTTATAATAATAATTATTCAACCTTTTTATCAAAAGAAGAGCAAATCCTACTGCGAGAAGTGAATTTTGTTCGTTCAAACCCGACACAATATGCTCAAATTATGGAAGCGTATATTGATAAACTTCAGGAAGCAAAAGAAGCGTTTCCGCAAAAAGTAGATTATTACACTGAACGCATTGAAGCTGCAAAATTCGTACAGGAAGAATTGGCGAAAGCCAGTCCAGTAGCTATTTTAAAACCTAACGAAAACTTATATAAAGCCGCTTATCAGCATGGACAAGATTGTAAAATAAGTGGAAAATGGATGCATTTAGGAACTGACGGGTCGAATACGTGGGATCGATTACAAAGAAATGCGCCAACCATAAAAGATGGTGATCAATGTTTAGTCGGTAATTCGGACGATATCCGTGAAAGCGTGATTAGTATCTTGATTGATCATGTAATTTACAGACACAATCGAGAAAATATATTAATGAGAAGAGAATGGACAGATTTTGCAGCGTCAGAAGTCGGCAAAGTCGGAAAACGAACGGATTGCTGGGTGATTACTTTCGGAATGTTTTAATCATTTTCGTTCTTATCTTTTCTGATGTTTTCTTGTGTTTTTTGAAATATCGGTGACTGGTCATCTTTGAGGTGTCGGAGGTGACTTTTGTCTGTAAGGTAATTTTGTAAAACAATTTCGATGGTTTTATAAATACTTCAGTAGGTTGAAAGGTTTATGTTTGTGTAGATTCGAGAAGGATTTAACGGTGATTTTATTTCATTTATACCAAAATTTTTATTAAAAATATTGATGAAAATCTACAGTAACCTGTGTGTGATTTTTTGATGGTTTGCTTTCGAGGAAATTATTTTATAACGGAAAACCACATAAAATATCTATTTTCGGCGTTTAATTTCAGAATCAGCAAAACGTCAGTTGCAACCATGATAAAAGATGAATACCAAACGATAACGACAGCAGTAACCGCTAATTTTACGGATAGAGCCAGTAAATTTTTGACTTTTGTTTTTCCGATTACTAATGAAGAGGACATTAAACAACATCTCGAAATATTAAAAAAAGAGCATTGGAAAGCGAATCATCATTGTTATGCGTGGCGTTTGGGAACGGACGGCAATCAGTATCGAGCAAATGACGATGGTGAACCCTCGGGATCGGCCGGAAAACCGATTTTGGGACAGATTGATAGTTTTGGTTTGACAGATGTGTTAGTAGTCATTGTCCGTTATTTTGGTGGAACAAAATTAGGGGTGAGCGGCTTAATCAATGCGTATAAAACAGGAACTGCTCTGGCATTGGACAAGGCAGATATTATTACAAAAACGATAGACAATCAATATAAAATTATTTACGATTATGGTATCACGAGTCCAATTATGAGTTTTGTGAATCAATATGAGCTTAAAATAGTTAGTCAAGCATTTGAAGCAAAGGCGATGTTAATTTTTGCTGTGAAAGTGTCAAAGGCAGATGAAATATTGAAATTGTTATCAGAAAAATCTCTCAACGAAGGATTTGCTGATGATTTTGTAATTAAAGAAATAATTATCAATACGTAAATAAGCAGGTTCAGCCATTTTATTTAATAATTAAAAAGTGTAACTATTTGATTATGAATTGATTATTGTTTTTTATTTTCATAATTTTAGCGAAATACATCTCTCTACCTATTGAAGATTTTTAAAAATATAGTACTTCAAATTCTTAGTTTTTGTATCTTTTAAATGCCTTGACACGAAGTATCCTATTTCATTTTTTTCTTATAATCGCCGGAGTTCTGGTCTTTTTCATTGTGCGAATAAGTAAAAACGACATAAACCATATAAACTACTGAACTACTAAAACTAAAACCTTACCTTTGCGGCAATTATAGATTTAAAAATAAAATCATGTTGTATCAAGGTGAATTTGAGATAGTCGTAAAGACCTTTTTGGGAGTTGAAGAGGTGTTGATGGAAGAGTTGACGGAGTTAGGAGCAAAAGAGGTAAAGAAACTAAAACGAGCTGTTTCTTGTATTGGTGATAAACGGTTGGTGTATAAAATCAATTTGATGGCTCGCTCTGCCTTACGAGTGTTGATACCGATTTCGACTTTTGAGGCGAAGAAGGAAACGACGTTATATTATCACATTAAGCAAATTGATTGGTCAAAATATATGGATGTAAATGAAACCTTAGCGGTGACAAGTTCGGTACATTCTAAGTATTTTACGCATTCTCAATATGTTGCTTTAAAAACGAAAGATGCGATTGTTGATCAATTTCGGGAGAAGACTTACAAACGTCCGAATGTCAATACGATTTCGCCACACTTGGCGGTGAACGTTCATATTTATGAAGGTAATGTAACAGTTTCGGTTGATACCTCAGGGCAGTCGCTTCACAAAAGGGGATACAGAAAAGAATCCTTTATCGCACCAATTAATGAAGCTTTAGCGGCAAGTCTAATCTTGATGACAGGCTGGAGAGGTGATTCTACATTTATCGATCCAATGTGTGGATCGGGGACAATTTTGGCGGAAGCCGCAATGATAGCAACGAACACACCGCCACAACTCGGACGAGATTATTTCGCATTCAAAAAAGGGAAAAACTTTGATGAAGAACTTTGGGAAGATGTACTGGAGGAAGCCAAAGACAATATTAAAGCGCCTGAATGTAAGATTTGGGGATTCGACAAAGCGTTTCAATCTATTCGTATTGCGGAGCGTAATTTAGAATATGCTAAAATGCGAGAACATATTCAGTTCAAACGAAAGTCATTTGAAAAGAATTCGGCTCCGGATAATCATGGCGTTTTAGTGACGAATCCACCTTATGGCGAACGTATCGAAACCTCTGAAGATATTGTCGAATTTTACCAAATGATTGGGACGACTTTAAAGCATAACTTTCATGGTTACACCGCTTGGATCATCAGCTCAAACTTTGAAGCGATGAAATTAGTCGGCTTACGTCCTTCCAAAAAATATACCTTATATAATGGTGCGTTGCAATGTAAGTACCATAAATATGAGTTGTATGCAGGAAGTAAAAAAGGGAGTAAGCAGTAGGCAGTTTTCAGTAAAACAGTTTTCAGTAGTAAATAATAGGAAAAGGATTTGTGCTATTTTTTAGACAAATCCTTTTTCTGTTAATGTTAATTACTACTTTATTCACCTACTCCAAATTTACTGGGATTATTAATCATGTAGCCAATCAGTTTTCCTACTTCTGATGCTTTTTGGGTTAAATCATCAAAAGATGCTTCATCAATATATTTACAAGAAAAAGCAAAAGCAATCCATACTTGAGTTTCACTATTTTCAGCATCACTATCTGTCAGTTTACTAATAAAATGTTTGACATATCGACGCTTTCGATATGCTTCCGCGATATTCACAGGAACAGAACGAGAAGAACGTCTAATTTAGTCAGTCAATGAATAAGTTTCTTCTTTTGGAAAATTCTTAGAAATTTCAAAAATTTCCATCACCAGTTTATAACTTTTCCGAAATGCTAATAACTGTCTGAAATCGCTATCCATTATTATATATTTTTAATGTTATGTTAATAAAATTAAAAACTGAAAACTGCTTACTGAAAACTGCTTACTCCTCATCATACTCATAAAGCTCATAAATCTCAATAAT
>CBFIHR010000080.1:0-19962 GCA_965662365.1 Saprospiraceae bacterium
ATATTATCAACCTTTTCTTAAATTAAAAAATCCCTTAGGAAATTTTCCTAAAGGATTTCTTTGTGGGCGATATAGGATTCGAACCTATGACCCCTTGGGTGTAAACCAAGTGCTCTGAACCAACTGAGCTAATCGCCCTTTTTACTAACTTTTTGCAGGAGAATTGTTTCGAAATCTTTATTAATAACATCCCCTTTTCGTTAGCGATTGCAAATATACGATGGTTTTTTAGATTTCAAAACAATTTTAAAATAAATTTTATCTTTTTTACAGCAATTATTCAATAAGCATTGAAAATCAACATTTTAGAGTACATAAAATATTATTATTTTTTTAACCCTAAAAATTAGAAGTCAATAATAAATCCAAATCGGTGTATTTAAGGTGAAATCGTTGTGACAAATGATAATTCGTTAAGCTGCCTTTATAAATATAGACACCGTGACGAAAACCTTTATTTTGATAAATCATGCGTTCGATACTTCCTGCCCCTTCTGCTTGTAATAATATTGGTGTCAGTATATTACTAACCGCTAAAGAGGCCGTTCGAGCGACCCGAGAAGCGATATTCGGTACACAATAATGAACAACGTCATAAATTTTGAAGGTCGGATTATCGTGTGTTGTGACTCTTGAAGTCGCAAAACAGCCACCTTGATCAATACTAACATCAATAATCACCGAACCTCGCTTCATCTTCTCGACCATGTCTTCACTCACGATGACCGGCGTACGACCTTCGGGCGAGTGCATTGCACCGATGACAACATCAGCAGTGTATAGTTCTTGTTCTAAAAAAAGCGGATTGATGGCTGACGTATAAACCGGTTGACTAACGTTTTGCTGCAACCGTTTGAGTTTATATATATTATTATCAAAAATACGAACTTCTGCTCCTAAACCCAGTGCCGTTCGAGTAGCATGTTCTGCGACTACTCCTGCTCCTAAAATCACAACTTTTGCGGGCGGTACACCAGGGATTCCACCTAACAAAACACCTGGTCCATTTGCATTTTTACTCAATAATTCTGCAGCGGTCAACATCGCTGTGATACCTGCCATTTCACTCAATGTACGGACAATCGGAAAGGTATCCGCCTGGTCTTTAATATATTCCCAAGCCAAGGCAATCACCCGCTTTTGGCGTAATTTAGCAATGTAGGCTTCCGTCAAGGTCGGTAAATGAATCGGTGAAATAATCACTTGATTTAATGTCAACATTTCGACCTCTTCCATCGTTAATGGCGCAACTTTCAGAATCACACTGGCTTCAAACACATGCTTTTTATCATAAGCGATTTCGGCACCAGCTTCGGACAGTTGATGGTCAGAAAAGTTAGCCTTTTTTCCTGCCATTGTTTCTACGACGACCCGATGCCCTTGTCCAGTCAACGTCGCAATTGAAGAAGGCGTTAAAGCGATTCGGTTTTCTTGAAAAGACGTTTCTTTCGGTATGCCGATAAATAATTTATTCGGTTTTCTGCGTACTGCAAGTCGTTCTTCTTGTGTTGCAAACTGTCCTTCCGTAAATATTTTCGGTATTTTTATTTGTCTTTCCATTTTAGTGACTGGTGATTGATGATTGGTGATTGGTTTTGACAATCTCCAAAAAACTATTCCCTAATTTCCTGATGCAAATATAACTGGTTTATTTTGGGTTGCAATAAACAAATACCAATTGGTAAGGATAAGAATAATAGAAATCGTTGCTTCGACTATTAAATCTTCAAGATTTCGAAATACGTAATCTGCTATAATTGAAGCCAAATATAAGGTTTGGAATATAAAGCCTTTTTCATTATGACTTTAAATATCATATACCATGGTTACCAAACGACTGCCGTCATTTTGTGTTTCAAAATAGATTGTGACAACATCTTCAGGTAAAATATTTTCAATCAATTTTGCCCATTCGATAAAACAAAAATTCGTGTCATACAAATAATCTTCAATACCAATATCCAAGGCTTCCTCTAAGCTTTTCAGGCGATATAAATCAATATGATAAATTAAACCTGCCGAATATTCATACTCATTGATAATGGAAAAAGTAGGAGAATTAGCAACTTCACTGGTTTTCATTCTTTCACAAAAAGCCTTTACAAAGGTCGTTTTTCCAGCTCCGATTTCGCCGTGTAGCATGATTTTTTTTCTGCCATTAGCGAAAGTCAAGAAGGTATCAACAAACTGTGGCAAATCTGTTTCAGATGGTATAACAATCTTTTTTTTCACACTTTGAAATTAAGAATTTAACTTAATTTATTTTATTAAAAACTGATAATCAAACAATTATAAAATAAGAACAGGGAATGCGATATTTCAGCAGTTCCCTGTATAACCCCAAAAAACAAAATGAAAATAAGACATTCTGTCCTTAATTATGGACTCTATAAGTCCTTAGCCAATATTTTTTATCCTTTATAGGATAGATTTTTTCAAAAGATGAACTTCGCAAATATAACAGAATTTTCAATAAAAAAATTGTATTTTTTATCATCTATAAATCATACTTTGCATTCAGTAAATTTTTGAAATCCCTATCTCAACACTTTAATTCCCCAATTTTGTTCTTTTTCTGATACAAATTCAAATAATGAGATATCTCCATTTCGTATTTTAATGACAGACAATAATTAGCTGCTTTTTTGTGACCTTGTTTCTAAAAATTGGACATTTTTAAAAGATGATTTTAAGAAAGGTTTTGATTTTGAATCGCCTGAATATCTTCATATCTAACTCGTAAAATTGTAGTATTTTATCAATAGATTTTTAACTAAAAAAATCTTTATGCTTCAAATACCTCGATTTACGATAAGAAATTAAAAACTCGACCACTAAAAAAACGATTGCTAAAAAGACAAACCATTGAAAATAGGTTTCAAACTCATTGAAAACCCGTTGTTCAATTTCTCGTTTTTCGATTTTCTGAATTTTCTCATCCAAGGATTTAAGGATTTTTTCATCCGATTGTAATTTGAAATATGCCCCTCGTGCCGTTCGAGCGACATCTTTAAGCATGCCCTCGTTGAGGCGAGTTTGAACGACTTCGCCCGCTGCATTTTTCTTATAACTGGTTTTCCCGTATTCGGTCATCAGAATCGGTGACGATTTTTTAGAACCAATACCAATTGTAAAAATTAGCATTCCATTTTTTCCTGCCGCTTCCGCAATATTGATGGCTTCTCCTTCATGATTTTCACCGTCAGAAATGATGATTAGTGCTTTGTGTTGTTTATTGTCCGTATCGAATGATTCCTCTGCCAGCTGAATCGCTGAACCAATTGCTGTACCTTGTGTCGTAACCATATCAGGACTTGCACTTTTGATTAAAGTTTGAGCTGTCGAGTAGTCGGTCGTCAATGGCATTTGTACGTAAGCGTCACCAGCAAAAAGTATAATTCCGACTCTATCCGTTCTAAATTTATTAATCAATTTAAAACAAAATTGCTTTGCTCGTTCCAGTCGATTCGGTGAAATATCCTTCGCCAACATTGAATTAGACACATCTAAGGCTATGAAAACGTCAATGCTTTTTTGTTGCACTTTCTCTTTTTTCGTTCCCATCTGCGGATTTGCGTAAGCAAAACCTAACAATAACAAAACGAACATCAACAAACCAAATTTTAGAAAATTCTTAAGTCGAGAACGCTCAGGCATCAATTGTTTCATCAAATCAAAATCGCCAAACTCCTCAATCGCTCGTCGTTGCCAACGTCGATGCAGAAAGAAAATCACTACAAAAATCGGAATCAGTAGCAATGCAAAAAGATGATATGTGTATTCTAATTGTAGCAAGTTTATTTGTTTGAACCCGCTCTCTGACCCTCTCCCTTAAAAGGGAAGGGTTAGAGATGGGTTTAATCACGGAATGGTTCGTAAAACCGTATATTTTAATAATATTTCTAATGATAAAAAGATAATTCCAAAGAGGACAAAAATAAAAAATTCGTCACTTTGTCGTTTGACGATTGCGACTTCCATTTTTGTTTTTTCCAATTGATCAATTTCTGTATAGACTTTTTTCAAACTGTTCGCATCAGTAGCTCGGTAGTATTTTCCACCTGTTTTATCCGCAATTTCTTGCATCAAAGTTTCATCAATTCTGACCGAACGATAACCAAAAACATACGAGCCATCGCTGCGTCGTCCTGTCGGAGTCATTGCTTCTGCCATTGAGCCTACGCCAATTGTATAGACTTTAATTTTGTAGGCTTTTGCCATTTCGACTGCCGTCAACGGCTGAATATAACCAGCATTATTTTCGCCATCGGTTAATAAAATAATAACTTTCGACTTCGCTTCGCTTTCGGCTAATGCTTTGACGGAGTTTGCTAAACCCATTCCGATAGCAGTTCCGTCTCTTAGTTTTCCACATTCTAATTCTGCGAGAAATCTTTTGACGACTTTATGGTCAGTTGTGAGCGGACATTTTGTGAAACTTTCGGCTGCAAAAGCTGTGATACCGATTCGGTCATATACTCGACCATCAACGAAATCAGCGGCTAATTTTTGACTGGCTTGTAATCTATCCGGCTCGAAATCTTTGGATAACATCGAGCTCGACAAGTCCATCGAAATGATAATGTCAATACCTTCCGCATCAATTTCCTCCTCTTTATAAATCATCTGCGGACGAGCCAAGGCAATGACCAACGACACGAAAGCCAAAACTCGAAAAGTCGTCGGCAGCCATTGATTTAACCTTGCTCGAATAGACGGTTTCCCCTCAAAGCCTGCCAAGGTTGAAAATCGCATTTCCGCAAATTGTTCTCGTTTGCGGAGCCAAATCCAAACTACAGGAATGAGCAATAGTAATAAAAAAGCCGCTTTATTTACAAAGTATATACTTGACAAGTTTTTAGTAATTAGTAGTTAGTGATTAGTTGACTCATCTTCCTCAATTTCTTTTTTCTCCAACTGCGTTTCTTGCACAAATTCCAAACTTAACTTCATCACGTCACGATGTTCCTCTTCGCTCGGTTCTACTTTGGCGAACTTTACTAAATCTGCGATTTGCAAGATATTTTTTAAATGACTGACTTGTGCGGAGTCAATGTCAAAACGCTTCAAATCTGCCATAATCTCATCTGTCACCGATTCTAAGGCATTGATACCAAAACGCTTTTCTAAATATTCTCGTAAAATGTGAGATATTTCAGAATGATACGTTTTAAAATTACCCTTTTGCCAAAGTTGCTTATCGTCCAATTTTTTCAATTCAGAAAACGCAACGAGGTGAGCTGGAACTTCTGGTTCTAAAGCGACAACTTCCTCTTCGATGTCGATATTTTTCTTTCGTTTTGAATACCACCAAACTAAAACAATCAATAAAACAATGCCTAAAACCGTCAAGATTATTGGTAAAATATCTTCTTTAAAAGACATTGGTTCTTGAAAAATATCTTTTATCGGAGCAAAATCTTGTGTCGTATCAATCACAGGTGACACAACCGTTAGCCGCATTGCTTTTGAGAAAATTGTGTCCCAGTTTCCATTTTCTTCCTTTACAGGAATTGGAATCGAAGGAATTTCATAAACACCTGAATCAAAAGAAGTTATCATCATTTCTTTAGAAGTCAAAATCTCCTTTTCAGAAATTTTAGCGGTCGAATCTCGCTCACTTAACACTTCAATTTTTCCACCTAATTTCACACTTTTAGGCATCAACACTTGCGTTTTATTCGAGTGTTTGACCTGCAATTCCATCTTCATTTGCTCGCCAATCATCATATTCGTCGAATCTATTTTGGTATCAACGGAAGGTTGAGCCAAAGCGATTTGACTGATTAGCATAGATAACAATGTAAGTAAAGGACATAAGTGAGATTTACTAAACTTTGAAAGTTTAATAAACCTTATATTTAAGTCACTCAACATAATGAATTTATCCTTCATTTTTTACAAAATATAACTTACATAAATTACGTCAAAAATAGTCTGCCCCCGAAATTTCAGGATTTCGCTATTACTCAACAATCAAGTAATCATTTTTTCCTTTTCTTAAAAAATCGCAATAAATCCTTGACATAAAACTGGTCATTTTTCTCCAGCTCTTCTTTATTTGGAATCGCAATACTCAACGTATCGGCACCAGATTTCATAAACGTATTTTGGAATTTTGCTTGATTTTGAAAAAATGCTTCTTTGTATTGTTTGCGTTCCCTTTTGCTACCAGTATCAATCCAACGAGTTTGACCAGTTTCGGCATCTTGTGCTAAGATTAAACCGATATTTCGAGGTAGTTTGACTTCTCTCGGATCGTAGATGTGTAAGCCAATCATATCATGGCGTTTTGACGCAATTTTTAATCCATCATCATAACCAGAAGTCATAAAATCCGATAAGATAAACGTCACACTTCGCTTCTTTTGAATATTATTAAAAAACTGCAAAGCTGTTGATAAATCAGTCGCTTTTCCAGTCGGCTCGAAGTTGACCAATTCTCGAATAATTCGTAAAATATGACTTCGACCTTTTTTCGGAGCAATATATTTTTCGACTTTATCAGAAAAGAGAATCAAGCCGACTTTATCATTATTATTATTCGCAGAAAAAGCAATCACGGCTGCAATTTCTGTGATTACTTGATTTTTAAATTGTCGAACTGTACCGAAAAAGGCCGATTGACTAATATCGACAATCAACATCACGGTCAATTCTCGTTCTTCCTCAAAAACCTTGACGAAGGGCGTATTATAACGAGCCGT
Organism: Saprospiraceae bacterium; assembly: GCA_965662365.1. Lineage (GTDB taxonomy): Bacteria > Bacteroidota > Bacteroidia > Chitinophagales > Saprospiraceae > CAWVWD01. The sequence goes on from CBFIHR010000080.1 coordinate 6,708, forward strand.
TACATTCCAGTCAATATTCCGAACATCATCACCGAATTGATAATCTCGCACTTCCGAAAACGACATACCTCGACCTTTAAAGGCAGAATGATATTCACCCGAAAATAGGTGTTTACTCAAACCTTTGGTCTTTATCTCAATCTTCCGAACTCGTTTTATTAATTCGCTTGTTTCCAAAATATTTTAGTAATTAGCCATTAGTCAGAAAGGTAGTTTTAAATCTCGTGCTGTCCATTGAGTTTCCTCTTCTATTTTTTGAATAAACGTTTTCAAACCAACTAAATGTTGATGAACCTTTACGATTTTATTCGAACCAGTTATTTTTATATTACCTGCAATTGGACGAAATTTTATTGCTGTAATTTCTTCCCAATAAATTTCTGCTACCTGTTTTTTCCAGTTGTAAACAGTGATTTTATCATCATCAAAGATTATTTTATGATTACGATACCATAATACACAAGCTAAACCTGTTCCACCAAAAAGAAGAAATATAAAAATGAGTGCAATGTAAAATGCGGTTTCATTTATATAAATTGCAGCAACAATAAACCCTAAAAAAATAACGAGAGCGCTATATCCAACGATTTGATAAAATTTATTCATTCGTAGTTCTGTAACTCCATTTGTCGTTTCGATGGCTTTATTAGCTCCTTTATTAACGAAATACATCATCGTAGTAATAACAGCTCCTATTACGGTATATAAAATTACATTTTCCCAATCCATAGTTCTTAATTTACGAAATCTACAATTTTAACATCTTTCAAATATTCCTTAATCACCTCATAAGGAATCGTCACTTGCTGCTCACCATAAATTCCATTAAAATTCGTACTAAAAACCAAACCCTCCCGGCGGAAAGTAAAGTATTCAAATTGTTGTGTCTTTATCCAAACTTCATAATAACCATCGCCGTAAAATGGCCTTTTTTTGATTTCCGTATTAATATAATGTTTAATAAATGAGGAATAATCAAAACCTTCATTGAATAAATCATCTAAGGTAATTGGTTTATTTTCGATTAAATCATAATTGAAAGAAAAGCCTTGATAATCGTTGTCCCAAGTATTTGTTTGAATAATTTTACCGCTAATTATACGAGAATTAAAACAGTCAATTTCATACCAACAATAAGAACGCAAAGATAAACGCTGCGAAGCAGTTAACACCGTCTGTGTTCCTTTGTATTCCGTGGTATAAGTCCTTGCCAAAGCTGACCATTCTTCTACCTGTTCTCGAATATTTTCATTAAAATCTTCATTTAATGTTTTCGGATAAGTGATTTCTGTTTTTGTTAAAAAATCAGCGTATTCGATACAACCGACGGCTAACTTCTCAAACAAAGGTAAATCACAAGTTGTCTCTGCACCATTTACTATAGCACTTCCCGAGATTCTATCTGAACTAAAATTTACATTTGCCGTAATGACCGCTTTTTCGTTCCAATTTACATCTTTAATTTCTAAGAAAATCGCTCGCTCTCGGTTGAATAATTCACCCTCTGCATAATATGTCCTGTTTTCATCTTTATAATAAACCGTACCTTTCACATAACCATTATTGCCACGACGCAAAATCATTTCCACGTTACTATCGCCAATCGTTCCAGTGTATTTATGTACCCATTTATTATCGCCACAATAACCAGGATAACGAGGTTCACTCGCTGAAGGCAACATTTCCATATTTTCGCCCAAGCTTTTATCCAACGTCAACCAACTTCCTTTAAAGCCGTCATACTCTTCCAAAATTCCTTCGACTCGACCAGTCGCCAGACCCATCGAATCATATTCAATCAACTGCAACGCCGTATCACCAACGATTTCGCCTTTCAATTGAAACCGTGCGTTACTTCGCAAATACCACATCACCCCTTTGCAGGTCGTGCCATCATATCCCAAAGTCATCGCCACATCATTAATATCACTCAATCGTCCTCGATAATGTTCAATCCATTTCACTTGTGAAGCATCATCAAACATCGCTCGTACAGCTATTTCCATATCTTGAGCCGACAATTGCATACTTCCCAAAATCCCAATTATCAAGAATATCCACTTTTTCATTTTTCCACTTTTTCAGTTTTCAGTCGGCATTTTTCAGTCAGCAAAACTAACTGAATCGTTAAACCTGCTATTTTATCATTCTAAAATTCTTGTTTTCTAACCAATTCTTCATAAAAACAACATCCGTAATATTGTAAAATTCTATTTCGTTATCGATAGTTTTGTATGGAACTTCCCACTTTTTACCTTCTACATTATCGAATTGTTTTATTTGCCCTCCAAAATCAACTAATCCATTAAATTTCTCCGCTAAATAAAGTGTTAATTCGCCAAGTATTCTATGGTCAATTTCACGATTACACATTGCAAGAATTCCTATATCAAAAACAGGGTTAAAATTAACGTATTTCTTTATCCATAAAATTTCTTCTTTACTGTAATCAAACTCTAAGTCAATTTTCTTTTTTTTAATTCCAAATGGTCTTCCTTCCTTTATTTTCACAGTTCCGTTAATAAATCCCGTATCAATAATCCAAAAATCGTCATTATTTACCTTATCAGATATTTTTTGAATTATCTCCTCAATTTCTTTTAAAATATTTTTTGAAGGAATTATATCAAGTAAAACTGATGCTACTGGTCCCGCCATTTTTGATTATATTATAACAAGTATTTTATTTCAACCAAACCTTACTGCCGACTGAAAACTGCCAACTGAATTACGGTATTTCCACCGCATTCAAAATCTCATTAATAATATCTTCTTGCGAAATATTCTCCGCTTCGGCTTCATAAGATAAACCGATGCGATGCCGCATCACATCGTGACAAATCGCTCGAATATCTTCCGGAATCACATAACCTCGACGTTTGATAAACGCATATGCTTTTGCCGCTTTCGCTAAATTAATGGTCGCACGAGGAGAACCGCCGTAATTAATCAACGGCTTCAAACGACTTAAACGATAATTTTCTGGTTGACGAGTAGCGAAGACAATATCTAAAATATATTGTTCGATTTTTTCGTCCATATAAATCTCCTTGATCGATTCACGAGCCTTCATAATCTCCTGAAAATCAACGACTTTTTCGACTTGTTGAAATGAATCGCCACTTAAATTTAAACGCATAATTTGGCGTTCTTCCTCTTTGGTCGGATAACCAACTTTCACTTTCAGCATAAAACGATCCGTTTGAGCTTCTGGCAAAGGATACGTTCCTTCTTGCTCAATCGGGTTTTGAGTTGCCAAAACCAAAAAAGGAGCTTCTAACTTAAAAGTTTCGTCACCGATTGTCACTTGACGTTCTTGCATCGCTTCGAGCAATGCACTTTGAACTTTGGCTGGTGCACGATTGATTTCATCTGCCAACACGAAATTGGCGAAAACTGGCCCTTTTCTTACCGTAAATTCGTTTTTATTTGGATTATAAATCATCGTACCGATAATATCGGCAGGTAATAAATCGGGTGTGAATTGAATACGACTGAATTCGCCATTAACCGTTTTTGATAAGGTTTTAATTGCCAATGTTTTCGCCAAACCTGGCAAACCTTCCAACAATACATGACCTTTGGCCAATAAACCGATTAGCAAACGTTCAATCATTTGATGTTGACCAATAATGACTTTGGATGTCGCTTCGTTCAACCTATCTACAAACGCACTTTCTATATATATTCGGTGGCTTAACGCCTGAATGTCCACTGGTTTATTCATTCTTAGTATCTTAGTGATTAGAAATTAGTGATTAGTCTGATTGCGAACATTTATAATCTTCTGATAATTATAAGAACGACTTTATGTATGCTTGCACATTATTCATGAAATCGTTTGAAGTGTAATCACTGATTGAAGATAATTAATCACGGACTACAAATCACTAACCACTAAATTTTGCACAAATTTAATTGGAAAAATCACTAATATACAGTTTTTTTCAACGTTTTAATTTCAAAATAACAAGATACAAATACAGATAAGAAATGAGATACATGATTTATAGCTTTCTGATTTTTAGTTTTTTAATGATTGATTGTGACCTAAATGCTCAAAAAATAGATAGCACCTATAACGACAGCACATCGGATTCGCTCAATGCCAATACGGTTGAAAAGGAGGAAAATTCCGAAGAGTTCTATGTTTCAAAAAAACGTAAGGCATTGTACGACATTCGAAAGTTAAGAGAAAATGGTTTAGTCGTTATTTTGCGAACAAGTAGCAGTCGATTGGAAAAGTTGAGATTTTTATCCCGAAATCAACAATTGTCAGAAGTACAGCGACAAATTCTTCAATCAAGAGTCCAAGAAATTGAACAGGAAAATGAAATTATTAATCAATCTTTAATCAAGGCTTTTTCTGCTGATTATTATTTTTCTGACGTTCATTTTATTTACGATAGCAGCTTGACGCAGTTAAAAAATGGTGTTCAACAAGGAATTTTTGTCAATAAAAATGGTAAGATTGATACCTCAATTGAACTCAATACAGAAGATTATTTCATTTGTAATTACACTTTAGCAAGTAAGTCAAAGGAAATCGAGGGGTTGGTAATTTATAATTCAAAAATGGAAAAAGTAAAAGAACCTTTTCCCGGTGTTGCTGTTTCTGGTTCATCTGGATTGAATATGCTCCTCCAGTTGTTTACTGACGATAAAAAGTATCTCGAAAGAAAAATTATAAAAGATGCCGAAAAATTACAAAGGAATCTATCGACTTTCTGATACAGGAAAAACTCTGGTTAAAATATCTTTATACTGATTTTTCTCCGTTACTAAAATTAGATCAATCGTTGCCGTATTAATCACGTTGATTTTCGGGTGTTGCAAAGTTTTCTTAGGTCAACAAATCTGTAACCTCGACCTTCTTAAAAAGAAAAAACCTTCAATAGAATGAATACGGTCACGGTTTTACTATTTCAACTTTCATAAAGGATGAACGTACAAAACGGCTTAACAAGAGCAGAAAAACAGGCAATCATTATAGCGTCTGTGAATGCTTGTGCGAATACCGATAACGATAATTGGGCAAACTTAGCACAGGTCGGTGCAGCTGTTCGCCAAAAAGGTTTGAAATATGGCAACTTAAAATTAATGCTTCAATCCTTTGCCCCTATTTTAGAATTTGATGAAATTTATGAACATCACGCACCAGTAACTTATGTCCGATTGAAGTAACACATATTTCGGGTTGCGAGTAGCCAGCTTTGACAAATTAATCATCAATTTGAGGTTACTCCAAATAATAATTATAGATTCTCCGAGGTTTCGGGCAAGCCGCTCAACTCGCAACTCGTAACCTGCAACTATAAAAACATGAAAAGTATTTTTTTAATAATTTTTGCTACCTTATTTTTGTCAGCAAGTGAATCCGAGCAAATTCCGCTATCAATTACCATCACTAATATTAAGAGTGCAACAGGAAATATGCGCATTGGTATTTATAATGTAGCGGAGGATTTTCCGAAGGAAGAACGCACCTATAAAAACAAGGTGTATAAAATCAATAAAACTGGTTCAATTTTAATAAAAATTAAGGATTTGCCTTACGGCGAATATGCTATTGGATTTTATCATGATGAAAATAAAAATGGCACTTTGGACAAAAATTTTATTGGTATTCCGAAAGAACCGTTTGCCTTATCTAACAATTTCAAGCCATTATTTACAGCACCAGACTTTGACGATTGTAGATTCACGTATTCCGCAGATAACTCAAAAATAAGTGTGGAGTTGTTAAATTACTAATATTTTCTGTTCGATTACGGAATGTCGATAACACTCAAAATGAATTTACACCAACGCATCGCTGAATTAGAACAAGAAAATGCTCAACTTCGAGCAGAAAACACAGCTTTGCGTCAACAATTAGAAGGCAAAAAACGAAAGAAAAAACTGGCGAATGTTTCTAAAGAGGCTTTGGAAAACCGCTGGTACAGCTTGTCGGACGATTGGAAAAAAGCATTTCAACAGGCTTTTTTCAGAAATGGTGAAAACGTCTATTTGCCATCTGAAAAGGATTTACGAACCTTATTTAGTACAATAAAATTAGAAATTGTCGGTAATGGAATTTTATTATTTGGTTTAGAACAATTGAGTTTTAAACTCACCGATTTAACTGGTTTAGAACATTTTACACAACTTAAAGATTTGAACCTTGCAGGGAATCAACTCAAAAACCTCAAGGGAATCGAACACCTCAAAAACTTAGAATCACTCAATCTGACCGCCAATCAACTCACGACATTGCGAGGTATTCGCCATTTAAAAAAGCTGAAATATTTATTTATTCGAGACAATCGTCTAAAAAATCTCTCCGAAATTCAACACTTAAATCAGTTAGCAATTTTAGATTGTATGAATAACAAACGCCTCAACTCAATCGGCAAATTATTGCAAACTAAAACGCTACAAGAATTGTATATTTACGATTTTAAAGCAAAAATTCAATTGGAAGTTGAGCAATTACAAGAACAATTACCTGATTTGAAGATTGTTCGAGTTTAATCAGTTGGCAGTTTTCAGTAAGCAGTCGGCAGTTTCCAAACTGTCCGTAGCTGCCGACTGAAAACTGCCAACTGCATACTGAAAAAATATGAACATAGCAGTTTACTGTGCGTCAAGCGAAAACGCACACCCGAAATATTACGAAATGGCGACATCGGTTGGGCAAATTTTAGCGAAAGCGAATCATACAATTTACTACGGCGGTGCGTGTATCGGTTTGATGGGAAAAGTCGCTGACGGTGCGTTGGCGGAAGGTGGCGAAGTAGTCGGCGTGATTCCGAATTTTATGACCAATATCGAACGACATCACAAAGGTTTGACCAAAACGCATTATGTCGAAACGATGCAAGAACGCAAACGGATTATGTTTACCAATGCTGATGCAATCGTGACTTTAGCTGGTGGTTGTGGCACTTGGGACGAACTTTTTGAAGTGATGAGTTTGAAACGTTTGAACCGTTTTGATGGTCAAATTATTATTGTCAATACTGATGGTTTTTATGATCCGATTATCGAAATGTTGCAACGAACGGTGGATGAAAAATTTATGACCGAAGCGCATTTGAAGTTGTTCACAGTGATTGAAGAACCGAGCAAATTAATAGAAGTACTTGCAGCAAACCTATAAGTTTTTCGAAGTTTTATGGCCTTATAATCAACGATTTAGATAAGAAAATGGAAAAGCGATTAACCAAACATATCAGCTATTTACCCAAAGAATCCATCGAAATTTATGCGGTCAAAAAGGAATGGAAAACTTGGGTAGTTGGATCCATTGTTGTTGTTGTTGTTGCATTTTTTGCTTTCGTTATATCGACTGGCGTTTTTGGTGGTATTCTATTTACGGTTGGTTTCTTTGGTTTGTTTGTCAATCTGGTTAGACAAGGTATTTCGCCAGCTATTAATTTTATACAATTCACAAAAAAGCGAGTTATTTTAAAGCAAAATACCGAATTAGCAACGGACGAACAAGCCATTTCTCATTACTTAAAATCTCCAACTTATTTAGATATAATTATCAAACAAAAACCAAAGGATTTAATGGAAATTTCGTTTGAGCAATATGGTGAAAACATTGGAAAAACTATAATTCCTGGTGAAGAATTAACGTATTTGTTGGATAGCTTAAATGACTTATTGAATTTAGAAATCAAAGAAACTCGAAGTACCGTTACGAAGGAAGATATTTTGTATTTACGACCAGTAGATTCTGACGAAAATATCATGCCTTCGTACCTAAAAATCGTGGATAATCCGATGCGTTTAATTATAAAGCCGACTTCTAATACTCGCAATTTTATTATCAATCAGCAGCGAAATATTATTAAAACGGCTAAAGGGAAAACGTTTAATCTACACGATATAATTGATATTGTATTTTACATTTCAGGAACGACAGTCATCATGACGGCTTTGTTACAATCGAATAAATTTGAGGAAATTATTCAATTCGAGACCAAAAAATACGCCGCTGATATTATTCAAAAAGATATTCAGAATTTTATAAATTTCTTAAAATCAAAAGATAATTTAAAACATATTCAATTTAAAATCGATGCCTAATCTTTTCTATCAAAAGAGAAACGCAGTGCGATTCGTCCTACAAAAATGGTTAAATTTACCGCCTCTTTTTCTAAACATTTTACCTGAAATTTCCTTGTTATGCTTATGGAAATGACAATTGAAAAACCCGTTGTGGTTCACCAAAAAGTAAAGGAATTATTAGCACAACTTACGAAAGGGTTGTACGAACGTGAAGAAGCAGTTGGCTTAGCATTATTAAGTGCTGTCGCTGGCGAAAGTATTTTTTTGTTAGGGCCTCCAGGTGTCGGTAAAAGTTTAATTGCTCGACGATTGAAACACGCTTTTTTAGATGGTGTTTCTTTCGAGTATTTGATGAGTAAATTTAGTACGCCTGATGAGATTTTTGGGCCAATTTCTATTAAAAAATTAAAGGAAGAAGATAAATATGAGCGATTAACTGACCGTTATTTGCCAGGAGCAAATATTGTCTTTTTAGATGAAATTTGGAAAGCCGGACCTGCGATTCAAAACGCTTTATTAACCATCTTGAATGAGAAAATCTATCGAAATGGTGATGAGGATATGGAGGTCAATATTCGTGGAATTATCACGGCTTCTAACGAATTACCACCTAAAAATGCAAATCTCGCACCGATTTGGGATAGGTTCTTAATTCGTTTAGAATTAGGTAATATCAAGAAGTTCAGTAATTTTCTGACGATGATTACCGATGTCACGAATGCGTACCAGGATAATATTGGCGAAAGCCTAAAATTCTCCAATCAAGAACTGGAAGAGTACGGTCAATTAATTAATAAAATTGAAGTCGGCCCAGAGGTGTTGAATACCATTCAGCTGGTAAAAATTAAACTCGAAGAACATAACGCACGAGTCGGAAGTGGCGGAAATCCAATTATCGTTCACGATAGACGTTGGAAAAAAATCATTCGCCTAATGCGTACTTCTGCTTTCTTGAATGGTCGTACTAAAGTCGACTTAATGGATTGTTTCTTGATGAATCATTGCCTTTGGAGTTCGCCGAGTCAGCAGCAGAAAATTCAAGATATTTTGACGGAAGCCATTTCAAAACATGGCTACACCATGGCGGTAAATTTGTCGTCTTTGAAGAAGGAAGTCAAAGAATTTCAGGAAGAAGTTGATAAAGAAATTCGGATTCCGCACGTTGTTTCTGTCGAACAATTGATGCCTGTACATGATGAATTTTTTGAATTAGAAAAGAACGATAACAAATTCAGCGGTGTATATATCGATATTAAGCAATATCGCACTTTGTCGCTTGACGAACCGCAAGTCACCAACTTTTTTGATGAACAAAAAAACTTGGTTAACAAAATGCGGGTGCTGAAAGGTGAAGAGGAAAATACTATTTTGGTCATTCGAGAATCAAAAAAGACGAAATATCGCCTAAAAACTCGTTTGGCTGAAAAGACAGACTATATCACCAAAAAACCACATAAAATTATTCAGCAATTTTGGGACGAACGCCATCAACAATTGACAACATTTATTGAGCAGCAACTCGATAATATGACTAAAAATCGCCCTGTGGAGATTGATTTATTAGAACGAAACTTGTTTGTCGATGCTGAGTTTGCCGGAATTGTGAAACAGAATTTTGAGGAAGTTGCTGCAAATTTACGTCAGTTGCATTTAGCTTTGGAGAAGTTACAGTTTAGTTATACGAATATTTGATTTTCAAACACATAGATACATAGTACACATAGGTTTATTTTGACGGAGTCAAAATGTATGCATTTCCATTCAGCGAAGCTGAAATCTGTGTGTCCTATGCACCTATGTGTTTCAATTATATATCGTGACAGAAAACGACATAGAAAAAGAATTAGAGCAAGAATATCAACGGTTTATCGACTTTGGAAACTTGTTAGATAAGCGAATGCGGACGTACATTGTTCAGTACATTCAAAATAAATTCAATCCTAATCGGTTTGTAATTCCGGAGTTGAGTGAGCAGTATTTTGAGTATTTTCAAAATGCTTTAGACCGTATTTTCTTGATTGATGGTTTGATGGAAGTGACAAAATATAACGGTCATTTGCGGAAGCAAATCATCATGGATACGTTGTACTGGCTGCGAAAGGCTTACGCCAAATCTCGAATAAAAAATCCGCACGACGACGAAAAACAACGGTTAGAAGGTTGGTCTGTTACGCCGTTTCATGCTTTTTTGAATCGTTGGCCAGCATTGCCACAATACTTAAGTGGCGTGTATGACCGTTCGGAGTTGGATTTTTTATTTTTTCAAGAGAAGTTCAAATCCTTGATTCGGAATTATAAAGACAACGGAAAAACGGAAAAAGATAAGGAAGCAATTGAAGTTTTATTCCATGATATTTTGGCACAATGGGATGCGTTATTGTATTCCAAAATTTTAGAATTTCAGTTATCAAAATTTGAGGAAGAAGAAGAGTCTTACGTCGAGTTTATGAATCAAAAGGTAACGGAATACCGCAAAATTCGAGATTTTATTAATCCGTTTACCGAATATTTAGGTTGGGATATGTCTCGACAATTATGGAAAGAAACTTCATTTGATATTTTGCAACATTATGATAATTTATTACAAAATGAGCAATCTATCAAAGAATTAGCAGACTTGCTGGGCAACATGCGTGAAGCCGAAATTGAGATTGAAGAAGAGGAATTTGAACGGACAATTATTCGACAAGAATGGGTGACAGATGAGTTGATGAAATCGGAGATTGTCGGTGTCAAAGAAAGCGACGATTTGACGAATATGTTAAGTTCAGAAGCCGTTTTGCTGAGTAATGAACAAACCGATGCTTTATTTTTAAAGAAATATGCCGACAAAAAATTGATGACTTTTCGCTACGAAGATCGAAAACTGGTCAAAAGTGAAGATCATTTTATGGAAATCAACCAGCGAATTAATCAAAAAGAAAAAGGCCCATTTATCATCTGTGTCGATACGAGTGAAAGTATGTACGGACGACCGGAGCAAATTGCTAAAGTGCTGACACTGTGTGTGTTAAAACTATCAATGAATCAAAACAGAAAAGCTTTTTTAATTAATTTCTCCACAGGTATTCAGACGCTGAATTTGCACGATATTGCAAATAGTGTCGATGATATTGCTGCTTTTCTGAATAAGTCGTTTTACGGTGGAACAGATGCAACGCTGGCATTGTACGAGGCGATTAGACAATTAGGTACGAATGATTATGAAGATGCGGATATATTGATGGTTTCCGATTTTATTATGTCTAAAATGGATGATGATGTTTTGAATAAAATTCGTTTTCATCAACAAAATAAGAACACTCAATTCCATTGCTTGATTTTGGGCGATGAATCAAATGAAAGTGTGCTTTCTGTTTTTGACACGAACTGGATGTATGATCCGAAAGATAAAGGAATTATTCGAGCCTTGACGCAAGGTTTCAAGACGATTCAGGAACGATATTGATAAATGAGATTCGATAGCCACACGAAAGTTATGTCGCCTATCCTCAAATCACATATTTCGTTTTCTATTCTTAGTCACTTTCCAACTTTTTTTCTAATTTCGGAATTTATTGATTTTTAGACAAGATTTCTACATCAATATATTCCGAAAATGACGAAGCAACGCAAACAAAAAAACGCTAAGAACAGAAACGGACAACCAAAGAGAGCCGCTCAAAAAATGGCTTCTCATCCGTTTTTTACTAATAAAAAACTACACCTAATCATTCTTTTTGTATTTGGTTTTTTATTGTATGCCAATACAATCGGACACGATTACACAGTTGATGATTCGATTGTCATTACGGATAATGATTTTGTGAAAGAAGGTTTTTCGGGTATTGGTAAAATATTGGGAAATGATACTTTTTTAGGCTTTTTTAAAGTAGAAAAAAGCCTGGTGGCGGGCGGTCGTTATCGACCGTTATCTTTGGTGACTTTTGCGATTGAATATCAGCTATTTGGCGAAAGCCCAACGGTAAGTCATTTTGTAAATATCCTATTATATGCCCTGACCGGAATGTTGTTGTATTTGGTTGTTTTACAACTATTTAGGCATAAACAATTGACCGAAACTCACTTTATAGCCTTCGTTACAGCCATGTTGTTTTTGGCACACCCGATTCATACCGAAGCCGTGGCGAATATCAAAGGTCGGGACGAAATTATGGCGTTGTTAGGTAGTTTGGGAGCGTTGTATTTTGCGTTGCGATATGCCTTTAAAGGTCAGGTTTCGCAGCTAATTTTAGCCAGTATTTGTTTCTTTTTTGGCATTTTATCCAAAGAAAATACCATTACGTTCTTAGCTGTAATTCCGCTCGCTATGTACATTTTTACGAAAGTAAAAACCTCAACAATCGGGATAACGACTGGTGTTTTAGTCGTTTTGGCGGTGGTATTTTTAGTCTTGCGTAGCTCGATTTTAGGCGATGCAGCGAGTTTTTCTGCCAACACGAACATGGAACTGATGAATAACCCGTATTTAAAATGGAACGGTTCGCAGTATGTCGCCTTTACGGCAATGGAAAAGTTCGGAACTATATTTTACACTTTGGGTAAATACTTAGTTTTGATGATTTTTCCGCATCCATTGACACACGATTATTATCCGGCACAAATCCCGATGATGACTTTCGGCGATTGGCAAGTGATTTTGACGTTGTTGATCTATGTTGGTGCCGGTATTTATGCCCTGATGCGTTTGCCGAAAAAAGACCCGATTGCATTCGGAATTATTTATTTCATTGCGACGCTGTCCGTTGTCTCTAATTTAGTTTTTCCGATAGGTACAAATATGAGTGAGCGTTTTATGTTCATGCCTTCGGTCGGTTTGTGTTTGATTGCCGCTGTTTTATTATACAAATTAGTCAATAAACATCTGGTTAATTTCGGTGATTTAAAATTAGCCTTACCTATTTTAGCCTTGTTTTTAATTGGTTTTTCACTAAAAACTGTTGTTAGAAATATGGCTTGGAAAGATAATTATACTTTGTTTTCGACTGATATTCACACCTCGACTAACTCCGCAAAATTAAATAATGCGATGGCAGGCATCACGGTAGAAGAGGCGAACAAACCCGAAAACGCTACCCGAAAACAGCAACTCCTCAACGATGCAATTCGTTACGGTTTACAAGCTCGAACACTACATCCAACTTATGCGAATCCAAATGTAATCATTGGAAATGCTTATACTTATATGGGCGAATTT
>CBFIHR010000081.1:0-18658 GCA_965662365.1 Saprospiraceae bacterium
AGATAGTTATAATAAAGCAGAAGATTATTATGTAGAAGCAAAGGATTTATTAAATGTCTATTATAATGAAGCACCGTATTATAACGGTGTCAATATCACTCGAACTGCTGATATACGAGATAAGTATGAGACAGCAAGAGATAATTATGAGAAGTACTACAATCGCTATTATCTTAGTGCAGGTATCACAGGAGTGATGACGATATCGGGCATTGTATTGACAAGTATTTATAACAAAAAGAAACGTCCTGTTTATGAAGGAGATAAAAGTAGTCCTTTCACTATGACAGACTGGCGAATAGATGTGATTGATAGAACGCCTGTGGTTTCTTTGAGTTTTACGTTTTAGAAGATAAATTATAATTATTTGTAACTACTGTAAGGCGTAGCATTTAGTTCTTGCAGTGGTTATATTATTGATATAAAAGATGATAAAAAGAATATTTATTTTGAGTTTACTATTTGTAGGCACTTTAGCTTTTCAAAGTTGTCTATCGAATGATATATTAGAGCATGACCTCACGAATACGAATCCTTTGGATTCTTCGTATGATGGTGAAAACTTTTGGACTGTTCAAAGTATAAGTACTCAAGCATATCCTTGGGTCAATAAAGTAGAAGTATATATTCGTGTAGGTGTAGATTGGGATATGTTTGAACATATAAGCTCCGAAAATGACCTTGATTACGGTTTCTATTGGATAAAAATGGATATTGTCGATACTGATAATAATATTGTGAAACGAGGAGAAACTCTAAATAGTACTATAACTTTTGATTTCGATGAAGATGTCTGGGCTAATTTTGATATGTCCGAACATCATTATCATGTTCAAGGTATTTACCCTGATGGCAGAGCAGGAAAAGTATATGATGTTTATCCTTAACAATTCAAAAATATATTAATGAAACAAACAATTTTTACACTTTTAATTTTTTTTGGTGGACTTTCAGTGCTGTTTGGGCAACAGGATAGTGCAAGAGTAGGATTTATTCCTGTGACAGATTCTATTTATTATATTCAAATAGATGGTGTGACTTATCCGAACCTTGAAACCATTATGTTAGAGAAGCGAACTTATGATGTCAATATTTGGAGTCCTGGTCGTGTTGTGGTAGATACATTTCTTGATGTGAGTAATAAGAAAAGTTTATCATTTGTTGTTCCGCTTAACCACACTGAAGCATATAAAGAATATTTATATAAAATGAAAAAGTACAAGCGTAAAACTTTTACTAAATATGTTGTAGTACCAAGTACAATTGTAACTTCAACAGCTTATGCTTATTGGAATCAATCAAAGGCGGAAACGCTAAAAAAAGAAGCAGAGTATGTTCGTTTGGACTATGTAGCTTTAGAAAATCGTATTTACAGTTATAGACCAGAAATCCAAAGAGCAATATGGGATTTAAAAAAAGAATATGCAGAGATGCAAGATCAAATATCAACGTATGAAAATAGACGTAAAGCAGGATTTATTGCAGCAGGTATATCTACAGGAGTCAGTACATTTTTTATAATGAGGATAAAAGCCCATAAGAAATCAAAACCGACTTATCAAACACAACCAAATCCGTTTGAGTTAAATACTATTGGGTTTAATTATAATCAAAACACACCAATGATTAATTTTAGTTTTACTTTTTAGTGTTTTCTGGGATAGCGACCATTCAAAATCGTGTGCTTAATCCTAATAGATTGAGTACACGATTTTTTATTACAAACGAAGGCTTGACATATAGATTTTTTCAGAATTTTCACACGCTAAACAATCAAGTGCATATTCAAAAAATAAATGCTGATTTTCAAGGGTAAAGTTACGCATTTTGACTTGAAAAGTATCTACAATATACTCTTTTTCAAGTAGATAACGAACGGTATTTTCTTCATAGAAATCGTATTGAATCGTATGGTTCTTTTGATATATTTTGAAATTATAAGTATCTGTTTGTAAGCTGTCAGATATATTTATATCTCGCTCCAAAATTGTAATAAAATCCATTGTCGCTAACGTATCTGTAGTTTGTGTCTTATAATCTAAAAAGTCTTTATAAATCAACTCATACGCTACATAAGCCATACCGATGACGATAGTAGAAATCGTGAGAACAGTGATGAGTTCGAGCATGGTGAAAGACGGCAGATATATTACGGCAGACGGCGGACGGCAGACGGACGCTTCGCTTGACGGTTTCTTTTTCATTTTTTAATGAGTTTGTTGATGGTGACGATTGGTTTTTCTTGTGCTGGGATTATGGCAGTTACTTTTAAATGAATGAGGTTACTATTTTTATCATTTCGATTGATTTTAGTGTATGGTTGTACTGTTTTTTTAATAGTGAAACCGTTTCTTTCTATGGTTTCATCATAGTATGTTTTGTCTTGTTGTGTTTCTGCGATGATTTGTTTTAGCGTGAGTTGTGCGTTGGTTGTTGCTTGGATATTGTCGGTGTTGTATATCATATCGAATGTTGATATAGCTATTCCGAAAGTGATGGTGAGTAGTACCATTGCGGTTATAGTTTCTATGATAGAGAAGGCTTTGAGTTTGTTGAACCCTCCCTCAATCCCTCCCTTAAAATGGAGGGAAGCCTGACGACAGTACTCGAATGATTTAGATTCGAGTGCTGCTCCCTCTCCCTTTGAAGGGAGAGGGCTGGGGAGAGGGTTCAATACAGTTGGTTTAATCCAATTTAATAATCTCTTCATTAACTTTCGTTTTTTCTAAAAAAGCAGGACTAATATAGTTAATTGGTCGCTGACTATTGTCGATTGTAATGTTAAATAAATGATTATCGTATATTGAAGCAGCAGCTTGTGTTCTGAATCCTGCACAAGTGATGTTGCCGTGTATCGTTCCTTTGAGATTTACTTTTTCGTTGGTGTAAACTTGTCCTGTTATGGTTGCATTCTCTTTGATAATTAACGTTGGAATTTTAGGCGTTTCTTGTTTCTTAAATTGATAAATGCCCACTAAACCCTTAACTCGTGAATTTTTTTCGATGATAAAATTCTCCTGTAAATAATTTAAGGGTTCAGTTTTTAGAACCATTGTGATGCTTGGATACTCTAAATTCACATTTTCACCAATACGAATAAACTTAGAAGCGAATGCTTGAATTTGCCCTTGAAATCCTTTATCTATCAAAATATAAGGTGCAATAACGATAACATTTTCCAAATGACATTTTGGACTAATATAAATCAAGCTATCTGCCATTAACATCACTTTCCCTTGAATATACTGTTTATCTAAATAAATTATATCATTTTGAATAATTAGCGTTTCATCATAAAAAGACTGTCGAATGGTATCTTGTAGTTGTGTGTTTGATTTTGGAAAACCATTTACGAAATAGTTGATAATTGGTAAAAAAGGAGCTTCGTTTGGTTTGGGAATGTAGCGTTTGCTTTGGTTTTGTTTCCCGTCAAATAGTTTTGTTCCTACAAAACCTTGACCATTGACATACGCTCGTTTTGCCCCTGCACGAGGTAGATAAACATCGCCTTTAATGATAGTTTTTCCTGCTAAAGCTAATGGTTGATTATTATCTTTGAGATATAAAGCCGCTTTTTGCTCAGCTTTTAGCGGACTTCCAAATAGTTTTGCTTTTTGATATTCAATTCGTTTATTGGTAAAAGTTTTAAAGGTTTTCACTGTTCCTACTTGAAATAATCCCCACCAATATTTTTCGATGGTTAAACTATCTTCTTCATTATCGAATAAATCAATAGTTTGTTTTTCAATTTCAGAATTACTACTTCTTAGTATCTCTTCTCCTGATTGTAAATTGTTTAAAACTCGCTGTTCCCAAAGGTTATCTTGCAATTGTTGTTGCTGCAAATCAGATAACATCAACAAACTACCAATAATTAACGTAATGGCAAAAATGATAAATAAGACGAATAATATGGCTCTTGATGGTAGCATTGGATTGAATATATATTTTTTAATTATAACGAAGTTATTTATATTTAGGGTAGGACTGTTAATGTAACTATTTTTCCAACGAAGATTATCAATCTCTAAACCAACTTTTGAGAAATTTTTAATTATTTTTTTGAGAAATAAGATTCAATTCCCGTAAAATACCCTTTGCAGAAATTGAAAATACAGTAATAACAACAGTTTCAAAAATCACACATTAAGCGACTATGTTAGCTTTGAATCATATTCAGTCTCCTTTTGTTGAGGTGTAAACGCATCAAGTAGTGCTACAAAAAGAAAGAATACTATTATACCTAAAAATACATTCCGATAAAGGTTTGATGATTTTTTTGTGGAAGGAATACCTGTGTCGTACCCTTGTAGATTCGGCAAATCCAATGTAGATGAAAAGCTTTTCATGAGCAAATTGTTAGAAATTTATCAAAAATTAAATAAGTTTTTTAGAGCAAAGAAACTTCAATATACAGGAATTTGAGACAAGATGCAAGTGTAGCATTTATACGTATCTTAAATTCTGAAAATTGCAACCAATTTTTCCTTACCGTCTTGTACTGCATAATAGCCATAATCATAACAGATGAATTCTGTCCGCTTATCCGTATTATTTGTTCTAAAATTGGTGACATAACCAAACTGAAAACCCTTAATTTTTAGTTCAATTTCTGATAGTTTTTCTCCTTCTAAACTCGCTAAAATATTTCTATTTTTCCGTAAAATATGATTCGTTGTTTTAGTCAATTCTCGAAATACTCGACTTCGAGCATTATTTTTTTGTATTCGACAGTTATCAGAACAATATTTTTGGTTTAATCGCTTCAACATAAAGGTATTCAAGCAGTTAGGGCATTTTTCAGTTTCATTATTCATATTAATTAATTTAGATTTAAATGTATTAATCTGTGTTAATACGAATTAATTTGGATAAAGTTACAAGAGATGAACATGATAGATTATCATCAATAAATTTACTGTTGCGATTAAGTTGAAATAAAACGAACAATTCATTTCGCTTAATTTCTATAAAAACACTCCCTTTAAAAATTCAATTATATTGAAAATTTGAAAAATAAAAAAGTAATATTTACCTTGTAGGTAAACAAAACTTAACTAACCTTTATGCGACTAAATTTAACCTTTACGACACAAGTCGGTAGCATTCTCCCGATGAATTATACCTATCAATTGAGCGGGTTTGTTTACAAAACATTGCAACAAGCGAATGAAAAATATTCTCATTGGCTGCACAATGAAGGCTATCAACTTGGTAACAAACAATTCAAGTTATTTACCTTTTCTGAATTGAAATTACCAAAATATCAACGATATGAAGATCGGTTCGTTCTTCAGGGAAATACCTTGGGGTTAACGATTTCTTTCTACGCCGATGAAGCGATGAAAAATTTTGTTACCGGACTTTTTGAACAACAAACTTTTTTTATTCGGGATAAAAAGAGTCGAGTAGATTTCAAAGTAGCGTTTGTAGAAGTACAGCAAGAACCTATTTTCAAAGAGCAGATGCGTTTTCGTGCCGTTAGTCCAATTTGTGTAACACAACACGTTGAAGGTAGAAAACACGCTTCTTACCTCTCTCCTACTGTTCCTCAATACAGTGACTTGTTTTTCAAAAACTTAATCCATAAATATCAAGCCGCAAAGCCTGATGCTCCAACTTTCAATCTTGATGACTTGTCATTTCGCTTATACTCCGAGCGACCAAAATCCCGATTGCTTCATATCAAAGATTTTTCTAAGGAAGCAACTAAGGTTCGTGGCTTTTTATATGACTTTAAAGTGTCCGCACCTTCGAAGTTATTGGCATTTGGTTATGCTGCGGGGTTTGGGGAGAAAAACTCGAGTGGTTTTGGTTGTGTGAAGGTGCTTTGATTTTTTTTAATTCGTAAAGTTTTTTTGACAAGATTGACAAAATTAATAGGATTGATAGGATTTTTTTGATGGTTCTCTTACATATCAATATTGACTTAAAGCATCTTTAAAATATTTAATTATGGAATTTTTCAATGATTCAGGTTTCAAGACTTTCACACCTTTTCCAAAGCTGACTAATTTTCGAGTTAGCTCAAAATTTGGTCTTAACTGCATTTCAACGATGAATTTATTTTCATCTTCCTGAATAATCGTGTAGGCATGAAATGGTTTTGATTTAAAGAAACGAGTTTGTGTTGGTTGAAATTCAAGGATAACCGTTTCAATCTTGTTTTCTAAATCAACACCGATTCCATAAGTAAATTCATAGTGTTTTTCAATATCGAAATCTTTTGGAATATCATAAAAGTGATTGGTTAAAGTAGGTTTGTTAATAATCCTATCTAATGCAAAAGTTGTAATAGAATTTTCCTTTGGTAAAAAACCAATGGCATACCAACGGTTAGAATGTTCTTTGATAAAGTAGGGTTGAAAAGCGTGAGTTAAAGACTTCGTAGCGTAAGTTGATAAATATTCAAATTTGATCATTTGAGTATTTTCGATAGCTTCCAAGAATATTTGGATATGTTCTGTTCCTTTATAATAAGGCACTTTTTCAAAGTGAATAGGTGATGTTTTATTATCACTTGATTTGTAGCGAAATGAGTTTTCTATTTTATAATAAATTCCTTCAAAGTCTTTGTAAACGTCTAAATGTTTGAATTGAGCAAGTGTTTTAAAAGCAACTTTTAATTTCAGATAATCATTTCGAGTTAATTTTAAATCATTGGCTAATTCAAAATCTTCGGTATAAATGTATGCTTTAAGTTTTCTATCATTTTTAATAGGAGCATCAAAAGCATCACGCATATAAATTATATCATTCTTTAATTGACTTTTACTGACTTCGCAAAGGTGTATTAGTTCATCTAAAGTCGCACCTCGACTGCCTCTCAATTTTATTCTATCATGGATTTTCTGATAACGTTCGTATTGATATTTGTTCATAGGAATTGATTTTTTCGATGATATTTCAAACTTATTTTTTCCGTATAGATAGGCTGTACGGAACGCCTTTATGTTTGCATTAAATATAAAAACAGATGATATACAAAATTACATTACAGGTTTCAAAAAAGGGATTAATCATTCCTTTTAATTATCAATATCCGATGAGTTGTTGGATTTATAATTTGATTCGGCAATCATCAAGTAAAACGTTTTCAGATTTTATCCATAATGATGGTTACAGGTTTGAAAATAAATACTTCAAGATGTTTTCCTTTTCCAACTTATATGACTTCGGTTATGATGTAACAAAATTTGGTTTAAAAATAAACGATGAAACGGCTGTTTTTAAAATTGGTTTTCTATCTAATGAAGTTGCTTTAAATGTAATTCAAAGTTTATTTAATCAGCAGCAACTACGATTAGGAAGAGTACATTTCAAAGTTAAAAATGTAACATCACTTAATCCAAAGGTTGAAACAGAAATTATAAAATTAAAAACAAAATCACCTTTGGTCATCAAAAACTATAATGAGAAATACTTAGAACCGAATGACGAAGATTACGAAACCATTTTTGAAAATAACTTGAAACGAAAATATGCCATTGCAGCTCAAAAAGGTTGGCTACCTAAAATGGAATTAAAACAAGATTTATCCATTCGATTATTATCGAAAAGTCCTAAAAAGCAAGGCATTAAAATTAAATATGAAAAAAATCAAGTGATTGGTTATCAATACAATTTTGAATTAACTGCTCCAAAAGTCTTAATTCAAACAGGACTTTTAGCAGGTTTTGGTTCGGCAAATGCTCAAGGTTTTGGTTTTTGTGAAATTATAGAAAATTAAGAAATATGAAAATACAATATTCATCAACGAATAACTTTAAAACGAAATTATTTAATGTAACTGTCAATGAATATTTTGATACGGTTTTCAAAGAATTAGTAGAGAAATATCTCTTGATTTCTGCAAAAGGCGGAAGCGGATTTGGGTTTGAACATTCGCCTAAACTTCAAGAAAGCATTATCAAATATGAAGACATGCCTTATCATATTCATATTTTGAATGGAATGATACCTGCTTTGAAGATTTATGAACAACAACTTCAAGAGAATGGGCAAATCAATCATAAAAGTATTCCAACTTTGTTAAAAGTACTTTTAGTTGGTTTTACTTTCCATGACTTGAATAAGTTGGTAGGAAAATCTTTGGAAGATGGCGTAAATGAAGATTTAATCCAACTTTGTAAAAAACTGAAAGTTGAAGGTTTCTTTAAAGAATGGAAAAGTTGGCTAAATGAAATAAGCTATGTTATTCTATGTACTGAAAAACGAACATCGGGGTTTGCATTAAAGTATGATGATTTAAAAGACGATTACGTTCAAGACACGATTAAAAATGTTAGTCGTTTGGCTGATGTTTTTGCTTCTCAATCTAATTTTGATGATGTAGCGGATTTCTATCATTCTATAAGTAAAATCAAATATGATTATGAGCGATTAGATGAAATAATGGATTTGTCATACATTTCTATTAGTCCGAATATTTATACGCTACTTTCTCAAAAGCTATTACAAACTGCTCAAAATTACATTCTTAGTACAAGAAAAGAGGATATTCTATTTCATTTACGCAATGGATTTGTCTTTGTTGGCAAGGCGTTAAGTAAGGAAGAACAGGAAATTATTATTGAGAACTTTGTTAATGATGATAGTACATTCGATGTAGAGAGTTTAGTACAAATAAATTCAAGGAGAAGTTGTCAATTCGGATTTGTAAGTTATCGTAAACTCACACCAAGTATTTTGGAAAAAATCTTAGAAGTTGGTTTTAGAAAAACTAACCAAATTAATTTCTTTGAAATTTTAAAAGATGCTAACACTCCTGATACTAAAGGATTTGAGGTTATACAAGAACTGATTGAAGAATATGAATTACCTTTTAATGCTTTTCTACCTAAAAAAAATAAGAAAAAACCAATCAATCAACAAGTTTACATATTCTTAATCAATGATAATGCTTGGGATAATGAAGACCATAATAAGTTTCTCAGGTTCTTTGGTTTAACTCGTATCAAATATCTTTTACAAAATAAGCGGAAAGTCAAAAAATGGAAAAATGAATTATCTGAGGTTTGGGAAAAATCTAAAATCTTATCAGAACAAGATTTAAGCTACTTTACGAACTCTTATACTAAAGCTACAATTGCCGCACTTTTAAAGACCATTGAGCTTTTCGAAAATGAGGAGAATTTTGAACTATTCATCACTAATCATAAAAAAGAAATTTGTGATGAACTTGAAAAAGATACTTCTCCGAGGTTGGAAGGTGAAATAAAATGGTTTTGTAACGCTTTTTTTGATGGAAATTTTGAAAAAGACTTTCACGAGATGATGAGGTCTTTTGAAATTCCAATTAAAAAAGAGATGTGTGCATTTACAGGTGGTAAAGCCTACTCAAAATACGAAGACGCAAAAACACATGGTGTATTAGCACTTGGTTTTAATAATAAAACATTCAATAGGTTAAACTCAAAAGCGAAGAAAAATAATATTTCAGACCTATTTAGTTCAGAGTTAGAAATTAGAAATTATTTACAAAGCAAGTCTGATTTTACTTCTTGCATTTACTATGACTTTTGTGAATATACAATTCATTTACATAAAGAAAATACATTAGAAGTTTTAAACAGAATTTCAAAAGGCACTGGTGCTGTTATTGATAAGACTAATTATAGAATAGAAGTTAAGGATAGTAAAACCAAAATGGATTTTAACTTATACAATGTCAGCTTTGAAAATATTGGATACAATATTAGTGACAATGTCAAATTTGTTTTGGAAAGATTAGAAATAATCCAACAAACAGGTTTACGAATTTTTACCACAGGAATTATCTCACCTTACATTTCACATAAAGAAATTTTTGTTTTTGAAAACAGCCTGCCAATTATTAAAAGATTGGGTTGGGATAAGGTGCGTATTGATGAAGTTAAAGAACGTATTCAAGAAATTGAACTACTAAAGGCATTAAGCAAAGGTAAAACTCGGCAAACTGTTAGCACAAGTTTGATTTTAGGTTATAGCCAAAATGTGCGAACTGTCTTTACAGCTTTTGCTCAATTAGAAAAAGACAAAGAAAAAACACGAGAGTTATTACAAAATTCTATTCACATTTTAAAACGATTTAGAAATTACGATATGAGTACAATGAAACAATTGGCTGAAATTGCTCGACAGATGGTTCGACCAAAGAGTACTACAGCATCGCAATCTTCTCGAATTATTCGAGATGCACTTGATATTGTCAAGAAACTTTACAAAGAAGGCAAAACAAGTGCGGAGTACCGAGATACAAATATTGGTCAAATTAGCGGAGCAATGGAACAAATACTTCGCACTAATCAAGGCGATAGCGATTTTGTCCAACCTTTTGCAGAAAGTGTTTATGATGAACTTTTTGTAAAAGAATGGAATAGAAAAATTCCAAATACTAATCGGATTAGAGATTGGATAAATGAATTTGCTTTTTGGTACAAAGCAGAAGGTAAAAAAGACTCTGAAAGAATTAATCAACTTGTGGTGAACAAAGCGATTAAATCAATGGGTAAAAAAGCACTCAAAGTAACGGAAGACACTGTAATTGATTGGCTAAAACAATCTAAATCTAACGACAATAAGGCAATAGATAAATATGAAAATGAATATCGAACTGCTTATCAAAACATTATTTCAAAATCTTAAAAACTTAAAATTATCATGGATATTAGAAAAGAAATTATCGAAAAATTAGGCGTTAATGAAAGTTATTTTGTCAATAAATTGATGGATAATAAAATTGGTGTTATCAAGTTGGCTTTTGTCCGAGAAGTCATTAATCCAATGGTTATTAGAAATAATGCTGCGAATGAAGTCAATACATTTAATGCACCTGATGGACGAGAATTAGTTGAAATTCCTGCCCGAAAATTGAAATCTAAAGAAAAACGTTTGGGTTTGATGATTTGCAGAAGCAAAAATGTGGTGGACGAAGGTGTTCGTTATAATTCAATTTTTGATGTAAAGCATTTAGCAAATCCAAACTCTGTTTTGTTTGGGGACTCGGTTACTCAAAGCGATGGAGGTGCATTAGTGAGTAGAGTTGTTTATGATTGGGCATATTCTTTAAGAGATGTTGATACTCAAAGTGAAACAATCACAAAAGAATTGCAACATAATTCATTGAGTGAAGATGGTACAATCATAAAAGACCGAGATGTTACGATAAAAGCTAAAGATAAGAGTGGGACGAAAGTAGCTTCTCAATCTCTTCACAGCGTAAAATATGTTATGCCTGGTACGCTTTTTCCTCATTTCGTTACAATTGATAATACAACACCTGAATTATTTATTCATCTGCTATACTGTATTTTGAATGAGCATAAATATGGTGCTCAAACTACGACAATGGGTAGTAATATGAATAATCATTTGGTTGGAATTGCTTTTTCTGACTTTGAAAAACCAATTAACAGTTACACAATTTCAAAGGATTGGTATGCTCAAGAAAATATTAAAGAGGAAGCCGAAAGACAAGCTGCGACAGTTGAAAATTTGACAGCTTTTATGAAAACTGAAATTATAAAGCATTACAAAAAAGATTTTAATGATAATGTCGAAGGTGTCATTGATTGGTTAGAACAGTTTTGGAAAGAAGAAAAAATCCAAACGGTTTACACACAAGCAAAAAAAGATGCTGAAACTTATTTAGACGACTTGAAAATGACTAAATGATGAAGATTATTCCATTAAAAATAACGCTTTTAAGTCCTCTTTTTAATTATTCGCAAGTTACAAATGGCGGAGCTATTACCAGTGAGTTCATTGGTGATATTGCTCTGACTTATGCTTTGAATAGAGTTTTAAAAGAACAGCATTTTTATAAAGAAGTTCGATTTAAACCAAATTATAAAGAGGATTTGAACAGCTTAGATTATTTGTTTACGGTCGCTAAACCATTGAATATTAAACGAACAGGTATTTATATTAGAAATACTTTGTTCAATTGGGATGGCGGACCTCAAATGGATAATATACTTTTGAGTTCTAAAACGACTTTTAAAAATTACTTCAAGGTTCAAGGAATTCAGTTAGGTTCAGAATATTCGACTTTTTTGATTTGTAAAGATGACTTCAATTTAAAATTTCCAATGACAATTAGACTGGGAACAGGTCGAGAATGTTTGGCTACCTTGGAAAAGCGAAAGGTTGAAAAGGACGAGGAAATTTGGTTAAATGCTTATGTTTTGAAAGAGGTTTTTGGAGAAGAGGTATTGAAGCGTTTTGTAAAATTGAAACATTACTTCATGGATTACAAATTGGAAAATTATATCATTTTGAAAAAGCTGAATGAACAA
This sequence comes from Saprospiraceae bacterium, assembly GCA_965662365.1. Classification (GTDB taxonomy): domain Bacteria; phylum Bacteroidota; class Bacteroidia; order Chitinophagales; family Saprospiraceae; genus CAWVWD01. The sequence continues at coordinate 12,279 of CBFIHR010000081.1, forward strand.
CAAGTTTTTAGCATTTTTCAAGGTCAATTTTAGCGATGAGAAAACAAATTCAAATTCAAATTAAGCCGCAATTTGTGGCAACTTCCTCTTCAAAATTTCGAGGTCATTATTTGCACAGTTTTCAAGAAACGATGCTGAATATCAATGACCTCGAAGAAGAGGTTTTAATACTTACCGCACCTACAGGAACAGGAAAAAGTTATTCCTTTCCATTACCTATTATTGCACATAAAGAAAGAAATGAATTGGCTAAAAAACGTGCTTTAATTATTTCTCCTACTAATGCTTTAATCAATGATATGGAAAAAGAGTATCAAGGATTAGCAGAACGTGAAAATCTAAAAATTACTAAACTAAATGCAGAAAAACTAAATGAACTTGGTGCAAAAGGAACAAATCGTTGGGAAGCTATTTTAAAAATTGTTAAAAAGCACGATATAATTATAACCAATCCCGATATTTTGAATTGGGCAATGACAGGAGGTTATAGCTATCAAAAATGGCAAGATACAGTTTGGCAGTTAGTCGAGATGGTTCATTATTTCATATTTGATGAATATCATATTTACGATGAAGAACAAATTGGAAATATTATAGGTTGGATGCTTTTTACTAAGCAAATGCCTAAAGGTGGTTTAAAAAGCAAGAAGTTTATTTTCGCATCAGCAACGCCTGAACCTGCTTTAGCTAATTTATTAAAACAATATGATTTTTCAGTTTCAATAAAAGATGAAATCATTTTAGATGAACCATCATCGGATAAAGACCGAAAAATTAAAGGTAAAATTGATTTAACTTTTTTGAAATTAAATCAAAGAAGTGGAGAAACTCAACCTGATACAGCAGTCGTAAATTATTTACTCAATGAAAGTAATATCAAATCTCAACTTTCAGAGAAGAAAGGTTTAGTCATTTTTAATACTTTGGAAAAGCTACGAGTATCGTTAAAGAATATTAAAAGAACCTTTAAATCTTTTGAAGTAGAGGAAATTTCAGGTTATACTACAAAAGCTAAAGAGCCTGAAAATGTAAATGCTGATTTAATTTTGGCAACGAATAAAGTTGAAGTTGGTGTAAACTTAGGTGTTCATATTGTCTTAATGCCAACAGGTAAATATTTAAGAAATTTCGTACAAAGATTAGGTCGAATTGCCCGAAAAGGAACAGCTGGAGAAGCCTATATTTTTGTAGAAAGATTTAAACCGTATAGCAAGGCTTTTGAGGAAGGACAAAGTATTTCCTACTATGATTTAATTGCGAAAATTCAAGAAAACAAACTCCTTTCTGACATTGAATTTTATGAAAAGGTTATTCCTCGTTTTGTTGGTGCTTTCTTTTTTATCATGCTATATGAAAACTTAAAGGTTTACTCTTATAAAGAAGCTCTTAGGGGAAGTTTAAAAACTGACCCTTTAACAGGTGAAGCCCAATTAATTTACAATAAATTACAAGCTATTCATTTTGATATTAAACAATTAGATGAAATTGATAAATCATGCGGTTATTACAAACAACGTAAAGCAATCAAAGAATGGTGGAGTAATTTTTTAGAAACTTTTCGATATTTTAGAGGTGATACTAAATCTATTAAAGTCAGAGATTTAGACAATGAAAACAAAGAAACGGAGTACTCATTAGAATGGAATTTGAAGCATAGAAATATCATAGAGAAGACTGAAAATGAGGAGGAAGTAATTTATAAAGTTTCGGGCTATCGCGATGAAAAAGCAGAGTTGCTTTACATTGTCGAAACTTTTCCTTTTGGAGCATTAAACGAAGGAAATAAGGCTTTGAAACAAAAAGATAAATGGAATTTACCAATTGTCCTTGATGAGAAAATAAAATGTGCTGAAAAAAGATGGGAAGCAGGAAATGATGATTTTTCAAAAAAGGTAATGGATATTTTGAATAATTTTAAAGTATTGAAATTCATATTTACAGAGAAGCGATTGAAGATTTCGGATATTCAGATTGTATCAAATATATTTTTATAACAGATAGAGCCAAAACCATGAAAAAATACACCCAACAACTTTTAACTGATTTGGAACGAAAAATTTTAAATCGGTGGAATGAGCAGCCGCCACATTTTTATGGTACGGGAATGCCGAATATGTTTTTAGAGCCGCCGGTGGGTTGGAATGAGGGGAAGTATGAATATTTTAAGGCGGAAACGCCTGAGCCGTCTTTTGAGGTGCAGATATTTGAGATGGAAAAGTGGTTGGAAGCGGCCGAGGATAATTCGATGTTTTCTAAAATGGGTTTGTTGCCGGAGCAGTTTCCGCCAGTTGCTTTGCTTACGGAAGTGGAGGTTTCGGCTTTGGTGTTGAAGTTGTTGCGGCTTTGGTCGGCTTATAATTTTGCGGTGACGCTGCCTAAGTTGTTGCCTGATTCGCTGCGTTATGAGACACTTCTGAAACGGATGCTTGAACCGGCAATGTTTGCGAAGCATGGTTTGATTGGTATTGAGTTTTGTTATTATAATCCTGATGATTGCCCGTTTCCTAATGAGTATTGCGGATGTAAGGATTTTTGATTTTTTCTTTTGACAGGATTTACAGGATTGAACAGGATTTTTTGATTTTGACTTGTTGAGATTTCAATCTTGTTTTGTTTTGTAAATTCTGTCAAAAAATAATGAATTTATGAAACCTACAGGAACACATATCAACTATTACCACATTTGCCATCGGAAGTTGTGGTTGTTTACAAATGGTTTACAGATGGAACATTCTTCGGATTTGGTGACAGAGGGGAAATTGATTGCGGAAACGACTTATCCGCAACGGGCAGCGAAGTATCGGGAATTGGATTTGGGTTTTATTAAGATTGATCATTATGATGCAAAAAATAAAATCGTGCGAGAGGTGAAGAAGTCGAAGAAGATGGAAGCGGCTCATTTGGCTCAGTTGAAGTATTATTTGTGGGTTTTGGAGGAGTCGGGCGTTGATGGTGTTTCGGGGGTGTTGGAATATCCAAAGTTGAGGCGAACGGAGGCGGTTTGGTTGTCGGATTTGGATCGGGAAGAGATTTTGAATTGGATTTCGGGTATTGAGGCAGTTTTGGCTGGTGCTTGTCCGAAGGTGATTGATAAGGCGATTTGTGGGCGATGTGCTTATGCGGCTTTTTGTTACGCTTGATTTTTTTTGCCACGAATTTGCACGGATTTCACGAATTTTCTTTTTGCAACTTCGTTGCTTGATTTTTTGGACACGAATTTTCACGAATTACACGAATTTTTCTTTTTATGACTTCGTCACTCTTTTATGTGGTGATATTTTATTACTAAAATAATTAGTTCCGATAAAAATCGGAATAAATTACATTCGTGAAAATTCGTGTCCAAGTAAAAAATATAAAATATGGGAAGGTTAATTTATAAGGAAGAGGCTTATGCAATTATTGGTGCTTGTATGGAGGTGCATCGTTTGCTGGGTCATGGACTGAAAGAAACGGTTTATCAAGATGCTTTGGAGATTGAATTTCGGTTGCGGAATATTCCTTTTGAACGGGAGAAACGTTATGAAGTGGTTTATAAAGGTGAAGTTTTGAAGCATTATTTTATTGCTGACTTTGTGTGTTTTGGTGATATTATTTTAGAATTGAAGGCGGTTGGTGAGTTACATTCGATGCACGAAAAACAGACATTGAATTATATGGCAATTGCTAAAAGTCCATTAGGTTTATTGGTGAATTTTGGTGAACAGTCATTGACTTATAAGCGATTTGTATTATGAATGTTTAGACACTAATTTTCACTAATTCCACTAATTATTTTTTCGTGTAATTCGTGAAAATTCGTGTCCAAATCTAATTTTATGCGAAAGACGAAATATATTTTTAATGCCGGGCGTATGAGTCGGAAGGATAATACTTTGATTTTTCAGCCTGTGAATAAGGATGGCGTGAAGGTGAAGCCGTCTTATTTGCCGATTGAAGATGTGTCGAATTTATATTGTTTTGGTTCGGTGGATGCGAATAGTGCTTTGTTTAATTTTTTGGGTAAGCAGAAGGTGAGTTTGCATTTTTTTGATTATTATGAGCATTATACGGGTTCGTTTATGCCGAAGGATTATTTGTGGGCTGGGCAGTTGCAGGTTGCACAAACACAGCATTATTTGGAATTGGATAAGCGAATGATTTTGGCAAAAAGTTTTGTCCGGGGTGCTTCGGAGGCGATGGTGGAGGTCTTGAAATATTATTACCGTAAGGATAAAAATGTGCGGCAGTCGTTGGTTCGGATTGGGGAATTGCAGTTTGAGATTGAGAGTTGTGATGATGTATCGACTTTGATGGGTATTGAGGGTAATTGCCGAAAGGCGTACTATGCTGCTTTTGATGAGATTGTATTGGGTAGTGGTTTTGTGATGGATGGTAGGAGTATGAAGCCGCCAAAAAATGCGATGAATGCTTTGATTTCGTTTGGGAATATGATGTGCTATACGTTGTGTTTGGATTCGATTTATCATACGCAACTGAACCCAACGATTAGTTTTTTGCATGAACCTGGAGCGATGCGGTATTCGTTGGCGTTGGATTTGGCGGAAATTTTTAAGCCGATTTTGGTAGATAGAACAATTTTTAGTTTGATTAATAGGAAGCAGTTGCAATCAAAGCATTTTGAGGCACATTTGAATGGGATTTGGTTGAATGATTCTGGAAAAAAGTTGTTTATCAAGGCGTATGATGAGCGGTTAAAGGAGACTTTTAAGCATAGTACAAGGCTTAAAAGTGTGAGTTATAAAACGGCGGTGAAGTATGAGTGTCATAAGTTGGCGAGGCATTTATTGTTGAGCGAGGCGTATGTGCCGTTTTCGTTGGGTAAGTCGGTTTAGTTTTTTTTTGACAGGACTTACAGGATAAAACAGGATTCTTTTATTTCAACAAGTTGAAACGGTCTTGTTATAAAACTTTGATTTATCTTGTAAATCCTATTGAAATTTTATTTTTATGTATGTAATTTTGGTTTATGATTGTGGCGAACGTCGTGTGGCGAAAATATTGAAGTTGTGTCGGCGTTATTTAACTTGGATTCAAAATTCGGTTTTTGAGGGCGAGATTACACCTGTGAATTTGAAACGGCTAAAGGCAGAAATGAAGGAGATTATGGATGAGTCGTATGATAGTGTAATTATTTTTTCGACTAATCAGGAAAAGCGGTTGTACAAAGAGGTTGTTGGTGTGGAACGAAATGAGATTTCGGATTTTCTATGATTTTCCACAAATACAACTTATGGTTATTCATATTCAACCCTGTCTGCAACAGGCAGGCTTTTCAAGGTTTTATTGTGTAATGATTTGAGCAGCATTCGTAATATCCTTATTTTGTGACATGGAAATTTTATTTTCAATTTCGACCTCCATAGTTTGATATTTTTAGACACAATATTAACTTTTTTATTATATATAGTTCTTTGAAATATTGGTGTTTATAAAGAGCTTGACCTTCGTAGTGAATTCTACTACTGGAGGTCGAAGTTTTTTCTTAATCTTTTATGGTTGTTTTCTTGATTTTTAGTTGTTGAAAATACTATATTTGAATATCGTTTTGTCGTTTTTTACGACGGGACTTAATCGAACCACTTTTGGAATTGAAACTTAGGGAAAAAGATTTTGGCTTATGCACTCAAAAAAGACTTAATCGAACCACTTTTGGAATTGAAACTTCTATATAGCATCAACCTTGACAGCAATTTCAACGACTTAATCGAACCACTTTTGGAATTGAAACAAAACAGGGAAAAATATATAAAATGACAGAAGCACAGACTTAATCGAACCACTTTTGGAATTGAAACCTTTTCGAAGACAGCTTCTGTATTATTCAAGGTATGACTTAATCGAACCACTTTTGGAATTGAAACATATGAAAACAAGTACTCAAACAAAGAACGAATAAAGACTTAATCGAACCACTTTTGGAATTGAAACACTTTACTAACTTTACTAAGACTTTACTAACTTGAGACTTAATCGAACCACTTTTGGAATTGAAACTTTATTGAATTTTGTTGATTTTTGTGCGGAAACCCGGACTTAATCGAACCACTTTTGGAATTGAAACTCAATGAACGCACCGGAGAACAAACAACGGTTTGGGACTTAATCGAACCACTTTTGGAATTGAAACGGATATTCATCTAAGATGCCAGTCGGGGTTGACTGGGACTTAATCGAACCACTTTTGGAATTGAAACTCGAATGATTCTTGACCGATTTCCGCCATTTTCAATGACTTAATCGAACCACTTTTGGAATTGAAACCCAATTCCATTCATTATTGCTTTTCATTTATAATCGACTTAATCGAACCACTTTTGGAATTGAAACTGCAAAAGCCGTGATAATCTCCTCGTTTACTATCTCGACTTAATCGAACC
>CBFIHR010000082.1:0-18054 GCA_965662365.1 Saprospiraceae bacterium
GAAGATAGTTTCATATCCGTAGCTTATATAATGTGTTATGCACTAATTATCAGTACATAGCACATTGCCTACTTTTTTTGCTTTAGTATTTCGTATTTTTAACAATTTCAAAGAACATATAATCGGCACTTTTGATGATATCAAATAGTCAAATATATTTACAAGATAATTCAAAATCATTATTCATTGGCTATCTTTTTAAATCAAAGCAGCACTGTATTGAACTGTGTTAAAAAATAAGGTAGAAATGATGGAGTCAGGGAGTATAACCGTAAAGATATTTTCTACAAAAACTCCTTTTGTTTTGAGGGCTTTTCCGAAAAAAATGTTGAAGGAACAGAATTTTTTTTCTATTTCAAAAATTTGTCCTGTTTTTTAAACCACCTCAAATAGCAGCGTTATGCTATTGAAAATCAATTATTTATACACTTTCACAGCTAAAAACCGTTTCAAAGAGCAACATTCGACTTTTTTATTTTCTATACATCATCTGTAATTACTCCTACTGAACTCTTACCGAGTTCTTTGGTTCTATTCAAAATTTGTATTGTATCTTTGCAAAAAATACTTCACCACCGAGGTTTCAAAATACGTACCTCATACCTTATAATTAAAAAAATGGAATATTACGCTTACGTAAAATCGGTACATTTGATATTTGTTGTGAGTTGGTTCGTTGGACTATTTTACATTGTCCGCTTGTTTATTTATCAAGTTGAAAGCTACGAAAAACCAGAACCCGACAAGACAATTTTGACCACGGAATACAAACGTATTCAAAGTCTTTTATATAAAATCATTATGACGCCTGCGATGTATTTAACGGTATTATCCGCTTTGGGAATGATTTGGCTGGATTACGTTCATTTAGACGGTCGATTATTAAAAGCAGGTTGGTTTCATATCAAATTAGGTTTGGTTATTGGCTTAATTGCTTATCATTTTTATTGTGCGAAAATGATGAAAGATTTTAGTCAAGACGTTATCAATTGGACTTCTGGGCAGTTGCGAATGTGGAACGAAGTAGCGACACTTTTCTTAGTCTCAATTATTTTTGTCGTCTTCTTAAAAAATGCTTTTAACTGGATTTATGGCGTTTTGGGCTTGATTGCTTTTGGGGTTTTATTGATGATGGCGGTAAGATTAGCAAAACGACTTAGAGAAAAATAACACGTTGAAGTTGTGTAAAACTAAAAAAGACGAATAGCATTATAACTATTCGTCTTTTTTATTACCCAACATATACCTTCAGGCCATTTTTAATCCCAAGGATTTGAAAAAGCTGGATTATTCACAAACGTTGTATCCGTCAGCGTTTTCAAATAATTAATCATATCTGTTTTTTCTTGTTCTGTAAAAGTAATTGGAGGAACTCCAGGATTCATTCTGGCACTCAAAACGCCGTCAACATTCGGAGATTCTTTCAAATGATCGGCATAATGATCCAAAACTTCCTCCAAAGTAGCAAAACGCCCATCGTGCATATATGGTGCGGTGAGTTCAATATTTCGTAAAGAAGGTGTTCTGAATTTTCCATTATCCACAGCGTTACCATTTACTGCTCCTAAGCCCAAATCAGGAAAACCCATCAAAGTCGAAGTTTCTGTCAAACCGTTATTTACAAAAGCATTATTCGTAAATAAGCGACCGCCTTTATGACAATGCAAACACTCTTTGTCCGCTAACGAATCACCAATCATCACATTTTCGGAGTTGAACAATACACTGCCTCGTTGTTCCGAATCGGTCAAAAATGGTCGAGGATTTCCCAAATAACCAAGACTCCTATCCAATTTTGAAGACGCTGAAACCATCGTACGAATAAATTGTGACAAAGCTTTTCGAGCCAATTCATCTGTAATTTCTCCTTTTTTCTCTATTCCAAACGCCTCTCTAAACCAAGTCGGATATAGCGGATGCCGTTTTAGCTTAAACGTCACATTCTCCAAAGATTCATGTAACTCAATCGGGCTTGTAATCGGAATAATCGCCTGTTCCTCTAAGTTTGGAGACGAGCCATCCCAATTTAAACCATTCGGTACAAAAGCCAAATTAAATAAAGGCGGTGGATTTCGAGTACCTGGCACGCCATCAATCCCAACATTTACCGCCGTTACATCTGCAAAAGCGTATTCCTGCTTATGACATCCCTCGCAAGACATTGTGCTATCGCCCGATAAAATCGGATCATAAAACAATCGCCGTCCCAACTCAACACCTTTCACCGTTGTCGGATTATCCGCAGGAATAATCGGCGCAGGAAAATTTTCTGGCCTTTCAATAATGTAAGCCGTTGGATTATACGGAATATTTGTCAACAAATCATCATCGTATATCGTCGTCGGGTCAGTCGGAGTTTGCGGGTCTGGCGTACAGGATACGATCAGTAGTAATCCTAAAAACAGGCTTCCCAAAAATATATTTTTCATATTGCATTATTTGAAAATAGTAATAAATGATTACTAATAACTATAATTTAAATTTCGGATTATTCAAAAATTTCTCATCTGTCAAAGTTCGTAAAAAATTAACTAAATCTGTCTTTTCTTGTTCAGTCAAATTCAAAGGTTTAACAAATTCACTTTGGTTTTGATGCCCTTTTCCGCCACTGTTGTAATGTTCAATCACGGCCTCCAAAGTAGGTAAACTACCATCATGCATATACGGAGCTGTTTTTTCAACATTTCGCAGGGTCGGCACTTTAAATTTGCCCTTATCTTCCGTCAAAAGTGAGATTCGTCCACGCCCAATATCTTCATATTCAAGATATAACCCGTTATTCTCAAAACCAAAATTTGTAAAATTAAACCCTTCGTGACACTCCGAACAGTTGCCTTTTCCAAAAAATATTGCTTCTCCCCTTTTTTCGCTTTCGCTAAATAATAGGTTTTCGCCTTCATAATGATACGAATCAAACTTGGACTCCCCGCTGATTAAAGTTCTTTGGAAAGCCGCTAACGAACGAACCAGTACAAATGCAGACATTTCTCGACCATACGCAGCTTGAGCCATTCGTTGATACTCCTCATTTTCAGCCAATCGCCCTGCAGCGATGTGAATATCCAGTCCCATTTCTGCTTCGTTATTGATTGGCCCCATTGCTTGAGTTTCCAGACGAGTTACGCCACCATCTCGAAAGAAAAAATTATCATACGCCAAATTAATTAAAGCCGGTGTATTTCGTATTCCAGTGTTGCCATGCACACCGATTGCAATCGGTTTACCGTCCGAAAATGCTAAGTGCTGAAAGTGACAAGATTGACACGAAAGTGTCGAATCAACGGACAACAACTTTTCATAAAACAAGCGTTTGCCCAACTCAACTCGCTCAGGCGTCAGTTCATTGTCTTCAGGGACTTCAAAGTCGGGAAAATGTGCCGGTTTATCTATTTCAAATGCTTGACTATTGTCATTTTGACACGCAAAAAATATAAGGCTTATTAAAATAATTACCATTTTATTAAACCAATAAACCATGTCGATTTTAAAAATCGACACGGTTTTTGAGATGGCGTTGATAAGTAACATATCCTTGGATTTTGATGTTACAGGAGGCTGTTTCGAAAGTCGAAAAAGGTAAGTTTAATCAACTTAAAATCAACCTCAATAATTTTCCGAAACTAAAGCTTTGGAATGTGTGACGATTAGTCCATTAGAATTGAGTTTGATAAATTGTTCATGATCAATTCTGCTATCCAAAAATCGTCTTCTCCAGTATGTGATACGCTATTATTCGAAATGTCCAATTTTCCTGTATCTTGATTAAATAAATTACCAAAATCAACAGTAAAATTCACCTCTTGTGGCACACCGCCCGATAAATTAATGGTGGTATTATAAGTATTTTTGCGAAATAACATATCCGACCCAGGGTGATACGTATAGAAGGTTTCGACTCCATTAGCATCTTTATAGCGACCTTCAAATTTTCCAAAAATGTAGGTTTCTCTCCAATCCCAATATTCTGAAGCATTCGCCAAAGGATGACCAACTCCATAGTCGGCAGGAAGCGTATGATTCAAAATCGAATCTACACCGATTCCGATACGAATACCAGTGTAATTACCTTCCGGCACATCTTCGATTACAATCTGCTCGACATCGCTGCCCGCTTCTAAGTTATCCTCAAACGATAAGGTCGTAACGTCCTTAATGACGGTTTCTTCATTGCCATTTAATAAAACAATATTAGAAACATAAAAATGAAGGGTATTGATATAAACCGAATCCCCGTTTTCATAAGGATAATACTTGAACGCAATGAACTCATCTGCACCAAATCTCGCATCAAAATTTAGCGTAAGCGTAGTTGTTGTAGGTTGAGGCGTATCATCGTCACACCCAGTAATCAACACGACCATTAAAGCAAAACTTAATAATAATAACTTTTTCATAGGAAGATTTTTTGGTAATAGATAAGAAGTCATAAAATAAATTTCGTTGCTTCAAATCAATTACATGAAGTTGGATTACATTTCTGTAATTAGAAATTGTAATCTAACAGAAACAATATAAATATAACGCTTTGATGGTGAATTATTGGTGAGGAGAGTTACAAAGATAAGGTCATTTTTAAGTACCCGAACGAAAATACTTGGTTATTTACTACTCGTAAATTTACTCAAAAATATTTTATAAATAAAAATAGCCTAAACATCTATCTACGGAGTAATAATCGTATCCAATAAGTTATCACCATTCAGATGACTCGATTCAAACGTATAAATGCTTGTCATCGGTAAAAAACCATATCGATGTTATTGAAAAATAACTTCATATTTTCAATATTTTTTTATTCAACTATTGTAAAAATATCACTTGTGTTAGTTATTATTTTTGAAATAATAGCATCATAATCGTCATTTTGAAAGTCAACTGTATCTAATAGTTTTTTCAAATCTGCATTGATTTTTATCTCGGTATCAAATCCTGAATTAACTGTGAAATTATGATTTAATTCAACACTTATCGTATTGTCAATGATGTTATAATTTGTGATCATATCTATTGCCGAAGTGTCTGCAATAATGGCGATTTGATTATTAATATAGGTACCATTTTCATATAAGTTCTTATCCGCACTTAAAGGATGTGTTGTTTCCACGGATTCGGGGTTGACTTGACTTGCGATTTGATTTAGCCCTATTTTGAAGCGGATTTTTGAGAAATCGCCAGAAATATTTGTGGTGCCAATAGCGTATCGAAATACATTATTTCGAAGAATAATAAAATCGTCTTGTAACGTTGTCAACGTTCCATCTTGTAGCGTTACTTCGATTGTATCTAAGACCATTTCCACTGAATTATTAGCTCGAACTAATTCAAAATCAGATAGATACATTCCTAAGTCATTTACATAATAAGGTGTCCCGTCCACATCACTATAGACCCTATTCAGTGCGAAAGCAGCACTATCGCCGACATAATTATCATACGATATTCTAAATATTAATTGTGGATATTCGCAGCAACACGTCGCATCGGCACTCGGGTCGAAGTTTGTGGCTTCAGGATCGAGACAGCCTTCTATATCTTCTCCGCAACTTGCTATTATCAATAGTATTGATAATAAAAATAATACTTTTTTCATCTATTAATCTTACCTGAATTTTATCTAAAATGGACTTCTACTTCATCTTTGATTAATGTACCATCATTGGTCTCCCACTCAAAATAAAAAGTATAGGCATCATTAAAAAATTTAAGCGGAACGTCTTCTATCGTTATTAAAAAAGTACTTTCGTAACTCAAATAGGTTGGAAAATTAACATATTCCTTAAATCCTTCATGCTCTAAAAAATTTTGTCCAGCAGGAACAAAGCCACCATCATAATAAAAATCGTTATTGGTGTACATTTTAGACTTTTCTGGGAGAATTGGATTTAGAGCGATCTCGCTATTGCAGTCGCCATAAGCAACGTTCATTAACCCGTATTGATTTTTTGTTTTTGCTGCTGCTATTTCGATGGTCGGATATACCTCAAAAGCGACTTCGTTACGAATCGTGTCGGTTTGTACCAATTCAACTGTTCCATCTGGTTGTTCTATTCTGTCTATCGTTTTTATATTAATATCCCGTAAATAAAACAGTATGGGCGTCGTGCAATTTTCAGGCATACAACCTGTGATAAAATTGATTAGGAACATTGTTAGTAAGGTAACAATGATTTTATTAAACTTATTTGTCATAAAAAATCTTGGCTTTTATATTGAGTATTCAATCTGGTAACACAAATATAATCAACGAATAAACGATTTCAGCAATTCGTTAGCTGCTTTGGATTTATAATCCGATGTCTAACATTAAAAAAAGAAGGTGAAAGTACTAAGTACCTTTCCTTTTTTATAAATTCCTATAATTTTTATCTAATCTGATAGAATAATCGCACCATTTTTTAATCAAAAATCAAAAGTAAGCAACAAATTATAACTCAATTTTGAATTTAAATTTTCAAAATTCCAATCTGTATGATTGTAATAAATACCAGCTCCAATTCCTAAATAAGCGAAGTTCAAGTAATTATAGCGATACAAATTATTCAACTCAATCCCTGATTCAAAAAAGCCATTTTCAAGTGTTTTGAATTCTTGTGAATGATTGAGTTTGTTATTCAAACTTCCCCATGCTTGATTGTAAACAATAGACAATTCAGGCTGAAAAAACTCACTTGACTTGGTCAATGTTCCAATTCTGTAACGCAAAAATAAATGCAGAAACTCGCTGGATAAATATTCATTGGGATTCATCGTTTTGAAAGTATTTTCGATAATAACCGGCTGAAAACCAACGCCTAAACCTCGACTATTAAACAACTTTGTCCACGGCAATTCGCCATTAATCATTCCTGCTTCGATGTTATATTCAAAACTTCCTAAGCGATGTAGCTCGATTTTTTGGTTGACACCGAGTTGGATTTTTTGATACGTTGTATTTGTTTCTAACCAATTTCCGACGGTAAAACGGATTTTGAGGATTGGGAATTTAGTTGGCTCAGGCATTTCTAACCCCATAAAAGTCACCGTTTGTTCACCAAAAGCATAACGCAGACCAAGGCTTAATTCTTGAAATGAAAATTGGTTAAAAACATCGTCATCGGTTGTATATTCATAACCGCTATTAGAGGTAATTTCTTGCTGTGCATATCGAATATCTACGTTTCCATATTTCAAAAAATCGCTTTGAAACTCGCCATAAAACGCCTCCAAATTATCCAACATTGGCTGATAGATATTTTCGGTCGTTCTTAAAAACGGAACTTGCCAAACTGGTAAATTTAACGCACCCGGCACTAACAAATCATTTTGATAACCAATTTTGAGGTTTATATCATATTTCTTAGAAATATTCCAAGTGAAATTGCCACCATATTTGATAGCTTTATCACCAAACCCATATCCAAAATATCCGCCGACTGATACATTTTTAACCAAGTCGTCATTCGTCTGAAAACCAATGCCTAAGCGAGCTTTTTCGTAGTCATTAATGGCTAAAATCCTATCTAAATCCAAATCAATTTTTCCCAAACTTAACTTGGTATCAAAAATAGAATAGGCAGCATTCATCGCTCCTTCCAGATTATTTTTTTCCGAAATACTATCCATAAAATGGTAAGTTTCAATTTCTTTTCTTGTCAAAACATCCGTTCGTTCCGATTTCCAGCCCGTGGTGTCCAAATCAAAAACATCATCGGCCATAATGTATTTATCTCTCGTAAATTCACGTTTTCGAATGTCCGGATTTAACGCCACTTTGCGAATATAACTTTTACCTTGTACCAAAAATCTTGTGTATGGATTCGGATAATTTTTAATCATCCATTCTACATTGAGTTGCTCTGGAAACCATTTTTTTACGTCAGAATAGAAAGTATATTTTTGCTCAATTCGGACTTCTGCCAAGGTCATATCCGCAGGTTCAGCAATGATATTTTGAATCGCATATTGATTAGAATGAATGTATAAAACGCCTTTTAGACCATTAAACGTCTTACCAGCTTTCGGGCGAAACTCAATGATAAAAGTCGAATCTTGACCATTAATCAGCGTATCTGTCCAATCAAAAAAGTAAATTTTTGTACTGCCTCGGCTAATCGGATTTAAGTAAGTTTTTCCTAAAATTTGTAGCTGCGGTTCATAAAAAGCAAAGGGCTGCATATCTTTCGCCAATGCGACAAATTCAGGTCGTTTAAATCCTGAAACTTTGTTGTGTAACACCACTTCTTTATGCGAATTTGGAGCAATAAACTGTTTATCCGTTACCGTTTCCATAATCATGGTGTAGTATTTCGAAGAAGATTTTTGGCTTTTTTGCATGGCCTCGTCTCTTCTTCGCTGTTCCTCGGTTAGCGTATCTTGTCGTTTGTCAATGACTTCCGATTGATATTCTTCATAATTAATTAATTCAGAAATGAGCATTTTATTATAGGTTTCACAACGAAATTTATCATACTTTTCAGGATTATTTTGATTCCGATTTTTAATGACTTTTTTAATAATTCGATGTGCAGGATTTTCGCCAGCAATCACGGCAATTTCCTCTAATTGAAAACTTGCCGTCTGCATTTGAATGGTTATTTTTTTACTAAAATCTGCTTTCGTAATCGTATAAATCAAGGGTTCATAACCTAAATACGATAGGTGCAATTTATCCCCAACCTTGACATTTTCAATCGAAAACAAGCCGTCAATATCTGTAATTTGACCTCGCCGATTGTCATTATTCACAATCATATTTACAAAGGCTAAAGGTTCACTTTTCATGTCGGTAATTTGCCCATTGATTGTAGTTTGAGCGTTAGAAATCGTTGTAATTAAGAGTAAAAAATATGCAATTATGCTTTTCATCAAAAAAGGTTTTAACGTACAACCAAATTGAATTTGGCAGGAAAAAGAATTTTTAAACCGAGTTCAATTCAGTTTTACTTTTTAACCAACTTTCGAGTAACAAGTTCACCATTTTTAAATCTTACTTTTAAATAATAAATTCCAACACCTAAATTAGATATATCCATTTGATTATCAATAACTTGATTATTTAAAACCAATCGACCAACAACATCATAAATTTCAATATTTTCAATCAATTGATTTGTTTTAATATTCAAAATGTCCGTTGTTGGATTTGGATAAATGGTTACTTTATTTTTTACTTTCGCAAAATTAGAAGTCGAATTAGTACAAGATAAATCGTTGATTTTGCCCCAAAGTTCATTATCAAAAGTAGAAAGTGCAGCTAAACTCGTTCCACTCGAATTTCCAATACGAATCACAACTATATTTTCGGACGGTACAACGTAAATTTTCTGGTCATTTTTGCCCAAACCTGCAAACATATCATCAGGTGCATTTGGTACTAATTTTCCATTAAAAGTCAATTGAGCCCCCGGCAACATATACTGATTTTTTCCATTCAGCCACCACAAATAACCATAAGCTGGATTCAGATTTTGGGAAGTGTTCGTCATCAAATGATAATAGGTAGAATCGTAAATTTGCGTCCCGTTCCAATCTCCTTTTGCTAAAGTCAATAAGCCAAAACGAGCCATATCACGAGTTTTGCTAATCGCTAATCTATTATTGCCGAAAGGCAAGTAAAAAATATTCGAACCGATTTTTGAATTGATTTTTTGTTGTAAATAAACATTATAATTTTGACCAGTTGCACTTTCTACAACGTTCGTCAATAATGTATAAGGCGAGTTGTGATACGCCCAACGAGTATCAACCGAAGCCAAACAGCTCAAACAAGAACTATCCGTACAATCGAAATTAGCATCGTCCAAACCGCTTGTCATTGTGAGTTGATTTAGAATCGTAATTTGGTTTTCATCAGCTACTGAGCAAGCTGTCCATTTTCCTAAATATTGCGAAGTTGTGTCCGTAAAGTTGAGGTAATTTTCCTGTTCTGCGATTCCTACAAGCGTTGCAGTTAGTGTCTTTCCTGCCGAAGCCCAATACCAAAGGCTATCTTGTGTGAAATTATCAAAATACCATTCGACAACAATTTTTCCATCTTTCAGAATGATAAATCCTTTTGTGTTCTTCTCTTCTAAAAGTTGGTGTAAACTGTCCAATTCGTCTGCACACCAATTCAATGAATTGGGCGAAATCGTATCCCAAATTCCAGTGTTTGGTGGGAAATATAGATTTTGAGCAGTTAGCGAAAAACTCAAAATCATAGCCGTAATTGTTAATATTCGTTTCATATTATTTTGATAATTTTCATTAACAAACGTTTAATTTATACGAAATAACATTGATAAAATAATAATCGTAGAAGTGAATTTTTAGTTACAAAAATTCTAACCGTTACGTTTTTCGGTGCAATTATGGCATCAATTCTCCAAACCTTAAAAACGGTCTAAATCACAATTTTCTTTCATCTAAAAAGGAAAGGGAAAGTACTTGAAGTACTTTCCCTTTTTATTTCTAATCCATGTATTCTAAATCTAATCTAACAATGTAACCGAGCCAATCTTACGAACGATGCCGCTGGCGTCCGGCATTCCTTCCCAGTTAGAACCATCTTTGAATATGGCATTAACTTTCCAGACATAAGCTCCTTGTGGCATTAATCGACCGTTGTACATACCGTCCCAGCCTTCAACTGGCACGCCATTTTCATCTAATACGTCTGACGACCACAATAATTCACCCCATTGTGAGAATACTTCCACACGATACTCTTCTAAGCCTACACCAACTGGTCTAAATACTCTTACATCTCCAATTCCAACTCTCGGCGAGAAGGCATTTGGTACATATAATCCCTTAAAGAAAGTTGGTTCAAGTTCTACTATCATAGTATCACTACAACCTGTTGCACTGACTGCGATTAACATCACCTGACGCAATCCATTATAGTCATAACGATGTTGTGGATTTTCATCTGTACTCGTGCTACCATCGCCGAAGTCCCAGAAGTACGAGGCTGCTCCTACTGATGAATTTACAAAATTATACGTTCCTGTTGCATTTCCGACTTCTTCGATTGTAAATGAGGCCGTCGGTGCCTGATCAACATACACAGCTCCTGGAATATAGAATGTGTCAAAACATTGATTATCTAAAGAAGCTACCATTGTTACATCATAAGTTCCTCCATCCATATAAGTATGGATTGGATTGGCCACTGCGGCACTATCTCCATCACCAAAGTACCAATAGAACAATGTTGAGTTTGTAGAAGTCTGTGTGAATTGAACCGTCAATGGTTCACAACCATTCTGTGATTCTATTTCGAAATCTGCTTCTGGTCCAGGCAACACAGAATATAAAGTTTGTGTTGTATCGGTACAGTTATATTGATTCTGTGTTATCAATGTAATCGTATAATCCCCTAACTGATTGTAATTAATAACAGGGTCAGTTAATGTTGAGAACTGCCCATTACCAAAGTCCCAATAATACTGAGTCGCACCTTGTGATGTATTCGTTAACTCGACGTAATCATTCAATCCACATTGTTGATTAGCATCTGGTACAAACGCACTTGTTGGACTTGGGAATACGATAAAGTTTACCATTGTCGTATCGTCCGTACAACCATTCGCATCTGCTACAGTCAAGGTAACTGTATAATTACCTGTACTCGTAAACTGGTGTGTTGGATTCTGTAAATTCGATACATTTCCATCACCAAAGTCCCAAGAATAGAACATTGCACCTGTTCCAGAGTTATTGATAAATGTGACATCTAATGGTGCACAACTACTATTTGCAGAAGGCGTGAAGTGAGCGTTTGGTTTGCCAAATACTTGAACTGTTGTTTGCGTATCTGCTGGACACGCAAAACCCAACGAGTATCCTGTAAATGTTACCGTATATGTCCCTGGTGTTGTGTAAACGTGTTGTGGATTGAACTGATTTGAAGTTGTTCCATCTCCAAAGTCCCAAGTTACCCCAGCCAATTGTTGTAGTGATGTATTTGTGAATTGGAATGGAGCATCTATACAAGCAAATGGTGCATGTACCATACTTACTTCAGGTGCTGGATTGACTGTAATCTGTACATCAAATGTATCTATACCACAATAATTGCTCACATACTGCGTCACCGTAAACACACCTGCTGTATCAAATGTGTGTGTAATTACACCTGCGTTTGCAGTTGGTCCGGCCAATGTGTTGCCTTCTCCAAAGTCCCAAGATACGGTTGAGTTGGCTGACGCTAAACTTGTAAAGCTCACCGTAAATGGCTGACAGCCAATCGTCGTATCTGGTGTAAAGAAGGCATTTACTGACCCGGGATCAACGGTAATATCAATTGTCTCTGAATCGGACCCACAAGCATTAGAAGCCGTTAGGGTTACCGTATAGATCGTTATTGTATCAACTGTCGTAAAGAACTGTGTCGTTGGAATCGAATCGGTAGAAATATTACCATTTCCAAAGTCCCATAAGTAAGATGTCGCATTACCAGTTGAGAAGTTGGTAAAGTTGACCGGCAATGGCGTACAACCACTTAAATTATCTGCTCCCATTATCGCTACTGGTGTCGCTTGAACGAACACCGTGTCGGTAAAGGAAACTGTTCCACAGCGATTCGTCACGTCCAGGGTAACTACATATGAAGTATCAAATACTCCTTGCTGGAAGGTAATAACTCCTGGATTTGTCAATGTGCTGGTTTGTCCATTTCCGAAGTCCCATGAATATTCTACATCTTGTCCAACACTTGTATTGATAAAGTTAATCGGAAGTGGTCCACAACCATTATCAACATTCATCGTAAATGACGGCGTCGGCAATTCGTAAACTACTACATCTTGAACAGTCGTATCTGGACAACCTTCTGGACTTACACCAATCAACATCACTTGATACGTTCCCGCTGTATTATAAACATGTGTCGGTTGAAAGAAGATAGAAGAGTCGCCATCTCCAAAGAACCATTTGAACGCATTCACGTTCGCATCTGAAGTATTGGTAAACGATAATACATCACCGATACAAAGTGTATCTGAAGAGAAAATAAAGTCAATATTTGGTAATGGATTTCTCGTTACCATTTTTGTATCTGAGTATTGACAACCTGAAAGTGTATCGGTATAAGTATAGGTAATCAATACGGTATCCGCATTTGCCGCTAATGGCTCAAAAATACCTAAATTATTATCAATGATACCTGAACCTGTCCAAATTCCACCTAAAGGTGAATTACCACTCAATACAATTGGTCCGGACTCCAAACACGTATTTTCATCTGGTCCTGCGGTTGTCCCTGTTAAATCAACAACAGTTACTTCTAATGTGTCAGATTTTACACAGGTTTCGACACCTTGAGTATAAACGATTTCATGGATGCCACCACCAGTTACTGTTGGGTCAAATACACCAAATGAATCCACACCTGTTCCTGAGAAGTAGCCGCCTGCCGGATAGTTTCCTAATAACTGAACATTACCACCATCAATACAAATTGTAATATCTGCCCCGGCGTAAACCGTATCACCGTATGTGATATTAATATCTAAATCATCGCTATTTACACAACCAAATTGATCGGTAAATGTATAAGTAACCGGATAAATCGTATCTGCACCGTTATAACCTAATCCACCTGCAATTGACGCATTGAATGTACCTTGCGTACCATTTATGATTCCAACTCCTGTCCAAACTCCTCCAGTTCCCGTTGGAGCGTAATTCGTTAATTGAATATCTAATGGCCAATTACAATAAGTGACCGTTCCACCTGCATTGACATTTGGTAAAGGTTTCACCTCCACTTGCTTCGTATCAAAACTCACACAACCTGTGACGGGATCCGTATAAGTATAAACAACAGTATGGAAACCAACCCCAACTAACTGAGGATCAAATTTACCCGTTATGCCATCAATAATACCTGCACCCGACCAGACACCGCCTGGGATACTTTGTCCCGATAAGAATAGCTGTGTAGCATCTTCACAAACAAACTGGTCTGCACCTGCATTTACTGGAATTGGTGTACCAACATAGATGATTTTCTGGTCTGTTTTCTCACAAGTTCCTGTACCATAAGTATAGGTGACTACATGAGAACCTGCACCTGCAATCGTTGGGTTGAATGTGCCGTTTGCTGCATTCACACCGATTCCTGACCAAGTTCCACCCAAAGGTGAACCGCCCAAAGTAAATGGTGTCGCATCAATACAAACGGAATCGTTTGGTCCTGCTAACACTGTATCTCCATAAATCACACTAATGTA
Organism: Saprospiraceae bacterium; assembly: GCA_965662365.1. GTDB lineage: Bacteria > Bacteroidota > Bacteroidia > Chitinophagales > Saprospiraceae > CAWVWD01. The sequence goes on from CBFIHR010000082.1 coordinate 14,196, forward strand.
TAAAACATCATTATTGCTACAGACATTTGCATCTGTAAATGAATAAATAACTGGATAAATCGTATCCGCTCCATTAAACCCTAAACCTCCTGCGACATTTGTGTTAAATACACCACCTGTTGCATCGACAATTCCTGAACCTGACCAAACACCACCTGCCGGAGAGTAACCTGTCAAAATAACGTCATTCGGACTATTACAGACTTCTAAAGTATCCCCTGCATATACAATTGGTAATGGATTAATCGTAATTTGTTTAGAATTAATCGTTTCACAACCTGTAATTAAATTACTGACACGGTAGAATAAAGTATGTGTCCCTACTCCTGCTGTAGCTGGATCAAAGACACCTGTTAAACTGTCTAAAATACCAGGTCCTGTCCATACTCCGCCTGCTGGCGAAAATCCACCTAAGGTAAATGCTGGTACATCAATACATAATGTTTGATTTGCACCTGGGTTTACCACTGGCGGAGTTCCGATGAATATTACCTTCGTCGCTTTTTTCTCACAAGTTCCTTGACCATAAGTATAAATCAAAGTATGAGGTCCTGGACCTGCTACTTGTGGGTCGATAATACCATTAACTGCATCTATAATCGCATTATTAGCTACTGTTGTTAGACCTGACCACAATCCACCGAATGGTGAGAATCCTTGTAGTTGATACAATCCTTGATCAATACATAAAGCTACGTTTGGCCCTGCTACTACAGTGTCTCCGTAAGTTACATTGATGACTAAATCATCGTCAGCAAAACAACCATTTCCATCTGTATAACCATAAGTAACGGTATAACTTGTGTCCAGACCATTTGCACCTAAGCCACCGGCTGATGTTGTGTTAAAAATACCATTCGTCGGATCAACGATTCCTAGCCCTGACCAGTTACCTCCTGGTGGGTTGTAATTCACATAATCTCCTAAAATGACGTTATTCGGATTATCACAGAATAATAGCGTATCGCCTGCCGTCACCACCGGTAAAGGCACTACAGTTATGTCTCTTGTATCCGTGTTAGAACAACCGGAAACAGAGTTAATAAACTCATACGTCAAAGTATGTGTACCGACATTAGCAACAGCCGGATTAAATGTACCAACTATAGAATCAGTAATTCCTACACCGAACCATATACCACCTTGCGGTGAATATCCACCCAACGTAAATGACGCCGCATCTATACAAACCGTTTGATCAGGCCCGATATTAATTGTTGGCGGTGCATCTACTAAGACAGTTTTGGTTGCTTTCTTCTCACAAGTTCCTGTACCATAAGTATAGGTCAACGTATGTAAACCAACTCCTGACGCATTCGGGTCAAACTCTCCTGTATTCGTATTAATAATACCAATACCTGACCATGTTCCTCCTGCTGGAGAAAATCCTGTAAATGTTATCGGATTATCCCCCAAACACAAGGTGTCATTTGGTCCAGCTAAAACTGTATCACCAAACGTTATTGTAATCGCTAAAGTATCTTTAGCCTCACAACTATTACCTGCAGTATAATTATAAATTAAGGTATAAGTCGTATCGCCACCTGTTGCGGTCAAGCCACCTGCAATCGTTGTATTGAAAATACCATTTACAGGATCAACTACACCTGGCCCTGACCAAATTCCACCTACTGGTGTAACAGACACATAATCTGTTAATAAAATATTACTTGAATTATCACAGAATACTACAGAATCGGTTACTTGAACAACTGGCAAATCTCCAATAGTAATTGTTTTATAATCTATACTTTCACAACCTGTAATATTATTCACTACGTAGTAGCTAATCGTATGCTGTCCAACTCCTGCCGAATCAACATCAAATAATCCTGCAATAGAATCTACGATTCCGCTACCATTCCAAATACCACCGACTGGGCTATAACCACCTAATAATACTTGACCTTGATCTTTACAAATAAATTCGTCTAAACCTGCCGTTATGATTGGAGGAGAACCTACAGTAATTGTTCGTGTCGATGTTTTTAAACAAGTTCCTGTACCAAATGTCCAGGTAATCGTATGTGTTCCTACGCCAGCCGATGCTGGATCAAATGTTCCTGCTACAGGATCTGTGATACCTGGACCTGACCAAGTTCCGCCTACAATCGGAAGATTACCCGTCAAGTTAAAGGCTGCATCTGTCACACAAAGTGCGAGATTTGGTCCTGCGTCTACCGTATCACCTTCTGTTAAGGTCACTTCTAATATTTCCGTATCCGTACAACCATTAACATCAGTAAATGAATAAGTCAGCACATAAGTAGTGTCACCATTATTGTATCCCAACCCTGGCGTCTGTCCAGGGTTAAAGGCTCCTGTGTTTGGATTTACAATACCTGCCCCTGACCATACGCCACCTGATGTCGGTGTAAATCCTGTCAACTGTATGTTATTGCTCGTAAAACAATAAGTAGTAGAATCTTCTGTTGTAACAATCGGTAAAGGATTGATTGTAATTGTTCTTGTATCAACGCCTTCACAACCTGTTGCAGAATTAGCAAAAGCATAAGTAACTGTGAATGTGCCAACACCTACTACCGTTGGGTCAAAAATCCCTGCAATAGAATCTACGATTCCGCTGCCTGACCATATTCCACCAACTGGCGTATTTCCACCCAAAACAAAAGCAACATCATCCGCACAAATCCCTAAATCAACACCTGCATTTACCGTTGGAACTGCACCGACCGTAATTGTTCTGACTGATGTTTTTTCACAAGTGCCACTTCCGTAAGTATAAACTAAAGTATGCGTACCAACACCCGCAGCTTGTGGATCAAATACACCTGACGGGTCAACTCCTGCACTTGAACTTGACCAAGTTCCTCCTAAAGGCGTTTGGCCTGCAAGCGTAATTAATCCCTCATCAACACAAACAGTCATATCTGGCCCTGCCTCTACCGTATCACCAAAAATCAAATTAACCGTCATGTCAGAAGTATTCTGACAACCATTTCCGTCCGTAATAGTATAAGTCAATGTATGTGTTGTATCACCATTATTTACACCTAAGCCACCAGCTTGGAAAGTATTGAAAATACCTGCATTTCCATTAATAATACCTGCACCTGACCACACTCCGCCTGTCGGCGAATAACCAGTCAGCGTAATATTATTCGGATTATCACAATACGTCACACTACTCGCTGTCGTAACCGTCGGCAATGGTGCAACTGTAATTATTTTCGTAGCCGAAGCATCACAATTTGTAGAAGCATTATAATAATAGTAAGTCAATGTAAACGTTCCAACTCCAGCAACTGACGGATCGAAAACACCTGTGATCGTATCTGTAATTCCAACTCCTGACCATACGCCACCTGTCGGCGAATTGCCACCTAATGTTATTGGTGCGTTATCAATACAAATCGTCTGATTGACTCCCGCTGTTACAATTGGCGGATTGCTTACCGTAATTATTCGAGTCGATGTTTTCTCACAAGTTCCTGTGCCATAAGTCCACGTAACCGTATGCGTTCCTATTCCGGCAGTAATCGGATCGAAAACTCCAGCAACCGGATCAATAATTCCAGCACCTGACCATGTTCCACCATTAGCAGGCAATTGTCCTGTCAATGTGATTTGTCCGTCATCGGTACAAACTGCGATATTTGGTCCCGCTTCTACCGTATCACCAAAAATGACATTCACCGTCATGTCTGCCGAGTTTTCACAACCGTTTCCATCTACAAAAGTATAAGTGACAAGATAAGAGGTATCGCCACCGTTCGCACCTAAGCCACCTGCTTGGAAAGTATTGAAAATACCTGCATTTCCATTCACTATACCTGCACCTGACCATACGCCGCCTGTCGGCGAATAACCAGTCAGCGTAATATTATTCTGATTATCA
>CBFIHR010000083.1:0-17963 GCA_965662365.1 Saprospiraceae bacterium
TTCTTCGTTGAGTGGTTTTTGTTGTTCTTTTTGCTGTTTTTGCAGTTCTTCGTTGAGAGATTTTTGCTGTTCTTTTTGAGCTAATTCTTGCTCTTTAGTCAAGGCCTTATTTTTAGTAAATTCTTCTTTAGCTGTATTAATAATAGTTTGTTTATCATTAATTTCCTGTAGGCGATTTTCAATATTTTGTTTAATCGTTTGAACACGAATAGTTTTAGTTGATTGAGACTTTGCTAAATATTCCAAAGTAATCGACCAGATGATGTTTTTGAGTGTAACCGGACTAATAGTGAATTGCTTATTATCAATCTTATCGATTATTTCTTTAATAATTTTTTGAATGTCCGCAAAGTGTTCGCCCGAAAGCATAGTGACGAGGTCAAAAAGTTCTTGTTGTTTACTTGTCGTAACGATTCGCTGCTGATTCTCATTTGATGTTAATAACTGCTTTACCTCAATATAAGGCAAGTCCAAAAGTGTTTGAATATTTAACGTATTGACGGATTTTGGCGGTACAGCTTGTAGTTGTTGTCGTTGCTGCTCTCGTTGTTGTCGCTCTCGTTGCTGCTGTTTTTGATATTGTTCTTGTAGTTGTTTTTGTTGTTTCAATTGACGAATAATTGGATTTTTTTTGATTGCTTTTGTTAGTTTAGTTGTATTGATATCCGAAGGAGATTGACGGAAGGATAAGTACTCTAAAATCGTTGACCAAACAATATTCCTTAGCGTTTTGGCACGGGCTGTTTCAGGTTTATTTGTCAGTACGTCTTGGATAATTTTCTGGATAGCAGCAGATTTATCTGCCGAAAGGGTATCAAGAATGACAAAAAGCTGTTGTTGATTACCATTTGTGATAATTTGGTGGCGATTTTCTGCTTGTCGCAATAACTGTTTTACTTGCTTATACGGCATTGTTGCGACCTCTTTTAAATTAAGGTTTTTTTCTTCTTGAATTACAAAAGAGGTACTATGAATTGGATTTTGGGTTTGTTGCCATTCTTTGGGTAATACTTTTAGAAATGCGGCATTTAGGCTATCTAAGTTTAAATTAAAATTATTAGTCTTAATAACCGATTGCTGCAAAAGTTCCATAGCGATAAGCAATAATTGCTTGTGTAGTTTTTGTCGCCGAATCGAATGTAGGTTACTTTTGAAAATAGAAAAAACATTTTGCATTGCTGTTTGAATAGGAGTGAATGACTGCGGTGCAAAATGCTGTAAAAGTTGTTCGGTATTTTGAGTGGAAAAGGCGTAAACCAGTCGATGAATCACTTTTTTTTGTTTTATCAAAGGTTTCAAGGTTTGTAAAACTAAGGCCTTTTGCGAATTTAAAATATTCTGGAGTAATTCATTGAGGTTAATATCTTTTGGAGCATTAGCAGGCAAGCGACCGTTTTCTAAATAGAAGACTAAAATCTCTAATTGACTTTGCTGCGTCGGTTGTGCTGTAACGGTTTGAGAAGTAGAAGCGATGGAGGTGTTCGAACGACTTTTACGAACTTGCTTAGCAATGGCCTCTCGTAATTGTTTTTCGTAATATTTTAAAAAGTCAGCCTCGAAAAAATTGGAGCGAATATCACCCAAATCTATTTCTAATAAAGGAATTTGTATAGTCACCGAAGGATTCGAAAATTCATCTAAGATTGTCTCTGTTAGTTTATTTAATCGTCTTCTGAATAAATCACTTACTTTGTTCTGAAATTCATAAGCATCTTTTCGCTCATTGATATTCAAATCAACCGTTATTTTTTTGATAAAGTGATCCATGTTATTTTTTTAGCAACAAATGGAAAGCACTTTTGAAATGCTTCCCATTTGAGAGAGAACAGCTTATTTATTAGCTATTCTTTAAGTTAAAATACCATTTGACAATACTAAAAACTCACTTCGATTTCTAATTCATTCATCGCATTTTCCAGTTCTGACTCCAAAAGTGGATTTGACTCCTCAAGCGTATAAGATTTTAGTAAATGTGATAGGATATAAGAAGCCGTATCTAAGCGAGCGATTTCTGGTTCTTCTTGTCGTTTTTCTTCTTGCCAATATTTGTGAACTGTTTCGAAAGTCATCAACGACTCGTAATCTAACCAATGATAATCAATTTTAATATGTGCTGGGACACTTTTTGCAAATGTTTCGTATAACAAATCCTGAAAATCTTTACTATTAAAGCGGTTACACCATTTTGGTAGAACAACACTAATCCGGAAATTATAAAAATTATCTTCTAAAAAAGATTGCCGCTGTTCAGCAACCGGAAATTGAACGATTGTAAAAATATCTGTTCCTGCGGCATAATTATCCGTTAAAAATCGAATCACTCCTGCGATTTTGGCCTCTGCTTCCGTTTCTGTATTAACTAATTCATGATATTTAGCAATTCGGTTGACGACTTCCTCTCCATCCTCCGTTATTATAGTCTCCGTCAGAATGATTTCGAATTGATCGTCTTTGGCTTCAATCAAGTAGTTTGCTCGCTCTTTTCCGACTTTATCTAAATTTTCTGCAATAAGTTCTTGAGCTGTTAAAGATTGGTATTGATACTGTTTAAGAACTGGGAGGTTATTTTCGTCCAACAAGGTCAAGCCATAAAAAATTGTTGATAATGGACGAAGCAAAGTATGTTCGACGAGAATGTACCCTTCACAAGCCTCATTTAGCTTGTATAAATAGTCGATTATTTTTTCTACATTTTTTTGAGCCGATTCTAAGCTATTTTTTTTGAATAATTCTAACCGATGATTTCGCCCTGATTTGAATAAAATAGTGTACACTCCATCTTTTTCATAGATTTCATAATTTCGTCTAAAGATACCTTGCGTCAAAACCTCTTCTAAGATAGTTTGTTTTTCAGAGAAAAATTGTGCGGTGTTATCTTGCGAATCAATAACATCATATTGTACTTCTTTTTCGTCTAATTGAATTGTTTTTGCTGTAGCTTTGCTGCCATCTCTTGACGAAAAAACATTAATTGAAGAATTTTTAATTAAATCTGCAATCTTACCTTTTGGCTGTTCTATATTCAAAAATAAGTTTACTCGAGCTTGTAATCCAGTTTCATTTTCAGGTGTAGAGTAATCATCACCTTGCCCTCTTGACTTGCCTAAAAATTCATAATTTCGTAAGAATTTAATTTTATTTTTAAGAATTTGCTGGATTGCTTTCTCTTGATACTCAGGAGGTAGAATATTTTTATAATTATTAATCAACTGTTGTGTCGGAAACTCTTCATTGAATCGAGCCAAAAGATGATCCAAAAAACGACTTCGACGCTCGTTGAAGTCTTCGTATTTATGGTTGATTCTCTCTAATTCTTGCTCAATATTATCAGGATCTATCATCACTGATTCTAAATTAGGTACAGTTCCTAATTTTTGACTAAAATAAGTGACATCTAACCTTTCTTCTAATGAAAATAATTGCTGAATATTCGACAGTTGAGCCAAGTGATTAGCCATCAATTGTTCAAAAACTAATAAATAGGCTTTCAACTGTTTAGCTTGTCCATGTCGGCTCAAATTGGCACGGGGCGAAACGCCTAATTGACCAATACCATAGACTTCGGGGAAGTGATTTTGAATAGAATGATAGTATTGAAACTTCGTCAAGGGAATATCGGGCGTTGTGTACTCATGCGATACATCAATAACGGACTCGTAACCGCCGCTTTCACTACTTTCTAAAGTGATTAGAATATGATTAGCCGTACTATAATCAATATCGTATGTCAGGCCACTTTTTTTGATAACAATAGGATCTTCCTCCTCTTCCGAAATAAGTAAATTCATATCCAAAATTGGAAACTTATTTTCATCAATTGTAATCAAATCGCCTCTAACTTTCTCATCATCTTTGAAGACGACTATATTGGATACCGAAATTACTCCGGGAATACTTAAAATTATTTTTGATAAGCGAGAGATATAAATCTCTGAGGTCAGTGGTTTTAAATCTTCATCTTTGATAAAACCATTTTTAGGTTTTGGACCTTCAAAAATCTCACTATAAGTCAAGCCTTCGTCTAATAACTGTTGAAGTGAATAACGATTGACCGAAGGATTAATAAAATGCTGTAGTTTGAAAATAATATTTGCTAAAACTTCTTCGCCCATTGCAGCGGTATCGATTTCAATTTGAGTTTCGATACGAATCTTATTAGCTTGTAGAATCTCAATTTTCTCGATGTCTTCACAGAGATTTCTACTTGCGTTTAATAATCGCCAAACTTCTTTTTTTATGGCAGCTGTTTTCTGTAAGTCAACTTCACCTAACTGTAATTTTACATCATATAATCCTCTGACATTATAAATATTAGTGTTTGAAGGTGTAAACCATACATTTTTTACATCTGGTACATTATAAATAATATACTTGCGAAAATCAGTTGAGGTATAAGGAAAACAAGGAAAAATCTCATCAGCTTTGTAAAAAGTATGATCATTGCCATGTTTTAGGCTATTCTTCAAGAATACTTCAATATTGAAGTTAGTCTTATAACCCAATTCTGTCAACGCATAACAGAGCTGCTCTAAGATTGTCACTCCCGGATCATGCTCATTATAATCTGTCCAAATGTTACCGCTTAAGTCCTGAACATGACGGATACCTTCTCTACGAAGATAGTAGTAGTCCATGCTTTTCGGTAACTTTTTGTATGGTTCAATTGTTTTTGGTGTCTGTGCCATCAGAAATTTTTCTCAACTTATAAACAAACTCACTAATCTAATCTGAATAATTGATGGTTTGTTATCATATTCTTTATTCATTATTTAACTCAAAAAATACTAGACTATTTATGATAACAGTGACCTATCCTATATAGATATATAATATGTTATGAAGAAGTTGTAATAGCTTTTTGGGATGATTACCTACCTTAAATCACTATGTTGATTTCTAAGGTAGGAATCTTTTGTTAGATTAAGATTACACTTCAATAAATCCGTAATATTTACAAATCGAAAACATTATGACATCATTGGTCGCAAAAAATAATATCGCTACTACTGTGAAGAATCCTTTCATTGGGTTGAAGGCTTTTTCTCAGGAAGATAAGTCATTTTTCTTTGGTCGAGACAAAGAAGTGAAGGAGGTTTTGCGAAAGCTAAAATCAACTCGTTTGCTAGCAGTCGTCGGGCCAGCAGGAAGTGGCAAGGCATCAATGATAAAAGCTGGTATTTTACCCGAGTTGGAAAGTGGCTACGAAGGTCAGGGCGGTACAAAATGGGGAATTGCTATGTTTACCCCGGGTCGTAACCCTATCGGAAACTTAGCAAATGCCTTGGCAAAACGGAATGTGTTGACGCCCGATATTAAAGCAGAACCAAACTCTAATAAGATTGAGGAAGTATTGCGTCGGAGTAGTATGGGGTTAGTGAATTGTATCAAAGAACGAAGCGAAGTTCTGAAAGGAAAAAATATCATTTTAATAATTAATCAGTTTGAGGAATTGTTTTCCTTAATGGATGATAACGCTAAGAGAAATGAGGCTCGTGACTTTGTTAAATTATTACTAAGAGCGATTAAAGAAAAAGAACGTCCGATATATGTGTTGATATCGATTGAGTCGGATATGATGTCTGAAATTACGCAGTTCAGAGGATTACCGGAAGTGATTAATCAAGGTCAATATCTGATGCCTCGCATGTCGAAGCAGGATATACGAGAGGTGATTATGCGGCCATTACGAAAGGTCGGTTTACCAATGAATGATAAACTTCGAGGTACTATTTTAGATGATGTCGAATATACTGATGATCAACTGCCTGTTTTACAACATGCTTTGATGCGGACGGTCGAAAGATGGGAAGTGGCGAAGGTTATTGCTAATCAGAATAATGAAGAGTTAGAGTCTATTGAGCGAGAACATTATGGAAGCATAGGTGATTATTCGGCTGCAACAATCAAAGCATTTGAAGAAAAATGGCAAACGTATGAGCAGGATATATCTTTTCAGGGTGACTCGGATATTTATGAACTGAAGGAACGATTATTAAAATTACATAAAGACCGTGATGATGTAGAGCGTTATGTGGCGGAATTGATTGATGCTTATAAGTTTCAGCAAGAACGAGAATATTATGTTAGCTTGAAGCCAATGGAAAAGGCTTTGGGGGTTCATGCAGAAGAGGTATATGCAGAAATTCCAATCAATCAAAAGAGGACGTGTGAGTTGATTTTCAAAGCAATTACAGATGGTGAGAAGGGAATTCAAAATGTAAAGACTCGTCCTGTAGAGATTTCAACTTTGGCAGCTATTGCGGAGGTTGATCCTGATGAGGTTAAGGAGATAATAAGGGTTTTTATAAAAGATGGGCGTAATTTCATACAAGCGAATCAGAGAGATTTGAGAGGTAGTACGACTATTACGCTGACACATGGTAGCTTGGTTAGGAAATGGAATCGGCTAAAAACTTGGGTAGAAGAGGAAACGGAATCGGCTAAAACTTATGTGCGTCTGGCGAATGATGCGGCGATACACTCAACAACTCCTGAGAAACAAGGACTTTGGAGAGACAATCAGTTAAGTTTCGGAGAGGCTTGGTTCAATCAAAATAGTCCGAATGAAACCTGGGCAATGCGTTATCATGCGGGTTATGGAGCAGCGATTTTGTTTTTAGAGAAGAGTATTGCGAAGCGTGATGCAGAGTTAGCGAAAGCAAAAGCGGCTGAGGAAGAGGATAAGCGTCGTCGTCGTATGATTTTATACATTGTATCGTCGGCGGCTATTGCATGTTTATGTTTGGCAACTTGGGCATATTTTGAGAGTGAGAAGGCTGCTAAAAGTGCGGTTGTTGCTTTACAGAAAGAGGAGCTAGCAAATTTGAGTGCTTTAGAGGCTGAAACCGAGAAACGTAACGCAAGCCGTTCGGCAAGAGAAGCTGCGGTACAAGCTAAGATAGCGTTACAAAAAGAGGAAGAGGCTAAAAAGGCAAGTGAAACGGCAGCTATAAAAGCAGAAGAGGCAAGAGTTGCGGCGAATAAAGCAAAAATTGCGGCGATAGAAGCGGAGAAGCAAAAGGAGGAAGCCGTCCGACAAGGAAAAATTGCAGAGAAGGAGAAGGCTATAGCAAAAACGAAAGCGGAAGAGGCTGCGATCGCAGAGGCAGCAGCTTTAAAAGCGGAAGCCTTAGCTCAAAAATTAAAGTTACAATCGTTAGCAGAGGCGATCGCTATCAAATCTAAGCGTATCGAGAATAAACCAGAGACACAAGGGCAAATTGCTAAGAAGGCAGTAGAGATTTTTCAGAAAAGTGATGGTAAAAATCCTATTGCTGAAAATGAAATTTTCAATCCTGCAATATATGAAGGGGTTTATTTTGGTATCAAAGCGATTAAGAAAAGCAATGGCGAAAAAACTTTCAACGAGTTCATTGCAAATGATAAACATAGAGGAACGATATACGCAATTGTAAAAGGAGATGATGCTTTTTATACAGCAGGTAGTGATGGTAAAATATTAAAATGGGATGTGACGGCAAGTAAAGCGGTGGATAAACCTCAGGTGTTGGTTTCTGCTGTCGGAAAACGATCTGAAACGATATTGGCAATGGCAGTTGCAGGTAACACACTAGTGACAGGTGGAAAGGATAGAAAACTGGCGATCTATACTTTGGGTGGCTCAAGCACACCTATTGAGGTAGATGTTCATAATAGTCGCTTTATTTGGAATGTTGCATTTGCAGGGACAAGAAAGGATAAAATTGTATCTACAGGGCAAGATAGAAAAGTCTATTTGACAGATTTGACAGTTGCCAGAAATGGCGGAAAGTCAACTTTGTTATTCAGTTCTCCTACGAATATTAAGGTTTTAGATGTGCATATTAATGGTCGAAATGTTGTGTTAGGGGCAACAAATGGTCGCATTTCGGTGATTGATATTAATTCGCCAAATAAAGAGGTAAGATCTAAGGTGATCAATGCAAATATTTCAGCGATCAAATACAGTCCTAATGGTAGCTATATTGTAGCGGCTGATGTAAATGGCAAGGTATATATTTATGATAATGAATTGAGACAAATAGGAGACTACGAAGCACATAATTTAGCAGTAACAGATATTGAGTTTAATGGTAATAGAGGTTTCGTAACGACAAGTCGTGATAAAACAGCGAAGTACTGGATGATGCAAAAATTAACAGAGAGAGAAAAGAACTATGAACCGTTTATTCTTAATGATCATAGTGACTGGTGTACGGCAGCTAACTTTAGTGGGAAGCAAGCGGTAGTCGGTTGTAAAGATGGTTCTTTGAAGTTTTGGGCTTTAGATGTTGGTACATTATCAAAAGAACTTTGTGGCTTACTGAAAGATAAAAAGATTAAGAGAAAAGACTGGGATAAATACATCGGAGAGGATGCAGCATTAGAAAAAACGGTCGGTACTTCAACTTGTCAATAAAACACTAAACCTAAAGAACGTAATGAAAAAATATCTTACAGCAATCATAACTTGTATATTACTTTTACTGTCTAATGTAGGTATTGCACAGGATAAGGTTACAGAAGAGTTGAATAATGCGAGTTTAGTCTTTGAAGAAGGACGGGTTTCAGAATCGTTGGAACTTCTAAAAAGTATTGAAAAGAGAGAGGGATTGTCAAAAAGTCAAAAAGAGAACTTATATCGTCAGATGACGATTTGTTATATTTTCCTAAATAAGGATAACGTCTTTTTAGATGATTCCGAGCAAAGTTCAGATTCAACTTCAAATCTGCAAATGGCTCAGGCGAGTTACTTGAAGTTGCTGGATGCTAATAATATTTATGAAGTGGATTCGATGGATATTATTGATTATGTCCGCTTTACAAAAAAGTTTATATCAAAGCCGATTATTATTATTAATCCTAAGATTGGGGTGAATACATCTATTGTTGATGTGTTACAATATTATGGAACGAGTAATTTGAATATTGCAGATACGGCTTATTATAACTTAGAAGGGCGAAGTCCTTATTCTAATATTTATACAAATATTACGGCTGGAGTTGATATTGACTGGAGTTTTTATAAAAATTTTAATTTATCTATCGGAGGAAATTATACACAACGTGCTTTTACATATAATGAGAACTTATGGTATGCAGCAGATAGATCACTCGAAGATGCTTCAAATTCTTTATTCAAGTTAAATTTTTTGGAGAAACAACAGTGGATAGATGTGAATCTGAAAGTGAAGTATGATATTGGTAAAAGTAAGATATTCCTACCTTATGTGTATGGTGGTTTCACTTATCATAACTTATTGAATGCTGAAATTCAAGATATTCAGCGAAGTTTTGCAGAAAACTTGGCGGTCGGCGATATTAAGGAAATTCGGTTTGCCAGTAATTATAGTTTTATCGGTGGAGGCGGTTTCAAGTGGCGAGTATTCGACAAACATTACTTTACAGTCAATGCAGAATATGGTAGAATGATAAATCCTATCAATGATATTAGTGTACGATATACTTCAGAAACTGCGAATACTCTAAATTATGCTTTGGGCTATGTAGATAATAATATTCGATTGAATAACGTCTCATTGATGATTGGTTTTGCTTATGCTTTTTATAATCCAAAAATGATAAAAACGAATAATGAAAAATAAATTATATATCATTTTATGCTTTTGTGTGGTCGTGACAAGCTGTGATTTTTTTCAGCCCGAAAGTCCAATGCCTGATGAGTTTTATATCAAAATGTTCGGTGGAGAAGGGACGCAGGAGGGTGTTGCATTACAAACATTGGACTCGCAAACGACTTATGTTTTTGGTAATTCAGATGCTTACTCAGTCGTACCAGACATTCAGGAGTTATACTTAATTAAACTGGATAAAGCAGGAAATCAAGTATGGGCGAAAAGTTATGAGGCGACTAATCCTAATTCTAATAATGAAGCGGTTCAAATGTTATTGACAGATGACAGACAGCATCTGTTGTTATTGAGTAATGAATTAGATGGAGATAATACAAAAGTTAGAGTTATAAAAGTGGATTTAGAAGGAAATGTCGTCTGGGACGAAAAACTGAATACTTTAGATGGAAATCAATACGGGGCAACTAACTTATCGATTATTAAGGGTAATACAAATTTTCTGGTAGTTGGAACAGTAACAGTCGGTACGGTGAATCAAATATTTGCATGTGAGTTTGAAGATAATGGTCGAGTTCGTTGGCTCAAAAACTACAGTTTCACGGATAGACAAGATGAGTTTGGTGTTGATATTATGGAGTTCAATGATAATATCATTGTGTTGGGGCGTTCGATTGATAACAATAATGAAGAACGACCGGTTATTATCGAGGGTGATAGAACGAGTTTAGGGGAAGAGTTACAATCTAAGATTGTATTTAAAAATGAGTTAAATACGATTTCAATGATAAAAGCACAGGAGTTCTTACGACAAGGCACAAATGATTTTCTTATACTTTGTGATATTGATAACGAGTCACATGTCATTACGACAACGATTAACTCAGAGCAATCTATAATTGTAGCAACAGCGGATAATCCTACTGAAGTTGAACCAAACCTAATTCCGGTTAGCTTTAGCGAAACGGCAGACGGAAGTTTGTTAGTAACAGGAAAAAGCTCGGCTAAACAACAAGTCGGTGTAATCAAATACAACATAGCGAACGGTGCCGTTTGGCCATTACGGACATTTGGTTTAGATTTAGAAGAGGCTACTCAAGTCATTGGTCGAGAAAGTATAGGGAGTCAGATTAAAGAACAAGCTGATGGTACTATCTTAATCGTTGGTACAATGGATTTTTCTACCAAAAATATGATTGGAGTAATCAAAACGAACGCTGACGGAGAATTAAAAAATAATTAATTATTCAAGATTTAGTGATAATTTTCTCAATGTTGTCTTAAATATTTGTAACAACACAGAACCTTATAGAAATGAAAATTTTACGATATATATTAGGAATCGTTATCTTCAGTAGTGTTAGTTTCCTCTCACAAGGGCAAGATATAACCGGCATTACTCCTGACGTTTTTTGTAATAGTAGTGACACGGTTAAGATAACGATTGTAGGGCAAAGAATAGCGGGAAGCGATAGTACGACGGCTCTTAAACTCGATGGAAGTGACATATCAACAAATATTACTTATGTCAATGATTTATCCGGTAATGGTACTGATACAATAATGGCTTTTTTACCATTGAGTACAACTGCAGGCACTCACAATATTACAGTCGAGAGGGATGGCAGTAGCAGTAATAATCAGGATACAGACTCAATCAAAATTCTGGATCCTAACGTAACTATTAGTACAGATGATAATACGATATGTCATAATACTGCTCCAGTCTTGAAGTTCAATGTCTCTGGAACATTTGGAGAAACATCAGTAATTTCTTATACTGCGAATGGTGTTATAGATTCGGTTAACTCTTCTGCTGATGGTGAAATAACAGTTCCTGTCGGAGCAATCACCGTAACGACAACTTACGCATTATCTAATATAAAAGCGACAACGTTATCTTGCGAGCGACCTGCTTCGGGGGCAGAAACTATTATAGTCAGCCCCGCTAACTCCGGAACTTTAGCCGTCTCTGATAGTACAATTTGTCAGGGTGAGTCTGTCTTCTTATTTTTTAATGCAAATAATCCAAATGGTGATAATTTAACTTTTTATTATTCAGATGATAGTGCTACGTTAACAACATCTACTACTAATAATTTTGCTCTCGTTGCACTCAACGATTTATCAACGACAACGACATTTCGATTAGATTCAGTTCTGAATAGTACAACAGGTTGCTTGACAACTATTTCTAATAATAATGTTAAAACAATCACTGTTAATAATGCAATGGATGTTAGCATTGCAGTTGATCCGGCAAGCATTTGTCAAGGAGAGAATTACGATATTGATTTTTCAGTCACAGGTCGATCAGGCAGCGAAAGTGTTACTATTCAATACACAAAGGCTAATAGTAACAATATTAACACATTGTTTACTACCACAGTAGCAAGTGATAATATTAGTATATCTGGTATAGAAAGTGCCACAACAACATATAGTTTAGTATCGATTACAAATACAACAACGGGCTGCGTAACGACATATACTCCTAATACATCGAGTAGTACTCAGATATTAATTACTCCGTCTATTAGTTATTCTATTAATACATCAAATGCGGTGATTTGTGAGGGAGCAAGTACTAACTTGATTTTTAGTGTGGATAACCCTAATAATCAAGCAATCACTATTTTTTATTCGGATGGAACAAACACGGACTCTGTCACAACGACAACAACATCAGCAACGGCTACAGTTTCTCCAACAACAAATACGACTTACACCGCTACCAGAGTAAAAACAACAACTTGTGAATACTCATTACCTGGAAAGTTCGTCGATATTACGGTTAATCAATTGCCTGATGTGACTATAAGTGGTAACGGAAGAGTTTGTAAAGGAACGTCACTTCCGATACAATTTAATATTACTAACAAAATTGCATCGTCGGATTCTGTGACTGTACAGTTTTTGAATGGAGGGAACTTACAGTCTGTTTCTACAAGGGCTTCATCTATAGATGTCTTAGTCACACCTTTAGTTACGACGAATTATCCGTTAATTTCGGTGACTAATAATACCATTGGCTGTACTAATAGTAATGTTTCAGGAAGTATAGATATTGAGGTGGATTCTTTACCAACGGCAACACTTGCATTAGATACGAATTTTGTATGTAGAGGTATTCCTACAAATATTAACTTTACAGTTCAAAATAATGGTACTTCAAATGTTTGGGTCAAATATTCTCGACAAGACGCAACGATGTCCGTACCCATTATTGATTCTGTTTTGACTAATAGTACATTGTCAGTAGCGGTAACGCCTGATATAACGACATCGTACAAAATTGTGGAAACTCGTAATGATGTCACAGGCTGTGTAAATCCTGCAAGTAGTACTAATGTACCACAGACATTAAATGTTTATCAGCTGCCGACAGTTATTCCGTCAGTAGATCCTACAACGAGTACCGTCTGTAGTGGCGATAATGTTCCTATCGAGTTTGATTTTCCAGTTGGTGTCGCTCCTTTTTCCGTTTATTTCGTAGACAGTTTTACCAATTCGACGATGCGAATAGATACGGGACAAGTATGGACAAGTTTGGCATCTGGTGCTAGTGTTATTCAAGGGCAAGAAAGTAATGCAACAGTCCAGGTAGATCACATCTATCTTGTGACACAAGTTGTTGATGGTTTTGGTTGTGTCAATAACTATGCTCCTTCACAAGAACCAAGCGTAACCGTACAAATTAGTGCTGAACCGTTAGTAACATTGACAGGTGTGCAACCTGTAAATATACCTTACGCCTCTACGGATCAGACTCCGTACGAGATACGAGGATTTCCGAAAGGCGGGCCACTAATTAGCTCGTTCTCAGGACCAGGGTTCGGACTAACGCAATATCCTGCGAATCAAAATTATGCTTATAATAACTTTATCCCGGCCAATGCGGGATTCGCTCCAACGGATACGTCAATAGATGTACTTTTATATTACTCTTATCAGGATCCTGCAACGGGTTGTTCCGGTGATGTGTTCGATACTGCTCGTATCAAAAAAGCGTTGACGTATGATTTTTATAATGAAGGTTCAAATGTATTAAAGACAACTTATTGTAGAAATGAGGATTCAACATATATTTTTGCTAAAATAACCGAATCAGATACGATTAATACTATAGGTAATAATACTTTTATATTAGCCAATAATAGTGGTAAGGTATATAGTAATGTTCAGGCATTTGGTGATTCTATCCGAGTAACATTCACACCTTTGGATTCCACAGGTGTATTTCCACTTCGCTTCGGTAGTATAGAAGATGGATTTGACGTCATAACATTAACTGTTATTGATACAATCAATACGGTGTTTTCACCGAATATTGATAGTAGTTATTTTTGTCAAGATAGTGTAGGAGTAGTTAAATTAACTGGTATTCCGTTAGTTAGTCTGCCTGATACAACAACAGGTTCATTTTCGTCTCCGACTTCAAATTTAATTTATGTTTCTAATGGAAACGCTAATGCCTCCGATGATGGCTGGTTTATGCGTCGTTCGGTTCCAGGATGGCATAGTGTAAAATATACTTATGTAGATCCTGTTACGGGTTGTGTGACGAGGGCATTTCAAGATGTAGAGATTTCTCCTGCTCCTGTTGCTTCTTTTTCTACAGAAGATGTATGCAATGATAAGTCAATTACATTCTTTGACCAGTCCGGTTTTACGCAAAGTGTTGTCGGAATAGATAGTTTAGTGACATGGGAGTTGTTATTTGGTGACGGAGAGAGCTATAATGATACTCTACCTTTCAGTCATTCACATATTTATGGATCGTCAGGGGTTTATAATACAGAACTTAATGTGGCATCTGCACGAGGTTGTACCAGTACATTTATTGATACGTTTATCATAGGTACTATTCCTGAGGCTGGGTTTAATTGGCTTTTTGCTACATTAGGTGATAATACTCGATTTAGCGATACAACGGCTTCAATAACTGGCTTAGTTCCAAGTGATTTTATTGATAGTTTAACGTGGGTATTTGGAGATGGCAGTACGTCAATTTCAGGAGCTGTTCTCGATGTAGATACAGTTGCACATACGTATCAAAATATAGGATTGTATCAGCCTGTTTTATATGTTTCTACAAATAATGGTTGCGTCGATAGCGTTACTACGAATGTATATATCTTACCCAAAATAGAAGATTATCCATATTATCAAAGGTTTGACGACGGTACAGGAGGATGGGTGCCTAATCCTAATATTGTCGATAATTATTGGGAATGGAAAAATCCTGATGGACAGGTTATACAACACAGTGACCCTAATAATAAAGCATGGGTAACAGAGTTAGATTCTATTTACCAAAATAGCAAAGATGCGTGGGTGTATTCGCCAACGTTTGATTTTACGAGTTTAGAAAAACCGTTTTTGGCATTTCGTTACTGGAGTAACTCCAGAGTTTCAGATGGAGCGGTTATACAATATTCAACAAGTACAATAGACTCTCTACCGAATTGGACAGTTTTGGGAGGAGTTAATACTGGCTTGAACTGGTACGATGTGGATAATTTAGTGTCACAACCAGGAAAACAATCAGGATTCGAGGGCTTTGGTTGGACTGAGGTTAACGTTGCCGGCTGGAAAGTTGCGAGACATAAATTAGATGAATTAATTGGTGAGCCAAAGGTTCGATTTAGAATAGCATTTGCTTTATCTCCTGGTTCTATATCAAATGATGGTTTTGCCTTTGATGATTTCTTTATTGGAGAAAGACAAAAACGGGTATTGGTAGAAAGTTTTACACACGTAAATGATATTTTGTACGATCAAGTTCAAGGGAATGTTTATAATAGAATCGATAGTAATAATTTAGATGTCATTTTAGTTGAATATCACAATGAAATTCCAACAACGGGATTACCATCTAACGACGCTTTCAATTTATTCAATCCGGCTGATCCGAGTGCAAGAACATTATACTATCAGTTTTCAGAAACTGGTAAAATGGGAGTTGATGGAAACATCAAAGAAACAACAACAAATGGATTAGATTTAACATGGACCACGAATGACTTCAACTTAGCTATGTTAGAAGATCCGATATTTAATGTTGCCATAGATGAATTTACAGTTACAGGAAATACAGTTAATGTATCCGCAACTATTAAAGCACGGAAACCAATGCCTGCAAAGTTACGTAAGGTTTATGTGGCCGTTGTAGAAGATAATTTAGTGACGGCAGGTACATCTGTAAATCATAAGAGTGTTTTACGTAAATTATTACCCAACGCATCGGGAACATCCCTGAGCAATGCTTGGTCAATAGGTACAGAAGAAACGGTTGATGTCTCATGGACCTTCCAGTCTGGTGCAGGAATGCCACCGATTACTCCTGCGAATTTGAGGGTTGTCGTTTGGATTCAAAGTGACGAAACACGAAAGGTACATCAAGTAGCTTCGTCAGACTTACCAAATATACCGTATGATAGTACGGTTGTCAATACCGAAGAGCCATTAGATATTTCTACAGAAGAAGCTTTCCGTCTTTTTCCAAATCCAAATAATGGTAACTTTACGGTTCAGTTTGAAGGACCAACTTCAATGGAGTCACAATGGCAATTAATTGATGTCAACGGTCGAATTGTGCAGGAAGAAAATGTGCCTAAGTTTACTGAATCTATTTTAATAGATGCCAACAATTTTGTAAAAGGTGTATATTTCTTTAGATTGTATAATGAACATGGAATATCTACTGTAAGAAAAGTTATTATTGATTACTAAACGGTTTTCCTGTAAAAATCAGGTAAGCTGATTTGAGGTGTTTTCCGACAGGATAAATAAGATTTTACAGGGTTTTTGATCAATCTATGAAGAACATCCGGTAATAAATAGTTGGAGCGTATTTGTCGAATATTCTGACAAATTCACTTAATTGAGAACCTGCAATTTAATAATATATACATATCCGTAACACTTCAGAAATAATATTTCTGTAATAGAGAAGTATCGTTTCTGTACAAAATATATTTAGCATGGCGGTAGGACCAGCACTAAGTAGAAAAAATGATAAGACATCAGAAGGAGGATCTCAGACAAAAAAGAGAAATAAATCTAATCTAAAGAGGGCAGCATCGTTACCTGCTGGAGGAATATATGGTAGTCGGACTAAATCTAATAGAGATTCAAGTGCTAAAACTCCTGTATCTAAGAAGAACCAGGATAATCAAAAGAATGTTTTACCACCTTCATCTAACGTAAAGGCGCCAGATAGAGAGGATGTTCCATCAGCAATGAATATCTTAACTTCTGATGAGTTAGGAAGCGTATCAGATGCTACACAAATGCTAACGGGTAATTTTGGTGACGATTGGGGGAATAACGATATCTCAGATGCGTCTATTGCAAAATTAGATGGAGATTCTAAGAACTTCTTATTCAATGATAATGCTGCGGCTTTAACAGCAGGCGTTGGTGGTTTACTGGGGGTAGTAGGTGGTGTGAATACAATGATGGACAGTGAGGCAAATATGGCTACTAAGATTGGGGCAGGATTTCAAACCGCTGAATCGGGAGCAACAGCCGTAAATAAATTAACTCTTGGTGTGGAAGGGTTAGCGGGAGGATCATCATATGGAGCTGGTGAATCACTTAGTGGTGCAGCTGTTGGTATTCAAAGTGCAGGTGCATTAGCTGGAGCTGCTGGCGATGCAATAGGTACAGTAGGTAAGGGGATAGACACCTATAAAAAATTCAAAGAAGGTAAAATGTATGATGGAGGAATCGGAGTACTGGAAACACTTCAAAGTGGTGTCGGAGCGGTTGATAAAGGGATGAAGGCTGTACATGGTGTACGTGCGCTCGCTACTGGTGGTGTAAAGGCAATGGGAGATGCAACTAAACTTACAGGAACAGCTGCAAAGGTCTCGACAGGATTGGGTATTGCAGGTTCTGGAATTGGAATTGCTATTGGTGGTGCTCAAATGGTGAAAGGTGGATATGATATATATCAAGCGAGTAAGGTCAAGGGTGATTTAAAGAAAATGGAAACAGTGGATGATGGGCAAGCCAAATTAGTTGATACCTTGATAGAAGGTCAGAATAATAAGCAAAACGCAGGGATTGAGAATATTGTAGAAGGTGGAATTGGTGTAACTTCGGGAATCTTAGGTATATTGGCAATTACGGGTGTCGGAGCTCCTTTTGCTGCTGCAGTTGGGCTGATTGGAGGTTTGGCTATGGGTGGCTATAAATTGTATAAATATTGGAATGGTACAAGAAAACAAAATAAAGTAGATGAAATTGTTGATCCATTCTTCAAAACATTTAATAATACTGATTATACCAAATATCTAAAGAGTGAAGATGGTGGTAGCTTTAAGGACTATAAGAAAACGCGTTTAGCAGATATCGATGCGGAAAAGGAAGCGGCAGATAAAGATA
>CBFIHR010000084.1:0-17471 GCA_965662365.1 Saprospiraceae bacterium
TAAAGACCGTGCTACAGAACTATTTAACACTTTTTTTTCATCAATTATCCTTTTTCCTTTCCAAAAGGGGTAACAAAAACGAAACGGTCGAGCGGATAAACAAAATTTTACCCTTTTTTCATCTTACGAATCTTCCCCGGTGCATACCAGAGCCAATATCCTGTGAACAACATCATTATCAAGCCGAATCCTAAGACATTCATAGAAATGAGTTTGAACAAATCACTAATAATTGAGCCATCATGCAGACGTTCAATCCAGTCGGCATGACGTTTAGCGACCGACTTTATTGAGCCGTCCGTTCCATCGACTTGTACTTCCCAGCTATTATTTTCAAATAAGACTTTAGCAATTCCTTTTGAGGGTCGCACATCGATTCGGCTGATTGAGTTATCGGCTTCTTCGGGGTATTGTTTGAGAAGTTCATGTTGAGCAATTTGGGCGATTTCATCAACAGATTTCCAGGTTGATAACGCTTTAGACACGCCTTTTTGAGTAGGAGGTTGTAGGACTTCGACGTTTTTTTTCCAAGCTAATAAGACTCCTGTAACACTGCTGATTAAGACGAATACCAATAATATTAAGCCTAAATAGCGGTGCCAAACTCGAAAAACTCTAAGACTGTTAACGTATTTTTTTATTTGATTCACGTAGTGAAGATATTTTTAGTTCAACTTTTAGTTAAAAAAAATGCTCAATCCATTTTGTGCTTATAAGGTGAACAAATGTAGTATTTTTTTCCAAAATTTACTTTCACAAATTATTATTGTAGAATAATAGAAAAATTCTATGTGGAGTTATATCTTTGAGGATAAGAAACAATAAGTTTAAATTCTTTACTATGCAAAATCGATTATCAACAGATATCAATCCAGAGATATTAAATATTATTCAGACAAAATTTAGCTTTTTAGAGGAACCAGAATTACAGAAAGAAATTGCTTCAAAAGCAAAATTAATAAAGTACAAAGCGGGCGATGCTCTAATGGACTACGGTAGTTTTATCAAAATCGTTCCTTTAGTGGTCGAAGGCGTACTAAAAGTAATGCGAGAAGACGAAAACGGCAATGAGATATTTTTATATTTCATCAATGCTGGGCAATCCTGTACGATGTCTTTCTCTTGTTGCATTCGTAACAAACGCAGCGAAATACGTGCTATCGTAGAGGAGGATGCGACTTTAATTGGCATACCTGTACATAGTGTTGATTCTTGGATGATGCAGTTTCAAAGCTGGAAAACTTTCATTATGAGTAGCTACGATGCTCGATTAAATGAGTTAATTTATGCTATTGATAATATTGCATTTTCTAAAATGGACGAACGCTTAATTCGGTATTTGGAAGACAAATCTTTTGCTTTAAATACCAATATAATTCATACAACGCATCAAGATATCGCAACGGATTTGAACGCTTCCAGAGAGGCTATCTCCAGGTTATTAAAAAAATTAGAAATCAATAAAAGGGTTAAATTGGGTCGCAATAAGATTGTTTTATACAATCAATTCGACTAATCATTTAGCCATTTTTGGTCATTCATGTCTTAAAAAAGGCAAGTATCCAAAATTAGTACTTGCCTTTTTTAATTCCGACCTTTGTCCACCTTAAAAATCAATAACTGATTATAAATTTTTACAAATCTATTTTAATAAAAGGTGTTGAATAAAAAGCCAAAACGATATTTCAGAGCTTTCGCCCTACTCTTTTGCTGCTATCCCCCGACTCGGACTCACGTCAATAATTAAAAATCAAAAAGTTATTTTCAGAATAATGAGCCTGTGTCTATTTCGTACACATTAACAGGAAAACAATATCGCTGCTTTAGGTGTATCTTTGGGGTACTAAAAATGAAATAAAATCGTATTTTTAAATTATAAAAAATAAGTAAATATTAATATCAAATCCGTTGTACAACGTTCTTGCCGTCCTATAATGAACGGTGAGAAACAACGTTATTTTTAACAATCGATGATTGATATTAGGTTTATCAAACAGGTTTTAAATTAAATAATGAACTATATTCAATACGGGACAAAAGCGAACAGCACCGAAATCGAAAGGTTTTTAAATCATGTTTTAAAAAGTAGCCGAACGCCTATATGTATTTGGGGAAAACATGGAATCGGGAAAACCGAACTGGTCGAAAATTTTGCAAAAAAAAATAACTTTGACTTTGTATATATTGCCCCTGCACAGTTTGAGGAAATGGGCGATTTGGTTGGAATGCCAAAAATCGTAGATGGAAAGACGGTTTTTGCTGCTCCAAATTGGGTGCCGACAACGAACGAAAAAGGTATTTTGCTAATTGATGATGTGAATCGTGCAGATGATAGAATTTTGCGAGGCATTATGCAATTGTTACAAAATTATGAGTTGGTGAGTTGGCGATTACCTGAAAATTGGCAGATTATTTTGACCGCTAATCCTGATGGTGGCGATTATTCTGTTACACCGATGGACGACGCAATGCTGACGAGAATGTTACATATTACAATGATTTTTGAGGTCAAAGCTTGGGCAAAATGGGCCAATGAAAATCATATTGATGATCGTTGTATTAATTTTGTTTTGACACATCCGAACGTCATCTCTGGCGAACGCACAACGCCTCGAACATTGGTTCAATTTTTTAAAAATATCCAAACAATCAGCGATTGGAAATCGAATTTAGGTTTGATTCAAATGCTTGGTGATGCAACTTTAGAGGCAACAACAGTGGCAAGTTTTATTGCTTTTGTACAAAATGATATGCAACTTTTGCTTTCGCCAAATGAGATTTTGAATAGTCAAGATTTTGAAGACGATGTCGAAAATCGCTTGTATGATTTGGTCGTTGGCGAGTCGCTACGCATTGATATTCTGGCAACAATCTGCACACGACTAATTCAAACCGTTGATAATCAATCATTCATAATCAATCCATTACAATTAGAAAATTTAAAATCATTTATAAAATTAGATTTTTTACCGGATGATTTACGATTAACCTTTGCACAAGATTTAGTAAGCTCGAAGAACGAAGATTTAAAACAAATTTTAGTTGATGCAGAAATTGGGCGATTGGTTTTAAGTCGAGTTTGATTGAACTTGTCCTCAAGCTTTCTCCCGATGACTCGGAAAAGCCTAACAACAGCATTCAAATATTCAAATATTTAACCTTTTGAGCATAGCTCCCTTTCATTTTAAGAAAAGCGTTAGGAATGAGTTCAATAAAATTCATATCTTTGTATTAATATTTAATTACCGAATATTCGGAACAAACACTTAAATATTTAATAATTATCAAACTACTTGCATACATATTATCCTTATTGATTTTGGTTTCGACCAATGGTTTGACAATTAGTCAGCATTTTTGCTCTGGCGAATTGATTAATACTGCTGTGTTTTATAAGGCTGATCAATGTAATGATTGTGAAGTAGTTGAAATGACCTGTTGTGAAAAACGAGCAGCAGAAAGAAACTTAGCAAGCTGTGGAAACAACAAAACAAAAAAATGTTGTGATGATAAAGCGATTTTTATTCAGGTAGATGATGAGGCACAAACTTTATTTGTTGATTTTCAATCATTTGCACCTATTTTTACAGCAGTCACTCCTATTCAAAATATACAATTTCAAGAAATCTTACCTTATTTTACACCGAAATACGTCAACTACAAACCGCCGTTAATAGTCGAAGATGACATTGAGGTTTTGGTTGAATCTTTCCTTTGTTAGAGCATCAATTTACTATTTAAAAAATAAAAGCGACTCCATTATCCTGACGTAAATCAGAATGACGAAGTTCGTTAAATTTTTAGGTTATAACAGCCTCAATATTGATTAACATTCTAACAAACAGTAATGAAAAATATACTATTAATACTATTCCTAAGTCTTGGTTTTCAAGGCTTAGCACAAGATTTGACTGGCATTGTTGTCAATCAAGATAAAGAGCGTTTGGTCGGTGCGAGTATTTACTGGCAAGGTGCGACAAATGGCGTTTACACAAATGAAGAAGGTTATTTTAAAATTCCTCGAATTGAAGCGACAAATATGTTGGTGATTAGTTATGTCGGTTATACACCAGATACTTTAGCAATTACGCCTGACGATGAAGATTTGATTATTTTCTTCGCAATGGGCGTTGACTTAGGCGAAATCGTAATCACAGAAAAAGAACGGGACAGTTTTATTTCTACCTTAAAAACATTTAACATCGAACAAATAAATTCGGGAGAATTACGAAAAGCCGCTTGTTGTAATTTGTCCGAAAGTTTTGAAACAAACGGTGCGGTAAATGTCGCCTATTCTGATGCTGTAACTGGAGCAAAGGAAATCGAAATGCTTGGCTTACGAGGTGTTTATACACAAATGCAGATTGAAAATCGTCCGTCAATGCGAGGGTTAGGATATCCGTTTGGAATGGAATATATTCCTGGGACTTGGGTCAAAAGTATTGCGATTGCGAAAGGTGCGAGTACGGTTGTAAATGGTTACGAAGGTATTGCCGGTAATATTAATGTGGAATTGATTAAGCCGTTTGAGGGTGAAAAACTCCATATCAATGGCTATACGAATCACGTCGGTCGGACAGAATTGAACGTACATTTGAATCATCAATTAACGGATAAATGGTCTGTCGGTGCGTTGTTGCACGGTAATTTGTTTAATGGCGAAGTTGATCATAATGAAGATGGTTTTATGGATATTCCGCAAAAACAAAATTTAAATGGTTTGTTTCGGGCGTTTTATCGTGGCGAAACCTTGCGGGGGCAGTTTAATGTTCAGGCATTAAGCAGCCGTTTTCAAGGTGGACAAGTCGGCTTCGAAGAAAATACAGATTTATACGGCGTTGACTTATTGACAAACCGAGTTGATGTTTTTGCTAAAATGGGTTATTTGGGTTTTGATAATCAATTTGCCAGTTTGGGTTGGATTACGAATGCGACTTTTCATCAAAATGATGGCTTTTTTGGTCGCAATAATTACGATGCAACACAACGCAGTTTTTATACGAATTTAATTTATGATAATATCATTCGAACAACGGATCATAAGTATAAAACTGGAGCGAGTTTTATGTATGACGATTATGATGAAACTTTCGCTGATGTCGATTATAGCTTGACAGAGTCGGCAGTTGGTGGATTTTTTGAGTATAATTTCTTACGAGAAAAAACGAAAAATAAAGATGGACTTGATGTTAAAAAAACATTTGGTTTAGTCTTAGGTTTGCGTGCCGATTATCATAATCTTCACGGCTTGTTCGTTACGCCTCGAATGAATATTCGTTATAATTTTGATGACAATACGGTTGTTCGTTTCAATGCTGGTCGAGGGTACAGAACGGCTCGGATTTTAGCGGAAAACATCTCGGCATTGACATCGGCTCGTGTGATTAATGTCTTGGAAGATTTGGACGCAGAAGAGGCATGGAACGCCGGGATTAATTTTACAAAAAACTTTGAAATTAATGATCAATCATTCAGTTTTAGCACAGATTTATACACGACGCATTTTGTGAATCAAATCGTGATGGACAGAGAGCAAAATGATAACGAAATCCGTTTTTACAACTTAAAAGGGCAATCGTATTCTAATAGTTTTTTGACTTCTTTGACGGCAGATTTAAGTGATTATTTGGAGGTAAAATTGGCGTATAAATTCAATGATGTCAAAGTAACTTTTGAAGATGAATTGTTGCAAGTTCCTTTGGTAGCAAGGCATAGAGGTTTGGTAACTGTTGGCTTGAATACATTGGACGAAAGCTGGAAATTACATACAACGATGCAGTTAGTTGGTCAACAACGTGTTTTGACGATCAAAGATCATTCACAACATAGTGCAGAGGGTCATGGCTCGTTAGGGGTTCATAATTTAACGGGTGTTTCACCGAGATTTCTCACCGTCAATGCACAATTGACGAAAACTTTTAATGATAAATTTGAAGTGT
Organism: Saprospiraceae bacterium; assembly: GCA_965662365.1. GTDB lineage: Bacteria > Bacteroidota > Bacteroidia > Chitinophagales > Saprospiraceae > CAWVWD01. The sequence goes on from CBFIHR010000084.1 coordinate 5,940, forward strand.
ATCTCGGTGGCGAAAATTTAACAAATTACACACAACACAATGCGATTATCGGAGCAAGCGATCCGTTCAATCAAGATAATGGAATTCCTGTTTTTGATGCCTCACAGGTTTATGCACCGATTATGGGAACAATGATTTATGCTGGGTTTCGATTTACGATTGAGTAAGTTTTCCCGTAAATTTCATCGAATACGCAGCTTTTATTTCATAAAAAATGGCTTTAGTAGAGTTTTACTAAAGCCATTTTTTTAATGCTACCTCGTAAAAATAAAGTCTCTTTCTGACGACAAATCTTCATTAAAATAATACCCATCGTAATCAAAGCCTTTCAAATCTTCGGGGTTTGAAATTCGGTTTTTAATCACATAATTCGACATCATGCCACGAGCTTTTTTAGCATAAAACGCCACGATTTTGAATTGTCCGTTTTTCTCTTCTTTAAAATCTATATTATATAAATCAGCGTTTAAAGCCTGCTTTTTGATAGATTTGAAATATTCCTTTGATGCTAAATTAATGACAATATTATCGCCTTGTGCCTCCAAATCAGCGTTTAAAGTTTCTGTGATTTTCGTATCCCAAAACTCATATAAATTTTTACCTTTTTCGTTTTGTAAACGAGTTCCCATCTCCAAACGATACGGCTGAATCAAATCCAGCGGCTTCAATAAACCGTACAGGCCCGACAGGATTCGCAAATGATTTTGGGCGAAAGCCAAATCCTCTTCCGAAAAAGTTTCGGCTTCCATGCCTTTATAAACATCGCCTTGAAATGCTAAAGCAGCTTGCTTTGCGTTTTCTAAATTGAAAGGTGTTGTGAAATTATGGTATCGTTCGACGTTGAGATTAGCGATATTTTCGCTGACTTTCATAAGTTTTTGTAAGTCCGCTGATGATTTTTGCTTTAAGTTTTGAATCAACGCTTTACTATCGGCTAACATTCGGGGCGTTGAATGCTGTTGTACGTCTGTTGCAGAAAAGTCTAAAGATTTTGCCGGAGAAATTAGTAGTATCATTTTTTAGTGATTAATAAGTCGTGATTAGTGATTAGTAGAAATGTGGTTCTGACTAATCACTATCGTACTAATCACTAATCACCCCCGAGGAGTCGGGACAAGTAAAAAACTAATAACGGTAATTCTTAACGGTATTGACGAATGCCTTTACACCATCTAAAGGGGTATCTGGATAAACGCCATGACCTAAATTAACAATGTGTTTTGAATCAAACAACTGAATCATTTCTTTTGTTTTGATTTCAATTTTTTCTGGTGCAGCATACAACATACAAGGGTCGAGATTTCCTTGTAAAACTTTGTTAGGGCCGACTAATCGGCGAGTTTCGACAGCGTCCATATTCCAATCAACACCGATTACATTACAATTTAATCGACCTAACTCTTCTCGCATAAAATAAGCATTTTTAGCAAAAACTGTTTTCGGTACTTCATCGATTGCATCACAGATTTGAGCGATGTATGGCAACGCAAATTCTGTATATTGTTCTTTTGTAAGAATACCCGCCCAGCTATCAAAAATTTGTACTAAATCTACACCTGCACGGATTTTGGCTTTCAAATAAGCAATCGTAGCAGTTGTAATTTTTTGTAATAACTGATGTGCTAATTGAGGCTGCGTGTAAAGGAATTTCTTAGGTTTTGAAAATGTTTTACTTCCTGAGCCTTCGATCATATAAGCGAAAATCGTCCATGGTGCACCCGAAAAACCAATCAACGGCACCCGATTATTCAACTCTTTTTTCGTCAAACTCACTGCATCGTAAACGTACTGCAACTCTGCGGCAGCCGCCTCACTTTCAATCATTCTATCAATATCCGCTTGAGTTTTTATGGTGTTTGGAAACCAAGGCCCTTTTCCTTTTATCATTTCGTAAGTCAAACCCATTGCTTCTGGAATTACTAAAATATCCGAAAAGATAATCGCTGCATCTACATCTAACTCGTCCACTGGCTGAATTGTGACTTCACAAGCCAAAGCTGGTGTTTCGACTAACTCTTTAAAACCTGACAGTTTTGCTCTCAAGGCTCTATATTGTGGCAATATTCTACCTGCCTGACGCATCAACCAAACTGGTGGGCGTTCTACTTGTTCTCCTCGTGCAGTGCGTAAAAATAAATCGTTTTGTAACATCTTTTTTGTAAATAATTGAGTTTGAATTAGGAAGTATGTCCTTTTTAAAATCCTTGCGAAAATACATCAAATTTATACTTATACGAATGTCTTTGTCACTTTGTAAACATACATTCCTACAATTTGACTTTATTGTGAAAATAAATTAAAAATAACGATACCGAAACAAAAGTATAACTCCTCTGTAAATATTCTAAAATCAAATTGTATCAACATAAAATTAGGTATATGCTTATTTTTTCAGAGCTGTCCCCTACTCATTGAATAGGTGTTTCCCATAAAAAAAACCGTGTGGACTTTTTAAGTCCACACGGTTTTTTAGTTTTCTCAAAACAATGATTCCACTATCGAATCAAAGTCAAATTACCGCTTTCAACATGATCAAAATTACCATCATTGTAAGATACTTTATAAACAAAAACTCCTGTACTTAATGATTTGCCATTGTACGTACCGTCCCAACCTTGATTTTGGTCAGTCGAACGGAAAATAACAGTTCCCCAACGGTCAAAAATAACCAGCTCAAAGTCATTCAAAACACAAGAAGTAAAGGCTTGATAGCTATCATTATAAGTATCACCATTGGGTGTAAATGCGTCAGGCATAAAAACAGTACAACAAGCATCTGACTGCAATAACTCAATCGTTTCCGTGATTTCTACACAACCATTTGAAATCTTTGCAGTATAAGTCCCCAGTTCCCATACTCTAATGATTTGAGCTCGCTTTCCATTGCTCCATTCATAAGTTACGTTCTCATCACGCACGCCAATCCAAACGCTGTCACCTTCACAAATAAAATGATTTTTTGGAAATGGTAAATACAAGGCATTTTCGGCATATAATATTTCAATAGAATCCTCTACAATCGCACAATCATTCTCAACGATAACTTTATAAACTCCCGCTTCTTCAACAATCAAATCAGACAGCGTAGAGCCATCTTGCCAAGTATAAGTTTCTGCATTTTCGTCATAGGCATCTAGCACGACGACACGACCTTCGCAGACTGTAGTATCTTTACCAAGATCGACGACAGGCGGCTCAATATAATTTACAAAGATCGAATCTTCAACTTGTCCACACAAATCGGTAATTACAACACTATAATTACCCTCGGATGTAATCGCAAGAGAAGAATTCGTTGAGCCATCGTTCCATGTGTAAGTAATAGCAGTCGGTTGTGTCACATCTAACAATTTTAACTCTCCCCCACAAAGCGTCGTATCGTTTCCTAAATCCACACTCAATTCTGAAATAAAGTCGGTCAAAATAATCGTATCTGACAAACTAAAATTACAAATATCCGTTATCGTAACGATATATGTTCCACCTTGAATAACGGCCAAATTAGAATCAGTTGAACCATTATTCCAAACATAGTTATTTACAAAAGGAGTTGTTGCGTCGAGTAAACGAGTTTCGCCAGGACAAAACAAAGTATCTGCCCCTAAATCTAAACTCAAATTAGACGTATAAACAAAAACCTCAATCGAATCACTTACCGTTCCACACATAGAACTTAGTTCGACAGAATATAAACCTGTTTGATTAATCGTATAAGTTGGCGTCGCCGTTCCATCTTGCCAAGCATAAGTCATTGCTAAAGCATCCGTCACATCAAAATTAAGCGCTTGACCATTACAAAGTATCGTATCATTACCTAAATTAATACTTGGCAAAGGTTGAAAAGTGACCGTAATCGTATCACTTTTTGTTCCACAAAAATTTGTTGCCATACCAATATATTGACCCGATTGTGTCACTTGCAACGTATTATTTGTCGAATTATCACTCCACGAATAACTAATCGCAGAAGGTGCAGTTGCATCTAAAATAATTGAATTACCGATACAAAGTGTAGAATCACTTCCTAAGTCAAATTGTAAATTATCGGTTGATAGTAAATAAAAGGACGTTATCGACGCAGGGCTAACATCTACGCCCGAATATACCAAAAATGTAATTTGGCGTTGACCAAAAGTTGGAATCGTTGCGGTATTTTGATATTGCATGGCTAAAAGTGCATCTTGATAATCAAAATAATCTGCACCTCCAGCATTCACTAAAGTAACTGAATTTGTTCCACTTCCATTAATTGTTAGATTTGTTCCAGCTCCAAGTGTCAAAGTTTCGTTCGCACCATCAAACAAACCACTGGAAATAGTTACTCTAATTGAATCAATTGTATTCGGAGAATACACAAAGACATCGCTATCAACGATCGAAGTCGCAGAAGTACAAATCGTATCTGCATCATAATCATGGACTAATGCCCCAGAATTATCATTATAATCTAAGTCTATTTGAAGCGTACAATCCGAGGCTAAATAATCTGTTGGACTTGACAAACCAGTGATACTCAAGCCATTCGTACAAAGTAAAGTTGTTTGGGCGTTATCCGGATTAACAAAGAAAATCGAACCGTTTCCACCAGCCAAAAACTGTGTCACTTGACAAGTTGTACCCGTTGAGATTAATCCAAAAGGCACACCGTTTCCGATATTCATAATACCAATACTACCGCCACCAGCAGGATTCGCAGGATTGACTTGAAATAGCTCGCCGTTAATATCGGCTAAATACAAATCTCCATCAAAAAACGCTAAATCACCAGCAGCTCCCGTTCCCATCACGCCAATCAAGGTCGCTAAACCAGTCGTAACATCCATGGTGTAAAAGTTTCCGCCACTTGTCGCAGCGTACATATTACCATTATTATCACTGGTCAAGGCCGTCACACCAGTCGAATGTGTACCGATGTACGTTACAGCCCCTGTTGTTGTATCAATTTGATAAAAATCATCGGCCGTAATTCCGTATAAATTACCATTTGGATGAAAAGCTAAGTCCAACATACCCGTTACAGGTGCAAAACTCCCAACCAAAACCGTATTACAATTCCCTAAAGTTGTTTTGTGTAATTCGTCTGTTGTTGATATAAAAATGGATTGAGCTTTGGCAGATTGACCTATCAATACTACAACGCAAAATATTGTAAAAATCAGTTTTTTCATTGGCTTTGTAAGTTATAAATTTTGAAAATAGAATATTATGTCAAACCTAAAATCAACGATACGAGTCGTCTTTTGTTTGAATATGTTACTTCCTTAAACACTATTTCCTATTTCCCTATTTCCTTTATATAACTTCACAAAGGTAAATCTTTATATGTAAATCAAGGTTTATTTTAAATAATCAGATTTTCAACTTACAAAAATCAGACATCTGTCCTCTGATTAATAAGGACGAACCCAATTCTTTGTTTTCATAATCGCCTTGACCTCCTCATACGACAATGGATAAAAATCATGCACATCAACACCAATATCAAAGCTCAGACTCTCTTCTAAATCAGGTAAATTTCCGTGTGAATGACCATATAAATGCCAATTGCCTCGACCCAAACCTCGCCAGGTTCGCATCGCATAATGAAACAAAATAATTCGCTGAACACCGTTGCTACAATCCGCATCTTTGACTTTCAGTTCGTAATATTCCTTTATCCATTCAAATCGCTTTCGGTTTTGTAACGCTGCCCCTTCATGATTCCCGACAATTAGATGAATTTTTCCATTGAGCTGTTCCAAAATCGCCGCCAGGTTTTCTTTAGAAGTCAATCCAAAATCGCCCAAATGATAAACCGTATCATTGGGCTTTACCTTCTCATTCCAACGCTGAATCATCACTTCGTCCATTTCTTGAACATCTTTGAAAGGACGATTGCAAAACTTAATAATATTAGCGTGTCCAAAATGATGATCAGACGTAAAAAATATTTTTCCCATTATCTAATTTTCGTTTGTTAAAAAAAAGGTCGAACCATCTATTTTTTAAAATAGTTCCGTTGAAAAATTAGCCGATTTCAGTAAGTCGATTGCTATCTACTAATTATCTCAACCTCAAATAAGATGCGATAAATAACAGTTACAAATAGGTCGATAGAATAAAACTGCCTATTAAAATGACAACATAAAACGAATACCAACGCACGTCACAATATTGCGATAAGCGAATATTATACTTTCTACGATTATAAATAATAAGAATAATTCGTTCAATCATAAAGGCAATAACGGACGCAAAAGCGATACCTGCCATTCCGAATTTCTGTAAAAAAATTAGACTTAGAGTAAGGTTAAATATAATTTCTACAATCGAAGCATAAAGGATAATCTTAGTTTGGTTTAGACCAATTAAAATAGTTTGTGGCAATAAAATTCGGCTACTTAAAATGAGCAGATATATATTAAAAATAAAGGCAGATGCTTGAAATTCGGGATTAAATACAAGCGGAAAAACAAAAGGAGATATAAACATTAAGGCTGCCGAACTCATAAAAAGTGGTAGCATGATTTTTTTCGTTCGGTTTTTGAGTTGTGTCAAGCCGTCCTCTAAATTAAGGGCTATATCAGCAATCAAAGCCGAAGCAATCGCACCGACTAAAGCCGTAACCAAAGGAAATTCTCTTGCCCCAGATTCGTATATCGCTAAGCCATCAATCCCAAAAAATTTGGTGACTAATATTTTATCAATATAATTCATAATACTTCCAATGAAAAAATATAAAACCAATGGAATTGCTAAAAGCAAATATGGTCTAACAACCTGAAAATCAATATGAAATGATGTATTTTTAAATAAACTATTAATTAACCAAATATACTTTGTAATAGCTAAAATAACCAAGCCAATAAAGCTATATTCAAATGAATATCCTAAAAAAACAGGTAGAGCAACCGCTAAAGTTTGCACCCCAAAAGCGTACAAACCAAAACTGACAATACCTTTCGGCTGCTTTTTTAAAACATAAATATATTCTACCAAATAAGTCGGAATATTAATCAACCAAAACAAACACATCCAATTAAAATATGGTAAAACTTCGCCCTCGTAACTCGTAAAAATTTGCGTAAGCAAGGATTGATTAAAAAACAATAAACCGCTGATTATCAGGGCTAAACCTTGAAAAAGTAAATAAACATTAAATAAGAAAATACGCTTTTTTCCCTCCTCAACTTTTGGAAAGGCTGCCAACAAACCATCTAACAAACCCGAAATCCAGAAAAAAGTAAATGTTCCGCCGATCATCAGCAAGGCATCATAAATTCCAATTTCGGCAACGGTTAAATCCGTTTTGGCTAATAAAATTCGGATTAAAATTAGAAATGAAAATCGTAATAGTTGGAAGATTTGTAATCCTCGCACAGTGTCGATACTTTTTAAAAAGTTTTGAACTTGATTAATGATTTGCAATTGATTGATTTTAATAAAAATCCGTTATTGAAATCAATCAATAACGGATTATCTTATAACTTGATACGTAAATTATTTTTTATGTCGTTCGTTATATCCTCTGATAAAGTCGTAAATCTCTTGATAACCTTTTAATTTCTTAAATTTTTCATATTCTCTTGATTGACTTTTTAATGCTTTTTTCAATGATTTTTTTGTTAATGAGGTCATCTCGCCATTGTCACCAAATGAATACTGAGGAATAAATTGATTTTGGTCAAACGTAATATTACCTTCTTCATCAAGAGTACTTGAATAACTTGTGTAAACATTGATAGCACCTCTTTCTCGAAGAATATAAGGAACACCATAATCGTTTACTCTAAAGAGTTGATAATCTCGACCAACATATCCCCAAATTTTATCTTTTTTCAGATTATAAATAACTTCTTCGCCATTTTCATCTGAAAATTTCACTCTAAATTTTTGAAGTACATGAAAAGTAGAAACATACGATTTATGGGTTTTTAAATTACCATTTTTATAATCTCCATAGGTTTTATAAACGCCATATTCTTGAGGCCCTTCGGTCGTTGTAGCCGCCGAAAAGCTACTCAAAGACATTAGAAAAATTAAAAATAAATTTATCACTATATATGTTTTTAAATATTAAAAATCATGAAAAGAACTAAAACGATTGATTAAAAACGCCTTATATATTGTCTAAAAAACGATTATAAATTTCTTTTGGAAAATTACTCGAACGACGAGTTTCAATATCAACGTGAGAAGCTCGAACATACATTTCTGCTGCGACCTCATTGATGTCGGTTTTTATCAAAACATGACGATATTTGATATATTTTTGTCCAACTTCCAATAGTTCAGATTTTACGACAATCAAATCACCTGCAAACAATTCTCGCTTATAGCGAATGTCATGTTCTACGTTAAAAATCCCCGTTTTAGTATCTTTAAAATAAGTTGGAGTCATACCAAAATGTGCCATAAATTGCCAAGTCGCTTCGTCAAATTTTGCGACGTAGTGTCGTACATTCACATGGTCAAAAAAATCACACTCCCATGGAAAAATCGTACCTCTGTAAGTTTCTATCATCTTTCAATGCTTTTATACGGTGTATATAAGGGATAGTCCAAAAATAAATTTACACTTTTGAACTTATAATTTTACTTTTTCTAATCGAAAAGCCAAAATAAGTGTTTTTATGTAAAAACGCTACCTGAGAGGCATTCTTTAGACTTAAGAATCGAAAATTACAATTTAGATTTCTACAGCAGCAATAAGCAATAATAGTTGGCATTTATAATAAAAAATAGATTATCCTTTGAATTATAATAAATTATTAATAATTTTAATAATACGTAACAGCAAAAAGTAATCTTTTATACTGCTACTCAAAAAGCGTGTTAATAATAAACCAAAAAACAAATGTATTATGGTTACCTTAAAATTACTTCTGAAGACAATTGTATCTTTTTATATCATGCTCTCTCTGATAAGTTGCGAAAGCATGGAGAAAAAAACTAATTTCACCTATCAAGATACCGCATTAAATGCAAATTTTGTTGCACAATCTAATATTAATAGAACAGCGACAGCAGCAAAAATCCAGGGGGTTTGGTACTCCTCAAAAAGTGGAAATAAATATAAATGGGAATTTAATGGCAATAAACTCTCAAAAAACCTGATTTATTCCTTTGGCGAAGCGGGTGAACCTCAATCTTATAGAATAGATTTTTTGAATGGATTTGATGGAAAATCAGATAAGTTCGGTAATTATATTTGTTTGTTTTATGATCACTCAAAAAAAGGAATCAGTTATCAAATCCTGAAAGTCACTGAGCAGGAAATCGTTTTACAATCAAAATTTAAAGAGAAAATTGTATTAAAAAGTAGGTTTTGAAAATGCCTCAATAAAAAACGCTCTTCGAGTATAAGTCGAAGAGCGTTTTTTATTTAACGACCGGGGCAGCGACTGCATCGTTTGCCTTTTTTGTATTTTTTACAACACTTCTTTTTCTTCTTACAATGTGTATTGGGCTGATTACTCAAAACAGGATGAAGCACCTGTAAAGCGATAAAGTTACTGTTCTTTGTTTTCTGCATCATTCAAAAGTTTTAGATTGCTTTTATAATACCGTACAAAAATAGCTTATTTTAATTTATTCTAAATAAAAATAAGTGTTAAAATTTATTTTTAACACAGTTAAAGATTTGACTTTCGTTATTTGATTATCAATGTGTAATTTTGCGGACGATTTGATACAAAAAATTTTTAACAATAGATTCAATAGAAAAACATGAAGCATATTAGTATTGTAACCCTCTTTTTAGGTGTTTTAATGATTATGGCGTGTTCGCCAAATTCAGATGCGATTTTTGAAGAACAAGCTACCGCAATAGATGAATACGTGGCAGCGAAAGGCTGGACAGACACAACCGAAATTATTCGTAATAACACACATACTGGCATCGTTTTTTATTTGGAGGAAGCCGGAAACGGTGTCGAATATCCAACCGAAAATGCTACCGTTACAGTTCATTATGAAGGTCGATTGTTAGATGACAGCAAATTTGATTCGTCGTTTGACAGAGGTCAACCTTCTACTTTTCCATTAAGCAATGTTATTTCAGGTTGGACTTGGGGCATTCCAAAATTCCGCAAAGGAGATAAAGGGTATTTAATCATTCCATCTAAGTACGCTTATGGCAGTCAAGCAAGGACAGGTATTCCTAAAAATTCCGTTTTGGTCTTTTACATTGAAATGATTGATTTTGATTAAAAATAGTTAGAGGGTTTTAGTAGTTTTTTAGTTTCAACAGTTGCTACCAAAGCTATCAAAACTACTAAAACCGCTCAACTTACCAAAACTACTAAACTATAAAACAATGAAAAACTACACACAATTATTATCTATCAGCTTGATGCTTTTCGCAATTTTGGCTTTAGGAAGCTGCGGCGGAAAAATGACCAAAAAAGCAGTAAAAAAAGGAGATGTATTCAAGGCATCAATTGAAGATTTTGAAAAAAATCGTCAGAAATTTGCTGTTCAAGTTTCGGAAACAATCGAGGATGCTAACGAAGCTTTAGCAGACGAAGAACCAAATACCGAAGAAATTTCGACAGATTTCGAAAAGGAATGGAACAAAATTCAAACCCGTTATAAAAAAATGAAAAAGGATTTTGAAGATGTCCGCAATTCTTCAAACGCTTACTTTGAACATTTGGATGAATTAGCGAATGGCATCAATAATGAAAAAATGCGGACGACAGAATTGAAAAAAAATACGGAATTACAAATCGTTTGGGAAAAACAATATGTCGAAGCCGAAAAATCCATTCAAGCGGTGGATCAGGTTTTGATAGAAGGAAATGATTTTCACCGTGTCTTATTGTTGTCCTCTGTTCGAGACAAAATCCAACAAAATATTGATAATTTAAATGATTTATCAAAGCAAGCCGATTCCCTTTTAAAGGACTTAGAAGCTTTTACAGAAGCCGGTCGTGAGTTGGCCAGTAAAGGATAATTTTTAAAATAGTAGATGATAAGTAAGTAGGTCGATATATTTGTTTCGATAGACCTATGAGGTTTAAAAAACCTTACCAGTTCATAATCAGATAGTTACGTTATTTCTATTATTGAAATAAATTGGTAAACCTACTTACCTATTAAAATTATTTTAATTTTTTCAACCTAACAATACTTCAAAACTTCTGCACCAACTTTCGGATTCAAACCATTCTCATCTGCTACATTTACAAACAACAAATCACAAGTCAATTGATTTTGTTGACTATCTTGATTAAAAATACCCGATTCAAAGTTCTGAAAATCAAATACTTTTGGATAAATCAAAATCGTTTTGCTAGCATTAAAAATATTAGCGTAAGCGTACATCTGGCGTAAATCTTCGTCATTTGGCGAAAGCCGCTTCAAGACTTTCCACTTTGTGTCCAAAATAATATTTTCGCCCTCTTTTTGTATTAAAATATCGGGCCGAAGATTGCGAGAAGACTTCGGATTTGTCCAAAATTTTCGACTCGGCTGACCAATGACTTCGATATTTTCCGAGTATTCTAATCGCTTTAATTGTCTAAAAATAAACGTTTCAAATAAAACATT
>CBFIHR010000085.1:0-17353 GCA_965662365.1 Saprospiraceae bacterium
TGAGAATAAATGCTTACAAAGGACTACTTCTTGAATTTGTAACTATTTACAAGTTGTCATATTTATTGCTCGGGAGATTCTGATCTACGTCGGAATAACAGATATTATTCATGGTTTTCAGAAAGTGATTTACATGTTTTGGGAAGCTGTTTTAATAGCCGCCTTGATTCTCGTGTAAGTGCCACAACGACAAATATTACCATTCATATTCGTTATAATTTCTTCATCGGTAGGATTAGAATTTTTCTCTAAAAAAGCAGCAGCGTTCATGATTTGTCCAGCTTGACAATAGCCACATTGCGGTACATCATGTTCTATCCATGCTTTTTGTAATGGATGTGTACCGTTTTCGGACAAACCTTCGATAGTTGTGATTTTTTTATCACCGATATTTGATATTTGCAGAACGCAAGAACGCATTGCGGAGCCGTCAACATGAACGGTACATGCGCCACATTGTGCCATACCGCAGCCAAACTTTGTGCCGACCAAATCTAAATTATCACGTAAAACCCAAAGTAAAGGCGTATCGGCATCGGCTTCTACTTGTTGACGTTTGCCATTGACATTGATGGTATAAGTTGCCATAAATTGTATTTATTTGGTTTTGAATTGATTTTTGAAATTTTGAAAACTTTAAGTTAAAACTTTTGGCTCAATTGTTCTAAAAATAAATCGGTTTTAAGATTCTTCTAAAAAAATCATTTTACAACCTTCACCTCCATATCCTCAAATGTAACCACATCGCCTTCTCTTAGTTTTCGACGTTTTCGATATTCAACTTCGCCATTGACAAAAATTTCTCCGTCTTCAATCAATATTTTTGCATGACCGCCGGTTTGAGCAATTTGTGTAAATTTGAGCAGTTTCATTAATTCTATAAATTCCGAATTTGGTTTTAGTTGTACGATTTCTGTTTGCATATGTTGTCTTAAATATTTGGTGTTAAATTATTAACTCAAAAAGATTAAAGATAAAATTATATTGGTAAACGAGTATTGTAAATATCATTAATTTCAGTATTTCCATTTGATTTTCTAACTTGACAGTCCGTAGATAAATTTATCGCGAAGCGATAGTTTCAAAATATGAAAACAAAAAATTATGGCAAATAGACCTTCTAATATTTCGTTGCGTTTTTTAGCAGAACCAACCGATGTCAATTTTGGTGGAAAAGTTCATGGTGGAACGGTCATGAAATGGATCGATCAAGCGGCTTATACCTGTGCAACTGCTTGGAGTCGAGAGTATTGTGTCACTGTTTATGTCGGTGGAATTCGGTTTTTAAAGCCAATTCGTATCGGGCATTTGGTGGAAGCCAACGCAAAGGTCATTTATACTGGTAGCACCAGTTTACACATCATGGTCGATATTTATTCGGGGGATCCGAAAAGGGATAATCGACAAAAAACGACGAATTGTGTCATTATTTTTGTTGCCGTCGATGATGCAGGCAATCCAGTACCAATCAAAAAATGGAAAGCTCAAACTGAAGAGGAAAAGAAATTAGAAAAATATGCTCAAATTCTAATGGAACGCCGTAAAGTGATTCACGAAGAACATGAAAAGATTTTTGGTAAAGATTGAGTAAACTATCCACAAGAATAACCGTTCTATTACCTCAAACTTTATACTTCACACTTTACACTTAGATAAAAATGATTGGCTGGAGATTTAGAGAATATTTTTCGGAAAATGGCGAAGGTTCGACTTTTGAGAAGTTGTTGGACTTATTCAAAGAGCTGTTGGTATATACATCGGGTGATGTGAGTGAGGCGTTGAGTTGGTTGACAGAATTGGATAAAGAATATGACTTGACGACCGACGATTACGGCATATCGGAGTTTATCCAAGACCTAATGGACAAAGGTTATATTCAATCGGATGATGAACAAAATCCACGAGTCGTACCGACGGCAAAAATGGAAGGAGAAATACGTAAAAAAGCACTGGACGATATTTTTACCGATTTAAAAAAGTCAAAACGAGGCAAACACAGTACAAGATTCAGTGGTTCGGGCGATGAACGCAGCAGCGAAACTCGACCGTATGAGTTTGGGGATAAATTAGATAACATTGATGTGTCTAACTCGCTTCGCAATGCTCAAATCAATCACGGTTTAGATGATTTTCAGTTGACGCAAGATGACCTTGAAGTCCACGAAACGCAGTATCAAAGCCAGATGAGTACAGTTTTAATGATTGATATTTCGCACTCGATGATTTTGTACGGTGAAGATAGAATCACGCCAGCCAAGAAAGTTGCGATGGCTTTAGCAGAGTTGATTACGACTCGTTATCCGAAAGATACCTTAGATATTATTGTTTTTGGAAATGATGCCTGGCAAATTGAAATCAAAGATTTACCGTATTTACAAGTTGGGCCTTATCATACTAATACGGTTGCTGGTTTGGAGTTAGCAATGGATATTCTGCGTCGTCGCCGCAATCCGAATAAGCAGATTTTTATGATCACGGACGGTAAACCAACTTGTATTAAAAAAGGTAAAAAATATATTAAAAATAGTTTTGGTTTGGATAGGAAAATTGTAGGTCGAACGCTGAACTTGGCTCAACGTTGTCGCAAACTTCAAATTCCTGTCACGACTTTTATGATTGCTCGTGATCCGTATTTGGTGAATTTCGTTGATCAATTTACAAAGGCCAATAACGGAAAAGCGTTTTACAGTTCGCTTCAAGGTTTGGGTGAATTTATTTTTAGAGATTATAAAAATAATAAGCGGAAACGATATTAAATGACAGACCGTTGATGGTTGCCTGTTGCTCGCCTGACGGAAAACAAAAATGCCATTTCGGTTCAATCGAAATGGCATTTTTAGTATCTGATTGTCAACTGTTTAGCAATCAGTGAATCGATAAGATTCTAACAATTATTTTATTCCCTGACAACGCCTACAGGCATCCTGCCGTCAAAATTACCATCTAAGATTGGTGTTTGCCAGTTTCCAGTATAAGCACGGACATTTTTGTGAATGTAATTGTATAACTCTTGAATTGTAACAATCTTATTTGTATCAATATCTGCCTCACCTTCCAAGCCTCTCATCAAAAAGTGACTAAAAATTCCTTGACGTAAACCGCTTGACTCTAACGAAGTTTCTTCAGCTTTTGAAGATAATAATAAAGCGGTTCCGCTTTGGATTTCGTCAAATGCTTTGTAATAATTTGCGATGACCGTACTGGCGTTGTTTCCGCCTCTCGCTGCCAAACCGTTCAAACTACCGGAGTGACAAGCATCGGCAATACATAATTTAAATTTTGCAGGTGAATTATTAAAAACGGTTTTCACTTCTTCGTGAAATAGTTTATTATTAAAACCATCAAAATCGAAAGGTAAAAAAGCACCTTTCAAACCATGTCCACTAAAATATAACAGCACCATATCGTTAGAATCTGCCTTTTCGAACATTTCTTTCATATTTTGTAAAATATTCTTTTTCGTAGCGTCTTCATCAATTAAAATTGCTAGTTGATTTTTTGATAATGCGCCACCTTGAGGACTCATCAAGTGTGCATACATTCTATAAGCATCATCGTCTGTATAGTTTAAAACTGGCATGTGATTGTATTTTGCGACTCCTACAATAACAGCATAGACTTTCATAGTAGGGTCGAATGCCACGTTTGTTTTAGAGGCTAATGCTTCGAGTTCTTTAGCACTCGGAGGAGCTGCTCCTAAGTAGTTTCCGCTGTCCCAAAGACCACCTACAACTTCACCGTTTGCGAAGTACATTGTACCGTTTCCATGGAAGGTATTTTTTTTCCAACCGCCAGTGTATTTATTGCCGGTAGAGTAGTAGCAGATACCTTCGCCACTCGCTGCACCATTTTCAAAATGCCCAATGTATTTACTACCGTCAGCATAGACATAAGTTCCTTCGCCGTTTTCACAATTGCCTGATATACAATCTTTTTTGCTTTGGTCTTCTTTTGTTCCAAGATACTCTCCATTTTGCCATAAGCCGACCCGAACATCTTCTGGTCCATAGTATTTGGTGCCTTCTCCATTATAATATCCCTCCTTCCACTCGCCAATATATTTAGAACCGTTAGCATAGAAATATGTACCATAACCATTAATTTTTCCATTGCCAAAGTTACCTTCGTATTTACTTCCATCAGCGAAAAGCATTGTTCCTTCACCATTTTGGCAATCGCCAACGATACAACCCGTTTGTACTTCGGGAGTTTGTTGTTCAATTTCAGCTTCTTCACTGATAGCAATCGGTTCACCACTCAAATCTTCGCCATAAAACTCGCCTTGCTTCCAATAGCCTTTAAAGACTCGACCATCAGCCATGGTCATTTTACCTTTTCCTTCTTGATAACGATGCACCCATTCACCGACGTATTCTCGACCGTCAGAATAAACCAATTTCCCCACACCATGAATTTCACCATCGACAAATTCCCCTTGATAAACCGCACCACTTGGGTATTTGAATTTTCCACGACCATTGACACAGTCACCAGACAGACATTGAGCAGCAAGGTCATTGAACCAAAGCACCGCTAAAAGTATCAAGCTATATTTTAAGAATTTCATATCGAGTTTGTTTTAGACTTATTATGATTGCGTAATTACAACACGAAAACACGTAAAAAGGATAAAAGTGTATATTGAAAATGTTCAACTTGTTTTAAAAAGCGTAATGTTTATTCGATAGGTATAGGTTTTACATTTGTTTTTTTATTAAACGTTACAATCCTACGAAAAATTATATTGTAATTTTCATGTGTTGTTTTCTTTTAGAGATGAGTAGGTTTAAAAATGAGTTCTGAATGAGGCATTTTGCTGTTTTGAAAGGATTAAGATTAACTAAAAAAGGCAGTCCTAAGTATTCGGGACTGCCTTTTTGTGATTTATTCTAAAATTTCAACTTTATAAACCAGGTATTTTGTATCGCCTCGCCACGGAAAAGTAACATATTTTTCTTTATAAAATAGTTCTACTCGTTTATCTGCTTTGTTAGCATCATCAATATTGACTCGGACTTGTTCCTGCGAATTGGAAATGGAGAACTCCCACAAATCTTTATTATCGCCATAATTCAGTTGGCCTTCCCAAGTCTTGAATATTACGCCTTTTTTACTGATTTTTACAACTTTACCAACTCTTGTACCTTGGCTGTAATTGATATTTGCATAAACCAGAAAACCACCAACTGCGATAATAATTGCAGCAATGATAATACGAGTTGTTACTCTTTTAGCTGTCTTTACACCAGCAGCCATTTTATCTTTGAAAGTGACTTCCTTATTAGTAGAATCTTTATCCAATAAGTTATCTTTAGTTATTTTTTTTGTGTCGCTATTTTTATCTGTTGCCATGATTTAGTGATTCGTTTTGTTAATTTGCTAATTAAATCTTTCGGAAGATAAGACATTTTACAATGTAAAACGTCACTTTGTGGAATAATGTTAAATATCAAATATCAATTTATTTTTTCTCTGACAAAACACGGAGTTTCTATTTACCGTGTTTTAAATCATATTTTTCCCAAAGAGGTCTAGTAATAAGCCATAAAACTAATAAAGGTATAAAGAATAAATTATACGATTCATTTGATAATTATTAATAGCAGCTTGACCTGTATATGACAAGTTTATCGAAAATATAATAATCGAAACGAAAAACATCTTTTTCGTACTATCAAAGTTGAAAAAATGATATATAATAAGAATGTAATCTGTTACAAAAGGGAAATTTAATGGGAAATTAGGTTAAGTAGGAATCGAATAGTTGTATTTTATTCGATTCCTTATTCCTAAAAAATTAAAATAATTCTAACTCCACCAATTCACAAATAATATGGCCAACCGTGATATGTGATTCTTGAATTCGAGGCGTATCGGTCGAGGGCATATTGAGCAAATAATCACTGAATCTTTTCATGTTACCACCAGTTGACCCGGTCATTCCGATAGTAATCATGTCCTGTATTTTGGCTTGTTCAAACGCTTTGACAATATTTCCGGAGTTACCGGAAGTTGAAATTCCGATAAGAATATCTCCAGGACGCCCTTTGGCTTTTATCAGTCGAGAGTAGATTTGATCGTAACTATAATCATTGGCGACAGCCGTCAAATACGAAGTATTGACATGTAGCGCTTCCGCAAATAAAGGGTCACGATCCTTATAAAATCGCCCAGAAAACTCTGCCGCCAGGTGCTGTGCATCGGCAGCACTACCGCCATTGCCACAAAACAAAATTTTCTTATCCGCACGCAAGGCTTTAACACAGACTTTTGCAACTTGTTCAATCGTTGCAATTAACATTTTATCGTGCAAAATACGCTGTTTAACAGCAATACTTTCTGTAATAACACTTTTTATTTTTTCACTCATTTGCGAGTCCCTAGATAGTGATTCATAATTAGTTTTATAACTTACAACTTGGTAACAAACTAATTATGAATCAATAAAATTTAATAATAAACTTCGGTACTTTTTGTATCGTAAAGTGGTAAAATCCAACCGGCTTTGAAACCAATCAAGTTATCAAAACGCTGTGCTGTTTCTGCTATTCCAGTATCGTAGTTGACTGTTCGGCGGTTTCTCGTAAGCCCTTGCGTAAACTCTGCACCAACATAGAAATTAATCAATCGATTGCGGCTAAGATATTGATAACCAATAAACTCTGTAAATCCTACGCCATACGTCAGTCTATCATAACCTAAGCGATAAGCACCTTGCTTGCCTGATAATTGTGGCAAATTTCCCGCTTCATCAATTCTGATTTTATGACGCAAAACACCAATACTTCCCGTCACTCGAATCCCTGAACGTTTATCTTCTGTGAGAGGAATGATTTTACCAATTGTTCCACCAATAAAGTAACCACGTTGATTTAAAGAGACTAGTGCAAAGCCTTTATCTTGACTGAGAATTTCACCAGTCGAAGTTCGTAGATTGGCCAGTACATCTTCTTTTACATCGCCACCAAATAGCGTTTTGGCATCGAGCCCAAACAACCATTGATTTTTGGACATATAGGTAGGACTTAAACCAATACTGAAACCTGATCCGAAACGTTCTGCCAGTATTCCTGTCGGAATCTCTCCACCATAATGAATATTGACCAATACACCGCTTGGACTTTCCAGGACTTCCTCTATCTGTCCGAAGGCGAATGTTGTGCAAAGCGTTAATAATATTATTAAATATGCTTTAAATTTATTCATATTAAGTTGATTCAAAATTTTGTGCGAAAATAAAACTATTAAACGCTATTGCCAAAATCTTTGCTGCTATTGTTCAATGCACAGATGTCAAGAGGTAGAGATTGTTTAAAACGAAATTTCCTTAATTCCGACCGTGTGCCGTACGACTGCTCGACTTGTATGATCAAAAATAGATAAATCTAATGTAATGGTTTGACCAATTTTTTTGATCTCAATTAAGCCAATATTGTTTTGAGGAATCACCTCACCAACTCGATTTTTATTCGGTTCGGTATTGTACCAAGTCTGCGTAATGCCACTTGAGGTTACATCATAAATAGGATAGGTGATTTCATTTTCTAATTTTGAAATCTCTCCCCAATGCACATCACCAGAGATAAAAACTACACCATTAGCTCGTGTTTTTTGGATTAAATTCAACATTTTTTGTTGTTCATGCGGCACATTTGTCCATGATTCCCAGCCGTTGTATTCATGACTAAATTGATTGCTTGACGCAATAATTCGGACATCGGCTTCTTCTTTAAAAACCTGTTCTAACCATTGCCACTGTTCATTTCCAAGAAAAGTACTATCTTGATTTTGATTTGGAAGGTAATCATTTTTATAATTAGTATTATCTTTTGCTCGCCGTATCAAATTATCTCGAAAAGTTCGAGTATCTAACAAAATCAATTGAATGGTCAAGTTATTTTTTTTGATGTATTCTACGCCATAAATTCCATCGTGTTTTCTGCGAAAATCATTTTTTGGAACTTTCCAGAAATCCATAAAAATCGCTTTTGATTCGACCTTTTTAGGATAATATTTACCGGCATCGTTTGCACCATAATCATGGTCGTCCCAAACAGCATAAATATTCGTCGCTTCTCGGAGTGCTTGAAACTCGGGCTTACGTTCTAACTCGGTATATTTCTTACGAAGCAAATCCATATTTTCCGTATCTCCATAAATATTATCCCCTAAATATACGAAAGCATCGGGCGATAATTGCCTGGCGACATCAAGTAATGGCTGCGGTTTATTTTGGTCAGCACACGAACCAAAAGCAATTCTGAGATTAGTTGACGTAGAGGTTGTGATTTCTTTACTTTGACAAGCCATTAAGAACAGCAGCGCAATTGCAAGTAGGTGTTTCATAAGTTTAAATTTACAGTTGGTTTTTCCATCATTTTTTGCGGTGACAAGAACTAACATTCTTTACAGGCTCACAAAATACATAATTCTCCAAAAGAAAAAACACCAAGAGAGCTTGACTTTCGTCAATACTGCTTTCGGTGTTTTATTAATCCCGTTTTTAACAAGATTTACTTATCTAAACCTATTTTTATAAAATAAACCTACACTTTTTCTAATTCCGTTTCATTCATAATAGCCGTTTGCTGACGGATTGACTCATTGTGAATCTCTTGCAAATATCCTTTCGTAAATTTAGTAGATAAACCTTTTGATTGAGCGTAAGTCATTCGTCTATCTAACACATCTTGCCATCTACTCATTTGTAAAATCGCAATATTATTATCCTTCTTATGCTCACCGATTTCACGAGCGATATTCATACGTTTGGCAATCAATTGAATAATTTGCTCATCAATTTCATCAATATGATGACGTAATTCATCTAATTGCGAGTTGAAAGCAGGATTTTGAGTTTTTGTATCCCGAATCACCAATTCCTTCAACAACGCACCAAAACCTTCTGGCGTAACTTGCTGTGCCGCATCACTCCAGGCTTCATCAGGCGTAATATGTGATTCAATCATCAAGCCTTCGAAGTTCAAATCCATGGCTTTTTGAGCCACTTGCAATAAAGTATCCCGTCTCCCACAAATATGCGAAGGATCACAAACCATTTCAATGTCTAAGTGACGACGTAAGTCGATCGGAATTTCCCACTGCGGCTGATTTCTATATTCCGTATTGTGATAGGATGCGAAGCCACGGTGAATTGCTGCTAACTTTGTGATTCCAACCTTCTCGAAACGCTCGAAAGCACCCATCCATAATTTCAAATCTGGATTAATCGGATTCTTAATCATCACCGGAATATCTACGCCTTTTAGTGCTTCTGCAATTTCTTGTACACTGAATGGGTTGACAGTCGTTCTTGCACCAATCCATAAAATATCTACCTGATTTTTTAGCGCCTCATAAACGTGACGAGCGTTTGCTACCTCAACCGTAATCGGCAGCCCTGTCAAGCGGCTTGCCGTTTTTAACCAAGGCAAACCCTTACTTCCAACTCCTTCAAACGAGCCAGGTCGAGTACGAGGTTTCCAAATACCTGCCCTCAAAATATTCGCTCCTTGCTTAGCAACACCTAAGCAAGATTGAACGGTTTGTTCTTCTGTCTCAGCACTACAAGGCCCCGAAACGACAATTGGTTTTGATGTGTCGATGTTTAAGCCCCAATCTTTAATTTTAGTAATTTCCATGATTAGTTGTTTTTTAAAACAGTTGATGGTGAACGGTTGACAGTTGCTCGCTTTTCGCTTGATAGAACGAATTTTACGTCTGTTTTTTGACTTTTGTCAAATGAACGTTCGCAAATGTTCATTAGCGGACGGCTGTCAATTGTCCACCGTTCTTCCTCTTTGATATTGTCCTAATATTTTTAAATCTTTTGTGAATGACTCAATCTTTCTTAAGCCGTTTTTATAATTTTCGTAATAAAAAAATTCCATATCTATATGAAAAAAATATTCCCACTCTCGACCGACAAGCGGCAAAGATTGTATCTTTACTAAGTTAATATTTTCAGATGCTAAAGCGGTTAAGACCTTTGCCAATGCTCCGATTTCATGCCCCAGATGAAAACAAACACTGGCTTTATTTACCGAGCTATTTTCCGCATGAACGTTATTTTCGGCATCTAAAACCAAAAAGCGGGTAAAATTGCGTTTGTTGTCTTCTATGCTTGACGCAATTTTTTTCAACCCAAAAATTTGACCTGCTTTTTCGCTTGCTACAACAGCAATGCCTGCGTTTGGTTTTTCTGCCAATCGTTTTGCAGCAGCAGCAGTATCGTCACTTTCTTCTAAGTGAATATGCGGATATTTCTTAAAAAAATCTTGACATTGCAACAACGCCATCGGATGCGATTTGACGATTTTTATATCTTCTATTCGCTGATTTTCTAAGGTCAATAATTGATGTTGAATGCGTAATGACAACTCCCCAACTATTTTATAATTTCCATTTCGTAACAAAGCGTAATTTGGCAAAATTGTACCTGCAACACTATTTTCGATAGCAATCACCGCTTTATTGGCAACTTTATTATCTAAGTTTTTAAAAATTTTTTCAAAACGATTACAAGGCACTAAGTCAATGTCATTTCCAAAATAGTTCGCTGCAGCAATATGATGAAAGGATCCTTCGATACCTTGTATGGCAACACTTTTACGACAATACTCACTTTCGGTATGATCGCTTGATAATTCTAAAGTTGCGGTGTTCTGATACATCTTTTATTTTTATTTACCGAAGCTAAAACTTCGGGAGTACATAAAAAAAAATCTCCGAGCAGTTGACTTGCTCGGAGATTTTTGTGAAAACATCAATACAATATTGATTTGTTACCGAACAAGAGGTACAATTCTAAAATAGAAAAAGTAAAACCAATATTTTGCACTGTATGTAATCATAATAATTAAGACGCTTTGTTTAAAAGTATGGTACAAATTTGTGGTATTAATTTCAATAATTCAAAATTATAGCAATTTTTTTTAAAAATTTATAATTGTTGAAATAATAGTTGTTTTAACAAATTATTGAAGTTCTGGTGAGTGGAGGAGGCTTAAGATATGATTTTTTAAAATTATAAGTATCTGAAAATCATTAAACTGTAAGAAAATGCTGATTGTAATTGACATGAAAAACGAGCCGACGAAAACAAATTTTGAAAATTTTAATATAAAAGCGTTGTTTTGTTTTGTATTGTTTTTTTTAATTTTTTATCGTAGAAACCTGACGGATTTCTAAAACCCGTCAGGTTGATGTTATTTACTGCTGTTTACAATCTTCTTTCTCCAAACTCGCAATCCATTCTTCTACTAAGGCGACACCTTCTTTATGTTCCGTAACACGACCAAGTTCTGGCATCATAATTCCTGGATCATTCGATTGCATTCGGAACAATAAAATCGACTTTTCAGGTTCGCCAGGATGAATGCTGACTTTGCGACCGCCCGAACCTTTGCCGGCTGCTACCGGTCCTTTACAAAAACCTAAATGTGACGGGTTGGTTTCGTCAGTCGTAAGGTACAAGCCTGTTGTTCGAGCCTGTCCGCCTTTGCTGTGACAATGGCCACAGTTCGCTTCCAAATAGGCCATTGCACGGTCTTTTAGCGGTGCATTTTCATCTTGCCAGTCTGCCATTGCAGTGAATTTGTGGTACTCGCTTTTTTGTAAATAACCGACTTCCATCCATTTTTCTAACTGGTTCATCTCTGTTCCATCGGCGTATTTTAGTGTTTTATTGATATTTTTAACTTTTGTACCAATTGGTTTTAAAACCGTATTTTGTTGGTGACAAGATTTACACTGATTTTTGTTAGGAACGATATAATTGACAGACATTGCTTTTCCTTTTTCATTTTTCCAGTTGACGGCTTTTACATCACCGACTTTTGACAATTTAGCATCTGTTTCAGCATCATTCCAAACATAAGTGTAAGCATTCCATTCATTGTTGTTTTTGACCAAAAGTCGAGTTTCGACCATATCTTTTCCCTTTTCTGCTTTCGCAAAATCGTGTGGATAAAAGAAGTTTTTGATTAAAACGGCACCATTTGGATATTCGATAATCCCAGCTTCATTGATATCTGCCGTAACACCTTCAGGCATCCAAACAAACCGTGATTTCTTCGCATAATCCGTAAATAAAGGCGTAATCGGTTCATAAAGTAGCACTCTATCATTTGCCGAAAGGCTTTTTAAATCGCCTGTAAAAAAATTGTATTCCGATAGATTTTTATAAGGCAGTTTATCAAAATCAAGGCTTACTGGAGTGTTTACCTTTTGGCAATTTTGTAAGGTGAAAACGGCACAAATTATTAATAATAGTGAAGTTATTTTTTTCATGATTTTATCTGTTTTATTATTTCTCTTCGGTTTGCGTTTCCTTCGTTTCTACTTCGCTTTCGCTAAATATCACCTCGGGTAAGCCGTCAAGCGAACAAACATAAGCAGATATGTCGTTGGACACATTGGCAAAATCATTGGCAGCATCAACATTTGTGAAGCGTAAATCCTCTTTTGATTCCTGAATACACAAATTCATTGGGTTTTTGCCTTCGCCTTCCGTGATTCCGTCATAGACAATGTCCTGCTGTTTGGCACTACAATAGAAACTAATCATTTTACCAAATTCCTTGGATAAATCTGGGACAGCGACGCCACCTTTTCTTTCTAAAACATTATCATGAATATAAATATCGTGTGTGAAAGGATTGTAGTTATCGTCTTTCCATTTGCGTTGTGTGATATGAAAACTGGCAATTGCTGCACCAACAGTTTTGTGGCCTTTGATACGATTATTAAATACTTCGACGTTTTTAGCCGCCAATAATATCAGACCAGTTCCTGGCGGAACGATAGCGACCATATTGCCTTCAGGCGAAAAGTTCTTAAAGTTATTATCAATAATTTCATTATCAGTAATGATGCAAGTGTGGCCATTTCCAGCAGGCAAATCTGGCAAATCGAATACTAAAATACCACCTGAATTATTTTCAGCTTTACACTTTGTAACTATTGCATTTTTGCAGTTTTCGATTTCGATGCCAGCGACATTGTGATGTGCATAAGATTTTAAGACTTTCACATTCGTTGACTGCCCAACATAAATCCCCGCATCTGACGCATACGATGCCTCACAATGTTCAATCAATACATTGCGACAAGCAACAGGATACAAGCCATAACCGCCATTTGTAGGGTTTGCACCATTTGTCCAGGTTGTTTTAACATTGCGAATCGTTACACCTTCACAATCTTGTAATTTTATTGCGTCTCCTTTGGTATCTTGAATCGTAAAGCCGTCCAATGTTACATTGTCAGCGGTTACTTTTAGCCCTTCCGCACCTGCTTGTTGATCTTTGAACGAAAGGATAGTTTTCTCCATACCTGCCCCTTTGATCGTGACATTTGCAATGCCATCAAGCGACAACGGTCTATCAAATAGAAATTTTCCTTCTGGAATTTCGATGATATCACCTGCTTTCGCATCAATTAGTTTTTCTTGAATGGCTTCGTAAATATCGGTGCTTACTTCGTTTGCAACCGTTTCTGCTTCTTGTTTACAGGCTATTATGGTAAAAATAGCCAGTAGGAAGGTTATTATTCTTAGTGTCATAATTTGGTTTTTGATTGGTTTGAATAATACTTGTAAAGTTAGCAAGTATTTGAGGTAAAATGAAATTAGAGTTTAATCGTAGTAGGGACATTTGAAAATCCTTCTGACACGGACATTAAATGGTTAATTTCAAAAATTATTAAAAATGCTTCAATTTTAATTGAAATCAATAGAAGCCATTTATGAAATCTTTTTATATCTTTGCCGAGATTTTTGAAAAACTACATTAGAAAGTGTTCAAGTAAAATTGTACCACTAATTTTTAATATTAAATAATAATGGCTCAAAGAAGAAGAGGTAAAAGGTCACGCACGAATAACGAAAGAAATAATGCGGACGAAACGATAGTAGATTTAATAGAAGCAAAAGAAAGTGCTCAAAGTTGGTTTGATCAAAACCGTCAATTAATTTTGACTGTTGTGGGTGCAGTTGTCCTATTAATAGTTGGATTTGTTGCCTACAAATTGTTATATCAACAACCTCGTGAAAAACAGGCGTTGTCTCAAATGTATAAAGCAGAACAAGCGTTCTCTCAGGATTCAACGACAAAAGCATTGACAGATGCAGGTGGCGGTTATCCTGGTTTTATTAAAGTCGTAGAAGATTACGGAAATACAAATGCTGGCGATGTAGCGAACTTATACGCAGCACAAGCGTATTTGAAAGAAGGTAAGTTTGAGGCGGCATTAGACTATCTAAGCGATTATAGCGGCGGTGGAAAATTAGGTGACGCTTTGAGAAATGGTATGAAAGGTGATGCTTATTCGGAGTTAGGAAACATGGATAAAGCGTTAAGTGCTTATAAAAATGCTTCAAAATCTGATAACGAATTCTTTGCACCTTATTTTTTATTGAAATACGCTATGTTATCTGAAAAACAAGGTGATACAAGCACTGCTTTAGAGACTTATAAGCAAATCAAGAAAGAATATCCAACTTCGGTACAAGGTCAAAATATCGACGCTTATATCGCAAGAGTTGAAAAATAAACGGGCAGCAAACTATGTGTTTTAGCACTCGAAAAACAAAAGGTAAAGCCGAAAGGCTTTACCTTTTTTAGTTTTATGTAGAATGGTTTTCCTATAAAAATCAGACAGACTAATTTAAACTAAAAACGTTTACGAAGTAAGCAAAAAAGTAGCATTATCTCCATCTAATTTTTTGCAGCAAACCGTCATTTGAGCTTTTTTTATTTTGAAATGGTTGAATGACCGTCATTTGGGCTTTTTTTTATTTTGAAATGGTTGAATGACCGTCATTTGAGCTTTTTTTTATTTTGAAATGGTTGAATGACCGTCATTTGGGCTTTTTTTTATTTTGAAATGGCTGAATGACCGTCATTTGGGCTTTTTTTTATTTTGAAATGGCTGAATGACCGTCATTTGAGCTTTTTTTTATTTTGAAATGGTTGAATGACCGTCATTTGAGCTTTCAAGGTTTTCCTGTAAAAATCAGACAGACTGATTTAAACTAAAAACGTTTACGAAGTAAGCAAAAAGTAGAATGATGTCAATTCAATTTTTTATAAGAGAACTGTATTTTATGTAGTTGCTATGTCTTATTAACAACTATCAAATTATTAAAATCATTAAAACTAAGAAAAATGCTTTTTTTAATCGGATTCATGGGAAGCGGTAAATCGACTGTTGGGCGACAATTGGCGAAAGCTATTGGTGCAGACTTTTACGATTTAGACGAAATTATTGAAACAGCTGAGGATCAGACGATTGTAAAAATTTTTGCAACTAAAGGCGAACACTTTTTTCGAGAATTAGAAAGTCATTATTTAAAAACAATTCACGAAAGTGACCAGCCAAAAGTCATCGCAACTGGTGGCGGAACACCTTGTTTTTTTGATAATATGGAGTGGATGAATGAAAACGGAATCACTGTTTTTTTGAATCCAACTGTTGATGTTTTATTTAATCGGTTAAAATCAGAAACGGCACATCGACCAATTTTAGCCGGCAAAACAGATGCAGCTTTACAGGATTTTATTACTGAAAAGTTGAATAGTCGGTTGCATTTTTATCAGAAAGCAAAGATTGTGATGAATGAGTTCTGTAAACTTTCAACGACTTATCCGATGACTTTTTCCTGTTTAGTCATCGGATGAGTTCTGTAAACTTTTGAAATGCTATGACTTTTTCCTCCAAGACCCAACTATTTTCTTAATCTTCTTCGTTATTTTACTTAAATGAATCAATTTAAAAAATCGCCGATTATGAAATATATCACTTTAATTTTTGCATTTGTTTTTGCTACGAATCTTTCCGCTCAACAATATTGGAAAAGCAGCCGATACGCTTTGGTTTACAAAATCACGGACGAACAGGCTTTGGAATTGACGAAAGTCAGTCATGATAGAATAATTGCCAATTCGGAAATTACGAAAGCGTTTAATCCTACGAATTTGGTGGATACGATTTTTTTTGATTACGAATCTGAAGGTTTGAAAGTTTCAACTGGTTTTCAAGATTATGATTTAGGAACTTATGTAGCCGTTCGTGCTGCTGGTGAACAGTTGGAATATAAGTTTTTGGGCTTTTACGATATTGGAATTGTGCCTGTTTTTGATGATAAAAAGTTCTATTTTCATATTGTCGATACAATGGGAAATTTGCTGAAAGCGGACAAAGTTTCGCTTGACGGCCAAACGGTTCGTTACAACGAAAAGAAACAACGTTACGAATATCGAAAGTTTAAAGATGACCGCTTGTTAGTGGTTGAAAATGATGGAAAATTAGCGTTTTTTGAAGTTGATGCGAACCATAGTTCTCACGATTATTGGAACAATGGAAATTGGTTTAAACGTCAATGGAATCGAGTGCGTTATGCCAATCTTTGGCATTCGCCGTGGTACGCTTTGCGAAACTTTTGGCAACGACAAGTCTATGATTTTAAATATGTTTGGGAAGCCAAAACCTATGGTTATATCACGACGAACAAACCAAAATATTTACCCAATGATACCGTAAAAATAAAAGCCTTTTTGACTCGTGATAATAATATTGCGTACAATTCGCCTTTGACTTTGAAGATTACGCAATATGGAAATTATAAATTTGAAACGACCATAAAACCGACTTCACGAGGCAGTTATGAGTTTGAATTTCCGTTGGGGGATTCGCTGCAATTGGATAAAACCTATTACATTTCGCTTCAAAAAAATAATCGTCAATTGATGCAAACAACGTTTGTATATGAAGATTATCAACTGGACGAAGTTGCGTATGATTTACGTGCTGACCAAAAGGAATTTAAACGCTACGAACCGATTGTTTTTTATGCAGAAGGTAAAAATAAAAATGGTCAATACGTCATGGATGGCGAAGTTGAAATTACAGCAACAATCAGTAATATCAAGGCTTATCACGCCCAAAAGGTGTTTATTCCCGATACGTTATTTCATTATAAAGGTGCGTTAGATTTGGGTGAAGCGATGCGTTTTCCGTTGGAAAAAGACATTATTCCAATGGCAGATTTTACGGTAAATGTAAACGCTGCCTTTACAAATAGCAATGGAGAATTGCAAAATAAAACCTTGAATTTTGACATTATCAGCGACACAACAATTATCGAAATGTCGCTTGATGGCGATGTTTTATTGATTGATTATTTGGTCAATGGCAAATCTACACCGACTTTGGCGACGTTGGAATTGGACATGGACGAAACCGATTTTTATGTAGAAAAAACGGTGCAATTGCCATATCGAGAAACGATAAATCCTATTTTTAATGATATTTCGGTAACGACAAATGGCGAAACTAAAAATATCAGTTTGGA
>CBFIHR010000086.1:0-17272 GCA_965662365.1 Saprospiraceae bacterium
GTCGTTTCACTCTGATGAGTTGGACGATAAAGTGATGTTGAAAGCGGATGGTATGCCGACTTATCACTTGGCGAATATTGTTGATGATCATTTGATGAAAATCACGCACGTTATTCGTGGTGAAGAATGGCTGCCGAGTACGCCGTTGCACGTTGTTTTGTATCATGCGTTCGGTTGGGGAGATACGATGCCACAGTTTGCACATTTGCCGTTGATTTTGAAGCCGTCGCCTGATTCTTATATTACTAAAAAGAACACGAACGAATTGGCAGAAAAATTTGCAGCAGAGTTTGTAAAGAAAGTGCCTGAAATGGCGGATTATCAACAAAAAGCTGTGGAGTTTACTCGAATGGTATTGCAAGACAAAGCTAATTTAGCCGCAAGGCTGAAAATCAAAAAGAAAGATAAAGAAGACAAAATTGCTTTAAAGGAGTTTTTGAGAAGTACGATAGCTGGTAAGTTGAGCAAACGAGATGGCGACCGTTTAGGTTTTCCTGTTTTCCCACTTTCGTGGAATAAGGGCAACGGCGTTGATGCGTTTCGTGGCTTTGATGAGTTTGGCTTTTTGCCTGATGCGTTGATTAATTTCTTGGCATTTTTGGGCTGGAATCCTGGAACGGAACAAGAGCTTTTTTCTTTGGTCGATTTAATTAAAGATTTTGATATCAGCCGAGTAAGCAAAAGCGGAGCGAGGTTCAACTTCGATAAAGCGAAGTGGTATAATCAACAATATATCATGTCAAAGTCGGGGGCTGAATTGGCGAAAGCCGTCAAACCGCTAATCGAAGCGAAAGGCTACGAAGTGAGTGACGATTTCATCGCTGATTATTGTGTGATGATGAAAGAACGGGCGGAGTTGTTGCCAGATTTTGCAGAAAATGGAAGCTATTGTTTTGAGCCGGTGACTGCTTACGATGAAAAAACAGCTAAAAAACGTTGGAAAACAGAGAACAGGGAACTTTTCGATGAGTTGGCGGCTTTAATAAACCGTGTTCATGATTTTGATGCAATTACCTTAGAATCAACCGTTAAATCATTTATGGAAGAAAAGGGCTTAGGATTCGGACAAGTTTTCCCAATTTTACGATTGGCAATTTCAGGTGTAATGAAAGGTCCTTCAATATTTGAGATTATGGCACTTTTAGGAAAAGATGAGGTCGATAATCGCCTCCAAACAGCTTATGATTATTTTGATAAATTAGTTACTGACTAAAATCTTGCAATTGACTTCAAGCGTTTTGGTGAGTAATTTACAAACGACAACGCAGCGATGGCAAGAAAACGTACACACGCAAAAGTTCACGAATCTTTGATGGGTTTTGACATTAAAATCAATACTTTCGGCGAAATCAAAACGAATTTGAATATTGAAACTTTGAACGCCTTTTTGAATGAAAATGTCGAAGACAAAAAGTTGAAGGAGAAATATGAAAAGGAAGCAGTTTTAATGGATTAAAATTATAGCTTCGATATTGTAACGGCTAATTTCTGGTTTTAGAAATTAGCCGTTTTATTTTTACAAAGAGGAGGGAAGCTTTCAAAGTATCCGTCTTCCTTATCTTAACTTTATCAAACAATTTGTTTTACTAATTTCTAAAAAATTTGTACTTTTGTTTGATTTTTCAGTATAGAACGTAATAAACCGGACAGATTCTTAAAACCTATCCGGTTTGGAGATAGAAATATATGCAAGAAAACGGACAACAGAACGGACCCGAAGGAACGGACGAAAATGTGATTTCCTTACGAGGAATGTACAAAGATTACTTTTTGGATTACGCATCGTATGTAATTTTGGAGCGTGCAGTGCCGATGGTAGATGATGGTTTGAAGCCTGTGCAGCGTCGGATATTTCATGCAATGAAACAAATGGACGATGGTCGATTTCATAAAGTAGCGAATATCATCGGACAAACGATGCAATATCACCCGCACGGTGATGCAGCTATTGGCGGTGCTTTGGTGGGGTTAGGTCAGAAAAACTTGATGATTGATTGTCAAGGAAACTGGGGCGATGTGCGAACTGGTGACGGTGCGGCTGCCGCTCGTTATATCGAAGCCCGATTGACGAAATTCGGTTTGGAGGTAATGTTTAATGCAAAAACGACAAACTGGCAATTGTCTTACGATGGTCGTAAAAAAGAACCGATTGCTTTGCCGGCGAAGTTTCCATTGTTATTGGCACAAGGTGTGGAAGGTATTGCGGTTGGGCTTTCGACGAAGATCATGCCGCACAATTTTATTGAGCTGATCAAGGCTTCTATCGACATTCTTAAAGGAAAAAAAATCAAGTTATATCCTGATTTTGAAACTGGTGGAATGGTTGATGTTGAGCATTACAACGATGGTAAACGGGGCGGAAAAATTCGTGTACGGGCGAAGATGGAAGAGGTCGATAAAAAGACGATTGCAATTCGAGAATTGCCGTATGGCGTGACGACGACTAACTTGATGGATAGCATCGTGAAAGCTAACGAAAAAGGCAAAATTAAAATCAAAAAAGTAACGGATAATACAGCCGCAGATGTTGAGATTTTAATCGAATTAGGTACGAATGTGTCACCGAGTTTGACGATGGATGCTTTGTATGCTTTTACGAATTGTGAGGTGTCGATTTCGCCAAATGCTTGTGTGATTATTGATGATAAACCACATTTTTTATCGGTTTCTGAAATTTTAAGAATTTGTACCGAAAAGACAAAAGGTTTATTAAAATTAGAACTCGAAATTGAGCGAGGTGAACTAGAAGAAAAGTGGCATTTTGCAAGTTTAGAGAAGATTTTTATTCAAGAACGCATTTATCGTGATATTGAAGAATGTGAAAATTGGGAAGAGGTTATCGCTGCGATTCATATTGGTTTGAAACCTCACATTACACATTTGAAGCGTGATATAACGGATGATGATGTGGTGCGTTTGACAGAAATTAAAATCAAGCGAATTTCTAAATACAATGAGTTTAAAGCAGATGAGCAGTTAAAGGCATTGGAAGATAGATTAGAGGAAATCGCTCATCACTTGGCAAATTTGAACGATTTCACGATCGATTATTACAAAAATCTTTTACAAAAATACGGAAAAGGGCGAGAACGTAAAACTGAAATTAGGTCATTTGATGTGATTCAAGCAACGGCAGTTGTAGCGAATAATACAAAATTATACGTTGATAGAAGAGGTGGATTTATTGGAACGGGCTTGAAAAAAGAGGAGTTTGTCACGGACTGTTCGGATATTGATGATATTATTATATTCTTAAAGGACGGAAAATATAAAGTCACTAAGATTGACGATAAAACTTTTGTCGGTAAAAACATTATTCATGTCGCTGTTTGGAAAAAAGGCGATGAACGCACAACTTATAATGCGATTTATTCGGACGGAAAAACAGGGAAAACCTTTGTCAAACGCTTCAATGTCAAGGCGACAACTCGTGACCGAGAATATGACATCACGCAAGGCAATCCACATTCTAAATTATTATATTTTACGGCCAATTCAAATGGAGAATCTGAGGTCGTCAAGGTACAATTGACGCAATCTTGCAGTGCGAAAATTAAATCTTTTGAATATGATTTTGCGGAATTAGCCATCAAAGGTCGAGGTTCGAGAGGAAATATATTGACAAAATATCCAGTTTATAAAGTCAAACAAGAAAGTGTCGGAAAATCGACTTTAGGAGCATTAAAAGTATATATTGATGAAGTCAGCGGCCGCTTAAATACGGGCGAACACGGCAAACTCTTAGGAGCTTTCGATACTGGTGAACAGATTTTGGTTTTGTGGAATGACGGAACGTATGAAGTCCGAGATTTTGAAATTAACGAAAAATTAGATTTGAGTAATATCATTGATATTTCGAAATTCTCACCGGAGTTAATTGTTTCAGCAGTCTATTACGACCCCGAGCGAGAGGCAACTTATGTCAAGCGTTTCCAAATCGAAACAACAACGGCTAACTCTAAATTTCATTACTTAAGTAATGAAGACGCAAAGTTTATTTTTGCGACTTTAGGTCGAAATGCCGTAGTTAATTACGCTATGCGTGTCGGTCGTAAAAAACTAACTGGCGAACTCAACTTAGAAGAGTTTATTGATGTTAAGGGCTGGAAAGCGATTGGAAATAAGTTTTCAGATAGTAAATTATATCAAGTAGAATTGATAAAATCCGATGCCCCGATTGAGGAACAACAAGAGAAACAATCGAATATTGGCGATTCAGAAAACTCTGATGAAAAGAAAACACTTTTTGATTAAAAATTTTAGTGATT
Organism: Saprospiraceae bacterium; assembly: GCA_965662365.1. Taxonomy (GTDB): domain Bacteria; phylum Bacteroidota; class Bacteroidia; order Chitinophagales; family Saprospiraceae; genus CAWVWD01. Next base: position 4,269 of record CBFIHR010000086.1, read on the forward strand.
AGTCTCAAACAGAAGATACTAATCACTAATCATACCCGAGTCCTCGGGGCTAAATCACAAAAAATGAAAAAAGTAGGCATTGTAGGTGGTGGACAATTAGGTAGAATGTTGATACAAGCAGCAACGGACTGGAACTTGGAAATTCACATTCTTGACCCTGATGCAAACGCTCCTTGTAAAGATATTGCACATCGTTTTGTGGTGGCAGAACGCACAGACGCAGCTGCAATTTATGACTTTGGAAAAGACTTAGACGTAGTGACGATTGAGATTGAAAACGTCTCGGTAGAAGGATTACAGCGTTTAGCAGATGCTGGAGTTGAGGTTTATCCGCAACCAAATGTCATTGCAACAATCAAGGATAAACGGTTACAAAAGCAGTTTTATTTAGATAATAATATTCCGACTTCGCCTTTCATTTTGACTGAAAATAAAGCTGATGTCGAAGCGAATGTGAAGTTTTTACCAGCGTTTCAAAAGTTAGGAACTGGCGGCTATGATGGTCAAGGTGTACAGAAGTTAGGCGGAAAAGAAGATTTAGAAAAAGCCTTCGACGCACCAGGTTTATTAGAAAAAGCAGTCGATATTGAAAAGGAAATTTCGGTCATCGCTGCACGAAATAAAAATGGTGACATCGTCACTTTTCCAACGACAGAAATGGTTTTTGATCCAAAATATAACTTGGTCGATTATTTGTTGTCACCGGCACAAGTGTCGCCATTGATTGCGGCACAAGCCGAAGCAATTGCCGAAAAAGTCATTTTAGCTTATGATATGATTGGTATTTTGGCGATAGAAATGTTCTTGACTAAAGACGGCAATATTTTAGTTAATGAAGTTGCCCCTCGACCGCACAACAGTGGCCATCAAACTATCGAAGGCAACTTTACGTCACAATTTCAGCAGCATTTACGCTCAATTTTGAATTTGCCTTTAGGCAATACCAACATTCGGACACAATCGGCAATGGTGAACGTCATCGGTGCAGACGGCTACAAAGGCGATGCACATTACGAAGGCACGGAAAAACTATTCGATATTGATGGAGCTTACTTGCATCTTTACGGCAAAAAACTCACAAAACCTGGTCGTAAGATGGGACATATTACGATTTTGGAGGAAGATTTTGATAAGTTGAAAGAGAAGATTGAAGTGGTGAAAACTTCTTTAATTGTGAAGACGAAATAAAAGAGAGTTGGACACGAATTTTTACGAATTACACGAATTAATAGTTTTAAAAAGTGCAAAAAATCGTGTAATTCGTAAAAAACCGTTTTCTTGGAAATTCGTGTCTTACTTTTACAAAAAAACAGGCTTCAACAACGTCAAAGCCTGTCCCGAAAATAAAAATCCTCTTATAATCAACTACTTTCCGAAGTATTTCAAAAGTACTAATTCGTTACTCAACCTCAATCCTAAAATCATCAACTTCCACCCAATCCCCAGAAGCTAAATTGTCCAATAAAATAGGGCCAATTCGTACCCGTACCAGTCGTAAAGTCGGAAAGCCAACAGCGGCCGTCATTTTGCGAACTTGACGAAATTTCCCTTCTCGTATCGTAATCGAAACCCAAGTTGTTGGTCGATGTTTGTCCCTCATTTTGGGTCGTGGTCCGAAAATCGGAGCAGGGTGTAGAATCTTTGCTTCACAAGGTAAGGTCGTATATTTTGTACCTTTAATACTGATTGTGACACCGACTTTCAATAGTTCAATTGCTTCGGGCGTAATCTCTCCATCGACTTGAACGTAATATTCTTTTTCTACTTTTTTACTACAAATATTGGCACTTACTTTTCCGTCGGTTGTCAATAACAATAAGCCTTCGGAGGCTTCGTCCAAGCGACCGATAGACATTGTCCCTTCGGGGAATATACCCAATTCACCGAGTAGTTTTTTACTTCTTCGTGTGTTTTGATTATTCACAAACTGTGATAAATAACCATAAGGTTTATGAAGCATAAAATGTCTATGTTCAATCATATAGTTCGTAGTTTAGTGATTTGTCGTTGAGATTATCGTTGATTATCTTCATTTTGAACACAAAAGAAATATAATTTAATGTAAATTGAGCATTAAGAAGCTTTAAAATCTGCGAATGATTATCGGCAACGATTTTAAATCGATTATCGTTAGTATTTTTCTTTTGTAATAATAGCTTTACAAAAAAGAGGAGATTGATGCCAATATTCAATTAGTTTTTCATTTCCGAAACTTTATTCAATAATTTTTTTGTCCGTATTTTTATTCAAAGTATGATTTTTAAATCCATTTTAGCTGTTTTTTATGCTAATTATAGATTATAACTAAAATTTATGGTTATTAATATCAAATATAGATGTTATTGATAATCATATAACATTTTAGTATAAACAAAAAGCGTTTTTTAGCCTTATATTAGCAGAAATAAGTTAGATATTTGTTCTAACAAGTAAAATAATTTTAGTAAAAACTAACTAACAAAATTATATACCATGAGTAAAGTTTATGACGTAAATGGGAAAGGTAAATGTCCTTTCACTGGAAGCGTAATGAAAGAACAAGCAGGTGGCGGAACTTCAAACCGTGATTGGTGGCCTAATCAACTGAAATTAAACATTCTACGTCAACATTCTGAAAAATCAAACCCGATGGGGGACGATTTCAACTATGCAGAAGAATTCAAAACGATAGATTTAGCAGAGTTGAAGCAAGATTTGACGAATTTAATGACAGATTCTCAAGATTGGTGGCCGGCAGATTATGGTCATTATGGTCCGTTTTTTATTCGTATGGCTTGGCACAGTGCAGGTACTTATCGTGTAGGTGACGGTCGTGGTGGTGCAGGAACAGGAAATCAGCGTTTCGCTCCATTAAATAGTTGGCCTGACAATGGTAACTTGGACAAAGCTCGTTTGTTATTATGGCCTATCAAAAAGAAATACGGTCGCAAATTATCTTGGGCAGATTTGATGATTTTGGCTGGTAACGTGGCGATTGAGTCAATGGGCTTACCAACTTTTGGTTTTGCAGGTGGTCGTGAAGATATTTGGGAACCTGAAGAGGATATTTATTGGGGAGCAGAAACAGAATGGTTAGGCGATAAGCGTTATTCTGGTGATAGAGATTTAGAAAATCCTTTGGCAGCTGTTCAAATGGGTTTAATTTATGTTAATCCTGAAGGCCCGAACGGTAAGCCGGATCCTGTTGCTTCAGGTCGTGATGTCAGAGAAACATTCGGTAGAATGGCAATGAATGATGAGGAAACAGTAGCGTTGGTTGCTGGTGGGCACACTTTCGGAAAAGCTCATGGTGCTGGCGATCCTGACAAATATGTAGGAAGAGAACCTGCTGGTGCAGGTATCGAGGAGCAAAGTATGGGTTGGAAAAATAGCCTTGGAACTGGTCACGGTGTTCACACGATTACAAGTGGAATCGAAGGGGCTTGGACTGAAAACCCAATCAAATGGGATAACAACTATTTCGAGAACTTATTTGGTTACGAGTGGGAATTAACAAAAAGCCCAGCTGGTGCTTATCAGTGGACTCCAAAAGATGGTTCAGGTGACGGCAAAGTGCCTGACGCACACGACCCAGAACGCAGACATGCTGTGATGATGACAACCGCAGATATGGCAATGCGTATGGATCCTGCTTATGAGAAAATTTCAAGACGTTTTTATGAGAATCCAGACGAGTTTGCTGATGCTTTCGCTCGTGCTTGGTTCAAATTGACGCACCGTGATATGGGACCAGTTTCAAGATATGTTGGTTCAGAAGTACCGACAGAAGAATTGGTTTGGCAGGATCCGATTCCTGCATCTACAACAGATGTGAATGATGAGGATATCGCCAACTTGAAAAGACAAATTTTAGCATCTGGTTTATCAATCGGTCAGTTAGTTGTAACAGCTTGGGCTTCAGCTTCTACTTTCCGTGGGTCTGATTTCCGTGGTGGTGCGAATGGCGGACGTTTACGCCTTTCTCCTCAAAAATATTGGGAGGCAAACAACCCTGCTCAATTGGAGAAAGTCTTATCAACTTACGAAGCGATTCAAAAAGGATTTGAGAAGTCTATCACTATGGCGGATTTAATCGTTTTAGGTGGTTGTGCAGCTATCGAAGAAGCAGCGAAAAACGCTGGTCATGATATCACTGTACCTTTCACACCTGGTCGTGGCGACGCAACACAAGAACAAACAGACGTGGAGTCTTTCGCTTATTTAGAGCCAGAAGCAGATGGTTTCCGTAATTACCAAAAAGGTCAATATTCTGTTTCTGCAGAGGAAATGTTAGTAGATAAAGCTCAATTGATGACTTTAACTGCTCCAGAAATGACGGTTTTAGTTGGTGGATTACGTGTCTTGAATGCAAATTATAATCACTCTAAGCACGGTGTTTTCACAGACAAACCAGAAACTTTGACAAATGATTTCTTCGTGAACTTATTGGATTTAGGAACAACTTGGAAAGCAGTTTCTAAAGATGAGCAATTATTCGAAGGTCGTGATCGCAGAACTGGTGATGTGAAATGGACTGGAACTCGTGTAGATTTAATCTTCGGTTCTAATACAGAATTGCGTGCTATCGCTGAAGTTTACGCTTGTGCTGATGGTGAAGCGAAGTTTTTGAACGATTTCGTAGCGGCTTGGAACAAGGTAATGAACCTTGACCGTTTTTAGTAGAAAATGAATACGCAGTATTTTAGATAATTTGAGAGGCAGTCTGTGTTCAGGCTGCCTTTCTTAGTTTATAAGAATAGAAATTTACAGTATTTCTATGGAAAATGATTCCGACACTTAATAAATGATTTTTCTGGAGGCTTTAATTCTCTCATTTTCTATTGTAGAAGACGGAGTTTCATTACTGCGTCTAAAAATAGCAAGTGAAGCCTTGTCATTAAAAAAATATGACGGAACTTTTAACCCTAATTTATCATAGTGTTATGAAAACGATTATGATTCATATTAAAATGAAAAAATAAAACTCATAAGTATTTGAAAAATCGTTTTTTATAAAAATTAGCAGAGATATTTAGCGTTAAATTGTAGCTTTTGTGGGTGAAAAAATGATTTATCTTTCCAATATTTTTATTTAAATGAATTTTAAAGATATTATATAAATATTGGATTAAAATAGAACTTAACACGACTTTGAGTAAAGGAGTGTTTTCATTCTAAACACCTAAAACCATTGAGAATCATGAATATTAAACTAACATTATTTTTTAGTTTATTAATAACGGTGTCTGTTTTTGCACAACCTGAAGTTATCGATTATACGAAGTATAAAGATGGCTTGTTAGCAAAACGACAGGGCGAATATGAGCTGGCGATTGAATACTTTTCTGATTTTTTGTCAGAACATCCCGAGCATCCTCGCTCGTATTATTATCGAGGGCATACATATATGAACTTAGGGCAGTACGAAAAAGCCTTTGCAGATTTTGAGCAATTATGTGAACTTGACTCAAAAGATGAGGAGGCATTTTACTCTGCTGGACGAGCGGCGTATGCTTCGGGACGTTTAGACAAAGCCATTCAATATTTTTCCAGAACACTAAGTATTGAGCCTTTTCACGCTTATGCATTGAATGATCGAGGCATGACGTATTGTTATCTAAAAGAATATGATAATGCGGTCAGAGATTTCAAAAAAGCAGTGACTATTGACTCTACTTTTGCGATGGCTTACAATAATATTGGAGCAGCGAGATATTTTAATCAAGATATTGAAGTGCCTTCAAGTTATGATATGCGAGAGGCCAAAAAATGGTTTACCAAAGCGATTGAAGCTGATAATACTTTGTTTATCGCTTACTTCAATCGTGCTGCGATGAATTATTTTTTGGAAGATTATTCGAGATCTTTAGCGGATTTACAAAAGGCCAGTGCCTTGAATCCTTCTGAACCCTTGTCCTATTTTTATAAAGGAATGGTATATCGAAAACAAAAAAATTATGGTGCAGCGATTGAGGCTTTTAAGCAAGCTCTTGAAATGAACGAAAACCTGAAATTTGCCTACGAGGAAATTGCGAATACGTACAAAGATCAAGAAAAATATGATTTGGCTTTAGCGTTTTATGAGAAAGCCAAAGACTTAGATCAACAACTTGGTGGCAAGATTTACAGTGGCTTGATGTACTATCGCAAAGCAGTTGTTTATGCCAAACAAGAAAACGAAATAGCGATGTATGCTGCCTTGAAAGATGCAAAAGCAGCGAAAGTTTTTCGAGATAAAAAAGTCTATCAAGATTTTCAAAAAGAGCAGGCTTTTCGCCAATTTAGATTGGAAAAAGGTTTTCAAAAATTCGCAAAATCTATTCAAAAAAGTAAAAAATATAATAAGTTTGCTAACTCTGAATTGAGCTGGTTTAGAATGAGTATGTAATATTGAAGTGTAAGGGTTTTAATGGTGAAAATAGTTTTTGAAACCATTTAGTTAAAATGTGTCAAAATTAGAAAGTCTGTAATAATCAGTTGAATCTGTGTTCTTATAATTCTCTATCTTTGCCAAAAAGCAACAGATTTGAAACCAAAAATCCTATTACTAACGCCGCCGTTCACGCAACTGAACACACCGTATCCTGCGACTGCTTACCTCAAAGGTTTTCTAAACACTTTAGGCTACGAAAGTATGCAATGTGATTTGGGGTTAGAAACGACCTTGAAATTATTTTCCGTTGATGGTTTAAAAAAAGTATTTTCAGTTGTAGAAAATGAGCAGGAATTATCCGATAATTCCTACCGAATATTTAGTTTACAAGATGAATATTTGGCGACAATCACGCCTGTTATCACCTTTTTACAAAACAAAAATCCAACCTTAGCACACAGTATTTGTGATGGAACGTATTTGCCCGAAGCGTCACGTTTTGACAATTTGGAAGATATGGAATGGGCGTTTGGTTCGATGGGCATTCAGGACAAAGCCCGACATTTGGCGACCTTGTATTTAGAAGATATTGGCGATTTTATCAAAGAAGTCGTAGATGCAAATTTTGGTTTTTCTCGCTATGCCGAACGCTTGTCGAGTACCGCCACGCATTTTGCACCGATAGACGAAGCTTTGCAGCAGCCAAATTCCATTTTGATGGATTTTTTGGTGGAATTATTACAGGAAAAAATACAGGCTTTTCAGCCAAATATAGTCGGTATTTCTGTTCCTTTTCCAGGGAATTTGTTTGCCGCCTTGAAGTGCGGACAATTTATAAAAGCCAATTTTCCAACTATAAAAATTGTCTTAGGCGGCGGTTATGCAAATACCGAATTACGAACGGTTGCGGACGAACGAGTTTTTGAATACTTGGATTTTATCAGTTTGGACGATGGTGAAGCACCGTTTCAAATTTTGTTAGAACACCTCGAAGATAAACGTCCGATTACGGAACTCAAGCGCATTTTTACGATGCAAAATGGTGTCGTTTGTAAGTTTGACGGAGCGAAAGAATTGGACGTTCCGCAGCGAGAAACGGGAACGCCTGATTATAGCGATTTGTTGCTGCACGATTATTTGTCGGTTATCGAAGTCGTCAATCCGATGCACCGACTTTGGAGCGATGGTCGTTGGAATAAGCTGACTTTAGCACACGGTTGTTATTGGGGGAAATGTTCGTTTTGTGATGTGACCCTCGACTACATTCAACGCTACGAACCGCTCACTGCCGAAATTTTATGCGATAGAATCGAAGAAATTATCACACAAACAGGACAAACCGGTTTTCACTTTGTTGATGAAGCTGCTCCGCCTGCCTTGATGCGAGATTTGGCGATTGAAATTATCAAACGCAAAATTACAATTACTTGGTGGACAAATATTCGCTTTGAAAAAAGCTTTTCGGCTGACCTTTGTCGCTTACTCAAAGCATCGGGGTGTATTGCTGTTTCGGGTGGTTTGGAAGTCGCTTCTGACCGTTTGTTAGAACTAATGAAAAAAGGCGTAACCGTGGCACAAGTCGCACAAGTTTGTGAAAACTTCACCAAATCAGGTATTATGGTGCATGCGTATTTGATGTACGGTTTTCCGACTCAAACGACACAAGAAACCATCAATTCCCTCGAAATGGTGCGACAACTTTTTGAATTAGGTATTGTGCAATCAGGATTTTGGCATCGTTTGGCGATGACTTCGCACAGTCCGATTGGGCTTGAACCGCATGTTTATGGTGTGGAACGCATTGGTCCCGATTTCGGTGGTTTTGCCGACAACGACCTTTGGCACAACGACCCTGAAGGAGCAAATCACGACCTTTTTGGCGAAGGTTTACGCAAGTCGCTATTCAATTATATGCATGGCGTTTGCTTTGAGTTTCCGCTACAAGATTGGTTTGATTTTGATATTCCCGACACGACGATTTCACCACAGTTTATTGAGTTTGCTCTCGAAATGAACACGGATAAACAACCTCGAAAGCACAGCCGAATTTTATGGATTAATCCTCTACCCAAAGTCGAGTTTTTTCAAGACGAAGAAGGCTACGATATGGCAGCTTTGACTTTTGCGAATAAAAAATCATCTTCGGAAATTGTTTTGGATGCGGATTTGGGAGAATGGTTGGTCGAGATTTTGGCGAAAGCCACTGTAAAAACAGATACAATTTATACTTTTCAAACGTTGAAATCTGATTTTGAAACCGCCACCGAGTACTCGGGACAGGATGGTTTTGGGGAGTTTGAGGAAGTTTTTGGTGGGGAATTGTTTGAGGGATTGAGGGAATTTGGTTTGTTGGTTTTGTAGGGTTTTACTTCAACAATTTTATGGTTTCAAGTTTTAAAAATTCATCTTTTAAATGGTTAAAATCGTTATCAATTGTTAATACTGAAAGTATCAATTTGAGCATATTTAGCAATAACATCAGCAGAATTAATATCAACAATGATTACTTGTTGTAGAAATTGATTGAGTTTTTGTAAGCGTTTTTCTCCCCAATTATTTTTCATTGCCAATGCTCGAATTTCGCCAACGGTAACAACAGAAATCAATGAAGTTTTTGGTAGCGTTGCCACGAAGATAAACGACTAAAATATTTGTATCTAAAAAGTACTTCATTTTAAATCATCTCCAACAACGCCTCATCGCTATCTCAATCCTCATTTCATCCGCCAAATCATCAATAAACACCTTATCTGCACCTTTATAATTTTGTTCTTTTATCAATTCCTCAATATCCAATTTTTCTCTTATAGGTCGGATTAAATGCTGAATAGATTGTATGGTTGAATTGTATTTTTTGATGTTGTCGTTCATATTTTGGAGAAGTTGAGGAGGTTTTTTGGTGTTAAGTAGCATTTGTGGCAACTATTTAAAATGGTCGTACATAAATAAGACGGTTTGAAATAAGGTCGTACCGATATTCTAAGCTGATTTTTTGGGAGGTAGCAGGTTTAAAATATTTTTGAATATTCATAGCTTTTTAGTTTACAGGAATTGATAGATTAAAAAAAACGCTCAATCACTTGTTTGATTGAGCGTTTTTGAGGATTTGCTAAAAAGATGCACGATTATTTTTCCTCTTTTTTACCATCAGCTTTTCCTTTGACTTTGTCTTTTTTAGCTGGTGCTTCTTCTTCTGCCCAAGCAGCAATTTTTTCCTCTAACTCCTCTTCGTCGCCTAATTTGTAGCCACTATGTGTATAAAGTACTTCACCACCTTTCACAACAACTGTGTAAGGAATATCCACACCTCCCAAAGCTTTGTGTAAGTCACGGTTCACATCAGATAGAACGGTGTAGTCCCACTGTTTTGTGTCAACCATCGGTTGTACTTTGCGTAATTGACGAGAATCATCAATCGTGATAGCGATAATTTCAACATTGTAATCTGCTTGCCAATCTTCGTACAAATCAGCCATATTATCCAATTCTAATTTACAAGGTTTACACCAAGTTGCCCAAAAAGATAAGATGGTGATTTTTTCGTTATCAACGGCATCGGTGATGATTACTTTTTCGCCACCAAGTGTTTTTAATGGGATAGCCGGCAATTCTTCTTGAGCAAATACAGACGTTGCTGCAAAACAAAGTACTAAAGTTAAAAATTTTGTAAATCTCATTTTGTGTGTTTTTATTTATAAATAAAAGACGGTAGTCAACAATTCAACTCTCAAAAATTATTGAGCTACCTTTTGCTGATAGTTTTCTAAAATTATGCTAACGGATATACTTCTTTAATATTGTTATTATGAAAATCCTGAAATCTCAATTTTGACTTATCATCAAAAATAAACGATTGATAATCAGTGGACAAGAAGTATAATAATATTTATACAATTTGACGACAAATTTGATAGTTTGTAACACTTTTTATTTCGTCTAATTTTTTCAAAACTATTTATACATTGAATAAGACATGATTTGTGCCATTTTCATTTTTATCGTGTCAAAATTCTTATAGTTTAATAGTTAAAATCCTAAAAACTGATATTAATCTTTAAGAATGAATAGGATAAGTTTTAATTTCACGCGAATTTATACGTGATACCAGGTAAGTAGTAGGTGAGTGCCGTTAATTATTATATTATTTGATAAACAGATCAGGCTTAATTAGCTACCTATGACTTATTATTTACTACCTACTTTCCAAATATTCACCATGAAAAAACATTACACTCTATTACTATTAATGCTTTGTAGCATTGCACTAACTGCACAAGATGAGGAAATCAGCTACCTCTCTGGAAACTTCCAAAACAATACGAATTTCTTTATGCGAGATTCGGTTATCGGAGCATCAAATACGCCACAATATGATTATCAATTTGTGGGGTCTGAAACATGGCTAAATCTTTATTATAACCGTGCAGGTTTTGATATTGGCGTTCGCTTTGACTTATATAAAAACTCTAATTTACCAAACCCATTGAACTCCCGTTCTTTCGTAGGTATTGGTAATGCTTACTTACGTAAAAAAGTCAAGAAGTTAGATATTACGGTTGGACATATTTATGACCAAATCGGATCAGGGACTATTTTTAGGGCTTTCGAAGAACGACCGTTGGCAATTGATAACTCGCTTCTGGGCGGAAGATTGATTTATGATATTGGCGATAATTGGCAAATAAAAGCTTTTACAGGACAACAAAAAGGAGCTTTAGATTCAGAAGCAAATCGTTATCCGACGACTTATCAATCGATTATTAATGGTGCAAGTGTAGATGGTTATTGGTCGCCATCAGATACATCGAATCTATCAATTGCACCAGGATTTGGGATTGTTAATAGAACATTAGATGAGCAATCGATGCAGTTGGTTCGTGCTAATATTTCTGCTGGTATTCCCGAAGATAGATTTACGCCAACATATAATACATTAGCGGCTACTTTTTATAATACTTTACAATACAAGAAGTTTTCTTGGTTCGTAGAAGCAAGTTATAAAACTCAAGAGGCAGTCGCCGTGCAGGAAAGTTCGGTCGGTTATAAAAATACTGATGGAACAGCGATTTACACCAGCTTAGGTTATTCCACTAAAGGATTAGGTGTGACGCTTCAGGCAAGAAGGGTTGACTTTTTTGATTGGCGTACAACACCAAATGAAACTTTGAATCGTGGATTGATCACATTTATGGCGCCTTTATCTCGTGCAAATACGTATCGTTTGACGGCACGTTATAACGCAGCACCGCAGTTTTTGGGTGAACAAGGCGTTTTATTAGATGTGACATATTCGCCATCACGAAAAAAATCTTATTCACTAACTTTAAATGCTATTGATAATTTAGATGGAGAAACCTTGTATCGAGAGGGGCAAATTGAAGCGATGTTTAAAGGAAAGAGAAGTAAATGGAAATCAACTTCGGGGATTCAATATCAAGAATATAATCAAGATTTGTACGAACAAAAACCGGGTGTTCCGAACGTACAGTCTATTGTTCCGTTCACAGAGTTTATTTATCGAATCAATCGTAAAAACTCTTTTCGTGTCGAAGCACAATATATGTTTACGGAGCAGGATTTTGGTTCATGGGCATTTTTGTTGTTAGAATATAATATTTCTCCGGGTTGGTCATTTTCAGTATCGGATATGTATAACTCTGTTCCTACAAAAGGTAGAGAACAAAAGCATTTTCCTACAGTTTTTGTCGGATATAATACTGGCCCTCACAGATTTACTTTGGCTTACGTTAAACAAGTAGAAGGTGTAGTCTGTACAGGAGGGGTTTGTCGTTTTGAACCAGCCTTCAGCGGTGTGCGTTTTAGTGCTACATCAAGTTTTTAAGGTATTTTATATTATTGGTATTAAATATTTTTTGTTTAAAAAATTAGCTTTACGAAGGCTTCAAGTGTTTTCGATAGGACACAGATTATTATTAAATTTTTCAAAACGAATTTTATAAAGATCTAACTTTATAAAAGTTTAAACCCTTCGTAAAGCTAAAATTCTTAAAATATTTGATATCTAAAATTAACAATAAAAGAAAATGAAAAAGCTATCAATTTTATCAGTTTTTTTTGCGGTTTTAATGTTTGGCTGCGAAGAGATTGTTCCGCCAATAGATTTAGAATTTAGTTATACGGGTCGTCGTGTGATCATTGAAGAGTTCACAGGTGTGCAATGTGTAAACTGCCCGGAGGGAAGTAAGCGAATGGAAGAGCTTTCAAATTTACATGGTGAGTTTGTTATTCCAATTTCGATACATGCAGGTTCTTTTTCTGATCCTTATGATTCATTAAGTTTGTACGACTTTACGACTCCCGAAGGTGATAACTTAGAAGGTAACTTATTAGGACCTGTTCAAGGTTTTCCGTCTGCGGTTGTCAATCGTCGCCTTTTTGATAATGAAGATGAAAAACCAATTACTATTAATAAATGGGCAGGTTATATAGCACAAGAGTTGATACAACAACCTAAGCTGGAAGTCACGATCAATAATAGCTACGATACAACGAGCAGAGATTTAGAGGTTGATATACAATTAGATTTTATTGAAACTTTGACAAAGCCTGTTGGAGTTTCTATCATGGTATTAGAAGATGGAATTATTGATTATCAATTAACTCCAGATAAAACGGTTTATCCAGATGGTAA
>CBFIHR010000087.1:0-17083 GCA_965662365.1 Saprospiraceae bacterium
ATCATTAGAAATACGTTTATTTTTTGTATTTTTGATAAAAATCCGATGAATTATGGAATTAAAACTAAATATTCAATACAAAGAATTATTACATCTTATTTAACAGCTTCCTGACAAACAGGTGCTTCAGTTGAAAAAGAATTTGAATACTATTCTTAAAAAGAAACAAGAAAAACCCAAAACGAATTTTCAAAAAATGCTTTTGGAAGCTCCTGTTATGGACGATGAAGAATATGAAACCTATTTAGAAAATAGAAAACATTTTAACCGATGGCAATTTCAAAAGTAGATATGAAAAAACAGGTTTTAATAGCTAAAAAACTAAAGGATATAATGTAGTCTACATCAAGTAAAAACCCACAAAATCACTTTCTTATCGTCATAAAGACACTTTCTTTTTGTCAAACTTCGCCATTTACTTACCTTAGCCTAAAATACAACTTTATAAAACCAATAAACCACTCAAATTATGGATTTTTTGACAATTATTTCCTTTGTAGGTTTTACAGCCTTAGTGGCTGTTATTGCTTGGTATGCGACTCGCAATACCGATGAAAAATCAGCTGATGGCTACTTTTTAGGCGGCCGAAGTTTAGGGGCAATTACGATTGCTGGTTCTTTACTCTTGACAAATTTATCCGCAGAGCAAATTGTCGGTTTAAACGGTCAAGCCTTTTCTGAAGGAATTATGGTAATGGCTTGGGAAACTTTAGCCGCTATTGCGATGATTTTAGGAGCAATATTTTTATTGCCCAAATATATGCGTTCAGGAATTACGACGATTCCAGAGTTTATAGAAACAAGATTTGATGCCAATACAAAATCTTTGTTGTCCATTTTATTTTTATTCGCTTACGGAATCGTGCTGTTGCCAACGATTTTATATTCGGGTTCATTGGCGTTTAGTACCTTATTTGACCTTCCGACCGCTTTGGGAATGTCCGAATGGACAGTGATTTGGATTTGTGTTTGGATTATCGGATTGATAGGAATCGTTTATGCGATTTTTGGCGGTTTGAAAGCCGTTGCTGTTTCGGATTTGATTAATGCAATTGGTTTATTAGTCGGTGGAATATTGATTCCAATTTTTGGATTATTATTGATCGGCGGTGATAGTATTGGTAATGGTTTGAATATACTTTGGGAAAGCAATCCAGAAAAATTTGATATGGTCGGAGCGGTGGATTCTTCGATTCCTTTTAGTACCGTTTTCACGGGAATGATGATTGCCCAAATGTATTATTGGGGAACAAACCAGTCGATTTTACAGCGTGTTTTTGCGGCTAAAAGTTTGAAAGAAGGCCAAAAAGGAATGTTATTCGCAGCCTTTGTGAAGTTTTTAATTCCTGTGATTGTCGTCTTGCCGGGTATTATCGCATGGCATTATTTTGATGGAAAATTGGCAAATCCTGACCAGGCTTATCCTGCCTTGGTGAAAGAAGTATTACCGGGTGCTTTTGTTGGATTTTTTGCTGCCGTGCTTTTTGGTGCAGTCTTGAGTTCCTTCAATAGTTTATTAAATAGTAGTGCAACTTTATTCGGTTTTGATTTATTCAAACAGTTCTTTAATAATGAAGCGACCGAATCACAACGTGTAAAAGCAGGAAAAAATTTTGGTTTAGGTTTGGGTTTAGTTTCGATGACCATTGCACCGTTTATTGCTTTTGCTCCAGATGGTTTATTTAGTTATATCCAAAGTTCTTTAGGAAGTATGAGTGTACCGATTTTGGCGGTTGTTTTGATTGGAATGTTTACCAAAAAAGTACCTGCAATTGCTGCAAAAGCGGTCATGATTGGTGGCGTTTTATTGTATTTAACGAGTTTGTTATTTTTAGAATCTTCCTTTAGAAATGGTGCTGTAGAAGATGCTACAAAAGATGGTACGATTACGCAAGTTGAAACAATTATTAATAAAGGAAATGCAGAAAAGCTATTTAATCCGAAAGGAATCATCATTGAGGAAAAGGAAACCAAAGCCATTGAAGATGAAAAGATAACCGCTGAGGAATTAAGTACTATCAAAGAAAAAACACCAGAAGAAATTCTCGCTGCTTTAAAAAAGGTAAGTGTGATAAAAGCAAAAGCCTATCCGCACTTTTTACATATCATGGGAATTATCTTCGTATTAAGTATTGCTTTTATGTTGATGATGGGTAAAATTCGTCCGCAACAAACGCCTTACGAACCGAAAATCACAGATGCGATTGATGTTACTCCGTGGAAATACACGATTATTGTATCTATTATAATTTCAATACTTGTATTAACTACATACTTTATATTTTAATTTTTTTAAACCACAAAGGCACAAAAGAAATCGAATAACTTTTGTGCCTTTTGTGGTTAAAAAAATCACTCTGCCCAACCTTCTCTATCCAACGTCCGAAAATGTATCGCTTCTGCTAAATGTTCGATACTAATATTTTCTGAATCCGCTAAATCTGCAATCGTTCGAGCTACTTTTAGGATTCTGTCGTAGGCACGAGCCGAGAGTTGTAATTTTTCCATGGAGCGTTTTAACAACAATTTTCCTGCTTCATCAATTTCACATACCTTTAATAATAATCGTCGAGGCATTTGAGCATTACTGTGTACGGCTTTATAATCTTTAAACCGTTCTTCCTGTATTTTTCTCGCTTGCACAACCCGTTTGGCAATATCCGCTGAAGTTTCTGAAGGTCGTTGATTAGAAGTCAATTCGTCATAAGAAACTGGCGTGACTTCTACGTGCAAATCAATTCTATCCAACAAAGGCCCCGAAATCTTATTCAAATATCGCTTCACAACGCCCGGCGCACAGACGCAATCTTTGTCGGGATGATTAAAATAGCCACACGGACAAGGATTCATACTCGATACCAAGACAAAACTCGCTGGATAATCCACCGAAATTTTCGCTCTCGAAATCGTCACTCGTCGTTCCTCCATCGGCTGCCGCATGACTTCCAACACTTGCCGTTTAAACTCTGGTAATTCATCTAAAAACAAAACGCCATTATGTGCCAATGAAATTTCACCAGGTTGAGGATTTGAGCCGCCACCAACTAAGGCGACATCACTTATTGTATGATGAGGTGCACGAAACGGTCGAGTCGTGATTAAAGCCGAGTTTTTCGGCAATTTTCCGGCAACGGAATGAATTTTTGTCGTTTCTAAAGCTTCATTCAAACTCAATGGCGGCAAAATCGTCGGAAATCGTCTGGCTAACATTGTTTTTCCTGCACCTGGCGGGCCAATCAAAATCACATTGTGACCACCAGCAGCAGATATTTCTAAGGCACGTTTGATGTTTTCTTGACCTCGAACATCTGAAAAACAGACTTCATAAATATTTTGCTGCTCCGCAAATACCGCTCGGGTGTCTAATGCGACAGGTTCTAACACCTTGTCACCGTTCAAAAAATCGACCACTTCCCGAATATTTTCAACACCATACACCTCCAAGTTATTGACAATTGCAGCTTCTTTGGCGTTTTCTTTTGGAACAATTAGCCCTCGAAATTTTTCTTTTCTTGCTTGAATAGCAATTGGTAAAGCTCCTTTTATCGGTTGCAAAGTGCCATCTAACGATAATTCGCCCATCATTACAAAATCTCCGATAATATCTGCCGTCATTTGTCGCATTCCGGCCAACATTCCGATGGCAATCGGCAAATCATACGCTGACCCTTCTTTACGAATATCAGCTGGTGCCATGTTTACGGTCGTCGTGAGTCGAGGCAAACGCAAACCAGAATTTTTCACCGCAGCTTGTATCCGTTGATACCCTTCCCGAACGGCATTATCAGGTAAACCGACCAGAAAATAGCCTAAACCAGAACCTACCGGACCATCAACATTGACTTCAATGGTAATCGTCTGGGCATCAACTCCATAAACAGCACTTCCATAAGTTTTGACGAGCATTTTTTATTTGGATTTGTTTAATAATTTGGTTTCACCAAATTTAAGTTTTTCTTTTCAAAGTTTCTAAAAGCAAGATTACAAACATGCTTTAGTAACTAAAATCACGTAAATCTACCTTTACTAAAACATCACTTGCTAAACTGATTTATATCATCAAATGTCATCGCATCGACTGCTAACTTGCACCAGATTATAATTTATTTAAAATGATATGATTCAAATAGTTTTTGAATTGAAATAAAATATCCCATGATTGTAGATAAATACGATTACGAAAAGGGTTCAAAAGATTCAGAGTTTTTTAGAGATTCGATCTCGAGTGTCGATGCGGATGGAAAACGTAAGTGGATTTATCCAAAAATGCCTAAAGGCTGGTTTTATGAAAAACGTAAAATCGTTAGTTACCTGCTTTTGGTGTTTTTATTTGCCGGTCCTTTTATAAAAATCGGTGGTGAACCTTTACTGATGATCAACGTCTTAGCACGTAAATTTGTCATCTTAGGACAACCATTTTGGCCGCAAGATTTCATTTATTTTGGGTTAGGAATGATTGCCTTCATTGTCTTTATTATTCTCTTTACGGTGATTTATGGTCGCCTTTTCTGTGGTTGGGTTTGTCCGCAGACCATTTTCATGGAAATGGTTTTCCGTCGTATTGAATATTGGATAGAAGGTACGGATTCTCAACAAAAGAAATTAAACGCAGCACCCTGGACCCGAGATAAAATCATCAAAAAAGTATCAAAACAAATCATCTTTTTTGCGATTGCTTTCCTTATCGGAAATACCTTTTTGGCCTATATTATCGGAATTGACGAACTATTCTTATTAGTGACGGCACCGATTTCGGAAAACTTAGGGAACTTCTCCGCAATGGTTATTTTCTCTTTCGCCTTCTATTTTGTATTCTCTTATATGCGGGAGCAAGTTTGTACCTCAATTTGTCCTTATGGTCGTTTGCAAGGTGTTTTATTAGATCAAAATTCTATTGCGGTTATGTACGATACCGTTCGTGGCGAACCTCGTGGTCGTATGAAAAAGAAACGCAAAAAAGCCAAATCTAATATCGAACCGCCACAAGGTGTCAAAGTTGACAATCCGTTAGTCAATATCCAAAGCATGGTCGATGCAGCGACAAAAGATACAACCGTTGAAGTATCCGCAGAACCAGTTTTGGGGGATTGTATAGATTGTGGCTTGTGTGTCAAAGTTTGCCCTACAGGTATAGATATTCGTAATGGAACACAATTAGAATGTGTCAACTGTACAGCTTGTATCGATGCGTGTGATGAGGTTATGGTCAAAGTTGATCGCCCGACAGGCTTGATTCGCTATGCATCACAAAATATGATTGATAATAACGAACCGTTTAGATTTACAACTCGAATGAAAGCCTACACAGCTGTTTTAACATTGTTGTTGGGCGTTTTATTTACGTCTTTGTCTTTACGTTCAGATATGGAAGTAACAATTTTGAGAGCACCCGGGCCATTGTATCAGCAGGTTGACGAAACTACGGTTAGTAATTTATACACCTATCAAATTATTAATAAAACAAATGAAGATTTACCACTTGAATTAAAAGTAAAAAATGACAGAGGTGTCGTCAAATTAGTAGGTAACGAAGATGGTTTAAGCATCGAAAAACAAGGTATCATCAAAGGTGCGTTTTTCCTTGAAATGCCAATTAAAGAATTAGACGGTCGTAAAAATAAAGTGTACATCGAAATTTGGTCAAATGGTCAACGAATCGATGGCATGAAAACCAGTTTTAACTACAAATAGTGTTGAAGCCTTGAGGTCTTGAAGTATTGATGTTCTTTTTTTCGTCAATACCTCAACACCTCAATACCTCAACACCTCAACACAATAAAAACACATGAATTGGGGATGGAAAATAGCAATTTTATATGGTAGCTTTGTCACGATGATGGTGACTTTAGTCGTCTTATCTTCACAGCAAGATATTCCGTTAGTAACGGAAGATTATTATGAAAAAGATTTGCAATACGAAACTCAAATGCGACGTATTGCAAATAGTAAGGAACTGGCAGAAGATGTCAGCGTCAAATACGATGCGAAAACACAACAAATCAAAGTTCAATTTCCAAAAGAAATCAGCGAAATTGAAGGCGAAATTTTATGTTTTCGACCATCACAAGAAGGGATTGATTTTACTTTAAACCTTGACAATTTAAAAGAAAACGCTACTTCGTTCGGCACTTCTGAAATGCTCAATGGCCGCTGGAAAATCAAAATCACTTGGGAAGGCGACGGCGAAATTTATTACAAAGAAGCAATCGTTTATATTTAAGTGTGAAGTTTGAAGTGTGAGGTCTAAATTACTTCACACTTCAAACCTCACATTTCACACTTTAGTAAGGTGGAACTCTGGACAGCATTTTTAATTGGTTTTATTGGTAGCTTTCATTGCGTTGGTATGTGTGGGCCAATCGCACTGAGCTTGCCATATCAAGACGTCACCAAAGTCAAGACAGCTGCCAATGTTCTATTGTACAATTTCGGTCGTATCACAACTTACGCCCTCATTGGCCTAATCTTCGGTTTAATCGGAAAAAGTATTGCCCTAGCAGGTTTTCAGCAAGGTTTGTCTATTGCCATTGGCGTGTTATTATTGTTAGCTGCTTTTTCGATTGTAAACGTGGAAAAACAATTGGTCAAATTACCTTTTTTAGATGTTTTATTTAAGAAAGTTAAAACCCGCTTGGCTTATTTATTAAATCAAAAAGATAGAAAAAAAAATACTTTATACGCTGTTGGCTTTTTTAATGGATTTTTGCCTTGTGGCTTAGTTTATATGGCGATTGTTGGAGCGATTTCGACTGGCGATGTATTAAGCGGCAGCTTTTATATGGCAATTTTCGGAATTGGAACACTGCCCACAATGGTCAGTATGGCTTTAGTTGGGAATTTAATTAGTCTCAATTTTCGTAGAAATATCCAAAAAATAATCCCATTCATGCTGTTTGCTTTTGCGGTTTTATTCATTTTGAGAGGATTAAATTTAGATATTCCTTACCTTAGTCCAATGCTGATTGATTTTTCCTCTGACGAAATCCCTGTTTGCCACTAAGAAAATAAAAAGTCACCCCGAAACTTTGAGGTGAATTTTTTAATTTTATTAAATGCCTTTATGCCTTCTTATTGCTTTTTTTGATAAACTTAAAATACCGTTTCAAAATAAGATCATTTTCTAATCTTGGCGTTTGAATTTCCAAAATCGCTGGTCGTCCATTGTCCTGTTTTTTGTAGAATTTTTTTAAGGCTTTCGCCAATGTAGATTCCGAATTTGCTCGGTAATAATTCAAATTATACAGCTTTGCAATATGTTCAGATTGTAAGTTATGATGTGTTTCAAACCAATCTTCTAATTGATTCGTATCGCTCGGCCCTTTGATAATTCTAAAAATATTTCCACCACCATTATTAATTAAAATCACTCGCAAGTTTTCAGGCAAATGACTATTCCAAAACGCATTGCTATCATAGAAAAACGAAATGTCACCAGAAATAATCGTTGTCGGTCGATTGTTTACGATAGCCGCACCGATTGCCGTCGAAGTACAACCGTCAATTCCTGCAACGCCACGATTTGAGTTATGAATCACATCTTCACGCTGATTGAATAACAAGGTGTAACGCACTGCCGAACTGTTTCCGCTTTGTAAGTTTGTGCCTTTCGGCAATGCTTTCATAATGTGTTCAAAGGCTTTCAAATCCGACCATTCGCACGTTTTTAAAAACTCATGATGAGCAGCTTCGGTCGCTTTATCTCTTTCTTTCCAAAGCTGTTGAAATTCACCATCTACTTTTTTACAATAAGGCAAAAACTGCTCGAAAAAATCATTGGCGGAAGCCGGAATATGATGCGTCAAAGATTGCATGGTATCTAAATGAAACTGCTCATTTCCGATGTGCCAAGTTGTTCTGTGAAAAGGTTGTTCATCATCTAAACTCGGTCGGAAAAAGAACTTGATTTTTTTAGAAATTATCGAATGACCAATTGTAATTAATAAATCAGGTTTAAACTGTCGAGTTTCTTCTGGAAAATCTAAACTGTCTATCAATCTATCAATCGACGGACAAAAATTTTCGTGGTGTAAATTAGCCGTAACTTCGGTTAAAACTACTACCCTTTTGTCGAGTTCGGTGAGTTTTCCTAAAATGTCATTCAGATTATGATTTAATGGCAATAAACCAGCTAAAATCAAAATTCGCTCGGAATGCTCCCAAATTGTTTTTAAACTTTCAATTGTCGGTTCGGCCAAATGCGATTTTGTTGGAACAGTTTGAATCGTTTTTGGTAACGGTTGCTGTGTATAATCTTTCATTCCGTAAAGTGGTTCACGAAACGGCATATTGATATGAACCGGCCCAAAAGTACCATAATTCATCGTCTGCTCAATCGCTTCCGAAATCATTCGATTGGCAAACCATTCATCATTTTCATGCGACAACTCAACAGGCAAATCGTAGCTTTTTTTAATATAATTCGCAAAAACGTTGGTTTGATTAATCGTTTGTCCATTCCCTTGATGTGTCCATTCTGGTGGTCGATCAGCTGTGAGAATCAACATCGGAATTTGTTGATAAAATGCTTCTGCAATTGCTGGTGCATAATTCAAAGCAGCCGTTCCGGAAGTGCAAGTAATAATCGCTGGTTTTTGCGTCTGTTGTCCGATTCCTAAAGCAATAAACGCTGCAACTCGCTCATCTGGCACGCTGATACATTTAAAACGCTCGTCTTCATTAAAGGAAATATTCAAAGGTGCATTTCGAGAACCTGGCGAAATAATCACGTATTCGATGCCTTTTGCTGCACAGATTTCGATTAAGTTTCTAACTGCTTTTTTGTTGGATTTTGTCATAGTTGATTGTTAAACCGATGGATATGAAAACAATGAAACAAGATAAGGGTTTAATAAAAAATATCAATTACCGAAAAACTACTTTTTAGCTCAATTATACTCATTTCTCACCGTAACTAATTAAAATCATTTTCTATTCTAAATTTATACTATAGCTTTGTATCAAATATTAGTGTTTTCTAAACTCTAAACTCTAATAAGTTTGAAGTATAGGATTTGGTCAACTACCAATAAATATTTTTTCATCAATCACCAATAAAAAATCCTAAAACATGAATTTCAAAACCAAATCACAACTCGCTAATGAATTCGGCATGAGTTTAAGTACCTTTCAACGTAGATTAAAAGTAGTTAATCTCAATGTTCCGAGAGGATTAATCAGTCCTGATGTTCAAAAAGAAATTTTCAAACAACTAAATCAGTTCAGTCTTCAAAACTGACGTATTATGACACGAAATGACACGAAAATCTTAATTTTCGTGTTTCATTTTGCTTTACCTTTGCAGCGTTGTACAACAAAAAATGAAAAAGGACGAATGTAGGTATGCAGACCTGTAATCATTCGCCCTATTATTTAATAATTAAATAACAAACAAATTTATGAAAAATTTACTTGTTTTCGCAAGTATTTTACTTGCGAGTGCGGCTATTGTCGTGTCTTGTTCTAAGGATGAATTAATTGATACCAAACAAGTATCATTAGAAGAACAACTGCTTAAAGTTGATTTAGACGAAACAATCAACAATTTTACAAATGAGTACGCTTATTTTGAGTCTGACGAAGCATTAAGGTCATTTTTTAGTCAATATCAAAATTCATCGTTTGAAGCAAAAAAAGAATTAACAGAAAAAGTTACGTATTTAACTTTTGACAAGCACCTTGACGCTATTTACGAAGGCATGAATGACTTAACAACTCGTGATGCTTTTGTCAATTATGTCAATAATTATGCTGATTTTATGGAAATCAAATTAATGAGTAACGGTGAGGAGGAAGTTGTAGAAAAGGAAATTAGTCGTCATCCTATTGCCCCTTTTTTGAATATTGATAGAATTATCAAAGTAGGTGAAGAATACAGAAAGTATATTGGCGAATTTTATATTGCTTCTGAAAATTATGCGGATTTAGCAGGTATTAATTCAACAGCAGATATGGAAAAGTCAAAACTTGAATACAAACAAGCCGTAAGTTTTCAATCAGGACTTTTGGATAAAGGTCCAGGTGATTTTTTTGATGAAGAATTTAATGATAACAGATGGTGTAAAGACGATAGAAAGGTTGAACTTTTAGCTGATTTATCAATCGCTCAAACTTGGGAGCCTAATATAGGAACTTATATCTATGATGCCTTTCCATATGTAGGTGTTACTGCAAAAAGAAAAGGAATTCCGTGTATTTGGTATCCTTATAAAACTAATATTACTTGGGATAATTTTCATGTTGAGTACATTATGGATGGAAATCCTAAGGTCACTTGGACAGAAGGTTACATGTTTGACTATGCAAAAAGGATTGAACCAAGGAATGGGGATAGTTTCTTAGGGGATTATAACCCTACTTTTGAATGGAAGAAAATTCGTTCTACAGTTGGAAGTCAAGGAATGGGTACAAAAACTTTAGACATTGATGAGGTTTGGTAAATAATTTTACAGAACAACAAGTGGTTGTTGAATAAGTATAATTCGACAACCACTTTTTATTAGAATAAAAACAATGAAAAAAACAATATTCACACTACTGATAGCAGCTTTTGCTATAATTACAAACGCACAAGAACACTTTGAAGTCGAAGCCTCAACAGGTTGGAATTTTTATAATCATTTTAATGAAAATACTGACTTTTTGGATAGATATGTTGGATATGGCTTACAATATGGACTTGATGTTTGGTATTCTAAAAAAATTAATAAAACTTTCGATACTCGTTTAGGCTTAGGTTATGCCAATTTTCACCATTTAGATTTTATAGTCGTTGATGCTTCTCATTATGCAACTTTAAGATTAGGGACAGATATACAGACGTTTTGGCGACCAATGAAGTTTTCCACAACACTATCCAGTTATCTCTGTTTACATCCAGAGCCACAAGATAGGTTTGGTTTCCAAAGGCGATTTTTTACTAATCTTGATTTGGGGGTGAAGTTTAGAATGGGTGATAGATTATCTTTGAAAATCAACTCCCCGATTACAATTGCTCCAATGTTTCAAGATGATAATGGATCAGGAATTGCGGGAGGATTTGGTGGTTTTGTTGTTTTTGATGCTGATGTAGAATTGACAGGTGCAAATATTGGCTTGATTTATAATTTTAAGGATAGGGAGAAAAATGCTGTGCCTTCGATGCGGTTTTCGGGGGTAGAAGGTGCTTTGGCCGTTGAGTTATCAGAAGGTCTGTTGTATTATGATTTGATTAATCATAGAAAAGATATTTTAAAATATAATCAAGGTTTTGCAGTACAAAGTAGCGTAGATTTGTGGTTATCAAAGCAAGTTAATCCAAAGTTTGATGCTCGAATAGGGTTAGGATATTCTAATTTTTATCATCTTAATTCTAATATTTTCAGAGGTGATTCAGCACAATCTTCTTCTTATATTAATGTTCGATTAGGAACGGATATACAAACTCGTTGGGAGTCGATACAGTTGAGTGTCGCTTTCTCAAATTATATTAATTTAGCAAAATATCCACAAGATGTATATGGCTATCAACAACGTATTTTTACGAATTTAGATTTTGGTGCAAAATTCAAAATTAATGATAAATTGAGCATTCGTGCAACAACACCGATTACTTTAGCACCAATGGTAAACGGTTTGGGTTGGGCATATACTGACGAAAATGATGATTTTGTGATTGTGCCAAATAGTCGAGTCGGTACATCGGGTTTGAATATCGGTTTGGTTTATCAATTTGGAAAATAAACCAATAGAAATAGGTTTAAAAAAAGGATTTATCGAAAGTGGATAAATCCTTTTTATATTTTATTGAGAGCATTCATCAAACCATCATCATATCATCCATATAAACTCGTTCAATCACATCGGCCAAAGTTTGTGATTTGGCTTCAGTTTCTTCCCATTCTTTTTGTGGATTTGAATCTGCTGTAATTCCTCCACCAATATATAAAGCAAACTTATCTTTAAAAATCTGCATACAACGCAAATTGACAAAAAGGTTTGTTTGTCGCTTAATATTTACTGGCCCTAAAAAGCCACAATAATAGGCTCTTTCGTGTTTTTCATTATTGACAATAAAATCCTTTGCCGCCTGTTTTGGAATGCCACAAATAGCAGGTGTCGGATGTAAATTTTCTAAAAAATCATGTAAATTATGCGGCGAACGAAAACGGAATTTTGTTTTCAGATGTAATAATTTCCCCGCTCGAGAAGTGTAAGGTGTTGTTTTTTGATAATTTGCCTTTTCCTTTTTTAATGCCTTTTCGATATATCGCTCAACTATCGCTTGTTCCTCAATTTCCTTTTCTCCCCAATCGACATTTTCTAAAGGCAAACCTAAATCTCGTTGTGTCCCGGCCAAAGCGACCGTTTCAAAATCACGACCTTTTTGAGTCATAAAAACCTCTGGCGAAGCTCCCATCCAGCAGCCAATATTAGGAATATTAAATAGGTACACAAAGGCATTTTTATATAAATCCTTTAGCGTTGTAAAAAGGGGGAACAAATCACCTGTTTGAAGATGAACCGTTTCTATTCGACTAAAAATGATTTTTTGATAACCATTTTTAGTTGCTTCAATAAATTGTTGAACTTGATCTAAATAAGTAGATTGAGTAATACTTTTGGTATTACCAGTATGATTAGAAAAGAATTCTACAACTGGATTTTTGTGAAACGCATCTTTTCTAATAAAAATCGAAGGCGATTTTTCATTTTCTACGAAAGGATGAATAACGAATCCTGATTGTGTTAAGCTATCTGTATTAAATTTATTGGTGTTTTCGCTTCGCTGCCGAATCAAATAATGATCCTTAGAAAATGGCAAACTATACAATGCGAATATGTCTTTTTGCCCTAATTGTATCATCAAAAGTAGTTTTGATTAACTCAACTTTCAAAATTTTCTGAAAGTTACGAATTTTTTTGAATTGTAACAGCTTTTAGTTTCCAAAGGTTGTTAAATTTAATTTTTTAACTCCATTTTGAAACTAATCCAAAAGTACAAAAGCGACCAAACTACAAAAAATAAGCCTAAAATAAAAAGCCTGTTCATTAGAACAGGCTATACAAATTAAAATTTATTGGTGAATTATATTAGAAATCTAAACTCAAAATTGGTGTTTTAGAATGATTTATCAATGCTTCTACGGTACTTCCTACAAATAACTTTCGTAACATTGATTTTTGATAATTGGAAACAACAATCAAATCTGCGTTAATCGTTTCTGAAAAGTATTCGATACCATTTTCAACATTAAAATTGTATTGAATATTTGTCGTACAAGGAATTTCGCCAGCCATATTCTTAAACTCCTTCATCGCATCTCGCAACAAAAACTCTGGCTGATTAAAGAAGCTCGACGTATTCACCGCCACCAAGTGTATGTGCGGCTCAGAAAACGGCTCAATAAACACCAAAAAGCGTTCAAACACCTCTTTTTCCTTCAATGAAAAATCTGATGCAAAAACGATATTTTTAAAATCGACATTATCCAATTTTTCTTTAATTACCAAAACAGGACAATGCACATGACGGACGACTTTTTGTGTATTCGAGCCAATCATAATTTCATTCAAACCGCTTGCACCATGAGAACCCATGACTAACAAATTTATATCATTCGATTTGATATATTCGTTAATCGTTTCAATGAATTTCCCTTTGATATAAGCCGTTTTAATCGTTACGCCTTGATTCGCATATTTCGTCCCGATTTGCGTCAATGCAAACTTCTTTTTCTGTTCCAAATCTTGATTTGGTAACAAATCATATACGGTCAAAAAATGAACCGTTGCGTTCGATTGCTTCGCTAATTTTATCGCCGTTTCGACAGCTGCATTCGCACAATCTGAAAAGTCTGTTGGTATTAATATTTGGTTGTTCATGGTTTTATTTTTTTAATGATTAGTGCAAAAAATTAATAATCAATTATTTATATCAATAATAATGTAAATTATTATTCAAAATATTGATTAGGCTCATCAATTAACTAATCACTAATTAAACAACTTGTGAAAATAACTTTGAAGTCGGACGATTTGCCCACAATCGAGCATCTAACGCCATACAAACGTTTCTCACAAACGGTTCTCCTAATTTTGTCACCTGTATCGAATTAGCCGTGACTTCGACTAAGTTGTCCTCTATCATTGGCGAAAGCCGAATAATCGCATCGGCCAAAATAGAATTAGATTCGCTCCAAGTTGTATGAAAATGACACATCAAATCTAAGATATGTTTGCGAATAATCGCATCTTCATCATTCAATAAATGACCTCTAAAAAATGGCAATTCACCCGCTTCTACCCTATTTTGATAATCCTCAACTGTTTTTTCATTTTGAGCAAAAGCTGTCCAAGCATCGCTAATCGCTGATGTGCCTAAACCAATCAACAAATCGGTATGAAATGGCGTATAACCCATAAAATTACGGTGCATCGTTTGTGCCTCAAACGCTTTATACAAATCATCAGATTTCAAAGCAAAATGATCCATTCCAATCTCAATATAACCTAATTTTTCTAACTCCGCTTTACCAACTTCGTATAATTCTCTTTTTTCTTTTCCTGTCGGCAAATCTGCTTCTGAATACCCTCTTTGACTTTTACTTTTCCATGGAACGTGTGCGTAACTATAAAACGCAATTCTATCCGGTTTTAACTCCGTCAAATAATTCATTGTATCCAAAATATGATTTAATTTTTGCTTTGGCAAGCCAAAAATCAAATCATAATTTATCGACTTATACCCCATTTCACGAGCGGCAATTGTGAGATTTCTAACTTGTTCTGTGGTTTGAAATCGGTGAATGGTTTTCAAAATTTCTTCATCAAAATCCTGCACACCAATACTTACTCTATCAAATCCCAATTCTCGCAAAACTTGTAATTGGTAAACTGAAGTCGTATTCGGATGCACTTCTAAACCAAATTCATGATCTTCAGGCACAATCGCAGAATCAATGATTTGACCTAAAAGTGTTTTTAAATTTT
This sequence comes from Saprospiraceae bacterium, assembly GCA_965662365.1. Classification (GTDB taxonomy): domain Bacteria; phylum Bacteroidota; class Bacteroidia; order Chitinophagales; family Saprospiraceae; genus CAWVWD01. The sequence continues at coordinate 14,968 of CBFIHR010000087.1, forward strand.
CCGCTTGAAAAAAAGTTGGAGTTCCGCCGCCTAAATGAATTTCTTTTAAAATTGGTTTGGAAGGTAAAACATCCAAATACATCTGCCATTCTTTCAAAACGGCATTCATATAAGGTGTTTCCACTTTATGATTTTTTGTGATTCGTTTATTGCAACCACAATACGTACATAAGTTTTCACAAAAAGGAAGATGAATATAAAGACTAATTTCTGGGTTTTGGTCAAAAGTGTTTTGGACATTTTCAATCCAAAGTGCATTTTGAGGTTTTTCTGTTTGCCAATAAGGCACAGTCGGATAACTCGTATATCGAGGTGCAGCAATATTATATTTCTCTAATAATTGAGCGTTTGTCATTTTTAATGGTTTCAATTTTTATACAATGGTATTTTAATCATACAAAATTGAGCAATGACAAACGCTTTTTGACTGATTTGGCTTAAAGCCAATAATGACTTTCGTCAATGTTTTGGCAAAGGCAGTACCGTTCCGAAGAATCGGAATCTAAAGACTTGCCCTACTATTACTGATACGCTTCTAAACAATAAGCATTCATAGGCGTACAAACGACAATCTTTCCTTTTTCTCCATTTTGACCTTCAATAGCATAAATATCAGGTTTGAAGTCCATTGCACCTTCTTCCATAAGTTCAGGTTTTAGTAGCCAAACATTTTTACCCGTTGATATATCAATCGCATGAATTTTAGAAGTACTCCCGCCACTAAAATAAATGATACCATTCAAATATCGCAATCGACTACTTGTACCTGCTCCGTCCGTCTGCCACTGTAAACTTCCCGTTTCTGCATTCCAACAATAAACATTCATCGCTTCATCTTGTCCGATAACTTTGCCCTGTTCGACTATGAAAGAGGAAATACCAATACTCCCTTCAACTTCTTTTCGCCAAAGCCGTTCTCCTGTCCAAATATCTACACAATTCATACTACGTCCTGAAGTCATATAGGCTTTATTTCCATTTACCCGAATATATCTTGTACCTGCTTCATATCCTTCTGAAATCATTTTACGATTATAAATCCATTCCCTATCAGTGTAATTATATAAACCTACAAATTGATTCATATGCCAATTAGGCAAATGATCGTGTGATGATACAATCAAATATATTTTACCATCAGTATGTCGAAAAGGTTTAATATTAAATATCCATGTTACTCGGTTTCCTTCACCACCAGAATTAAAATCAATATCTGTATATAAAAACTCATTTAACTCGCCTATATTAATATTCATTTCATTTCCAACATAAACATCATATTCTTGTAGAGTGTCTTTTGGTAAACCGTATAAAAATACATTTTCATCTAATCCTGTTATATTAGCATGTAAACTTCTATCATGTCTAAATTTCCAATGTGTATTTCCATTATCCATATTTATACAATAGGAACGAGTACCTACTTGATAAGTCATTAAATTATTATGAAAATGTGCATCTTGAATACTAAATTTTTCCCTACTTCCTTCATAGTTATCATTCCATTTCCAAATATCTTCGCCTGTATTAATATCAATAAGATTAATCCATCTATTTCCGTCACCTTCCGTTGTAGCAATAATAGGATTACCATTATATATTAAATGTGCTCTAATTATACTATTGCTATATGGTTGATTATTCTTATGTAAACTACGTTTCCATAAGTGTGGTACAGAAACAATTACGCCGTTTTCTTCTATTAAATCACCTCCTATAGGTTCATCCTTTGTGCATGAAGGATGAACGATTAGGTAAGCAACTAATAGCAATAATATTTTAGTTACTCTTTTCATATTTAATTATTGATTATCCATGAAAAAATCAGCGATACGCCTCCAAACAATAAGCATTCATCGGTGTACAAACCACAATTTTACCTTTTTCTCCATTTTCACCTTCGATGGCATAAATATCAGGTTTAAAATCTGTTGCACCTTCTTCTATCAGTTCAGGTTTTAGTAACCAAACATTTTTCCCAGTTACAATATCAATCGCATGAATTTTGGACGTACTGCCACCACTAAAGTAAATAATACCATTCAAATACCTCAACCGACGACTTGTACCTGCACCATCAGTTTGCCACTGTAAACTGCCCGTTTCTGCATTCCAA
>CBFIHR010000088.1:0-16579 GCA_965662365.1 Saprospiraceae bacterium
GCTATAAACTACTCAAACTAAACTCAGATTTCAATTCGCTTCAGTCGGTTATTTTTTACGTATTGACGAATGATTTTGACAACATCTAAATTATGTGTGTAACGATCAATTGAATTTTTCAAATCTTCGATTGTCAATTCTTCGGTCGTATCAACATAGCCGAACCCCTGATATTCGCCATTTTCAATTAAGATAACCGCTTGTTCGTCTTTTGTTCTGGCTTTTTCCATCAAGATATAACTACCTTCCAACTCTGGACACTGGATTCTGGCGATAGCTGCTGTTGCCCGTTCATTATAATTTTCAGGCGATTCTTCGTCAACACATGCACCATAACATTTTTTCAAATGATAATGAAAACAAGCAGCGGTACTACTTCCTAAATCACATTTATTTTGACAAAGCTCAAATTGTGTTTGTATAAAACGTAGCGTACTCAGGGCTTCCTCTCTTCTTTTAAACTCGTAAATCAAATTCAAATCCTTTTTTGAGCGAGCGACCGCCATACATTTATACCCTTTTTCATCTTCATAAGTAAAAATGCAATAGGCTTTTTTACGAGGTTTTTGAGCCACATTATACTTTGGTAATAATGTCTTAATCTCGTGCGACACAAAAAGCAAAGCCGCCAATTCACTTCCCGTTATTTGATACGTAATATCATGTACTTCTTGACACATTCGCTGTGCTTTTTTAGTCTTTGCAGTGAAGTGTTCCATGATACGTTTTTTGATATTGATACTTTTGCCAACATAAATCACTTCACCTTTTTGATTATGAAAATAATAGACACCACAATCTTCGGGCAAAGCGTGTAATTGCTCCATTGTAAAATTAGGCGGTAACTTTGCGGCGTTTACACCACGATTAACCAAAGCCGCTATCGAATCTTCGGCATTTTGTTTTTTCAAAATTGCTTTGAATACTTCTACTGTTGCCAAAACATCATCCATTGCTCGATGTCGTCGTTCGACCTGAATATCCAACATATCAATCAACGAATCCAAATTATAGCGTCGTCGATTTGGGAACACTAATTTGCTCAAACGTACTGTACACAATTGTTTTCGACGATAAACATATCCCAAACGAGCAAACTCTTCTTTCAAAAAACCGTAATCAAAATTAACATTATGAGCTACGAAAATCGCTCCCTTTGTCATTTCTACAATATCTTTTGCGATTTCGTAAAACTTAGGAGCATCAGCCACCATCTCACCAGAAATTCCAGTAATTCGAGTAATATTTGGCGGGATTGAACACTCTGGGTTTACCAAACTTTGGTATTTATCCACCACTTTTTCGCCATCAAATAAAACAATTGCGACCTCTGTAATTCGGTCACGATTGAATTTTACACCAGTTGTTTCTAAATCTACAATTGCATACATTTTCGCAAAATAGTGCTATTTTTTTGCTTTAAAAAACGGTGGACGATGGACGGTGGAGTTTTATAATTTTTTTCTTTAATAATGATTTCCGATTTCGTTTTTAATAACATTTATTAATTTAGCATAAACATACTAATCAGAATCAATCATTAAATCATGGGCAACATACAAGAACGATTTATTGTGCTTTATGATGCTATTACAGTATCTCTAAGACTTCAGAGATACTGTAATTTCAAGTTTTTAATTTGTACAAAAAACCTGATAAGCAGCATAATTTAATTATGAGTTTAGCAAAAAAGTAACTGCGGTAATTTTAGAATTAATAACCTTATCCCAAAAATTACTGTCAACCGCTTTTAAACGCCCAAATCTTTTAAAATAGCGTCCAAACGATTATTTAAAATCACCTTTACTTTTTCATAGTTGGCTTTATTTTCCAACTCCGTATTAACGCTACAATAGAATTTCACCTTAGGTTCTGTACCCGAAGGTCGAGCCGAAATAATACTGCCATTTTCTGTAAAGAATTGTAAAACATTAGAAGATGGTAAGTCAATTTTTTCGACCGTTCCATCCATCATATTTTTAGATTCGCTGGTCAAATAATCCTTCACCATTGTCACTTTTGAGCCGCCTAAAGTTGTCGGAGGCGTCGCTCTCAATGATTTTAACATCTCTTGAATCTCTTCTGCTCCTTTTTTACCTTCCTTTTTCAAAGCGACCAAACGCTCCAAATAGAAACCATATTTTTGATAGGCATCTAACAAGGCTTCATACATGCTGCTACCATTATCTTTATGATAAGCCACCATTTCTGCCAACATCGCACAAGCCACAACTGCATCTTTATCTCTTGCATGTTCGCCAACTAAATAGCCGTAACTCTCTTCACCTCCTGCCAAAAAATAGCGTTCGCCTTCGAGTTTCGTCATCATTTCACCGATATATTTGAAGCCTGTTAAGACGTTAAAACAATCGACTCCTTTGTCCGCAGCAATCGCATCAATCATATAAGTCGTGACAATTGTTTTGACGATATACTCCTTATTTGTTAATTTTCCGGCTTTTTCCCAAGCTTCTATGATGTATAAAATCATCATGGTAGCGGCTTGATTTCCATTCATTAAAACAAATTCGCCATCCGTGTTTTTCACAGCGATTCCGACTCTATCCGCATCAGGATCCGTTGCCATGAGTAAGTCGGCATCTATTTCCTTGGCTTTCGCCAAACCTAAAGTTAGTGCTTCTTTTTCCTCTGGGTTTGGATAAATGACTGTTGGAAAATTTCCATCATAAGTCATTTGTTCCTCAACCAAAACGACATTTTCAAAACCATAACGCTTTAACACTGGCGGAACAGAAACGCCTCCAGTTCCATGAATCGGAGAAAAGACAATTTTCAAATCTTTCTGACGCTGAATCACCTCTTTAGAAATAGATAAAGCTGTCAATGCATCATAATATTTTTCATCTATTTCAGCACCTATCACTTCTACCAAATCCGTATTGCGTTCAAAATTAATATCATCAATTGAAGCTACTTTTTGAACTTCTGTCATCACCGCCTTATCCTCTGGCGATACTAATTGACAACCATGTTTGTCATAAGCCTTATAACCGTTATATTCTTTCGGATTGTGTGAAGCGGTCAACATCACGCCTCCATGACAACCTAACTCACGGATCGCAAATGACAGTTCTGGTGTAGGACGAAGGCTTTCAAAATAGTATACCTTAATCCCATTTGCCGAGAAAATGTCCGCTGTGAATCCTGCAAAAACGTCTGAATTGTTACGACAATCGTGTGCGATGACGACTTTGATTTGCGCTTCATCAGCATATTTTTCTAACAGATAATTAGAAAAACCTTGTGTTGCCTTGCCTAAAGTATATTTGTTCACCCGATTAGAACCAACGCCCATAATGCCTCGCAACCCACCAGTACCAAATTCTAAATCCTTATAAAATCCATCGGTCAACCAGTCGGCATCTTCCCTTTCAATATGTTGGCGAATCTCTGCCTTTGTTGCATCATCATAGTTACCATCTAACCATGCTTGTATTTTTGTTACCAAAGTTGGCTCTAATCCTTTCATCTTTTTAATTTCAATAATTTGAGTTTATAATTAGAATTTGTTAAAATTCACGCAAATTTACAGTCAATTGTGCTGGTAATCAAATTAAATAATTGCGAAGTTTTGAATTTATAGTGTCTAACATCTTTCAAAAGTTGAATTTCAATACTTTATTTTAATTTATTCTTTTTATTAGAATATTATTCTATTCATCTATTAAATCAAAACTATAACAAAGTAATATTTGCCACATGAAATTTCATGTCTCGTTACCCTCAATAAACAGAATCGAAAAGAATAACAGATTTTTGTTAGAAAACGCTCTCTTATCTTCTCGAAAACATAAGACATTAATCTCTCCCTTTAAACTTATCAATTATTCGTCTATCACGCTTCGTCGGTCGGCCTTCGCCTTTGTCACGGCGTTCGAAACTACGAGAGCGATGAAGGAACCAGTCTTGATATTTATTCATTTCATCTTCTGGTGTGAGATTTTCATAACAAGGTGCAGCCAACTTCGCCCCCACCCTTTTGTCTATCAAATTTACTACTTTGTAAGTATAATTAAACCCGTTTTTTTTCACCTTCAGTACTTCATCACGAGTCAACATATAAGATGCTTTCACATTCTTATCATTAATTTTCACCTTTCCATTTTTGCACGCATCTGTTGCCAAAGTTCGAGATTTAAAAATACGAACAGCCCACAACCATTTATCTATTCTTACTTTATCCATTTTAGTGATTGGTATTTTGGTGATTAGCAATAAAACTTGTTAGCCAAATAATTTCAATTGAAATTGCTTTGTTGACAAATTGATTAGATAATCGTAATTTTTTTATTTTGTAAATCAGACATTCATATCAACTTTAAAAGTATTAAGAATGTTCCTGTTTGCACAAATCACTAAATTACAAATCACCTCTGGAGTTTTCAGGATAAACGATTACTAAAAAACACCTATACTACGAACACCAGACAAATACTTTTAAAGATGATGACGATTTTTTTCAAAGCCGTCTGCCGTCCATTAATCTCGAAGAATCGGGCAAGTCATACAGTGCGAGCCACCTCTTGCCCTCGACAATTCACTTGACGGCAAAGCAATGATTGTATTTTCGATTTCATCTGGTGTAACTTTGCCTTTTCTCAAGTCTTTTAATAACTTTTCAGCAGGGATAACTGTGTAGCCTTTAGCCTCAAATGCTTCAGCGGTTTTATAGTTTCTGTCATACGTCAAACCAACTCCTTCCTTAATCATAACTAAATTACAGCTATCCGTCCATTGTTCTCGTTCATCATACGGAGACTCCCCATTTCCGCTAAGGATAAATTCCATTTCGGCATCAATTTCAGTTTTCAAAAACTCCGCAACAGTTGGATAAAACGTAACCTCATCAGTATCGTGACGATAGACCTCAACATAAGCCGCAACGCCATCTATTACCAATGGTTTGAACGCTGCGAAATGATTACTTTTGATGTGTGTAAAAACCGTATCAATATGCATCCATGAACGGGCTTTAGTCATATTGACTTGGACAACATTTTTCACAATTCCTTTTTGAAATAATACCTCTTTCAGCAACTGAATACCGTATGCAGTTGTCCGTTCGCTGCAACCGATAAGCAGATAATCTTTGTTAATAATCATCACATCGCCACCTTCAACCGATACTTGTTCGCCCTTGCGAGAAGGCGGAAACAGATCAACCTCATTTAAATTAATGATCTTTCCTTCCTTTTGCAAGTCGGCAAACATCGGATGAGCCCAAAAAATAAATCGGGTTAATAAATTTTCTCTTTGACGAGCTTCTTTAGCCGCTTTAGTAATGAGAACATGGTCATTTATCGTCACCGCAATATCTCTTGTAAATAAGAAATTCGGAATCGGATCGAATAAAAAAGCATTTTCTAATTCATAATAGCCCGTAATCAAGACTTCCTTCAGTTCCTTCGCAGAAAGATTAAATAACAAATTGCGGTCACGCTGTGGCAACTCTTCGAAATCTGAGATTTTATTAATAATAATAAAGCGTTTTTCCATATCATGTTCCAACGCCTCTTCTAACAAATCCTCAACTTCTAAAACATTTTCGTCGCCTAAAAACGCTTTCAGAACATCTGTAAAAATCTGATGCTCTTCCAACATTTTTGGTAAATAAACAATATCATCAAATAATAATTCTTCTGCTCGTTTGGGAGAAATTCGGTCAATCCCTTCATCTGGTCGATGAACGATGACTTTTCGTAAAGTTCCTATTTCGGAAGATACATTTATCATTAGCATAGCATTTTTGAAGTAACACCAATTTGTAAGCAGCCGGACATTTTTAAATTTAAAAACCTATAAATCAATTAGTTATAAGAAATAATTCTACTAATGATTTTGTCCAAGTACTCACCTGGTGAATTATGATAATTTTGATTACAAAGTACAATTTGGGAGTACTTTAATCAACAATATTAATCGTTAAATCATCTGTGTAATACTCTACCTCGGCTCTTTGTTTGTAATAACTACTTACAGGCAAATCAATCATCGTTTTTCTGACTAAAGAGATGGTAGCAGGCCCTTTTGCAAAATTATAGTATTGTAACTGAATCGGATCGACACTAAATCCGCTTCCTGCCGTTTCTCCGATTCGGTTAAGACTGGCGCTTTGCCTTTTTGAGTCCGTGATTACAATAATCATTGTTTCGTTTTGTGAACTAATCCTTGGCCCGTCCCAATTGACTGTAAAACCTTTTGAGATACTCAATTCGCCTTCTTTGATACTAAATTTTTTGATTGGATTGGTTTCGAAAGTCGCCTCAATCGGCTGATAACCAGCGTGATTTAATACAAATTTGAACTCACTCGCCTCCGGAAACTCTTCATTAATTTGCATTCGCCATGCTGTATTATTATTAATTTTAGATTGTGACATCTTTTCGCCTTGAAGCGTTCCTGATTCGATATTGGGCAATATTGTATCGCCACCTTCATGATACGCATACATTTCTCCTCTGACAAAGTTCGTCTTATCTGTTCTTAAATAATAGTTGACTAATAATGTTTTATCATAATTTTCAACAACAGTTTTGGGCTTTTTAGGTGCACAACTTGCAAAAGCCGAAACAACGAATACGTAAAGTAAGATATTTTTCATTGGAATATTAGTATAAGTTTGTAATGTGAAATTTAACGCCAAAAATACAATTTGCCCAAGAGATATTTATACAAAAATGTATGAAGTATCAGAATAATCGAGCGAATTGATAAGTTTCCCTTTCAATTGATGTAAATTGTCGAAGGACGACCTTCATTCGTCTATTGCCTAAGTTTTTGACAACCCAAACCATTATAAATTTGTTTGATTTGCGGTGAAGTTATTAAATTTAGAAATCTTTTACGACTTCCCGATTGTCTAATATTAAATTAAAGAACACAATGGTCAAGTCGAAATCTAATTCAACCTGTCCATTCAAAAAATAGCAGAAATATGTTCATAGGTTTAATGATCATCAGTGTAATATTCGCTGGTATAGGATGGTTAGTGCAGAATCGTTTAAAAAGTAAGTTCGAAAGATACAATCAAGTTAGCTTATCTAATGGACTAAGCGGTCGAGAAATAGCACAGAAGATGTTAGCTCAGCATGGCATTTACGATGTCCAAATCGTGCAAGGGCAAGGTACACTAACGGATCACTACAATCCTCAAACTAAAACTGTTAGTTTAAGTCCCGAGATTTATCAAGGTAGAAGTGTAATGGCGGCAGCTGTCGCTGCACACGAATGTGGTCATGCGGTACAACATGCAGAAGCATACAGTATGTTACAGTTACGTTCGCAATTAGTACCTTTGGTTCAGTTGTCTGCAAGCCTTCAGCAGTACTTTTTCATGTTTGCGTTTGCATTATTCGCCTACATGAATAATCCAATTTTCATCTTAATTGCCATCATTTTATTTGGTATCACAACAGCTTTTAGCCTCGTGACCCTACCAGTTGAGTTTGATGCAAGTCACCGTGCAATGACATGGTTGAAAGACTCCGGAATGACAAGAAGTTCAGAATATGATGGTGTGAAAGATGCTTTAAAATGGGCGGCGATGACTTATGTTACAGCAGCATTAGCCGCAATCGCTCAATTGTTGTATTTAGTTTGGATGTTTCTCGGAAGCCGTGACTAATTATTAATAAATAATACAAAAGAGGTTGTACTAAAAGTCGAAGTAAAATAAAAGTTTTTTGATTTTTCTAATTTACTTTTCTGACTTTGGAAACAACCTCTTTTTGTATTTATGACCTATACAAGGCAGTTAAAACCGGCTTCTAATCCTTTTTTCGCCTTTTGGGTTTAGAACGATTTCGGTCGCTACTTCGGCTGTTACTACTTTTATTACTAAAACTAGCATTACGACTATTGCGACTATTTTTCTTTCGACCTTGACTATTCGGTCGTCTTCGTTGTTGAGGTTTTGATTGTTCGACCTCATCCTCACTACCGTCGTCTTCGTAAGGGTTATCCGCTACAACGGTCAATTTTTGATTAATCAACTTTTGAATATCTCGCAAATACGGTTTTTCTTCCCCCATACAAAACGACAAAGCGACACCGCTTGCTTTCGCACGGCCTGTCCGACCGATACGATGCACGTAAGTTTCTGGCACATTCGGCAAGTCATAATTTACGACCATTTCTAAGCCTGAAACATCAATTCCTCGTGCAGCAATATCCGTTGCCACTAATACTTGAACTTTACCGTTTTTGAAATTTCCTAATGCTCGCTGTCGGGCATTTTGTGATTTATTTCCATGAATTGCAGCCGCTTCAATCTCTGCTCGAAGCAACAGTTTTACGACTTTATCCGCTCCATGCTTCGTTCTCGAGAATACCAAAACAGTTTCAGGTTTTTGAGTTTGAATCAAGTCAATAAGTAATTTTATCTTATTTCGCTTATTGACAAAATAAACAAACTGCTCAACCCTTTCGGCCGTTGTTTGCTCAGGTTCTATCGTTACCCTTTTATAATCTCCCAATATTTGATTCGACAATTTCACAATCGACGGCGGCATTGTTGCAGAAAAAAACAAAGATTGTCTTTTCGCTGGTAGAATCGCCAACAACTTACGAATATCGTGGATAAATCCCATATCCAGCATCTGATCCGCCTCATCTAAAACGAAGTACTCAATATGTTTTAAGCTAATAATCCCCTGCCCAATCAAATCCAACAAACGCCCCGGCGTTGCGACCAAAACATCTACTCCTTTTCGTAAAGCCTCGACTTGTCGGCCTTGCTTTACGCCACCAAAAATCACGGTATTATTTACATTCGTATTCGCAGCATAAGCTGTAAAGTTGTCTGCAATCTGAATCGCTAATTCTCTCGTCGGTGTGACCACTAAAGAACGAATTCTCCGCCTTCTGGTTCCTCTATCCTTGTCCAACAATATTTGCTGTATAATCGGAATTGCAAAAGCTGCCGTTTTTCCTGTGCCTGTCTGTGCGACACCTAATAAGTCTTTTCCACCTAATAAAATGGGAATAGCTTGTTTTTGAATCGGAGTCGGGTTAGTGTAACCTTTCTTTTCTAACGCTTGTAGAATTGGCTTGACCAATCCTAAATCTTTAAATGTCATATATTTTAAATTATGACCGCAAAGGTAGCGGATTTTAATGACTTATAAGTTTTTCAAGCATTTTTGCTATAAATTTAAGCGTTCTTTGATCATTTAAATAGCAATTTATGATCAAAGAACGCTTTCAAAATCCTCATTTTATATTAAGTTATTAAGATTATTTATTATTAATAAATTTGAAAATACTAAACTTTACAAAAAATTAAATATCTTCATAAGATATTAATTTTCAGCAAGTTAAAAAATTAATAAATCTTCCAACCATAATGTACATAATAATGATAGACCTTTGGATTACTCAGCGTACTGATTTCAATCTCTTCTGCATTTTCTAAAATATCTTTTCCAAAAATAGTATTAGACAAAAACTTTTTTGGTGTTAAATACGTCGTTTCTACTTCAAATTCATCTTCCAAATAGAAACTTTCGGCAATTCGTTTCAAATTCAAATCGTCCTCTTGACGAGCCGCCAAATACCAACCCCATTCATTAAAACTCGGAACATTATCATGGAATGGTAAAACGTTCAAGCCGGCAGCGGTCATTGTTTTTCCAATACATAAAAAAGCATGATTCGCATGAATCGGACTACTTGATTGAATACAAACAAAACCACCTTTTTTTAATAATAAATTGATACGAGTAAAAAAGTATTTGGAATACAGTTTGCCCAAAGATTCATTGCGAGGATCAGGAAAATCAATAAAAATGACATCATATTTTTTTCCTAATTGTGCGACTTTTTCAATAAATGTATAAGCATCTTGATGCAAAACACTGACCGTATCTGCTACATAAAATAAGTCATTGCCCGACTTGTCTTTTCGATTCAAGGGCAAATAAATCGGTTCTTCTTCTAACGAAATTGGTAACTCAGGATTTAAAATATGAACTTTTTTTTCTAAAAAGACAGAATCATTGAGTTCCATCAAAATCGGATTTTCAGAAGCTAACTTCACCACAGAAGGATCTAAATCAACCAATGTAACGCTATTAATATTCGAATATTTGTTAATTTCTCGAACAGCCATACCATCACCGCCGCCCAAAACTAAAACGTCCAAAGGCGTTTTTTCCTTATTCGTCAAGGAGCGATATTTCATCGCAGGATGTACCAAATTTTCGTGGTAACGATTTTCGTCACGGCTACAAAACTGCAAACCACCATTTAAAAACATCATCACATCGCCAGTTTTAGCATGTTTCGTCATCACAATTCGTTGGTAAGGCGTTGTTTCTTTATGAATGATTTTACCTGTATATAATTGCTGCTCCGCTACCTCTGCAAATTCATCGGCATAGATTAAACCTCCAAGACCAATTAAAACAGCTAAACCTATGTAAATCAATGTTTTGCGTGAAGTTGCTCGTTCTTTGTTGGCATTTTTAATAAGAAAAAAATAAGTCAGTAAAGCAACACTAAGATTTAACAAAGTCACCATAAAAGCGGCTTGATAAATCTCTACTTTTCCGACCAAAAACTTTATCCAAATAAACGTACCGATTGCTGCCCCCAAGACATCTAAACTTATCGTCATGGAGATGTTACTCCGAAAGTTGACAAACTTCTTATTAATCGTTGCAATAAGCGGCTGTTCAAAACCGATAAGTAAACCAATTGTGAAAGAAATTAGATAAAAAATTAATTTAAAATGGTCAAATAAATAAGCGTAAGCCCCCATAATTATCAGCGGAGAATAGCCACCTAAAAAGGATAAAATCAGCTCGACGCTAATAAACCCTTGCAGCGTTTTTTCTTCCTTTACGAATTGTGCCAACCAAGCACCTATGCCCGTCGCAAACAACATCAACCCAATCACTAGCGGCCATTGTTGAGCCGGATTTCCTAAAATATTTGAACTTAATTGTGCTAAAATATATTCATCAACAATACAACATAAGCCACTACAAATCAAGCTAAAAGAAGTTAATACTAACCCTAATCTATTCATTTATGACATTTCTATTTTTCTAAAAATCCAGTAAAACCTAATGAAAATCAAGCCTCTAATCTAATCTTACTTTCGCTTACAATAATAGCGTTTTCTTCCTGATATTCGTGTATGGTTTTAATCTTTATATCTTTATTTTTTCGCTGAATCGACAAGATAGTCCTTGAGGTTGGAAACTGCTCTTGAGGAGTTTTGAAATCAAAAGTTAAGAATATGAAAGGTTGATTTTCTTGCTCGGTTATACTCCAATTTGTAATCTCATTAACAGACTTATCATAAGCCAATTTTTCACAGTTAAATTGATATTCAAAAAGATTTGGGTTCAAATAAACGGTATCATTTAAAGCGTCAATCGGTAAAAAACACAATGGTTTTTCAGTACGATTATCCAAAGTTTCACAAGCGAATAATTCCGTAAAAATCTGCCCATTATGCTTGATTTGTACAAAATGACTCGTCCCGATAATGCCTGCATGAATAGATAAATCTAATGATTTGATATACTTTTTGGCTGATTTAAAAATATTCAAATTAGACAAATCTATATCACCCAACATTACCGTCAGCTGTAAACTTTTGTAAGAAACGTCTTTAAATAATACCATTTTTTGAATTATAAAATTAGATGTTTTAATGTCTTAAAAAAGAGAACCAACTTTACAAAAGCCGGAAACTTTCATAAAGTTGAAACTATCTACCATCAATTATACCGCACTGGATCATCATAATAATCGTCATAATCCGTTTGATGATTCGCTTTAATTTCCTCTATTTCTTTATTCGCTTCATCAATAATATCGTCTTGCTTTTTGATGAATTTTTGTAATTTTTTATTCTGCTTTTTTAAAACATTTACCCCTTCGATAATAATAGTTTCCATGATTTCGGCGGCAGGATTTTCATCATCGCCTTGTTCTTCCCAAACTGGTGCTGTTTTTAAAACTTCGTAAATTTCTTCCCACAAAGTTTCTAAAAATAGATTTTTTGCCCATTCGTGTTCTGTATCCTCTTCAGTTGGTACAAAACGCCCTTCTTCCATAAAAGAAAAGAAGATAAACTCCCGAGGATCAACGCCTTTATACACCAAAACAGGAATACGATAATCCACCCAACGATCTTGATTTTTATAATTTTGCCACGCTTCTCTACCTTCGCCCAGCAACAATTTTTTGATTTTGCTAAATGCAAATTCGCCAGTCATCGGGTCAACATGAGCAAAAACGTCATAAAATGCTAAAAATTTACGATAATTTTTTCGTTGTTGCGCCACGACTTGTCTGCCTTTATCAGTTGGCTGAAAAGTCCATTCGACATCATCTTCTTTGACTTTTACGCCCAAAATCTTTTTGCCATCAGTCACATTTTCTGTCTGCACAATCAGTTGTTTCTTTTCTAATAAATCCACCGCTTCCTGTACGTATTTTAAGTTACCACCCAGAAAATTAGGAATGACGATTTTGCCTTCTACCATTAAGTACAAAATATACAATGACTGATAACTCAACTTTTTCTTATCTGACAAATCCCATCTTTTAGGCGTTGTCATGCCAATATTTCCTTCTCTTTTCATTTTTTTATTTTTAGAGCTTCGTTTTTTAGTGATTAACCACCAAAAAACTAAGTACTACTTTCCACCACCAGAGCGTCCGCCAGAACGACCGCTTGAGCTGCTGCTTCTTATCCCGGTTGATTTTTTACCAAAACCAGATGACGCATTCGATTTCGTTGATGTCGCTTGTGATTGAGCACGGAACGAACGTTGCGAACTTGTCGGATTTGCTAATTTAGACTTGATGCCTTTAGCAGCTGTTTTTTGTTGTGTCGCTGCTTTTTTGACAGAAGTTGGGCGTTCTGCTGTCGGAGCTTTTCGGCCAGTATGATTTGTATTACGGTTATTCATTTTCTCTTTATAGGCCTGTGGACTTGCAGGTGACCGAGGCGGATAACTTGACTGATAGCCACCAAATGAGTTGAACCGAGGCGACATTAACCAGTACATCAAGAAAAATGAGCTCAAATTACTGCTATGATAATGGTGTTGTTGACCGTACATTTGTTCGTTTCCGCTTACGGTCAAGCTACCTTTATCATCCTCTTGTTCTACGACGACTGTACAAATTGTTTGCTCCTCATCTTTATCCATGCCGTCATAATCAACAACCTTCGTGTATAATTGAAAACCTTTGCTATCTCCACCGTCAAAAGGTTCTACCAAAATCGTATCCACCACGTCATTTTGATTCAAATCCAAATTATTAATATCTTCTCGATTTACTAAATCAGATAAAAACTGAGCATCCCATTGTGCCTCACTTTCTCCTTCTTCAATTAATAGACGATGAAATTGTTCCAAATTAAAACCTTCAGACGCTGAAGGTGCACTTTCTGCCACGCTAATATTTACGTTTACATTTGGCTCATTTTGATAATTAGAAGATTCGGGCGATGAACAACCTACAATTCCAAGTATCAAAATTGCCAATGATAATAATGTTAAAGATTTACTCATGATTTTTATTTAATTTATGTATTCGATTAAGTAATATCAAGTTTTTCACAAGAAAAGCTATTCTGAAAGTATATCAATCTAAGTTTAGATAAAAGGTAATAAATATCGGACGATTAGTTTTTTGAATTAAAAAACAACTCAAATCAATTACGTCTATCCCCATTACACCAAATCTCGACAAGCCCGATATAAGTCTTTCCAGCCTTTTCGCTCTTTCACGACTGTTTCCAAATATTCTTTCCAAGCCACCGCATCTTGTGTAGGATCTTTGACGATTGCTCCGGTAATTCCAGCAGCAATATCGCCCGCTTTTAGAGTGCCATCGCCAAAATGAGCTGCTAAAGCTTGACCACTATTCACCACCGAAATCGCTTCTGCTGTACTTAATGTTGCCGTCGGAATTTTCAATTTTGTACGACCGTCTGTTGTTTTGCCACTTCTCAGCTCTCGAAAAATCGTCACCAAACGCTGAATCTCTTGAACAGGAGCAAGTGTCGCTGGCAATGCCAAACTAATTCCAATTTTATCTACACGAGTTTTAACAATTTTCACTTCCTCTTCCATCGTTGCCGGAAGCGGCAAAACCACTGTATTAAAACGACGCTTCAAAGCCGAGGACAAATCATTCACCCCTTTATCTCTATCATTTGCCGTAGCAATAACATTAAAACCCTTTCGAGCTTGAACTTCCATATTTAGCTCCGGAACAGGCAAAACTTTCTCCGACAAAATCGTAATCAACGTATCTTGCACATCTGACGGAATCCTTGTCAACTCTTCAATTCGAGCAATTTTCCCATTTTCCATTGCGTTCATAATCGGACTGGAAACCATCGCCTCGGGCGAAGGACCTTCCGCCAATAATTTGGCATAATTCCAGCCGTAACGCATCGCATCTTCATTCATGCCCGCTGTTCCTTGCACCAAAAGCGTAGACTTTCCCGAAACAGCCGCCGCCAGATGTTCCGAAACCCAAGTTTTTCCAGTTCCCGGAATTCCGATTAACAACAAAGCTCTATCCGTTGCCAAAGTCGCCACCGCAACTTCCATCAATCGACGATTGCCGAAATACTTTGGTTCGATTTCAAAACCATTATCCAATTTTCCACCCAATAAATATTGAACAACTGCCCAAGGTGACATTTCCCAATTTTCGGGACGAGGTTTATCATCAATCTTTTTTAATTCTGCCAACTCTTCGGCATAATTATCTTCTGCATGAGGTCTTAGTAAATTCAATTTTTCATGTTTATATCTTCAAATGTTTGCATCTTCAAATGTTCAGCGTACAACAACACTCGAACAGTCAAATATTCAAACACTCGAACATTTATATATGCTCAATCATTTCCTTTCTAAACTGCAATATCGTAAAAAATGCTTCAAAATCTTTTTGCCAATTACTCCAAACTTGCGAGTTCATCGGTAAATTTCTAATTAATTCTTGATGCAATTGCGGACGAATTTGAAAAACCATTTTCTTTAAAATTGTGCGATAATGCCAACCGTGCCAACTTCGAGTTTCGCCCGAAAGCCAATTTGTCAAATTAAAATAAAAGGCTTTCGCCAAACTATCTTCCCAAACATATTTATCACCGAAAGTCATCAATAACTGAATCACATCTTCCGAATCATCTAAATATCCGTTCCTCTGCGTCAATTCTAACAGACACATTTTATTAAACAAAGACTTAGAAACTGCCTTGAACAACGGCTGAATACTCACATTTTGAAAACGGTTTTTATTCCGTTTTTTCATCCAAAACGTCAAAATCGCCTCTGCCCAAAAAGTGTTACAATGTTCGCCTGTTGCATTAATCAACGCCTGTAATAACAACTCACTCCAATCACTTCGCAAGAAAATATCCAGCGTTTCTTCGGGTGAAGTTTTGAAATATTCGTCCCATTTTTGAGGTGGAATTTTTTGAATAATTTGACCCAGCCAATTCGCTTTTTGTCCAAATTGAAACAGATGTGATTTTTCGTGAATGCCGTCCCGTTTCCATTCTTTTTTAAAATCATCAGGAATCGAAATCGCCAATTTTGGCTTTTTAAAAGTTCGACTTTTTAACTGAATCATCAACAAAGCTTCTTGAAACAATCGCTCATTCAAAGCCGAATTTTCAATTTTTGACAACAACAAAGCCGCAATTTGTCGGATTTTCTTTCGGCTATCATCTAAACAAAATTCCAAAAAAGCAGCATCATTTTCAGACAAATTCACATACAAAGTATCCAAAAAATATTGTCTATCTTGAAAACTATCTTCCGTCCAAGTCGATTCGATTAACTCGATTGCTTTTTGTGGATTTTGCTTTCGCAAAAATTGTAGCAGCGAGAGTCGTTCGGCTTTCGTACCAATATCCCAATTTTCAAATTTAGGTTGAGCGACCAAGTTTTTCCATTGCGGATGTTGCAATGCCAACCATTTCCCACGTTCACCAACCGCCGATTGTATCGCTTCCCACAAGTCATTATCCACCAAACACTGATTCAAAACTTGCGGCAACGCCTCTGGCGGCAACACTTTATCCGCATTTTCCAAATGCCGCAAAAACTCTGGCAACGCAGGAGCAAACTCTTCACTCGACAACATCAGCGCCAAATTATAAGCCGCCTTATCGCTACAAGTTTCCAACGTTTCGTCAGGCGAAGCCGTCGGCAAACCACCTTTTCGCTTCGGCAACTCCTTCCCGACTCGCTGCATTTGTCCCAACAACGCAGCCGCCTGTAAAACAACTTTCGCAGGTTCAGCATCCGTTTTAACACCAATTTCTGCTAAAGCCATTTTGTCGCTTTCGCTGATTTTTCCTCGTTGTGTGCCGATTAAGGCGGTTTTTATGATATTTTGCCACATATTGGATACTGGTTTCTTGATTCTTGTTGCTGGTTAATCATTAAAAATATATCTTTTCAAAACTTGATAAAGCACTATGAATAAGAAGAATAATCCATACTGTTTCCATTTATTTTTTGGTACTTCTTTTTCATCTGTTTTAGGATTTTCTGAATTTGGACTA
>CBFIHR010000089.1:0-16179 GCA_965662365.1 Saprospiraceae bacterium
CACCACAACCACAAAATAAATCTAAAACCTTATATTTTTTATCCATTTAAATATCATTTTTGATAGCTTTCAAATATATACTAGATATATCAGAGAACCAAATTATTACTTTTAAAATATTAAGTTTCAGATTTTGTTTTTATATTTTGTGTGATTGCAGCCAACATAGCAATATAAACACAAAACCTGTATATATCCCGCTATGTATTTATAGATAATAATAACAAAATTAATGTAAGAAGAAGTGAATTAAACATTTTTACTTCCTTCGAGTAAGATAGTTAATTTTAATAGAAATAAAAAAACTCCAACATCAAAAAAGACATTGGAGTTTCAAATAATCCGTGCAATCCGTGCAAATCTGTGTCTAAACTCACATCAATTCCAAAACGGTTTCTTCTTTTTCCAACTTTTTCATTTTAATCCCAGGCATTTTATTAATTCCATTCAAATACGCCAGAACCGAAGCCATGACAATATCTTCATGTACCGCAAAACCGTAGAAAACCCGATTATTGTATTTTAATTGCATGTGTACCTTTCCAGTGTCGCTGGTGTCGCCTGCCATGGTTTGCACCAAATATTCATCGACCGTGACTTTTTCATTCAAAATACTATCAATCGCTTTCACGGCAGCATTGACCGGGCCATTTCCATTAGCGACGGCTTGATAGATTTTGCCTTGTATTTCTAACTGAACGGTAGCGGTTGGCATGGACGGTTCGCCACAGACGACTTGCAAATATTTTAATTTAATATCATCTTCTTTCGTATAACCTTCCATCAACATAATCAAATCGCTATCCGACAAATATTTTTTATCGTCTGCCATTTCTAAGAACTCCTCATACTTTTGATTCAGTTCTTCTTGTG
This sequence comes from Saprospiraceae bacterium, assembly GCA_965662365.1. Taxonomy (GTDB): domain Bacteria; phylum Bacteroidota; class Bacteroidia; order Chitinophagales; family Saprospiraceae; genus CAWVWD01. The sequence continues at coordinate 874 of CBFIHR010000089.1, forward strand.
TTAGATTATAGCCCAAATTTGTCAAATGAAAGTTTAATGCTGCTCGGCCACTTCTTGCCGTCAAGATGATTGCCGACTCATTAATGCCCACATCTTTGGGGTCGATAATTTCGTAATTTTCACGGTCTTTCAACACGCCGTCTTGATGAATCCCAGATGAATGTGCAAAGGCATTTCTGCCAATAATCGCCTTGTTTGGTTGCACTGGCATTTTCATCATTTTAGACACTAACTTACTCATACTACTCAAATGACGAGATTGAATATTCGTTTCAAAATTCAAATGTTTATGTGTTTGAATAATCATCGCCATCTCTTCTAAAGCCGTATTCCCTGCCCGTTCACCGATGCCGTTTATCGTGACTTCGATTTGTCTTGCACCGTTATTGATACCCGCCAAAGTATTGGCTGTAGCCATTCCTAAGTCATTATGACAATGGCAAGAAAGGACGGCTTTATGAATATTCGATACGTTTTCTTTCAAATAACGCATCATATTGCCGTACATTTCGGGGGTACAATAGCCAGTCGTGTCCGGTACATTTATTACCGTTGCACCAGCTTTAATCATTGCCTCGACCATTTGAGCCAAAAACGGCAAATCTGCACGGCCGGCATCTTCTGCATAAAATTCGACATCTTCGACAAAGGATTTGGCATACTTCACCGCAGCGACACCTCGCTCAATGATCTTTTCCCGAGTTGATTTGAATTTGTGTTTGATATGATAATCTGAAGCCCCGATTCCAGTGTGAATCCGTCCACGTTTGGCGTATTGCAAGGCTTCCGCAGCGACTTTAATATCATTTTCTACCGCACGACTTAACGCACAAATTGTCGGTTCTTTGACTGCTTTAGAAATTGCCACAATCGACTGAAAATCCATCGGACTCGACACCGCAAAACCTGCTTCTATTACGTCAACGCCCAACAATTCTAATCCCCTCGCTACTTCTATTTTCTCATTTTTTGATAATTGACAGCCAGGCACTTGTTCGCCATCTCGTAAGGTCGTGTCAAATATGAATATCTTTTCCATTAGTTTAGATGTGAGATGTGAGATAGGAGATGTGAGATATGAAACATCTATTTATTGTCTCAAATCTCAAATCTCAAATCTCAAATCTATAAAAACTCAATTACTTTCTTACCCATTTCAGTCGTTCCTAAAATCATTTTCTTAGCCGTCAGAACGTCTGCAATATCACCAGTTCTGTAACCGGATTTGAGGACTTTATCCACGGCTTGAATGACTGTATTAGCTTCTTCCTTCATTCCAAACGCAATATCCAATAGCAAGGCAGTTGATAAAATAGTCGCCAGCGGATTTGCAATACCTTGACCGGCAATATCAGGAGCAGAACCATGAATCGGCTCATAAATTCCGACTTTATCACCCACCGAAGCTGAAGCTAACATACCCAAAGAACCAGCAACTTGTGAAGCCGCATCGGTCAAAATATCGCCAAACATATTACCTGTCAAAACGACATCAAACTGTTTTGGATCTTTGATGAGTTGCATCGCTGCATTGTCGATAAACATATGTACGACTTCCACTTTCGGATATTCTTTTGATAAAGCTTGTACCGTTTCTCGCCACAGTCTCGATGATTCTAAGACATTGGCTTTGTCCACCGAGTGTACTTTTTTATTTCGAGTCATTGCCGACTCAAAGGCTTTTCGAGCGATGCGTTCGACTTCGTATTTGTGATAAACCATTGTATCAACGCCGGTTGTACCGTTATTTTGACGCTCCCGAGGTTGGCCAAAATAAATACCGCCAGTCAATTCTCGAAAGAATAAAATATCGGCACCTTTTAAGATTTCCTCCTTGATGCTTGACGCACTCAATAATTCATCAAATAATTTTATCGGACGAATATTCGTATAGAGTCCCAGTTCTTTTCTAATTTTTAATAAACCTTGTTCAGGTCGAACAGTCGCATTCGGATTATTGTCATACATCGGGTGACCAACTGCCCCTAACAAAATCGCATCAGAATTTTTACACTTTTCCAGTGTTTCATCAGGTAACGGATTTCCTGTTGCCTCAATCGCCGAATGCCCTAATAGGGCTTCCTCAAATTGAAAATCATGACCAAATTTATTCGCTACCGCTTGTAGCACGTTCTTTCCCCATTCTGTGACCTCTGGCCCAATACCGTCACCAGGTAAAACTGTTATTTTTTTCATTGTTATGTTTGAACATTTGAACAATCGAACATTTTTACAAATAAGCGTACGCTCTTTTACCTTCAAAGGCAGTTACCGCTTCGCTTTGACTAATGATATAATCAATATCGTCATAGCCATTTAGCAAACACATTTTTTTATAATCATTGATTTCAAAACTGGCTTTTAAATCCGTTCCCTCCACTTCGATCGTTTGAGTTGGTAAATCAACTTTGACTTTTGTTTTAGGATTTGCTTCAATTGCATCAAATAAAGCATTTAAAAAATCATCAGAAACCTGAACTGGTAAAATGAAATTATTCAATGCATTGCCTTTAAAGATATCCGCAAAAAAGCTTGAGACGACAACTCTAAAACCATAATCTGCAATTGCCCAAGCAGCGTGTTCTCGGCTCGAACCGCAACCAAAATTCTTTCCAGCGACTAAGATTTTACCCGAATAAGTCGCATCATTTAGTACAAAATCGGCAATCGGCTCATTATTTTTATCATATCGCCAATCTCTAAATAAATTATCGCCAAAACCTTCTCGTGTTGTCGCTTTCAAGAAGCGAGCAGGAATGATTTGGTCGGTGTCTATATGGTCAATTCGCACAGGTACGCAGCTTGAATTGATTGTAGTTATTTTCATTTTTTAAGATGTAAACTGTGAGCTGTGAGCTGTAAGATTTTAAATAGAAGTAAATGTAGTCTAAAATCTCACAGCTCATAGCTCATATCTAATTACAAAAACTCCCGAATATCTGCAATTTCCCCCGTAATTGCAGCAACGGCAGCAGTTAAAGGACTTGCCAAAAATGTTCTGGAACCTGGGCCTTGACGACCTTCAAAATTTCGATTAGAAGTCGATACACAGTATTTACCAGCCGGCACTTTATCCTCGTTCATGCCTAAACAAGCCGAGCAGCCCGGTTGTCTTAATTGAAAACCTGCACTTTCAAAAACCTTGTCTAAGCCTTCACTTTTAGCTTTCGCCAAAACTTTATTCGAGCCAGGGACAATCCACACATTGACATTTTCCGCCTTTGTTTTTCCTTTCACGAAGTCCGCAACTAAGCGTAAATCTTCGATGCGAGAATTGGTACAACTGCCAATAAAAACGTAATCGATTTTTTTACCTTTTAGCGGTTGCTCTGCCTCTAACGCCATGTAAGCCAATGCTTTAGTCATATCTTTTGACGTTGCACCGACGGCTGTTTTCGGAACATTGTGCGTAATTCCCATACCCATTCCTGGGTTTGTGCCGTAGGTAATCCACGGTTCTATGTCGGCTGCATCGAAGACATATTCTTTATCGTATGTTGCATTTTCGTCAGTCGGTAGTGTTTTCCAATACGCTAAAGCTTTATCCCATTCTTCGCCTTTCGGTGCGTGTGTTCTGCCTTTTACGTAGTCAAAAGTCACTTCATCAGGAGCAATCATTCCGCCTCTTGCTCCCATCTCGATGCTCATATTACAAATGGTCATTCGGGCTTCCATTGACAAGCTACGAATTGCTGACCCGCAATATTCCACAAAATAACCTGTTCCGCCGGAAGCGGAAATTTGAGAAATGATATATAATATGATGTCTTTCGACAAAACGCCCTTTGATAATTCGCCGTTGATTTCGATTTTCATCGTTTTTGGCTTATTCAATAAAAGGCATTGTGTCGCCAAAACCTGCTCGACTTGACTGGTACCGATTCCGAAAGCAATCGCTCCCAAAGCTCCGTGAGTAGAAGTGTGCGAGTCGCCACAGACGATTGTTGTGCCAGGTAAAGTAAAACCGTTTTCAGGACCAATTACATGGACGATTCCTTGGTTTTCGTGTCCTAAATCGTAGAGTTCTATTCCGAATGCCTTACAGTTTTCTCGTAGTTTTTCAACTTGAAATCTGGAGAGCATTTCTTGAATTGGTAAATGCTGGTTGAGTGTCGGTACATTATGATCACAGGTCGCAATCGTACGTTTGACATCTTTTACGGGAACGCCTCTTTTTTTTAAACCATCAAATGCTTGCGGAGAAGTCACTTCGTGAATAAAGTGCCTATCAATATAAAATAAGTCCGGAAAACCCGCTTTTCGCTGTACAACGTGTGCCTCCCAAATTTTATCAAACAATGTTTTCGGTTGCTTTTTTACATGATGTCCTTCCATCAAATAATAATTTTTATTGGTTTTACTATTTTAAAAAAAATTTTATTCGTTTTAAATCATAAAAACAAAATATTTTTATTAATTCTGTTTTTATATACAATTTCATAATTAATAACAAGTATATAATTTAATTATGAAATTAATATTGGTGTAAACGCAAATGTATAAAATTTTCATAAAAAGAATAGATTCTTTAAAATAATCTATTCATAAAATATATCTATTGAAAATATCTAAACTGTTGATTGTGAAAACCCTTTAGAGAAATTCTAAATAAAAAGCATTAATTTGATTTAACAATGAGGTAACAATCAACGTTAGTTTATTCAAGATATTTGTATGAAAATAAATTAAAGGATTAACATGGCAATTAGAAAATTATCAGCTTTACATCGTTCTACTTTTTTGGATGAGTTGGCACAGGAAGAACAAGATCTTTTAGTCGTTGGTGGTGGAATTACAGGAGCGGGAATTGCTCTTGATGCTGCTTCTCGTGGCTTAAAAGTCGGTTTGGTAGAGAAACATGATTTTGCTTGGGGAACAAGTAGCCGTTCTACTAAATTGATTCATGGTGGATTACGATATTTAAAACAATTTGAAATTGCGTTGGTGCGTGAAGTCGGTATGGAAAGAGCCGTTGTTCATAAAAATGCTCGTCATATCGTGATTCCTGAAAAGATGTTGTTGCCAATTGTCGAAGGTGGTTCGTTGGGGCAAACGATGAGTTCTATCGGTTTATATGTCTATGATTTGTTGGCAGGTGTTGAGTCAGACGAACGCCGCAAAATGATGAGCAAAGAGGAAACGATGGATGTTGAACCGATGGTCAGAAAAGATATTTTGAAAGGTGGTGGATTGTATTACGAATATCGGACAGACGATGCTCGATTGACTATTGAAAATATGAAATCTGCTGTTCAGCATGGTGCAAAATGTGTCAACTATGCGGAAGTCGTGGACTATGTTTATGAAAATGGAAAAGTGGTCGCTGCTAAAGTTAAGGATCATTTGGCGGATAGAATTGTAATAGTTCGAGCGAAAAAAATTATCAACGCTGCTGGGCCTTGGGTCGATACGCTGCGTGAAAAAGATACAGACGGCATTCAGCGAAAGCGATTGCATTTGACGAAGGGCGTGCATTTGGTTTTCCCTTATGAAAAGCTGCCGATTCGTCAAGCGGTTTATTTTGATGTGCCAGAAGATGGTCGAATGATTTTTGCTATTCCTCGGGACGGCATCACTTATGCAGGGACGACGGATACGACTTATAAAGGTAAAATCGGCCGACCTCGCACGCTTCAAGCTGATGTTGACTATGTTTTGCAGGCAGTGAATAATATGTTTCCAGAAGTGAATTTGCAGACAGAAGATGTGGTATCAACTTGGGCAGGCTTGCGGCCGTTGATTCATGAAGATGGTAAATCGCCTTCGGAGCTTTCTCGTAAAGATGAGATTTTTGAAGCTTCCAGCGGCTTGTTATCTATTGCTGGTGGAAAGTTGACGGGTTATCGTAAAATGGCGGAACGCATCGTTGATTTGGTGGTTACGCAACTAAAATCAGAAGATAATGCGTATCGCAATATTAAACCGTGTCAGACGAAAACTATGCGTTTGAGCGGTGGCGACTTTGATAGTCAGGAGGCGGTCGAAGACTTTATTACGAAACGGGCTGGCGAAGCTAAGCAGATTCATGTTGAGGGAGCTTATATCCGACAGCTGGTACACAAATACGGAACGAATACGGATAAAATTATTGAAAAAGCTTACGAATTATATCAAGAAATTCCTGATGCGGATACTCGTATTCATATGGCAGAATTGTGGTATTCGGTACATCACGAAATGAGTATGAACCTTTGTGATTATTTGATTCGTCGTACTGGACGGTTGTATTTTGAGCGTCAGACTTTGGGGGATTTGTATCCTAATTTAGCGAAAGCGATGGCTAAATTATTGGGTTGGAACGAATCGAAAATGTTACGAGAGTTAGCGAAGTTCAAAGAGGAATACGAGGAAGTCGTGAATTTTGAGGTGAAAGCGGGCATTACGGCATAGGATAGTACAATGTTATTTTAGAAAGATGCTGAAAGTAGGGAAGGTGCGTACTGCTTTTTTATATACGGTTTTCTTATATAACGAAGGTTGATAGGAAAACCGTTATTTAATATTTACTCTTCTGATGATTGTTGATTTTTTTCTAGTAGGGCTTTTAGTTCTTTCACTTGCAATTCCAAATTATCTAATTTTCGCTCAATGGTTTCATTATTGTCCAGTGTCATTTCATCGACAAAAATTGCATTGGCTAATGACATGCCGAAGATGCCGCCAATTAGCACAATAAACGCAAAGTACATTCGGGTAAAAAAGATAGTTGTTTCATTATTAGAGGCTTCTGCAATCGTTTGAGGGATTTCGTTCCAACCTTCCAAAGTAAATAATTGAAAAATAGTATAAAACGAGTGTAGCGGATTGCCAAACAAGTCAGGAGCTATTTTTCCATACAAGTGTGTTGTTAAAATGGATAAGATAAAATTGAAAAATAATAAAATAATCAACACAAAAATAGAGGCTTTGAAAGCACGAGATAATCCTCGAAGTAAGTGTGCTAAATTGGGTACAAACCAAAAAAACTTGACCAGCCGCAGCAGCCTAAACAGCCGTAGCATGATGATAACGAAAGGGTCAATTCCTCGTTCTATCATTAGGGTCATTAGAGCAGGAAACAGGAGGGGCAGGCTACCAACTGCTACAATAAAGTCAAACTTATTCCATTTATTTTTCCAGTAATTTTTGAATTTTAAGGTACTGATTTTAACAATTGCTTCCGCTAAAAAGAAAACAATAAAAATATCATCTAAGACCACCCAGAAAATAGCGTCACTTAATTGAGGAAAACTCAAACAAAAAATAACAATGGCGTTGACGCCAATTGCTATCATCATATTTTTTTCCCGAAAAAAGAATCTTCGCATGGTTAAAGAAAGAATTTTGTGGAGTGATCAATTAAGCGTTCGGTATTTTTACGGGAGGAGATTGTGAGACGAAAGACATTTTGAAAATGCCTTTCATCTCAATTGCTCTTGCTGAATAGTGTTGTCAGCGTGAATTATCCTAAACGTCAAAGGTTACTTCGACGACATCGCTTTTTGCCCTTGATTGACAGGTCAAAATATATCCTTCTTCGACTTCTTCCTCATCGAGTGCAAAGCAAACGTCCATTTCCACGTTTCCTTTCAAGGTTTTGCCCATACAAGTAGAGCACGAGCCACTCATACACGAGTAAGGCGGTTCTTCCTTTACTTTGAGCAAGGCTTCGAGTATTGTTTGTTTTCCTGTGATTGTTGTTTCGATACGTTTGCCGTCCAGGTGTACAATAAGTTGGCTTTCGCCCGAAGTAGCACTGGATTGCTCCGTAGTTTTCGGAGCTGCCTCTGGCGATTTTAACGATGAAAAACGTTCTAAATGCAGGTTTTTCTTATTTACCCCTCGCTCTAACAAAACCGCTTCTACAGAATCCATCATCGGAGCTGGCCCACAGATAAAATATTCGACGTCTTTATTTCGAGGAGGATTTTCATCTAAGAATAAGCCGGTTTGTTGTTGATCAGGCACACCAATTTTGCCTTTCCAAGTCATTACCGATTTTTTAAATAAACTTGACAAGCCATTTCCTTGTTTTTGTCTAATCGGATGTTGTAAGATATGAGTTACGAAAAACTGTCCTTCATACCTTTTTTCTAACTCCGCCAGTTCATCTTTAAAAATGATGCTTTCCTCGTCTTGATTGCCATAGAATAAGAAAATCGTACTTTGCGGCTCTTTTTCTAAAGCCGTTTTCGCAATCGACATCAGCGGCGTAATCCCACTTCCGCCACCGAATAAATAATACGTTTTTCGATTCTCGTGTTTTAAAGTCGTATAAAATCGACCTTGAGGCGACATCACTTCTACTTCGCTGCCGACTTTCACACGGTCATTTATCCAATTTGATACCAGGCCATTTTCGATACGTTTTACCGTAACCGTCAAGCGGTTATCTAATGGACTTGAGGACATCGAGTACGCACGACGCTCCTCTTTCTCATTCAAATAAAATCGAAGGGTAATGTATTGACCTTGTTTGTAATTGAAAATATCTGATTTCTCACTCGGAATATCAAACGTCAACGAAATTGCGTCTTTCGTTTCTTGTTTGACCGCTTTTACTTTTAGATTATGAAAATTTGAACTCATAGTTTTTTATAGTTCACGTAGATTCTACGTATATTTTTATTAATAAATAATGAATGCAATAATACGAGTTATAATGTAAAATGTACTCTTTTGGTTTAATGGAATTCTGAAAAGTAGAGTGAAGGAGAGAAGATGCTTAAAAATCATTTGGATAATTGAGTATTTCTCCACCGGATTAAATCCTAAATGTTAGATTCAAGACAAAAATGTAGGACAAGATGAAGTTTAACTTCAATTTTGTAAAAAGATAAACTTTACAAGTTTAAAACTACCCTATCAAATTTGGTGTTTAATCCTAAAATCATAGAAAGTTGTCATCAAGTACGATACACAAGAGGTATAAGAGTCGGTCGGTATGTATTGACCAAAAGAAAAATTACTTTGATAAAATCATAATTTTATCTTTGAGGCAGCAAACAACCAATAAAAATATTCATAATGAAAAACACACTTTTATTAATTACTTTTCTTTTTTCGGCTTTCATTTGTCCCGATTTCTCAGTGGTGAATGCACAAGCACCCGAAAAATGGACTTCAGGCGACATTCACGAAGGTATCAAGAAGCTTAACGTCTTGGCTTCTGCTTTATATGTTGCCGCACATCCTGACGATGAAAACACTCGACTAATTGCCTATTTAGCCAATCACAAATATGCGAATACCGCTTATTTGTCGATGACCAGAGGCGATGGCGGACAGAACTTAATTGGGCCCGAAATTCGAGAATTGTTAGGCGTGATTCGGACACAAGAGTTATTAGCTGCTCGTGGCGTTGATGGCGGACAGCAGTTTTTTACTCGGGCGAACGATTTTGGCTATTCGAAACATCCAGACGAAACGTTTAATATTTGGGACAAAGAGTTGGTGATGCAAGATGCCGTAAACGCCATTCGCACTTTTAAACCCGATGTGATTATTACAAGATTTTCGACAGAGCCAGGTCGTACACATGGTCATCATACCGCTTCCGCAATGATTGCTAACGAAGCGTTTGATGCTGCGGCTAATCGAAAAATGTATCCTGAACAGGTCAAAACATTAGGAACGTGGCAAGCGAAACGTTTACTTTTTAATACCTCGTGGTGGTTTTACGGAAGCCGTGAAAACTTCAATAAAGCGGACAAAACCAACTTATTTTCTGTTGATGTAGGCGTTTATTATCCAATCAAAGGAAAATCGAACACCGAAATCGCTGCCGAAAGTCGCAGTATGCACAAGTGTCAAGGTTTTGGTTCAGCAGGAAGCCGTGGCGTTCAGTTAGAATATTTAGAATATTTGAAAGGCGACAAGCCTGAAAAAGATATTTTTGATGGAATCAATACAACTTGGACACGCCTCAAAGGTGGTGCAAGAATCGGCGAATTAGTGGCTAAAATCGACCGTGAATTTCGTTACGATAACCCAGCTGCAAGTTTATCAGATTTATTGATGGTTCGCAATATGATTACGGCTTTGCCAGACGATAAGCATTGGAAAGCCATAAAATTAGCAGAAGTAGAGGAGTTGATTTATCACTGTGCAGGTTTCTTTTTTGAGGCTTCTGCCAATGATTTTTCCGCAGTGGCAGGAGATGATATAATGATAAAAATCGAAGCGGTGAATCGTTCAAGTGCAACTGTTGTTTTAAACTCAGTGACTTTTTTACCAAACAACACAACTTCGGCAATCAACGAAACTTTAGAAAATAACAAGACTTTCGTCAATGAAGAAAAATTGACCATTATGGACGAAACGCCTTTTGGTTCACCGTTTTGGTTACGTGGCGAGAATGCGACTTTAGGAATGTATGACGTGCCGAATTCTGCTATGGCGAATATGCCGCAAAATCCTGATTATTTTCAAGCCAAATTTAATTTGACCATTAATAATTATCCGTTAATTATCACAAAACCAATCGTTTATAAACGCACTGACCCTGTAAAGGCAGAAGTTTATCGCCCGTTTGTGAAATTGCCAGAGGCCTTCGTCAGCATCAAAGATGATGTTTATGTTTTTGCGGATAATGAACCGAAAACGGTAGAAGTTGTCGTCAAATCAGGTACGGAAAACATCGGTGGAATGGTTCGTTTGGACGTTCCGAAAGGTTGGAAGTGTGAACCGAAAGAATTACCGTTTACCTTAGAACTAAAAGGTGCAACGCAAACAATGGAATTCACGGTTTATCCTTCTGAAAATCAATCCGTGGAAAACATCACGGCAGTAGCTCGTTTTGAAAATGGCAAACAATTCACACAAGAACTTATCGAAATCGAATACGATCACATTCCTGTTCAAACGGTTTTGATGCCTGCAAAAGCGAAATTTGTTCGGGTCGATTTACAGAAAAAGGGCGAAAACGTGGGCTACATCATGGGAGCTGGAGATGATATCCCGGCCAGTTTGGAGCAAATCGGTTACAAGGTTTCTATATTAGAAAATAAAGATATTACGGCTGAAAATTTGAAAAACTTCGATGCTGTAATTTTGGGCGTTCGTGCTTACAATACAGTTTCGGATTTAAAATATCATCAATCGACTTTGATGGACTATGTCAAAAATGGCGGTACGATGATTGTCCAATACAATACTTCTTTTCGTATGGTTTTGGATAGTATTGCACCATATTCGTTGAAGTTATCTCGGGATAGGGTAGCGGTTGAAGAAGCAGAAGTACGCATTTTAGCACCTAAACACGAAGTAATGAACACGCCAAATAAAATCACATCGGCTGATTTTGAAAATTGGGTACAGGAACGTGGCTTATATTTTCCGAATGAATGGGCGGATCAGTTTACGCCTATTTTATCCGCTAATGATCCTGGTGAAACGCCAAAAGATGGCGGTTTGTTGGTCGCTAAGTATGGCGAAGGTTATTATATATATTCAGGCTATTCTTGGTTTAGAGAGTTGCCAGCTGGAGTACCTGGAGCGTACCGTATTTTTACAAATTTGATTTCTATTGGGAAATAAGGTGTGGTTTGTATCTAAACTGAACGGGTAAAATAGTAGTATTCGAGCCACAATAGCCCTTGTATTTGTGTCCTTTAAATGCACTCGTATTGGCTATTGTGGTTCGATATTTTGTAGGATAATTATTAATTAATAATATTAATATATCTAAATAATTAGTGAAAGATTATAGATTTTTAGCGGTATTCACTAAATCCCAAAACTCTGTTTTATAACCATGTGGGTCATAAATAATGTTTCCATTCATCCATTGTAGAATATCATCATAAGTCAGCTGCTGCTTATATTGAGAATCAATCAGTAGCATTCCAAAAGCAGTAACACTTCCGGCGAAAATCATCGCTTCACTGGCTTGTGTAAATGTATTATTAGAATTATAAATTGGTAAATTCAACGGAATGCTAACTGTCGCATCGGGTGCTTTGTATCGAAAATCTATAGAGAAAATTGGTGTGGTTTCGGTGATTGACTGCTTTGGAATAATTTCGTATAAGGCTGTGATATTTTGTCCGGCTCCGATTTCGCCGGCATCGATGCTATCATTTGTAAAATCAGCATTATCTAAAACACGGTTTTCATAGCCAATTAAGCGATAGGCTTCAACATTAGTTGAGTCGAACTGCACTTGCACTTTCACATCTTTTGCAACAGTGTAAAATTTACCATAATCATGTATAAAGACTTTTGTCAATTGGTCGATTTTATCCAAATACTCAAATGTTCCGTTGCCATGATTCGCCATTTGTTCTAAAGTACCTTCGTTATAATTGCCTCTTCCAACGCCTAAAATCGTCAAAAATACTCCTAAGTCTCTTTTTTCTTCAATCAATTCAACCAAGTCATCTTGACTCGTAATTCCGACATTAAAGTCGCCATCGGTACCGACAATAATTCGATTATTTCCACCTTGAATAAAATATTGCTCGGCAATATCATACGCCATTTCGATAGCTTTTCCGCCAGCAGTACTTCCGTCTGCATCTAACTTATTAATGGCTCTTTTGATTTTTGATTTGTTGTCGCAAGTTGTAGAAGCTAACGCAATATCAACGTCGCCAGAGTAAGTCACAATAGCGACTCTATCATTTGCCCCTAATTCATCGACTAACATACTAAAGCCTTGCTGTAATAATCCTAATTTATCACTACTATTCATCGACCCAGAAACATCAACTAAAAAGACAAAATTAGAAGGAGGTCTTTGTGTCATCGGTTCACCTTTGATACCGATTCGTATCAATTTATTATTTGTATTCCACGGGCATTGACTGACTTCCCCGTTTAGGTCAATCGGATGTTGTGATGCATTAAAAGCATAATTGTAATCAAAATAATTAATCAATTCTTCTGTACGAACCGCCGCCGCAGGTGGTAGTTGATTATCTTGTTGAAGAAATCGACGGACATTTGCGTAAGCTGCACCGTCTGCATCAATCGAAAAAGTCGAAGTTGGTTCGTCCGTTACGTTGATAAAAGGGTTTTCTATAATTTGATTGTAATTATCGCCTGTTACGCCCGTCATGTCAGTGGACATATCATAAAAAGGGGAATAGGATAATTCGTCATCTGAGTAACAACCGATTACAAAAAGTAAAACGGCAAGAAGTGATAGTTTAGTTAGATTTTTCATCATAAAATATTTTGATTAATTGAATATATTACAAACGTATAGAGAAGTGCAAGTGTAGCTTATAAAATAAGATTTTAAATGATATTAGTTAATTTATTAAAAACAAAAAAGTCGAAAATTTCAAACTGAAATTTTCGACTTTTCTATCAGCGAAGCATCGATACTTATCCTTCAAAGTGGAAAGAAATCGTAAATGTTCTTGATAAAACTTTATCTAGGATATTAGAAAATTCTAAATCTTCGTTGTAAATCAAACCGTTACTAACTCCTTGTGAGAACTTAATCTCAGGTGAAAAGATAAAGTACGGAAAGAAGAACTGAACGCCTGCGCCTAATTCTACCGCAAAATCAGTTGGGGCGACTTTGATTGAATTTACATCTTGTCTTATTCGGGATTTACTGGCGACATCGAAGGAGTATTTTACTCCTCCCACCACGAAAACTCGTAAATCTTTGTAAGGCTCTGACTTGTATCGAACATGAAACGGCATTTCAAAAAAGACCGCTTCGACTCGTTTAGGTATCAATAAACCTGAGTCTGTCGAGTATTGCAGCGTCCTGTCTGCAAATGATAATGTCGGTAGAAATCTGAAGTCAAAATGTTGACCGATTTTTAAATTGGTTACAATTCCTAAATTGAATCCTTGTCCATACAGGCCTTCGACTCCTCGAATACTGTCGCTCGTAAAGAATCGACTGGATTGATATGGTTGAAAACTTGACGTATTATATGCCAAGGTGATTCCAAAATAATACGGCTTTGACGCAAAATCCAGGTAATTATACGTTCCCCTAATTTGAGCATTAGCGGCGAAACTTAAAATTGCTAAAACTGCAATTAAACTTATTTTTTTCCAATGTAGATTGAGCATATTCCTAAAGTAAGCGAAATGCTTTTTGTTGAATGAAAATTGGTTTTCTTTAATACTGCTTCAAACTTCTTGCCATCAGGAAACGCCTGAACCGATTCATAAAGATATTGGTAGGCTTTCGGATCTTTCGAGGTCACTCGGCCAATCAGCGGCAAGATGTTCTTGAAATAAAAATTGAATAATTGTTTGAAAGGGAAGATAGTTGGCTTTGAAAACTCTAAGACAATTAATTTGCCGCCTGGTTTCAAAACTCGTTGCATTTCGGCTAACCCTTTTTCCAAATTTTCAAAATTCCTTACGCCATAAGCAACGGTTATAGCGTCGAAAGTATTGCTTTCAAAACGTAAATTTTCAGAATCTCCTGTTTCTAAGGTAATGATATCCGAGAGATTTTTCTTGGCTATTTTTTGCCTTCCGATCGCTAACATCTCATTAGAAATATCCACACCGACTATTTTTTGAGCATTGAGTGCTTTCTCTATTTCTAATGCCAAGTCAGCTGTTCCCGTAGCGACATCTAAGACAATTTTAGGATTGTCCATTTTGAGTTGTTCGATTGCTTTTCTACGCCAATAATTATCAATACCTAAGGATAAGAAACCATTTAGGAAATCGTAGTATTTCGCAATGTTATCGAACATTGTCGAAACCTGTTCTTTTTTTCCATCTTTTTTATCATAAGGTGTTATCTCATCGTGTGTCATCTTCCTTGATTTTTAGTTTGTATTATGAGTTGTAATAAAGAAATAATGATAGAAAATGACCTGAACCATTTCCAATCTTACAACTCGCTTTTCTAACAACAAATCGTATGCTTTGTTGAAGTTGAACGCAAAAGTAAGGCTTTTTATAATCGGAAGTGATAGTTTGGATAGCGAATAATTTTAGGAATTAAATAAAGTAATTATGAATAGATGGGTTTTATTGAATTTGTTGCTTTTAGGGCTTTTGATATTTCCTTTTTTATCAATGGTTTTCCGGTGAAAAAATGGGGTGGTGTTGTGTAGATGGATTTTATGATGAATGGTATTTATTGAATTAGTTTTTTCTTTTGCCTTGATGCAAAAGAAACAAAAAATCAAGGCTGGATTGATTTTTTAACGGTGGAAACGATTTACAACACTAAACAAAATAAACTCGCTATCGCTCAAACAGAATTTTGTTTTTAACGTGTTTTAAAATCGTTTCCACCTAAAATCAATTATGCCAGTAAAAGTGCAGATTTGTTGCGTTGATAATAAAAAATGGGGTGGTGTTGTATAGATGGATTTTATGATGAATGGTATT
>CBFIHR010000090.1:0-16029 GCA_965662365.1 Saprospiraceae bacterium
AAATAATTAGGCGGATACTCTAATTGTGAATGAACACTAATAGTACTTAACATCATAAATACATACATACATGAAACTTCTAAAAGAAGTACGCTGGGAAGTTACTTGAACTTCGGGTTTGTGGTTATTTGATTTCATGGTAAAATTGTTTTGTATTTGAAATCTGATAAAATTGGTAATTTCTATTTTGAGTTGTGTTAATTAAGTAGTTTAAATATAAAGTAAATGAGCCTCAAAATCAATGGCTGATAAAATTTTAACACAAAAACAGGTAAAAATACGTGTTTTGAGTTTTTTGGGGTTACTACTTTTATTATTTTGTGTATTCTGCTAAAACTCTTAATTGCCATTCAAATTTCTTAAAAAGTAAAATTTTAAAATTTTATTTGGAATATCTAAATTTAACTACTTTTCATTTGTTATTCATTTTCAAGGAGTTATAAATTAATCAAACCTTCAAATGTTCTTATATTAAATTAAAATCAAAATTTATTTAACTAATTGTTAGGTTTTGAAAAATTTTTATCTAAATTTGCTACTGTTGAAGAAACAAGATTTCTTCAGCAATAACCAAATAAAACTTTTTAAAGTTGCTTTTACAAATATTTAGAATTTTAAATCTTCCATGATTAGTGATGTTCCGAAATTTCCTTTCGGAACATTTTTTTTTGCCCTTTTTAATCCCTCCTGCTGATTTGACCGAAAACATAGATTTAAAACCATATCCTTTAGGCATAAAAACTTATTTTATATACCTTTGCATTCCGTAACGTTAGCAAACGAATAACAACTAATTAGCTTGTAATTATAATTAGTTGTTATTCGTTTTGATTTTATAAAAAATGACAAAATACGTATTTGTTACGGGCGGAGTAACTTCTTCTTTAGGAAAGGGAATTATAGCAGCATCATTAGCCAAACTACTGCAATCACGAGGTTTTCGGGTCACTATCCAAAAATTTGATCCTTACTTAAATGTTGACCCAGGTACATTAAATCCTTACGAACATGGCGAGTGTTATGTCACCGAAGATGGTGCAGAAACGGATTTGGACTTAGGTCACTACGAGCGATTCTTGAATATTCCTACTTCACAAGCGAATAACGTCACTACTGGACGAATTTATCAAACCGTTATCGAAAAGGAACGGAAAGGAGCTTTTTTAGGTAAAACGGTACAAGTTGTCCCGCACATTACGGACGAAATCAAGCGTCGAGTTAAAATCTTAGGGAATACCAACGAATATGATATTGTGATCACTGAGTTAGGTGGAACGGTTGGCGATATTGAGTCTTTGCCATATTTAGAGGCTTTACGCCAGTTGCGTTGGGAATTAGGAACAGATAATTGTGTCTCTATTCACTTGACGTTAATCCCGTATTTGAGTGCTGCCAAAGAACTAAAAACGAAACCAACACAACATTCTGTCAAAGAAATGTTGAGTACGGGCATTCAACCCAATATTTTAGTGTGTCGTACCGAACATTCCTTGTCGCCTTCGATTCGTCGCAAAATCGCTCGTTTTTGTAACGTCGAATTAGGAGCAGTTATCGAAGCGGTTGATGCAGAAACGATTTATGATGTGCCGCTTCTCATGTTAAAAGAAAAACTGGACACCATCGTTATTTCCAAATTACGGTTATTAGATAAAAACGAACCAAATCTAAGTAACTGGAAAGCCTTTTTGGGCCAACTAAAAAACCCTTACGAAGAGGTCGAAATTGGTTTGGTCGGTAAGTACAACGAGTTACAAGATGCTTATAAATCTATTCACGAATCCTTCATTCATGCGGGGGCGATGAACGAGTGCAAAGTGCGTGTTCGACCGATTCATTCCGAAAGTATTAATGAAAATAATGTTGGTGAAAAATTAGCAGATTTACATGGAATTTTGGTCGCTCCAGGTTTTGGTGAGCGTGGAATCGAAGGTAAAATCGAAGCGATTAAATATGTTCGTGAAAATAATATTCCGTTCTTCGGAATTTGTTTAGGAATGCAGTGTGCCGTTGTGGAATTTGGATTAAATGTACTAAATTTGGAAGGTGCGGCTTCTATCGAAATGAAAGCCGATACGCCTCATCCGATTATTAACTTAATGGAAGAGCAGAAAAAAATCACACAAATGGGCGGAACAATGCGTTTGGGAGCTTATCCATGTGAGATTCGTCGCAATACAAAAGCGGCAAGTGCTTATAAGTCACTAAAAATCAGCGAACGACACCGTCATCGTTATGAATTTAACAATGCTTATATCGAACAAATCGAGAAACATGGATTGAAACCAGTCGGTATTAATCCTGAAACTGGTTTGGTCGAAATTGTAGAATTAAAAAATCATCCATGGTTTATCGGTGTACAGTTTCACCCGGAGCTAAAAAGTACGGTGGAAAATCCACATCCTTTGTTTGTCGCATTTGTGAAAGCCGCAATGGAAAATAAGAAATAGAATTTATGTGAGAAGTGTAAGGTGTGAAGTGTGAGTTACTTCACACCTTGCACTTCTCACCTCTCACTTCAAAAAAGATGAATAAAAGATTAGCAGATTTAAGAACGTTGATGCAGACGTATAACTTAGATGCGTACATTATTCCAAATACGGATCCGCATCAAAGTGAATACATTGCAGAACACTGGCGGTCGATGACCTGGGTATCGGGTTTCGATGGTTCGGCAGGAACGCTGGCGATAACTAAGGATTTTGCGGGACTTTGGACAGATAGTCGTTACTTCTTACAGGCAGAACAGCAGCTGGCGGGTTCGGGAGTAGAGTTGGTCAAACTAAAGGTACAAGGCAAACCTGAATATGTTGATTGGCTGGCTGAAAACTTAACGAAAGGAGCAGAAGTCGGCATTGATGGAAAATTGTTTTCGATTGCTCAAATCGCTCGGATGCGTAAAATATTTGATGCAAAAGGTATCAATTTGGTGGCTTGCGACGACTTGATCAAGGTGATTTGGAAGGATAGACCAGCAATCCCCGAAAATCCAATTTTTATACACGACATTGCTTATGCTGGTAAAACTCGAATGGAGAAAATCGCTCAAGTCCGAGAGAAAATGGCGGAGAAAAACGTCAATTATCACCTTTTGACGGCTTTAGATGATATTGCTTGGCTGTTAAATATTCGTGGCAATGATGTGAACTGCAATCCTGTAGCAATTTGCTACTGCTTAATCACACCAACAAATGTTCAACTATTTATCAATCCTAAAAAAGTCACTTACGAAGTCGGACAAGCATTAAAAGCTGACGGAATTGAATTATTGGATTATTTAAAAATAGAAGCGGCTTTAAAAAATCTTCCGCCTAATGATACATGGATGTTGCTATCGCAGCATCAAGTCAGTCACTGGCTACACAGTGCGATTCCTAATGGGACAAAATTAGGTTTTGGGGATTCGATTCCACATTATGCGAAAGCAATCAAAAATGAAGTAGAAATCGGTCATTTCCGTAAGGTCATGGAAAAAGATGGAGTCGCTATGGTTCGATTTTTCAAATGGTTGGAAGCAAACATCGGGCAAACAAAAATTTCGGAATTATCCGCAGCTGAAAAGTTGGAGAGTTTCCGTGCAGCACAACCGCACTTTGTTGGAAATAGCTTTGAAGCAATTTCGGGCTACAAAGGTCACGGAGCGATTATTCACTATCGAGTAACTCCTGAAACAGATTGGGAAATGACCGCAGATGGTGTTTATTTGTTAGATTCGGGTGGTCAATATTTGGACGGCACGACGGACATCACCAGAACGGTAACTTTAGGTAATCCAACAGATGAAGAAAAAACGGCTTATACTTCTGTTTTAAAAGCTCATATTTCGGTTGCAGTTGCTCATTTTCCAGTCGGAAACTCGGGGCGACATTTACACGCTATTTGTAAACAACACCTGTGGAGTCAAGGCTTAGATTATGGTCACGGTACGGGTCACGGGGTCGGTTTCTTTCTGAATGTGCATGAAGGACCGCAACGCATTAGTGATGGTGCAAACTCAGATGTACCGTTTGAAGTTGGTATGGTAACGTCTAATGAACCCGGTAATTACATCGAAGATAAATATGGTATTCGTATCGAAAACTTAATTTTAACCATTCCGAGCGAATATGAAGGCTTTTTGAAACATGAAACTTTGACACTTTGCCCGATTGATAAAACGTTAATTAATAAAACTTTAATGACCGATTTTGAAATTCAATGGTTAAATGATTATCATCAAATGGTATTTGATAGATTGTCACCATTATTGGAAAGCGATGAAGTCGAATGGTTGAGAGATAAATGTGCAGCTTTGTGATTCATCTCCTCCTAACCTTCTCCTCAAGGAGAAGGAATAAAACTCAACTTTATATAGCTGATGTAATATAAATTTGAATCATCGAAATAATAAATATTTTAAGGAGTAGCATAAAAGCTTTAAATAGCTGAGTGCTGCTCCTTCTCCTTTTAGGAGAAAGCTGGGATGAGGTAGCATCAGTACTCCATCGCTTCCCCCTTCACAAACGCCTCAATCTTCTTGGCGGCATGATGGTAAGAGGCTTTTAATCCGCCTTGTGATGTTCCCAAAATTTCAGAAATCGCTTGATAAGATAAATCATCAAAATATCGCATGGTGAAAACTAAGCGTTGCTTTTCGGGAAGTTGGTCGATGGCTTTTTGGAGGATGTGTCGGATATCATTGCTTTCTAAATGAACGTCGGCAGTTAGTCGCTCGGCAAAGTTAAAATCTGGATTATCGAAGGCTTCTGTTGCTTGTCGCTGCTGTTTTTTGACGAAAGTCAAAGATTCATTAGTTGCAATACGATACAGCCAGGTGTATAGTTTAGAATTACCTTTGAATTTATCAATATTTCGATAGACTTTGATGAAAACGTTTTGGGTCACATCATTGGCATCATCGTGCGTTTTGACGATGCGGCGGATGTGCCAGTACAGCCGTTCTTGATATTGCAGTACCAAGATATGAAAGCCTTTTTCTCGTGTGCTTTCGTGTTGTAATAGCGTGATTAATTCCTGCTCGGAAATGTTGTTTAGCTGCACCTGTTTTGTTTTATGATTGTAGTCTTCCTTCTTTTCGACTACTTCTATTGCGAAAGGTTTAATCTTCACATACCTCTTCACCTTAACTTAGGATACATTGCTTTCAATATTTCTTTTAAATAATATTCGATGATAAACTGCCGTCAACCGTTTTCATTTATAAGGTCGATACCGTATAATATTTCGGTCGAGTATCTAAGCGAACATCTGACCAATAAACGCCTAAACAATGCTATTGGATAAGATTTCGTTTTTGTGTTCAACGTACTATTTATCTTGATTATATTTTTTATGAGTTTTCTCAGAACTAAACAACAAAGTCACAAAGCAGCACAAAGTTTATAATTCATAAAATCCTGGTTTAAAGTCCTCCATCTATCATTTGACGAAAGTCAAAAAATACTTTGTACCACCTTATCACTTTGCGGTTTTAGTTATTTTATTTCTTCTTTTTCCAAAACTCTGCAGAATCAATCTTGCGAGTCCAAAGTACTTCGCCTTCTGTATCATGAATATTAATCGTCAAAACTCGTTCTTTGCGTTTTCCAGTGACTTCGACGATAGCAAAGTTGTGTTCCATTGCCAATGTTCCTTCAACACGATTTTTGTTTGGTTCTTTGTCGGCACGAGTATTTGTGCCAGAAGTTAATGCCGAAACCGTCAAATCGTACATAACATAACCGCTTTCCGTTTCGACACGACTTAATTCCGTATGATGTCTGTCGCCTGTTAAGAAAATCACGCCTTTGATGTTTTCTTCCTCCAAACGCTTCATCAAATAAGCACGTTCTTTTTCGTATCGAGCATAATTTTCAGAACCTCCATGCGTATTCAATACTTGCGAACCGATGGCAATCATTTTGAATGGCGAATACGAATTACTCAAGGCTTCAATTAGCCATTCGATTTGTTGTTCGCCAAGCATCGTTTCATCTTCTACATCTGGCGGACTTCTAAAGTAGCGATTATCCAAAAGGAAAAACTCTATATCGTGAAATAAAAACTGTGTGGTGATGCCTTTTCCGTCTAAGTCTGGTAAGCCAAAGGTTGGATTTGCCCAAAAAAGTTCGAAGGCTTCTTGTGTTTTATCTTTATGAATAAAACTTCTGTCCGAGTTGTTTGGCCCAAAATCGTGGTCGTCCCAAGTTGCGTAATGATGCGAATTGGCTAAAAGTTCTTGTATTTCTGGTACTTTTCGGACTTCTGTGTAACGGTGAAAAATACCTGTACGAGTGTACCAGTCTGCTTCTCGCAAATAGATATTGTCGCCTAACCAAAGCATCATATTTGGTTTTTGGTCAGCGATACTTTGAAAAATTTCGTATTCGCTTCCGTAAGGTTTGCCGGGTCGATCGAAGCGTGTTTCGTTGATATAGGCACAACTTCCCAGAGCAAACTTAAATGCCGGCGGGTCAGTTCGCCATTGCCAAAGCGGTTGAGCTTGAAATGTTAAATCGTAATCGAAAGGAATAACCTCATCGTTAATTCGTAATTGATAGAAATAAAATTTATCCGGTAAAACCTCATCGGCTAATAGTTTTGCCGTATAAGCAGACTTTTTATTAGTTTGAATTTTTTCTGTTTGGAAGGTATCAGGATTCTCGACATTTTGTTCCCAATAGGCAATTTGTACATTGGCGATGGATTTCGTTTGTACCCAAAGCTGAACTTCTCTCATTTCAGAATACCCCACCATTGGCCCAGATTCCAGAAGACTTTTTTGACCAAAAGCAAGTGTTGAGAAAAATAGTACTAAATTGAAAAACAATACTTTTTTCATTTTTGTAATTATTTTGATGAAAATATTATATATATATTCGTAGATGACAAAAGTATTTAAAACCATTCAAACAAGTGTAGATTATTTTAAATTTAATATTATAGCCATAGTTATTTAATACCGTACCTAAAATAATATTTTGAATATCGTATGAAGCAACGACCGTATTTTTTGCTCACACTTTCTCCTTAAAAACTAATCATAACATCAACGATGTCCCTTTTTTGAAAAAATTACAAACAAAATGAGTTCATCGAAATAATGGGCTTATTTTTTGTCCTTACGAAATAAAATAATTGATAAGGGTTAAATAAAAAAGTGACTTTCGTCAATTCATTAACGATCAATTTGCAGGATCTTTGTAATGTCTTAAGAAAGTATCGCCTTTACTAATTATATTTACAGTAAATTTATTATTCACCTAAATCATTACAATTATGAATAATTTAACTCCAGTATCGACCATTATGAAGCCATTCAAGGATATTATTACCGTGAGTCCAGATGATTCATTAGCCACGATTCAGGAAATTTTGAACGCCAATCGCTTTCATCACATTCCAGTCATTAATAAACATAAGTTGGTTGGAATTATTAGTAAGACAGATTTTCTTAGAGCCTGTTTAGAAATTTCGGCAGCCGGTAATATTATTGATGAAAAATCACTTTCAGAACAGAAAGTCAGTCAATATATGACTCAAAAAATGGTCAAAATCCAAGCAAATGAACGTGTTGATGTGGCGGCTTTACTTTTCAAAGAAAATCGTTTTCATTGTTTACCTATCGTCAATGATGAAAATGAGTTAGAAGGAATTGTAACACCTTTCGATATTATAACGCATAGCTTTAAATTAACACAAGTATATTAAACCATACGATTTTCCAAACCTTGATTTATTATACATAAAAGCAGGAACAGTTGTTCCTGCTTTTTATATTTTAAGCCTTAGGTAGTTTTTATTTTCTGAATACGATTCGTTGGACGACACCTTTGTTTAAAGCATATTTCCTTCCATTTTTAACGTAATACACTTGCAGGGCATAATTATCGCTTTCTTTATCCTGATAATTTGGATAGCGAATAGTCTTCACTGGATTTCCTGTAAAACTAAATGTCACTCCAGGCGTATCTTTTCCAGCGTTGGCTTCACGAGGTGGAATTGGAATATTTTTATCGATATCTCTTAATGTGACCAAAAATATTTGATCCATCAAAATATCCCCTTTCGGATGAAACAACTCTAAATCAATTTCAGTTACTTTCCATCGTTTAGGGTTTCTGGCCGGATTACCATTGTCTTTCATTGGTCGAACGGCATTGAATCGAACAATTGTATTATTCGTGATTTCATATATTTGTTCTTGTAATTCCAATTTCTCTTTGGCGGCTTCTTTTCCTATTGTCGCATTTGCGATGCTATCTTTGAGATAATCGTTGCGTTCGTACAACTGTGCTATACCTTTATTAATTACGAGACGTTCATCTTCTAAGCTTTCAATTAGAGCCTGATTTGAAGAACGCTCTTCTAACATACGACCGATTTCTTTAACCAGAGAATCTTCTCGCATCATCATTTCGTCCATCTTTTTTTTGTTAGCTAATAGCTCTCGACCTTGCTTCCCTAAAATTGAATTTAACCGCCCAACCTCTTGCTGTAAAACCTCAATACTGTCCCGAAGGCGTTTATTTTGCACTTTCAAGATTCCAATTTCTTCATCTTTTTTCCTCAACATTTTTTTAGTTGCCTCACTTTCTATCTCTAAAGCCGCCTCATAAGTTTCAGCATTTTCGGTTACTTCCTTCATTCGATGCTGCGTATAAATAGTGAATACCGATAAAATAATAATGATTCCTATCAATATTCCAAATCTCGTTTTTGTGTTCATAAGTTACTTTTTTTATATAAAACCTTGTAGGTGCTATTTTTTGTTTGATATATACAGACAAATTTATGACAAAAATCCATTCTTTTTTCAAAAACTACTAAAAAAAGCATTGTAAACGTCAGAAAATCAAGATTTTATTACTTTAATCCTATCACCTACTTGTATTTCTGCTCCAATTGATTGAACAATAACATTTTGACCGAATAGTATTTTATTGCCTTTTTTACGATAAGTTGCCAGAGTTTTGAGCGGTTCACTTCCTTTCATTCCATTATTTTGATTAATTGTTGTCATCACACATCTTGCACAGGGCTTCACGCCCAAAAAAGATGCATTTCCTATCTGGAATTGAGTCCAATTATCTTCTTCATTCGGTTCGCCTCCCACAAAAACCAAATTTGGTCTGAACCGATTCATTTCTATAGCTTTAGCTGCCCGATCCATAGGACAAGTTTCGGAGATCAATTTAGAATTTAATTTATTCAACGCCTCTTGTCCAAGTATTAGTATCGGATAACCGTCGGCAAAACTTGTTACTTCTCCCGCTGCTGCATATCGAATATCTATCTGTCGATAACTGCTATCCGGCATATACACCAATCTACAATTCATACCTAAAATATCTGTAAACCAATGATTTATATCATTACTAATCGTAAAGGCCTCACACTCATCATCCCAAACCTGAACTTTCAAATGCTCGAAAGGCTCAGCATTAAAAGGAATATGAATTGGTGTAAGTTTTTTAGTCTTATGACTGACCTCCAATCCATTTTCTTTTATCTCAACTCGTAATAAAGCCATTTCTGTATGATTCCGTTGTGTTAAAAAAACACCACGCTCATCAACTAACATCCAACGTCTATCATGTTGTAAACCTCGACGCTCAATCTTTGCAGTGTTGATACTAATTCCACCTAAGGACTTAATGGGATAGATCCATATTTCTGAAAGTTTTAAATTATTCATATTTTACAATTCTGTTTTATAATTTTAACCCTAAAAGCTATGACAAATAAATATTACAACAAACTCAAAATAACTAAATGATGATTCGTTTAAGTACCTTTTTTGTGCTGTCCATCGTATGCCTTAGTTGCGAAAATAACAATATTCTTGATTTCACACTCCAGCCAACACAAGTTGCTATTCAACCTTTCGGACAATTTCCAAAGGATATTTTAAAAGAAGTGCAAGCAGGAATCGACAGCATGTACGATATTGAATCTACTATTTTACAGCCGATTGATTTGCCTAAACAGGCTTATTATGCTCCACGAAATCGTTATCGAGCAGATTCGCTCATTCGATATTTGAAACGAATAAAACCGAGAAGATATGATAAGATTTTAGGCGTAACAACTGCTGATATTTCTACGACAAAAGGTGATTATCAAGACTTCGGAATTATGGGCTTAGGTTTTCGTCCTGGCAAAAGTTGTGTTGGTTCTATCTATCGAGTACAACGAGGGGCTATCAATCGAAAACACTTAATTAATCGATTTCGGAAGGTGACAATTCACGAATTAGGACATAACTTTGGACTCAAGCACTGTACTTATGACTCTAAATGCCTAATGCAATCCGCAAAAGGAAAAACGACAACTATTGATAAAGCAGATGAAATTTTATGTACAAACTGTCGCAGACAGATTCAGCACGTTTTAAGATAAATAAAAATATAAGACCTGAATAATATGATTTTGTCAAGTTTTAAGCTATAATCAAGCCAAACCGTGTTTGGCTGAGACGGAGTTTAAGATCCAGTTTATCTGCTGAAATACCTCGACAGTACTAAAACATAAAAAGGCTACTCAAATTTGAGTAGCCTTTTTATCAATGTTTGATATTTCCTAATATCTACAAATCACCTTGTCTCAAACGAGCCGAGTAATTGATTTTTAATTGATTCGATTTACGGAGTTTCGTTTTTACATCTGACACGATACCCATTGTTGCCTCTCTATCGACACGCAATGAAGTTGTCAAGAAATCACGCTCCTCTTCTCGAACTTTTAACTTTTCCTGTTCTAAAAACAAAGGAATATCTTCAATTATCGCGAACTGATCGTTCAACTGCATACGAGGTGCAGTTCCGTATTGTGCCTGATATTGAGCCGTAGGCTTACCAATATAAATATGATGCACAAGTGATTTACGCTCTAATTTTTCTAACTCTGTAGCGTTAGGAACAGAAACCTGCACTTTTAGTGTAGATTCTTTCATAACCGTTACTACCATGAAGAAGAATAAAAGCATGAAGATAATATCAGGAAGTGACGCCGTTGAAATTTCGGGTGTTGAAGCACCACGTTTTTTTGAAAATTTAGACATAACTTTTCTTTTTAATTGTCTTCAAAATTATTTATTCTCGTTATCAGTCGGTTCTGCTTCAGAGATTACAAATGGTATATCTGCACGGATTGCTTTTTTCGCCTCAAAATCTAAATCGGAATATGATTTCCCATATTGCTTTTGAGCTTCCTCATCCCAGATTTCATTATAAGCCGCTTTCAACTCGTTATATACCGTAAGATATGTTTCGTATTCCGTACCACGGTCATTTTTTAGAGAGATAATCGCATTTTGAGGACTTTCTGATAAATCCTCAAGTCCTTGAGGATTCATTATGAACTCCTTAGTTTTATCTCTCAAATCAGCCTTCTCCATTGGCTCGCCCCGCACTAATAATTCGTTATTGAAATTTACTAATACAGAAAATACATTACGAGTTTTTAATTTTAATGGATCCGGCTTTTCATCAGACCATGGTGGAAGCTTTACTTGAATCCCTTTATCAGTGTCAATAGTCGTTGTTACTAAGAAGAAAATAAGTAACAAAAAGGCTATATCTGCCATCGAACTTGCATTAACAGTAGGTGACTCACGTCTTGGTTTCTTAGCCATGTTCTGATTATTTGAATAAATTACGAATTTCTGATACTACTAATGATCCTACAGCAACTAAAATCACAATCAATGTAAGATTGATACCACCACTGATTAGACCTCTTTGCCCTTCTGATACTCCGAAAGACTCCGCTGCGGCCAATACTGGTCTGCCATCAACACCTGGAGCAATTGCTTTTCCGATAAAGAAAAATACAACTAACCCGACAATAATTGCGATTGTTCTAATCGCATTCATTGGATTATCGATAAGTGTTGTGATGAACTGATACAACCCAAACCCAATAGCTGCTATCGCACTAAGTACCATTAGGATGTAGGTGACGTATAATCCAAAGTCAAATTGCGTCAATTTACTTGAAAAGTCGGCAACTTCACCTGGTGTTTTATTTTGGAAAGACTCCGGTCCCAACCCTTCGGTCATCGGATGAGTCATAACAAGGATGACAAAGATTAAAGATAAAACCACCCCTGCTACGAACGCTACAGTCTGCCCGTTTTTGGTTAAAAAGCTATACATAATATGCTTATTTAGTTTTATTATTTAACAATCTCTTTGTCTACTAAAATATCTACTAATGAAATAGAAGCATCTTCCATTCTATTAACGATACCATCGATTTTAGATACGATATAGTTGTAAAAAATTTGAAGGATAATCGCAACAATCAAACCGAATACAGTAGTTAACAAGGCTACCTTGATACCACCCGCAACAATTTGAGGAGAAATATCACCCACTTCTGCAATCTTATCGAATGCTGAAATCATACCGATTACAGTACCCATGAAACCTAACATCGGAGCAATAGAGATGAATAATGAAATCCATACCAAACCACGCTCTAAAAGTCCCATTTGAACTGCACCGTAAGAAACGATTGCTTTCTCAACTGCTTCTGCACCTTCACCTGAACGCTTCAAGCCTTCGTGTAAGATACTTGCTGTTGGACCTTGAGTTGATTTACATACTTCCATAGCAGCATCTACACCACCATTATCTAAAGCATCCTCAATCTTAGCCAATAATTTGTCCGTATTAACAGAAGCAATGTTCAAAGTGATGACACGCTCAATACAGAATGCTAAACCTAAAATCAAACAAATCAATACTAATGACATGAATTCCCAACTACCTTCAATAAAGTAACGCTTCAATAGTTGGTGTCCAAAATCAGAACCCGCTTCTGCTGCTGGTTCTTCCGCTACTGGCTCTGCTGCTACCGGCTCTTGTTGTGCCTCTTGCTCTGGAGCCGCTTGTTGTGCTGTCTGCTGTTCTGTTTGCTGTTCTGTTTGTTGTTCAGCTTGTCCTTGTTCTGACTCTTGTGCGAAAGCGTTGTTGCTCGCAAAAACAGCCAAACCTAAAACGAAAACGAGTACTAATAGTTTTCTCATAACGATAGGATTTTCGAGTTGTATTACGTTTAAAAAATTTACAAATAAGATTTTATAAAATAAAATCTGGTTATAATTGTTAGTAGTTAAATACTCTTTAGTAACTATTGATATCTAACTCTGCGGAGAGAATGGGATTCGAACCCATGAAACCCTTTTGGAGTTTACACACTTTCCAGGCGTGCGCCTTCGACCACTCGGCCACCTCTCCAATTCCTTGAACATTCTGCATTTACCTCTGAACGCTCCCCACAAAGTGGTGAAAGTATTGATATTAAACAAATAATGATATTGAATTATATGCAACGGTCACAAAAATTGCAAATAAAAGTTATAATTCAAAATTTTTTCATACCATGTTCTTAAAAAGTTGCAATCTTACACTCTAAAGACAGTTAAAGCATTCTCTGTAGTTGTTTTGGCAACCTCCTCTATACTCAATTCCTTTACCGTTGCTAATTTGGCAGCGACATATTTAATGTAACTGCTTTCATTTCGCTTTCCTCGCTTCGGTGTAGGCGACAAGTATGGTGCATCGGTTTCTAACACTAAGTAATCCATCGGAATATCTTTTACCACCTTATCTAAACCCGACTTTTTAAATGTCAATACTCCGCCTAAGCCCATATAAAACTCCAGATCCATGATCTGTTGAGCATGCTCGGTTGTACCCGAAAAACAATGAAAAATCCCAGTTAATCTTTCATCTTTTTCCGCTTTAATAATTTCGATAATCTCGTCTAAAGATTCTCTTGCATGAATCACAATCGGAATATTCAACTCTTTAGCCCAACTGATTTGGCGACGAAATGCTTTTTTTTGAATATCAAAGGTACTTTTGTCCCAATACAAATCAATTCCGATTTCCCCTACTGCCTTATAAGAACGTTCGCCAAGCCATTTTTCGACAATTTTTAACTCTTCTTCATAATTTTCTTTTACCGAACAAGGATGTAATCCCATCAAAGCGTAAACTTTATCCGGATAAGCCGCTTCTAAAGCGAACATTCCTTCGATAGATTCACTATCTACATTCGGTAAAAAAATCTTATCTACGCCTTCCTCAAATGCTCTATTCATTACCTCTACTCTATCCGCTTCAAATTTTTCAGCATATAAGTGTGCATGCGTATCTATTAATGTCATTTTTATGAATTTCTAATTTCAATTGTGTAAAAACGACACAAAGATAAATTATACTTTTGGTAAATACTCAAAAAAGTGAAGTGATAATATTCAGCAATTTCAATGATTCTCTTGACCTCAAAGCATTTACTACTATAACGCAAACTTATACAAAAACGTAACGCTATTTCATACAGAATTTATGAATGATAAGATTTAATATGTGAATGAGGACTTTTGGTAAATAAAAGAATCGAAATTTGAGATGCCATCAAATAAAAAAGCATTCCCTCCTGAGAATGCTTTTTCATTTGTCGGAACTGCTGGATTCGAACCAGCGACCTTCCCGAGTCCTCGGGACGCTTTAAAACAATTGCACTAAACCACTATTGATATAACTAAAAAAGCATTCCCTCTCGAGAATGCTTTTTCTATTTGTCGGAACTGCTGGATTCGAACCAGCGACCTCTGCCCTGTCAAGGCAGCGCTCTAAACCAACTGAGCTAAGCCCCGAATTGTCTTATTATAATTAAAAAAGCATTCCTTTTCAAGAATGCTTTTTAGTCGGGGCGGCAGGATTCGAACCTGCGACCCCCTGGTCCCAAACCAGGTGCGCTAACCGGACTGCGCCACGCCCCGATACTAATTTGTGCTACTGCGGTGAGAGCGGGATTCGAACCCGCGGTACCCCTTTCAAAGTACGCCGGTTTAGCAAACCGGTGGTTTCAGCCACTCACCCATCTCACCTGATATATGATAGGATATTTGCTAATTTATAATTGCTATCCTTCGAAAGCGGTGCAAATATACGAGCGTTTTTTATAAAAAAAAATATTTTTCACTTTTTTTATGAAATTCAAGGCAAATAATTGATTTTTTTTTGAAATCGTTCCATTTTGATAGAAAAAGGCGGCATTTCACAACAGTTTTTATAGAGTTTTCCCTTGTTTCTGTTCAAAAAATCATTTTGCTTGAATGTATTTTAGAAAACTTTCTAAAATTTCTTCGTTTCCGCTGGTATAAAATTCATATTTTGGCTCGATGATGTTCTTAGTTTGTAACTCAAAACGCTCTAATTGTCGTAAAGTTTGTCTGGCGACTGCTGGGGCTGGGTTGACTAAATCTACATTTTGCGGAAGCAACTTATCAAAAACTGGTCGTAAAAAAGGATAATGTGTGCAGCCCAAAACAATTTTATCTACATGATGAGCTAACATCGGCTGCAGGTATTGTTGTAATAAAATCAATGTTGACCGTTCATTAATTTGTTGATTTTCGACAATCTCGACTAGACCTTCGCCAATTTGCATATGAACGGTAACCCCTTTAGCGTATTCGTTTTTTGTTTCTTGAAACCGTTCACTTTCCAGCGTTCCTTTTGTTGCTAATACGCCAATATGTTGAGTTTTCGTTTGTTTAGCTGCGGGTTTTACGGCTGGCTCCATTCCGATAAAAGGTACATCAAACTTTTTTCTTAATATTTTAATCGCTGCAGCAGTTGCGGTGTTGCAAGCAACGACGATAATTTTTGCTCCTTTTCTTAATAAAAATTCCGTATTACGAATTGACAAATCAATAATTTCTTCTTTTGAACGATTTCCGTAAGGACAATTTCCACTATCGGCAAAATAGATAATATCTTCGTTTGGCATTAGTCTGACCAACTCTAACCAAACAGATAAACCGCCTAAACCTGAATCAAAAACTCCGATAGGATTTATGTTTGAATCTTTCAATGTTTAATTATTTAAATGTTCTGTTTTAGCGTATTTCGTTTAATGGAATTACTTTTCGCTCGTAGCCTTGTGTACGTAACCAATCTCGTAGACCATGACCTGTCCCTGCGTCCCACGGTTGCACTTCGGCTATTGGAATTTTTCGGTAAGCAGCAATTT
>CBFIHR010000091.1:0-15808 GCA_965662365.1 Saprospiraceae bacterium
CCGAATGATTGACTTTGAATTTTGCCAAATATGGGAAAAGTTCAAAATTAACAAAATTGGGTAGTTCGGGCGTATCCACGGCTTTTTTATCATCTAATTCGCCATTTTCCTTTTTTGGAAATGCCCACGTTGACCAACGGTATTCTTCGTCAATGATATAATTATAGTCTTCGCCTTTGAGTTCGGCTTCGTCTGCCTTGTCTTGTTCTAATTCATCTAAATAGCGTAAGAACATCACCCATGAGGTTTGTCCGATGTAGTCCAATTCACTATCTGCCCCTGCATCTTTATACAAGATGTCGTCTATATTCTTGAAAGTTTGTTCAAACATAAGTTAGGAATACTAATTATTATATTAGGTTGTTTTTTAATACTAAATGTAGAAAAATAAAGGTACAAAAAAATGAAAGATAAAGGAATAAAATAAGGATAGACTTTATTATAAATGTTGTGGTTGTGTCCATTAGTGAGCGGCAAGGTTTTGATGAGTCGAACGGTGTCGGTACGCTGTACCTATTTCGACGGTTAAAAGGTTTAGAGAACCGCTTCTGTTTGTAGAAAAACGTATTTCAGACCATTTTTGAGGTACAGCCTATCGACACCGTTTTTGTCAAAGGCTGTACCGCTCACGAATGGGTTATGCCACCAAAATTATTCATATTTATAAAATTTCACTCATTTTAACAAAAATTAACCAACATTTGAAAAGGTGAGGTCAATTATTGGGCATCACCTTTTTTATTTTTGGTAACTTTGTGAAAACAACTATTGAAGTTTTAATAAGTCGAAGGAAATTGTTTTTATTCTGTAGTGAAAATAGATATATTTAGAAGTCGTTAATTTTCTATATCTTGTTAAGACCTACACATTCAACAGACTTTACATTTCATTATGAATAAGGCTTTCTGCAAGATTGACATAATGAACAAAGCATATTTTATGAAAATAAAAATCATCACATTTATTGGTTTGATAGTTACATTGGCAGGTTGTCAGCCATTAAGTGCTACTTTTTCTAAAAAGAATAAACCACAAACTACAACAACAGAAACAAGTACACCTGAAAATAATAATTATTTTAAAGTACCCTCTTCGGCTGCAGTGGACACCGAAGAAATGTTAGTCGTACAGGCTAAAACAGCGGCAAAAGAGCAGGCCGAACGTCGTGCCGAAATGGCTCGTAAGCGTAAAGCGGCACAAGCGGCCAAGGTGACAACAGGTACGGTAGATGATGCGACTATCATCTCCAGTTCTATTGATGAAATGCCGACAACGATTGAGAAGTTAGAAGAGCAACAAGCGAACAAGTTGTCAAAAGAGCTATTGGAGAAGCGTAAAGCTATGGAAGCTGCCCGAAAATCTGCTATTGCGGAAGCAAATAAAGAGGCAGAACAAGCCTTGAAATTACAAAAAAGTGAAGAGTTGGCAGTCAAGGCGGAACAGGAACGACTGGAGCGAGCGGCGAAAATTGCTGCTGCAAAAGCGGAACAGGAACGCTTAGAACGAGAAAAAGCGGAGGCGGTCGCTGCTGCAAAGGCAAAGGCTGAAAAAGAAGAGAAAAAACGTTTGGCGAAAGCAAAAATCGAACGAGAAAAGGCAGAAGCCGCAAAATTAGCAGCCTTAAAAGCGGAAGCAGAACGTAAAGAAAAGGAACGTCTTGAACAGGAACGACTGGAGCGAGCGGCGAAAATTGCTGCTGCAAAAGCGGAACAGGAACGCTTAGAACGAGAAAAAGCGGAGGCGGTCGCTGCTGCAAAGGCAAAGGCTGAAAAAGAGGCGGCTATTGCTGCCGAAAATCGCCAACGGACTACTAAAGAAGAGACAGAAACGACTAAGAAAACAGAGGAGGAAACGGAAAAAGAACGTGCGGCTCGTTATGCTAATCAAAACTTAGATTTGTATAAAGAGGACGATAAAAAAGCAAAGTGGAAATTAAGTAATCGCAAGACTTTCAGCAAACGTAAGGACTCGAAAACGTCACCTGCCGATGAGCTTGAATCCGCAGTGACGGAAACGACTTCTGGAGAGAGAAAAGAGCAAACGTTGGTCAATGCGAATATACCGGTCTCACTGGCAGGTATGGAGAGCGATCCGGTGATGAATAAAATCGATAATATTCCGATACCAACATTAAAATCGTATTATTTCCCAATAGAAAAATTAGAAACGGCAAAAGCATATTGTTATATTTCTAACGACGGCTCACCAGATACTACGTACTGGTTGATGAAGTCGATTACCTTTGCGGGGAAATCATTCTTGATTACCGAAAAGTATAACAATAACTTTGTGATGATTTCTTCAAGTCGGGAACGTATCAACGAAGTTGGTGCTTATATCGAATCCTTTACCGCTTACGAAAGTAGTGGCTTGGGAGGGACGCAAGCGGTCGAGTATTGGGTCGAAGATGACGAAGGTTTCCGATGGAATATGGACGACGGAAAATTCGCTATGGTGTCGATGAATTATAACAGTAGTGATTTTCCAAACTACGATATCACCTCTTATCGAGAACGGCATTTTCTTGATAAAAACGGAGTCTTTACTTTCGAAAATAGAGATTTAAAAACCATCGTTTTGGAGGATAGACAAACGACCGTTTATGTGGATAATAAAAATAATGAAGAAAGTTATCCGTCGTCTTGCGAAAATCATTATGCGAAAGGCATTGGCTTAGTAAAATATACCATCAACAAACAAGATAAAGGCTTCACATTAGCGCGTACTTATCGGCTCACTCGAACAATTAGCTATTCAGAATGGCAAAATTTGATTAAAAAGTAGTCGGTTAGTGAAAACGTTTGATGGAAAATATTGTTAGAAAGTTATCAGAAGTGAAAA
Source organism: Saprospiraceae bacterium (assembly GCA_965662365.1). GTDB lineage: Bacteria > Bacteroidota > Bacteroidia > Chitinophagales > Saprospiraceae > CAWVWD01. The sequence goes on from CBFIHR010000091.1 coordinate 2,842, forward strand.
CCTAATAAACGCAATGATACAGCTCCGGTACAATTTATTTTGTATCGGAGTTTTTAATTTTAATCCAACCCTAAGGTCAATAGAGACCGATGAACGTCAATCATCAAACCGCATCAATGACGTTTTCAATTTTCAAATGCGTTTCCATGAGGAGTTTTCCTAAATTAAACCAGCGTTGACATTCGTCCAAAATCCACGCATCCGCACTAATAATGATATGCTTACTTTTCGCTAAAACGGCATCAGGATTATTATCCAAATGTATTTCCCAATTGAAATTATACCTTTCGGCAAAATCGTAGAGCATCACCTTCAATCGGCCACTATTAGAAACAGGAGCGTCGAAGTACCAAATGACTTTTTGGACGTTTAAGCTTTTTAGAACCTCGCCAATCAAAATAATGGCCTTTTCGGTTTGAATCACTCGTTTATACGAACCGTGAACACTCGAAATATCTCGATAAGTATCGTCCTGACACTTGAAAATATAAGCTCCCGACAAGGCACTTTCTAAAATAATCAGCATATTAAAACCATCAATTAAGACGGTTTCATTTTTCAAGGATTCTTTAGAAACAGCTTTTTGAGTTCTATTAAAAATCGCTTGTTCACTTGCTGCCATTCTCATCAAAGCTTTTTGTTGCCGAGCATTGAGCCGATAACGATTACCAACGAGCTGACAAGATGACTTTAAACCATAATCTTTTGATAATAAGTAGGATAAATCACAGATAGCTTCCTTAAAAATAGGTTGCCATTTTGGGCTAAAAATCTTATCATCGTTGGCGTGTTTGCCTCTGTTTTTTGTCATAATAATGTGTAGGGTAGTTTATCCCGCTGCGTCCCGATTACTCGGGGAAATCTCGGGAGTTGAAGAAACAAATAGTCTTATATTGATTGTTAAAAACAATTAAGTTTGGTGTAAATTGACAAAGCATAATGGTTAATACAAGATTGTCAATAGATTTTACGATTTTTGCAAAGTTAGAAAAGTAAATTATAAAAAATAACTTTCGTCAGTGTTGAAGTTGTGGTTTGTTTTGCCGTTTAGCGAAGCACTCGTCAACTGTCAACTCCCGAAGTGTCCCCGAGTAATCGGGATGCAGCGGGATAAACTGTCAACCGTTCATAATATGGAAATTAAAGAAGCAAATTACGTTGCTAGTTATCCGAGTGTTACGAAGTGTCCGCCGGCGGATAAACCAGAATATGCGTTTATCGGTCGCTCGAATGTGGGCAAGTCGTCCTTAATAAATATGTTGACGAATCATAAAAGATTGGCAAAGACCTCTTCGAGTCCTGGTAAGACGCAGATGATTAATTATTTCGACATTAATCGTCGGTGGTACTTGGTGGATTTACCGGGTTATGGTTATGCGAAAATTTCAAAAAAGAAGCGTCAGGAATGGCGACGTATGATCGAAAACTACTTATTGCAACGGTCATCATTGGCGGCAGCCTGTATATTAATAGATAGTAATGTGCCGCCTCAAGAGGTAGATTTGGAGTTTTTGGATTGGGCCGGAAAGGTGCAGCTGCCGATTATTATTATTTTTACAAAAGCAGATAAGAGTAAGTCGAATAAGGTTGAACAAAATATTGAGGCATTTAAAAATAAGATGTTAGAAAGTTGGGAAGAAATGCCGCAGTATTTCATCACTTCGGCTAATAAAGAACAGGGACGAGAACCGATTTTAGATTTATTCGATCAAATTAATACCGATTTTTATAATCTATTTGAATAAAGTTGAATAAAGCATACTCAAAATTAAATCGGGAAATTGTTTTTTCGACCATTACTAAAGTGTAAGGGGTGAAGTGTAAGAAATTTCACACCTTACACGTCACATTTCACACTTTAAAAAATGCGATATAATCCTAAAAAAGAGCAGTATCCGTATGTCATTCCTGATTTGAAAGAATGGCCGCTGGTGAAGTTGTCGGAAGACAAAGCGAAGTTTTTGAAAGAGGTAGATGATTATACGGTAGCGTATTTTCTTAAAACGCTTTCGGAAGATGAAGTGAGTGATGAAATCGCAAGAACGATTTTTTTAGAAAAAAAGCGAAATAAAGAAGAACCGTGGCGAGTTGATAATCCAAAGCAAGATTTAAAATTTTGGGCGAAAGTCGGAAAGGATTTGATTCGTAAGTCTTTAGATAAAGAGGAGGAGGAACGAAAATCTGTTTTTAAAAATAATAAAAAACTACTTCATTACATTGTTAGCCGTTATTCGGAGGAGATTGTCGGGCGTTTTCAGGTCAAAACGTACTTATTCGCTCGAACTTTTTTGACGATGGCTTTTACACGACTGTTAAATTCGGTCGCCTCAAAGAATGCCTTTAAGTTTTTTAGTCGCCGCTATCAATTGCAACAAAAAATACAAGCGATTGGTGAAATTGAACACATTCGAGCATTATCGAAAAAAGGGACGGTGGTGCTTGTTCCGACTCATTTTTCTAATTTAGATTCTATTCTGATTGGTTTGACAGTTGATTTTATTGGTGTGCCTGCCTTGTCTTATGGTGCCGGGCTAAATCTTTTTAACACGGGTGTTCTGGCTTTTTTTATGAATCGGCTGGGAGCGTATCGGATTGATAGGCGTAAAAAAAGTAAGCTGTATATTGAAACATTAAAGTCGTATTCGACACTGTCGATTAAGCGAGGAACACACAGCTTGTTTTTTCCGGGTGGCACTCGTTCTCGTTCGGGGATGATTGAGAAAAAACTCAAAATGGGTCTAATCGGTACGGCTATCGAAGCCCAGCGAATGATGTTAGAAGAGGAAAAGGCGGATAAAGTTTTTGTGGTACCAGTGGTTTTAGGGTATCACTTTGTTTTGGAAGCTAAAAGTTTAATTGAGCAACACTTAAAACGAACGGGCGAAGCCAAATATCTTGTACCCAATGATGAGTTTGGGAGTAATCGAAAATTGGCGAGTTTTGTTTACCAATTTTTTGGGTCGAGTTCTGAAATCATGGTATCGTTCGGCAGGCCGATGGATGTTTTTGGCAACTTTGTCGATATGGAGGGCAATAGTTTTGATAAACGAGGTAATGCAATTGAGTTACGAGACTATTTTACATCTAATGGTCAGTTGACTGAAGATATGCAGCGAGATCAAGAATATACCAAACTTTTAGCGGATATAATTGTGAAGCGATTGCATGCTGAAAATATCGTTTTGTCGAGTCATCTCTTAGCGTTTGTAGCGTTTAATATTATTCGTGCTAAACATCCGAATTTAGATATTTACGGTATTCTGCGATTGAGAGAAGAGGATTTGATTATTCCTCAAGAGGAGTTTTTATACGCTATCAATGAATTGCGTAAACAATTGTTTGAATTAGCAGCAGCGAAACGATTAAAACTCTCTGAAGTGATTAAGGCGGACGAAATTAGTGATTTGTTGAATGATGGTTTGAATCACTTGGGAACGTATCACCCCGAAAAAGTCTTAAAGAAAAACCGAAATGGGGATTATGTGACTGATAGTTTGAAGTTGTTGTATTATTATCATAATCACTTGGTCGGCTATGAGTTTGAACGAACGGTGAAATGGCTGTAAATACAATTTGTTTGATGTGAAACTGATGTGTTTTTTAAATTTAAAAAAGTAGATATTTTGGTAAAAACGGTTTTAGGATGTTGTTATAATTTTTCGCTACAATATTTACAATAAATAGCATCAAGATCGTGTCCGTCATTTCCACAAGCTATACACGCTCGTGTTGTCACATCGTTCGACGCATTGGCTAATTCCATAGAAACAATACCCGTAGGAACGGCGAGGACGGCATAACCTAATAGCATAATAACGGCAGCAATCGTCTGACCTAAAGGCGTTACAGGCGAAATATCACCGTAACCGACAGTCGTAATGGTAACAATTGCCCAGTAAATACTTCGAGGAATACTGGTAAACTGTTCTGAATTGGAATTGCCCTCGATCACATACAAAATAGACCCAAAAATCATGACCAATAAAATAACAAAAGATAGAAAAACGGTAATTTTAGTAAGACTTGCTTGCACCGCTTTGAGGAGGATTTTCCCTTCGTTGAGGTAATGTACTAACTTAAATACTCTGAAAATCCGTAATAATCGTAATATTCGGATCACAAGTAAGTAGTTCATTTGGTAAGGAAGAATCACCAGAATATACATGGGCAAAATCGCTAAAAGATCAATAACGCCATAAAAACTGCTCGCATATTTCCACGGCTTTTTTACAGAGTATAATCTAAGAAGATATTCGATGGTGAAAATAACGGTGAAAATCCATTCGACGATAAAAAATACATTGTCGTATTTTTCGTCTAAAGATTTTACACTTTCTAACATGACGACAATGACACTTAGAATAATAGCAACTAATAGCGTAACATCAAATAGTTTTCCTAAAGGTGTATCCGCTTCAAAAATTATCTCGTGTATTTTGTCTCTCCAGTTTGTCATATTTTTTTCTTAAAATCTGTTGCTGACTGTATCACAAAGATATTATTTTTGTGATAATTCAAAAATAATTGATTTTTGATGGTTTAGATTCATTCTGAATAGGTTTGAAATAGGTTCGAACAAGAATATAGATGCTATATTTATTTAGATGTTATTAAACAATCTGAATTGTTTTTAATTTTATACTAATATTATTACACACAACATAAGTAAAACGAGTCTATACAAAATATCACTTGTTGCTGCTCCAAATTAAATTAAAATAAGATATGCAAAAAATAGAAGACAATACACAAGAATCTTTTTTTACAAAATCAATGAATCCTTACTTGATAGCAGCAGTTTGTCTCGGAGGTGCAGTTCTATTCATGGTGTTAGGTAGTTTTATGAATGCGATCGGTGCAACGTCCCTTTCAGAACGTTTTCCGTACATTTCAGTTGGTTCTTTCATGTTGCTTTTTGCTGTTTATAATTCGATATTCAGTCTTAATGCAGCAGATTTAAATCAATACTGGGGAAAATCATTTCTGGCTTACTTAGGCTTAGTCGCTGGAGGCTTATTATTTGCGTATTTATTTTCGTCATTATGGCTACCTGGTACATTTCGATGGATTTTTTCAATTTTGACTTTTGGCTATTTAGCTTTTTTATCAATTATGGGATTCGTGAAGCGGATGTTTATGATTGTGAAGCGAGAAGACGAGCGAATGCACGGAAAATGGGACGAATAGTAAAAATCCCGATAATATCTGGATTTTAGAATATCTGAAAGAAGCCGCTAAATTACTAATTCGCTCTGGTATGTGGTTAGCTGTGGAGTTCGGTAGAGTGAAAAGCGAGCTGGATTCCTAATCATTAATTAGATACCTTTAATATTTGATAGATTGTTACAAAATATTGACTGACCTTTCTGCGTAAGCAGATTTTCGTACGCTAACCTTGTTTTAAATCCTCTTAATGTTCGTAGAAACCTAACGCTCTGTAACACGAATTACTAAAAAGTGGAAATGTCTATGTGCAGACGTTTGATAATGCAACTATTTTTTTAGATTTTTGTATTCCTTTAGAATAAGATAATGCGATATGATTAGAATATCTATTTATCTATTAATTACTACTTTTTATTAAAAAGAAAGATGACAGAACAACATAAGTGCGTGATTATTGGCTCAGGACCAGCAGGTTATACTGCGGCAATTTACGCAGCAAGAGCAAACATGAAACCTATCATGTTCACAGGAATGCAACCCGGTGGACAATTGATGACGACAACTGAAGTAGAGAATTTTCCGGGTTATCCGAAGGGAATCACCGGGCCAGAGATGATGGAAGAGTTAAAAGAGCAGGCAGAACGATTCGGTACAGAAATTCGCTATGAGTTTATTAATAAAGTAGATTTGTCGGGCGATGTTCACAAAATTTGGACTGAAAGTGGACAAGAAATTCATGCACACGCTATTATTATTTCGACTGGTGCAGATGCTAAATGGTTGGGCTTAGAGTCAGAAGAGAAATTCAAGAATAATGGTGTTTCGGCTTGTGCAGTGTGTGACGGCTTCTTCTTTAGAGGGCAAGATGTAGCGGTTGTCGGTGCTGGAGATACCGCAGCAGAGGAAGCGACTTATTTAGCAAAATTGTGTAAAACGGTACACATGTTAGTCCGTCGTGATGAAATGCGTGCTTCGAAAATTATGCAAGAACGTGTGATGAATACGGAAAATATTATCGTTCATTGGAACACAGAAACAGATGAAATCTTAGGTGACGAATTTGTAAATGCGATCCGTATTCGTAATAATAAAACTGGCGAAAAAACAGAAATCCCAGTTGGTGGATTTTTCGTAGCTATCGGCCACAAACCGAATACCGATATTTTCAAAGGTTGGTTAGATATGGATGACGCTGGTTATTTAATTACAGAAGCAAAATCTACTCGTACTAATATTGAAGGTGTTTTCGCTTCGGGCGATGCACAAGATAACGTTTATCGTCAGGCAGTCACTGCAGCAGGAACAGGTTGTATGGCAGCTTTAGATGCCGAACGTTATTTAGCAGCGAAGGGCTTACATTAAAAAATCGTCACTTCGTTGAAAATAAAAATGAGGCTATTTCAGCAGTCAAAGTAAAGCAAGGTTTACTTCGGCGGTCTGAAATAGCCTCGTTTTTTATAACATCTATCCGCTGTCAAGAAGCAAAGTGAAGCGGCTGTTAACCGTTATTTTTCAACTACCTTTTTTAAAATAGCCTTTAACTCTTGATAATCATTTTCTTTAGTTTCTAATAATCTATCTCGTTCGGCTACTTCTTTTCGGGCATAAATCAGACTTCTATAAAAATAGACATTTAAAGAAACTAATAACAAGGCGATAATTCCCCAAAAAACAGCCCAGAAACGAAGCCGTTTAATAGTTTTGAAGTGAGCTGCTTCGCCAATTAACCGATTCTTAGCCGTATTTTCAATCCAGTATCGTTTTTTATTCTCTTCCAAACTATCACTCAAACTTTCATATTTTTGTTGAGCGATGTAAGCTTCTCGATATTGTTTTTTGGAGGCATACAGTAAGGACAACAATTCGTTAGCATCTTTCATCAGGGCTTTATCATTAAGATTATCAGCTATTTGCACGCCTTTTTTGACTTCTGTCAATGCCTCGTTATATTTCGATTGTTGCAAATAAGCATGCCCTAAGTTAATATAGTTTTCACACTGACGATTGGGGATATCCAATTCTATATTTAGTTTTAGCGCATCTCGTAGATATTGAATAGCCTGATTAACACCAATATGTGTTTTATAAATACTTCCCAAACGGTTATAACTCATCGCAACGCCGTGTAAGTCGTTGGTAGATTGAAAAATACCTAAAGCTTTCCGCTCATATTCTACACCTTTTGCCGCTTCATTCTGACGTAAGAAAGTCAAGCCTATTGCAGAATAAATGGAAGCCACTAATTGAGGGTGATCACGAATCATCACCAGGTCGGAGGCATTCAAAAAAGCTTCTAATGCTCGTTCGTACTGTTCTTGTTCGAACTTTGCTTTACCAATGCTGAAGTAAGTTTCTCCGATAACTCGACGATTGCCAATCGACTTTGCGACATCTAAAGCCGCTTGAAAATATTCCATCGCTTCCTCAAAATCTCCCTGCGACAAAAAAGTTGTACCTAAGTTAATGTAACTTTCTGTAATGCCGACTGTATTTTTGTTGGTTTCAAAAACAGCTAAAGCATCTCGATGAAACTGAAAAGATTTTCTATTGTTATTTGCTTTTCGGTGAGCAATACCGATTTTATTTAAAGCCTCCCCCAGTTCATTTTGCGTATTCGATTGATCTAATAATATTTTAGCTTCGGTATAATTAGCGATTGCATTTTGATACGATTCTTGACGTAAGTAATAATCCCCCAACGCCAATTTAGCCATAATCTGCAACTCTCGGTTAGCCGAACTATCGGCCAATATTTTGAACGCTTCAAAATACTCAAAAGCCAACTTCATTTTATCATAGTCAAAATACAACTGTCCGAGCGTCAGTTTAGATTTGCCAATCAACTCGATATTATCCAACCGTTTTGCATTACGCAAAGCTTTTTCAGCAGACTCAATGGCTAATTCCAAACTTGATGTCTGTTGAGCTTTCGCAATTGCACACCAGAGTAAAACTTTTACAGAGTCTGATGTGGTATTATTTAAAACAGTTTCTAAGCTATCGACTTTAGACGTTTTGACTTTGACAATCTTTGGTTGTCCAAGAAGTCCTGTAACACAAAACACCAGCAAAAAAGAGAAAATAATATATTGTAGGAAGTATTTCACAAATTATATTTTAAAGGAATTTATCCGTTTTCATCAGACGCACCCGAGGTGTTTTTCTTGTAAGCATTATTAAAAAACCAATAATTAGGAAAAGGTTACAACCGTTCAAAACTAATTTTGTCCCCTTCTCGAATACCATATTTTCCAGCAAAACCAGCATTTACTTCTACAACGTATTGAGCAACCTTGCCATCAGAAGGTACAGAATCCGTCGAAAATGGTGTTGTGTGGCTTTTAATAGAAACAATTTCCATATTGCTATTGACATAAATAATATCCAAAGGAATACTTGTATTTTTCATCCAAAATGATCGTGTTTCACTATTTGGAAAAATAAATAACATTCCTTTATCGAACGACATGGATTTACGGTACATTAATCCCTGTGTAATGGCGGCTTCTGTTTCTGCGATTTCGATGGCAATATCCGTAATAACAGAATCTTCCCGAACGAAAGTCAAATTTCCTTCATGCTCAAAAGTTATGTCTGAATTAACCTCCTCTTGTGTCGTCTTTTCGCTTGACGGCTCTTCACTTGCACAACCGAACATGCCTAATATCAATATTCCGAAAGCGATTAAAACACTTGGAACGAATATTTTGATAGTCAATTGCGGTTTATTTGTCTTACTTTTCATAGTTTATTTTCGTTGATTATTGATAATGGTTCAAATCTTTTTTTACCACAAAAGTATTGAATTATTGAGGAGTTTGGAATTTATTCCATCAAAAAGGAAGATTGATTTTTTCTAAGAAAGTTTTATTAACAGTCAATTATAAAACATTAAAGCCATGAGAATAATTTATTTAACAACAGTTTTTACCTTAATGCTTAATTGTAGCCTTGCTCAAGTTTGGGAACAAAGTTACGTTCCTGATACGGCATTTTGGGGCGGGCAGGGTTTGTCGTATCAAGTCATACAAACTCAAGATAATGGCTATTTAATGGCCGGTGAATTGGATTTACCAACTGGTGCCATTCGGCATTATATTCAACTTATTAAAACGAATAATCAAGGTAATGAAGTTTGGCGAAAACTCTTGGCGACAACCTACGGTGATGTCCGGCTGGATAGAGTGAATGGCATTTATGAAATGCTCGACGGTGGGTTTTTAATTGGTGGAAGTACCTATTACAATCAATTTGGATTATACCTTGTCCGTACAGACGCTGCTGGAGATACGATTTGGAGAAAAGTACACGATACATTTGGGATTCAAAATCTTACCGCTTTTTCAAAAACAACGACGGACGAGTTTTTAAGTCTTGGTCGTTCTGATTCGACCCTATTATTATTTCGAACCGATACTTCAGGCAATTTAACGTTACAAAAAAACTTAGACGATTACTTTAGGCCTTACGATATAGCAGAAATGCCAAATGGGGATTACCTTATCGTAGGAACAAGAAATGGCGTATTGCATACCGTCAGGACGGATACACAAGGCGATACGCTGTGGACAAAAGATTATTTCTATTCAACAGGCGATGCAGCGACAGCCGTTCAGCCCTTGCCCAATGGCGATTTTTTGGTTGGAGGTTATAGGACAGGTTTTACCGGACAATCGGCGACAATGGCTCGATACGATGGTAGTGGCAACGAAGTCTGGCAGACGATTCTGGGAAATATAGTTAGTACAGATGCCAGGGTTTCGGATATGGTTTTGGATGCTGCGGGTAACTGTCTGGCGACTGGTTCTGTTACAGAAAATTTGTGGACGGCTACGAACGGCGGCTTTGTGGCAGCCGTTACGCTTAGTGGACAAACGCTCTGGATGGATACTTTAAGCGTTGCTATCAATGCCGGAGGTGCGTCGATTATTTCGCCTTTCGGCAATTGTTACATCGTGGCAGGCGGAAGTCCGCAAGGTTATTACCTCAAAAGTGATTGTGGCACGACGACGACTTTTTCTAATTCGAAATTTGATTTTGATATAAAAATCGCTCCGAATCCGGCAACAGATTTTACGCAAATTACCATTGAAAATTGCCAATTACAATCGCTTCATTTAAAACTATTTGATGAAACGGGTCGAGTCGTGCGAGCGGTAAACATCGGGAAGGAATACCGCTTAGAATGCCACGATTTGCCCGCAGGCATATATTATTTGGGTGTTTTTAATAAAAATCAGTTGATTGGAAATGGAAAAGTGCTTATTGAAAAATAACGCATTTTATTAAGAAATGTCAATTCAAAAAAATCAACTATCGCCGGGTGATTATTTATAATAATTTGAAAAAACGGTTTATTGTTTTTCCAATAATCATTTCGTACCTTTTGGTCTTGCTATCGGTTGCTGGTTACTGGTAGCAAGAAACAAAGAACCAGCAACCAGAAACCAAATCGTATGAGCAGAATACTAAATCAGCAATTACAACAATATCGCTTTCAGATGGTCGAAGTCGTGAAAGACTTGCATCAAATGGCGATTGATATCAACAATACTTCCCTTTCGGAAATGGTCAGCGACTTACGCAATCGCATTCACGAGCCGTTTATGTTTGTGATTGTCGGAGAGGTGAAAGTCGGCAAAAGTAGCTTCGTCAATGCGTTGTTAGAAACGGATAAAGAAGTGACAAAAGTCGCCCCCGACCCTTGCACCGATACGATTCAGCAGATTTTGTATGGCAAAAAAGAACAAACGCTTGTCATTAATCCTTACTTGAAAAAGATTTTTTATCCGGTTGATATTCTTAAAGAAATCGCTATTGTCGATACCCCCGGCACAAATACGATTATCGAACATCATCAAGAAATCACCGAGCGGTTTATTCCGGGTAGTGATTTGATTGTATTTGTGTTTGAAGCTAAAAATCCTTATCGACAATCTGCGTGGGATTTTTTCGATTATATTCACAAAGATTGGCAAAAGAAAGTCATTTTTATTTTGCAACAAAAGGACTTGATGAAAGCCGATGATTTGAAAACGAACATCAACGGGGTAATTAAACAAGCAGAAAAAAAAGGCATTTCAAACCCAAATGTCTTTGCGGTATCGGCGATGCAAGAACAAGAAGGCGATGAAAACAGTGGATTTCAGGCAGTTCGTGCATTTATTCGAGATAATATTACTGGCGGTCAAGCTCCAGTTTTGAAATTGACCAACAACCTGGAAACCGCTCAAAATGTGTCCAAACGGATTGCATCAGGTTTAGAAATACTGTCAGAACAATATCAAGCAGACCTTGCTTTTCGCAATGATATTACCGAAACTTTGAACGAACAAGCGGCAAAATCTCAAAAACAAGTTGATATTTTAGTAGCGAATATGAGCGATAGTTATGACAATATCACGTTAAAAACAGAAAAAAAATTACGGGAAGGTTTGGGCTTTTTTACCTTGTTGCGTCGCACATTCGCCGCTGTTTTTTCTAAAAAAGAATCCTCTAAAGCATGGTTAGATGAGATTGCAAAAAACTTAGAAACTGACCTAAACACGTCCTTGACGGAAAAATTGAATAACGGCGTTGGTGATATTGCGGATAACATTCAGCAAATGCTTAAAATCATTGATATGAAAATTCGTAATTCCAAAACTGTACTCAAAGACAACCAACACATTTTCACGGATTTGTCCGAACGACGGGCGAATGTCTTGCGAGATTTGCAAAATGAATTTTCCGCATTTATCAACAAATCAGAAAATTTTGCAGATGCGTCCATGTTTCCAGAAGAGGATAATTTTTCGCCAAATATCGCCACAGGAAGCGGGCTGGCAGCTATCGGAGTTATTTTAGCAGCCGTGACACAAGGTATGGTTTTCGATATTACAGGCGGTGTTTTGACCGTCATCGGTTTAGCGATTTCGAGTTTCACGGTTTCGTCCAAACGCAAACAACTTTTTGAAGACTACAACGAAGCGATTACCAAAGGAAAGACCGCTTTGCAAACTGACATCACTCATCGGTTGAATGATTATATCAACACCATCAAAGAAAAAATCGACCGCAACTTCGATGATTTTGATGCACTTTTAGAAATTGAAAAACGTCAAGTAACCGAATATTCTAACAGATTTGAAAATGTTCAAGGTCGGCTTGAGGCATTGAAAAAGGCATTGGAAGCGTCTTAAATTGATGAAACTTTTAAAGTTTCGTAAACCTGATTTTTTTTTTTTAATAAACCTTATATTCTCGAAATTATGATAAAAAATAATGACTTAACTTAATAATATGAAACTAAAATTCAAACAACAAGATTTTCAAATAAATGCAGTTCAAGCCGTTGTTGATGTCTTTGACGGGCAACCGTTAACGACTAAGCAGTTTACACTTGAGAAGAGTAAGGCATTGGTTCAGAAAGCAAAAAATGCTGCTCAAGGTGTTCAAACTTTAGGACTTGAAAATGAACTACTCGAAGAAATAGGCTATCGAAATAGTGATCTTAGAATAACAGACAGCCAAATTCTTGAAAATATAAAAGCCGTTCAACGACAGAATGAAATTAGGGAAATCATAAACATCGAAAAGCCGCCTGTAAAAATCGGTATCAATCTAACCATTGAAATGGAAACTGGTACAGGAAAAACCTATACTTATATCCGGACGATGTACGAATTGCATAAAAAATACGGTTGGAGTAAGTTTATTGTGATTGTGCCGAGTATTGCGATTCGAGAAGGTGTATATAAGTCATTCGAGGTAATGCGAGAACACTTTCAAGAAATGTATGGACAACAAATTGCACCGTTTA
>CBFIHR010000092.1:0-15649 GCA_965662365.1 Saprospiraceae bacterium
TCACAAATTAAGATTATTTTCATGTTTTACTTTGTAAAAATTACTATCATTAATAACAACTATTACCATATTCTAAAATATCATGGACGTAGAAATTTTATCACGAATACAATTTGCATTTACCGTTTCCTTTCATTACATCTATCCCCCTTTGAGTATTGGTTTGGGCTTGATTATGGTCATTATGGAAGGCTTGTACTTGCGTACTGGCGAAAAAGTTTATGAAACGATGGCTCGTTTTTGGACAAAAATTTTCGCACTAACCTTCGGAATTGGTGTGGCGACTGGTATCGTCATGGAGTTTGAGTTTGGTACAAACTGGGCGACCTACTCTCGATATGTCGGGGATATTTTCGGCAGTGCTTTAGCCGCTGAAGGTATTTTTGCCTTTGCTTTAGAAAGTGGATTTTTAGGAATTTTGCTATTTGGCTGGAATCGAGTCAAGCCAATTGTACATTTTATCGCCACCATTGGCGTATTTTTTGGATCGATGTTTTCAGCGGTATGGATTGTCATTGCTAACTCTTGGCAACAAACACCTGCTGGCTATCATATTGTTGGTGAAGGGATGCAAGCTCGGGCAGAAATCACTGATTTTTGGGAAATGGTTTTCAATCCTTCAAGTATCGATAGATTAACACACGTCTGGATTGGTGCATTTTTGGCGGGTGCTTTTTTAGTGTTAAGCGTTCATGCTTATTATTTAGTTAAAAATCGTCACGTCGAATTATCCAAAAAAGCGTTCAAAATCGCTTTAATTGTTGCTGCGATTTCGAGTTTAGCACAATTGTTCACCGGTCATCATTCGGCAGAAGGCGTTGCTGAAAATCAACCAGCTAAATTGGCCGCTTTAGAAGGTCATTTTGATACCTCTGCCGTTGCGGATATGTATATCATGGGGTGGGTGGACAAAGAAACGCAAACGGTAACGGGTCTGAGAGTTCCTGGCGGTTTGACGTTTTTGTTGCACTACGATTTTGAAACTCCCGTCACGGGTCTAAATGCTTTTCCTGAAGATGAACGCCCGACAGCTTTAAATGCTATTTTCCAATTTTATCATATCATGGTCGCTATCGGAATGACTTTAATAGGCTTATCGCTGTTTGCTGTTTTTCAATGGTGGCGAGGGAAATTATTTGACCAAAAATGGTTATTACACGTCTTTGCTTGGTCTGTAATTTTACCGCAAATTGCGAATCAAGTCGGCTGGTTTGCTGCCGAAATGGGTAGACAACCGTGGGTTGTTTATGGTTTGCTACGCACCTCTGACGCTTTATCCAAAACCGTCACAGCGAATCAAGTTTGGTTCTCTTTAATCATGTTTACCTTGATTTACGCCCTGTTATTTGTCTTATTTATTTATTTATTAAACAAGAAAATCAAAAAAGGCCCACATGAGGACGAATTAAACGAACATCGTCCAAAACAAAAAGGCATGGCGGAAGTAATTTAGTTATGAAAAGACCTGACAGGTTTTAAAAATCTGTCAGGTCTGATAGTTAAACATTTAATTATTAGATCTTAAAAAAATGACATTTTTAAATATAGATTATCAAACCCTGTGGTTTTTAGTAGTTGGTGGTGTTTTTACGGGTTACGCCATTTTAGATGGATTTGATTTGGGTGCAGGAGCACTACACTTGTTTTTCAAAAAAGAAAAAAGTAGGCGAATTGCCTTAAATGCAATCGGCCCCGTTTGGGACGGCAACGAAGTCTGGCTGGTTATCGGTGGCGGTGCATTGTTCGCAGGATTTCCAGTCGTTTATGCAACCGTTTTTTCAGCGATGTATATTCCATTCATGCTGTTTTTACTGTTTCTAATTTTTCGAGCGATTTCGATTGAGTTTCGGAGTAAAGAACCGATGATCTGGTGGCGAAAAATGTGGGATGTTTCGTATAGCGTTGCGAGTATTATGCTGGCCTTTTTGCTGGGCGTTGTCTTAGGGAATGTGCTGCAAGGTATGCCGATTGACTCCGACTTAGAGTTTCAAGGTAACTGGCTGATGTTCCTCAATCCGTATGCAATATTGATTGGTTTTACGACTTTATTTCTGTTTGCCATGCACGGTGGTATTTATTTAACCATGAAAACAGAAGGTCGTTTATACGCTAAATTAACCATTTTGGTAAAACGTGCGATGATACTATTTTTGGTCAGTTTCAGTATTGTTACACTTTATACGTTGGTTTTTATTCCGCATTTATCAGACCGATTTAAAGAAACACCAGCGTTATTTATTGTACCAATTTTAGCATTTTTGAGTTTAGCAAATATTCCTCGATTAGTTTCAAAACGCAGCTATCGCAGTGCTTTTATCTTTTCTGCTATTACGATGAGTTTATTATTAATGACCGTGGTCATAGAATTATATCCAAATATCATTTTATCAACACTGGACGAAGCGAATAACATCACCGTTTATAACGCTGCGGCTTCTGAAAAATCACTCGGCATTATGTTATTATTTGCTGCCATCGGAACACCTTTAGTGATTTCTTACACCGCTTTTGTCTTTTGGACGTTCCGAGGAAAAGTTGAAATTGACGAAATGAGTTATTAATAATTGTTTGAAGGGCTTTTTTATGAAAAATAATGTCCGAACTTTCGTAGTTCAACTTATTTACATAAGAAGGCCTTTTAACCATTTATTATGAGTGATTTTACGTAAAATACGTCAAAAATACTCTAACAGTTTGATAATAAAACGGTGTGACAATTACTTAACCTTACAAGCGATCCTTTTTAATAAAATCTTACATTATCCTCCTCAACTATTCATTTGTTCTGCTGTTACCTTAGCATTAAAAACCAAATCAATTGAAGGATGAGATATCTTAGTTTATCAATATTATTTGTATTTTCTGTAATCGTAAGCAGCTGTCAATCAACTAATAATGGCAACACATCGACGGAGACTGAAAAAGAATACGTTAATACTTCGGGCATCACCTCAAATACCCCAGAAAAGTACATTCCAAAGAAAGAAGGATTAAGCCGAGCGTATTTTGCTTCGGGTTGTTTCTGGTGCGTAGAGGCTATTTACGAAAGTGTAAAAGGAGTTGAAGAATCAGTTTCGGGGTACTCGGGCGGACATACCGAAAATCCAACTTATGAATCTTCGAACACAGGAAAAACGGGACACGCAGAAGCCGTAGAAATTTTTTATGATGCGTCCGTTGTTAGTTTTGAAACCTTGGTGGACGTCTATTTTGGTTCACAAAATATCACACAAGTCAACGGTCAAGGAAACGACAGAGGTTCACAATATCGCTCCATTGTTTTTTATCAAAATGACGAAGAAAAAGCGATTATTGATAAAAAAATAGCGGCTTTAAATAAAGCATTAGCACCAGAAAAAGTAGCCGCAGAAGTCAAGGAGTTTCAAATGTTTTGGGTCGCAGAAGATTATCACCAAAACTATGAAAAACTACATCCAAATCACGGTTACATCAAAGCGGTTTCCGTCCCAAGACTAAAACGCTTTCAAGCAAAATTTCCTGAATTAATAAAGGACGAACATTAAAAAACTGTCTCAACAAGACAGGAATAATAGCACATGGTAACGCCATGTGAACGATGACGAATTATGATCAATATAAACGACACCTTCAACAAAGAATTAACCGCCGATAACAATCGAAACAATGTGCCTCGACAAGTTCACGAAGCACATTTCTCGCATGTCACGCCACGCAAACCGTCGAATCCGAAATTACTACACATCTCTACTGAAATGTTAGAAAACCTTGGATTTGATAAGGCTTTCGCCAAAACAGAAACCTTCTTAAATCTGGTTTCTGGTGCAGAAGTTATGGACAATACCGAACCGTTTGCGATGTGTTATGGCGGCCATCAATTTGGACAATGGGCAGGACAATTAGGCGATGGAAGAGCAATAAATCTATTTGAAATTAAGCATCATAACCAACGTTGGGCATTACAACTCAAAGGAGCTGGTGCAACCCCCTATTCTCGGACAGCCGACGGTTTTGCGGTCCTGCGATCTTCGATTCGGGAGCATCTGTGCAGCGAAGCGATGTTTGCCTTAGGTGTTCCGACTACTCGTTCGTTGTCGCTTTCGCTAACTGGCGACGAGGTGTTGAGAGATATGTTGTACAATGGAAACTCAGCGTATGAAAAAGGAGCAGTTGTTTGTCGAGTTGCCCCAAGTTTTATTCGCTTTGGCAATTTTCAAATATTTGCAGCTCGAAAAGATGTGGATAATTTGCGAAAACTAACAGACTATACGATTCGTCACTTCTACCCTACTATCGAAGTCGGTACAAAAACTGGTTATATCGAATTTTTCAAAATGGTTACGGAACGCACCTTAGAAATGATCATTCACTGGCAGCGGGTAGGCTTCGTTCATGGCGTGATGAATACAGATAATATGTCGATTTTAGGTTTGACGATTGACTTTGGACCTTACGGCTGGCTCGAAGGTTACGACAAAGGCTGGACACCGAACACGACCGACCGACAACATCGTCGCTACCGTTTTGGACAGCAAATTGGCGTCGGTTTGTGGAATTTGTTTCAGTTGGCAAATGCACTTTATCCGCTGATTGAAGACACCAAACCGTTGGAAGCTATTTTGGACGATTATAAATCGGCTTACGCCAAAAAATACCCAGCGATGATGCGTCAAAAACTGGGTTTAATGACCAGTCTGGAAACGGATGCACAACTGATTACGACCTTAGAAAACAACTTAGAAATGGTCGAAACCGATATGACGATTTTCTTTAGAAATTTAAGTCAAATCAATAAAAATACGCTTATTAATGACGATAGCGATTTTTTAAATATCATCAGGCAAGCATTTTATAATGAGTCCGAATTGAATGAAAAACACATTTCTTATTGGCGAGATTGGTTCGGTTTGTATATTACAAGACTACAAAAAGAAACCACAACAAACGAGGAACGACAAAACTTGATGAACACAGTCAATCCAAAATATGTTTTACGAAATTATATGGCACAAATGGCAATTGATAAAGCGGATAATGGCGATTATTCATTAATTGAAGAATTACACGAACTACTAAAACAGCCTTATGCGGAACAGCCAAAACATCAAAAATGGTTTGCGAAACGACCAGAATGGGCAAGGCATAAAGTCGGTTGTTCGATGTTGTCTTGCAGCTCGTAAGCAATAGACAACAAAAGCTAAAATAAAAGAGCGCTCCTGCTGACTTTCATCAGCATAACAAAAAAAGTACTTAACAAATGTCTAAATTAACTTATGAAAAATAAGAAATGGTTACAGTGGTTAAATTCTTTTTTTAGAAAAAAATCAAATAATCAAAACTTCAAACAATCAAATCATACAACTATGTTAAAGTGGATAGATATTATCAAGTTCGCTAATAAAGGCAATCCAACACCCGACCGAAGAGTCGAAAAAACAGAAGAAGAATGGCGAAGTATTTTGATGCCAGAGGTTTTTCGGATTACTCGATTAAAAGGAACAGAACGCCCACACAGCTCAGATATGTGTAGTCGTTTCGAGCCTGGAAAATACGCTTGTGCTTGTTGTGGAACGCCACTTTTTGATGCCGATGAAAAATTTGAAAGTGGCACGGGTTGGCCTTCGTTTACACAGCCGATTGAGGAAAACGCTGTCGCTTATCACAAAGATACAAGCGTCGGAATGGTTCGAGTCGAAGCCTTGTGTAATACTTGCGACGCCCACTTAGGTCACGTCTTTCAAGATGGCCCAAAACCAAGTGGCTTACGATATTGTATCAATGCTTTAGCTATGAAGAAAATGGAGTCCAACGAAGCAAAAATAGTTTTTGGTGGTGGCTGTTTTTGGTGTACCGAAGCGATTTTTCAACAATTAAAAGGCGTGTCAAAAGTCAAAAGTGGTTATAGCGGTGGTCAAATCTATAACCCGACCTATCGAGAGGTTTGTAGCGGTTTGACAGGCCATGCAGAAGTGATTGAAGTAACCTACAATCCCGACGAAATCAGTTATGAAGAGCTATTAAAAATTCACTTAACAACGCACGACCCGACAACTTTAAACCGTCAAGGTGCAGATAGAGGAACGCAATATCGAAGTGTGATTTTTTATAAAAATGAAGAAGAAAAAGCGATTGCAGAAAAAATAATTTCGGAGGTTCAACCTTCTTATAATGACAAAATCGTTACCACCTTAGAGGAATTTGATGTGTTTTTTAAGGCAGAAACGAATCACCAAAATTATTATAACGACAATTCCAATCAGCGATATTGTCAAATTGTGATTGACCCGAAATTGCGAAAATTTAAGGAATTGTATCGAGATAAATTGAAATAGAAATCAAGATTAAAATTATTAGCGAGGGTTGAATGTTCAAAAGCATTGAACCCTTTTTTTATGAATTTGTAAACTCATCGCAATAGATTTTTTTATCATCGCCCAACTATTTTTAATAAAAGAAACGCTTATTTTCATCATAAATAAATAGATTTCAATAGCTTTGGTGAATCAAAAAATGATTACAAAAGAAGAGGTTTATTAATGAAACTACAAGGAAAACTTACCATAGACGAATTACATAATTTAGCTCAATTAGAACATATCGAAACGGTAATCGTTGCTTTTACAGATCATTACGGTCGATTGATGGGCAAACGATTTGACGCTGATTTTTTTATAGAAACAGCTGCGAACTCTGGCACACACGGCTGCGATTATTTGCTCACGACGGACATGGAAATGGAACCGGTCGCTGGGTTTAAGTTTGCTAATTGGGAATTAGGCTACGGCGACTTTCATCTTGTACCCGATTTGAATAGTTTACGAATCGCTGACTGGCTGGAGAAAACGGCTTTGGTGCTTTGTGATGTCGTCAGTGAGTCCACACATAAGAGGATCGAAATTGCACCTCGCAGTATTTTGCGAAAGCAAAAAGAAAAACTGCAAACTATTGGTTTTGAGTCATTTGCCGCATCCGAATTAGAATATTTTTTGTTTGAAAATAGTTTTCGTCAAGCGAATGAACAGCATTATCACAATTTAAAGTCAGTGGGTTGGTATCTGGAAGATTATCATATTTTGCAAGGTACTCGAACTGAAAATTTTCATGCAGCAGCAAGACGACATTTGAAAAAGTCGGGTGTTCCTGTTGAAAACTCCAAAGGAGAATGGGGCTTAGGTCAACATGAGTTAAATGTCCGCTATGCAGAAACTTTGGAAATGGCAGACCGACACGTTATATATAAACAATGCTTGAAAGAGTTGGCGGATAAACTGGATTTGTCCGTAACTTTTATGGCCAAATATCACGAAGACCAAGCCGGATCCAGTTGTCATATTCATATTTCATTATGGAAAGACGGTAAAAATGCCTTCGTTGGTGAACACGACTTCGGTCGCTTCAAAGGTTCTGATATTTTTAAATGGTTCTTGGGCGGATGGATAAAAAATGTTGCCAGCATCATGCCTTTTTATGCCCCTACGATTAATTCCTACAAGCGATATGTCGATGGCTCTTGGGCACCGACTCGTCTGGCTTGGTCTTACGATAATCGTACCGCTGGTTTTCGAGTGGTTGGAAAAGAGGAAAGTTTACGGATAGAATGTCGTATTCCCGGAGCAGATTGTAATCCTTATTTAGCGTTTGCAGCGTCTTTGGCTTGTGGTATTGACGGAATTAAGAACAAAATCGAGCCACCAAAAATATTTGAAGGAGATATGTATGCTGCAAAAAATATTGAAGAAGTTCCAAACACATTGGCGGCGGCAACAACACGTTTTGAAAATAGTGATTTTGTTAAAAATGCTTTTGGAAATAAAGTTGTCGAACATTATACTCATCATTTCAAAATGGAATTAAAAGCATTCGAAAAAGCAGTAACGGACTGGGAACGAAAACGGTATTTTGAACGAATTTAGTGGTTTATTACATATCTGACTTTTCTTCAATTTTTTCAAAATAGACAATTTTCCAAGGACGTTTGTGCTTCGTGTATCTTGAAAAACCTTCGTTATGTTCATAAAGTCGATGTTCTAAATTAGAGGTGTAGCCAATATAAAAGCTTTGGTCTTTCTCGCTTTGAAGAATATAGGTGTAGTACATAACATTACGTTGAGCATATTTTAAATAAAAAAAGCCCTTCAAAAAAATTTGAAGAGCTTTTGCGGTCTGGACGGGACTCGAACCCGCGACCCCCTGCGTGACAGGCAGGTATTCTAACCAACTGAACTACCAGACCAAAGATTTTGAATTGTTTACTTTTATAGTAATCTTTATTACTTTTTAAAAGTGCGATGCAAAGGTATGATATTTTTAGAACTTTGCAAATTTTAATTCAAATTTTTCAAAAAAAGTTTCTAAAAATCGGTTGATGTGTTGAATAGTAGTATTTTTGCGGACGTTTTTGAATAGATAGCTGATGTAAACCATCAATACTCTAACCAAATTAAACGCAATACCTCATTAAGTAGTGAATAAACTATCGATAATTGGGGAAAGTTCATTAAAGAAATGATTTATTTCCAATTATTATCTAAAACAAACATATTATGGTTTTCTTGGATTTTGAAAAGCCGATTGAAAATTTATACCAACAGTTGGATAAGTTAAAACAAGTTGGGGAAGAAGGTAAAGTGGACGTTTCTGATTCAATTACAAACTTGGAGAAGAAAATTAAAGAAACGAAGACAGAAATCTATGGTAATTTATCAGGTTGGCAGAAGGTGCAGTTGTCACGTCATCCTGAAAGACCGTATTCTTTATATTATATCAATCAAATATCTAAAAAGTTCGTGGAGCTGCACGGTGATAGATATTATAAAGATGATAAGGCAATTGTTGGTGGAATCGGCAGTATTGATGGCAAGTCAGTAATGTTCATCGGTCACCAAAAGGGTGAAAATACTAAAATGCGTCAATATCGTAATTTCGGGATGGCTAACCCTGAAGGTTATCGCAAAGCATTGCGTTTAATGAAGTTGGCAGAACGATTCAAAATGCCGGTCGTTTGCTTGATCGACACGCCGGGGGCTTATCCAGGACTGGAAGCCGAAGAACGTGGTCAGGCAGAAGCTATTGCCAAAAACCTTTATGAAATGGCTCAATTGGAAACGCCAATCGTTTGTGTCGTTATCGGTGAAGGAGCTTCTGGAGGTGCGTTAGGTATTGGTTTAGGAGATAGAATCTTTATGATGGAAAATACCTGGTATTCTGTAATTTCACCTGAATCTTGTTCTTCGATTTTGTGGCGTAGTTGGGACTATAAAGAACAAGCCGCAGAAGCTTTGAAGTTAACGCCCGAACATATGCACGAGTTCGGTTTGGTTGATGGTGTGATTAAAGAGCCTATCGGAGGTGCTCACAATGATGCTGAAATGGCTGCTAAACGTTTGAAAAAACAAATTAAAACGGCCATCAAAGAATTGTCGGAGTTGGATACGGAAACCTTGATTAGCCAGCGTATTGATAAATATGCTAATATGGGTTTTTATAAATAAGAAATCTTAAAATAGAAGGTACATTCAAGTTGCCTTCTATTTTAAATTAAGGTAAAATGTTTAATATTTAACAATTTGTCATAAATTTGAACTGGTTGTCAAAATAATTACTTTCGAAATACAGACTAAATGAAATTATTTAGAAATTTGCGGTTACGTTGGAATGCTTATATGTTGAAGCAGCGACTAAAGCAGTTAAAGGCTGAGCGGTCGTCCATTCAGTATGAGAAAGCTAAACGAATCGGAATTTTATTTGATGCAACGAATCTGGATAATCAAGTTTTTGTTGAAAACTACGTGCAGATGCTTCGAAAGTCAAATAAGCAAGTGACTATCTTAGCTTATGTAGATGACAATCAAGAACACAATAATTTTCCATTCAAATATTATAATCAAAAGGATTTGAGTTGGTATGAACATCCAAACTCTGACGATGTCAATCAATTTATGGAAACGCCTTTCGATATTTTAATTAGTCTTCACATTCATGATGTTTCGTCATTAGAATATATCTCTGCATTGTCTCACGCCAAAATGCGTGTTGGAAAATACGATGATCAAAAACTTCATTGTTACGATTTGATGATTGATAATTCTAAAAATAACGACCTTCAATATTTCATTCAACAGATAGATAAACATTTGAAAATAATGAAATAATTTAGTGATTAGGGATTAGTTAGTTAGGGATTAGTTACTAACTAACTGATTACTAATCATTGATCACTAGAAAAGCTATGTTGTTAAGAGGAACGGGTGTTGCATTAATTACACCTTTCAGAAATGGTCAAGTCGATTTTGATGGATTGACAAATGTCATTGAACATGTCATCAATGGCGGAGTAGAATATGTGGTTTCTCTCGGAACTACTGGAGAAACGCCGACTTTAAGCGTGACGGAGCAATTGGAAGTTTTGGATTTCACGGTAAAAGTTGTCGCTGAGCGAGTGCCTGTCGTCGCAGGATTCGGTGGGAATAACACGCAGGCAATAATTGATAAAATCAAAAACTATCACTTTAAAGGTGTTGATGCGATTTTGTCGTCAAGTCCAAATTATAACAAACCAACACAAGAAGGAATTTATCAACATTTCATGGCTATCGAAGCCGTTGCTCCTCGACCGATTATTATTTATAATGTCCCAGGTCGAACGGCATCAAACATCGAAGCGGCTACAACAGTCCGTTTAGCTAAAAGTAGTCCGAAGTTTATTGCAATAAAAGAAGCATCGGGCAACATGATGCAGTGCATGGATATTGCACGACACAAGCCCCCACATTTTCAACTATTGTCCGGAGATGATGCCTTGACTTTGCCGATGATTTCATTTGGCGCTTCAGGAGTAATTTCTGTGATTGCGAACGCTTTTCCGAGTGAATTTTCTACAATGATTCGTCATGCGTTAAGCGGTGATTTTCAGACTGCGGCACGAGAACATTTTACCTTGTTAGATATCAATCACTTATTGTATGTAGAAGGAAATCCGACCGGAATCAAGGCAGCTTGTGAGATAGAAAATCTTTGTAGTCGAGAAGTTCGTTTGCCTTTAGTACCTTTTTCAGAAGGCAACCATGCAAAGTTGAAAACTGCCGTTAAAACTTTAAAAAATCAAACGGTTGCTGCTTTATAAGGGCAGAAAAATGCTGAAAACTTAGGTATTTTTTAAAGGATTTTAAAAGAAGTGAAAATCAAAACATTTTCATGGACATATTAGGTTAGAAACAAAACAGGTCTGAAATATTGCTATTTCAAACCTGTTTTTGTTTCAGCAGAATTACTAACAATTACTAACAATTACTAAACTCAAGGCAACAATTAATACACTAAAAAATAAATTAGTGATGACAATCAGCTCATTCGTTGACGCATTACTTCATACAGCATCATTCCCGTTGCCACGGAAACATTATACGAATCCGTTGTACCAACCTGCGGAATAATAAATGTTTCATCTGCTCGCTTTAGCAAGCCCTCTTGCACACCTTTATCTTCTGAACCAATAATCAAAGCCGTCGGAACTGTAAAATCTAAACTGTAAGACATTTTCTCTGCTTGCAAATCGCTTGCGAACACTTGCACACCAGAGTTTTGTAAAAACTCCACAACAGTAAACAAAGAAGACTCTCGACAAACCGCAATTTTAGTTAATGCACCAGCCGATGTTTTGAGTGCATCCGAGTTGATTAATGCCGCTCCCTTTTTAGGAACAATAATCGCATGCACCCCAGCAACTTCTGCTGTCCGAGCAATTGCACCGAAATTCCGAACATCTGTTACACCATCTAAGATTAAAAACAGAGGTGTTTCAGAGTTTTCATAAATCATTGGTAGAACATTTTCTAAACCTTGATACGTAATCAACGAAATAAAGCCAATGACGCCCTGATGATTAGATTTCGTAAATCGATTCAACCTTTCTTTTGGTACAACTTGCAATGGAATATCGTATTGACGACAAGTATAACGTAATTCTTTTTCGTATTCTCCTCTTATTCCCTGCTGTAACATGATTTTATCAAGTGCTTTTCCTGCTTTTATTGCATCAATAATCGGATGTCTGCCGTAAATAATATTTATATCTTTTTTTGCCATTTATCAATTTTATTAAATATACTTTCTAATTTTTACATCAAAGTAAGCGTTTTTTTAATAAAATTCGTCTATTTATAAGAGAATTGAGAATAACGATTTTTTACAATCGTTTTCTCTAAAACGATATTATATTCAAAATCAGATTCTTATAGTTAATGGTCATAGTTCTAAAAGGTATTTTTTACATCAAAATATCAGAATAGCACAAGGAAGCATTAATTATGAATCACTAATTTAAATTATATGAAATTTATGAATTGGTTTAAGTACGGAATGGCAGCTTTAGTGCTTTCTGTAACTGTCATGGCATGTGTTAACGATGCCGAAGGGTTATTAGAAGATGAAGACATCGCAGAGTTAATTGAAAACGCTCTAAACTCCAAAGCGGGCGGTTTCGATGCACAGTTAGAAGATATGTTATATTTGGTAGAAAACTACCAAAATCAATGCGGACAATCTATTGACAGTACTTTTGAAAAAGAAAAAGGTATCGGTTCGATTGCAACGTACAACTACACTTATACTTGGGAAGGTACTGTAAATTGTGATAGCGTCAACACGCCACAAAATATTGACTTCACTTACACCAGCAACGGTACTTACAGCGTACCTCGTATGACTTCCTCGGACGAAGGCACGTATAACATGAATGTAAACGGTATTTTACCGTCTGCTACGCATTATGATATCACAGGAAGCTACACCAGAGTTGGTACTCAAACGACTAAAATCCGTAATGAACTGACTTTTACGGCGACTTTAGGTGTGACTTTAACAGATTTGAGTATTGAAAAAACATCAAAAGATATTGCAAGCGGAAGTGCTACATTTACCGTAACCGGTGATACTTCGGGTGGTGAATCTGTCAGTAAAGAAGGGTCAATTACTTACAATGGCGACAATACGGTAACAATTAATCTAAATAACAAAGATTATACTTTTGATTTGGATTAATTTGAATGAATAATGGACAATTGGTAACGAATAAGTGTACTT
This sequence comes from Saprospiraceae bacterium, assembly GCA_965662365.1. Classification (GTDB taxonomy): domain Bacteria; phylum Bacteroidota; class Bacteroidia; order Chitinophagales; family Saprospiraceae; genus CAWVWD01. Next base: position 13,060 of record CBFIHR010000092.1, read on the forward strand.
TATAAATCGTTTTTTTAATAAAGCATTAACCTGACAGGAAAAAATCATAAAACGATTTTCACCTAACAGATTTAGAAATTCACTTTTATCAATTGTCCATTATCTATTAATTTCTCTCCCAATATTTATATTCGCAAATATTTCTAAAACCTAGCCAGCAAGCTGGTTTTTCGTAAGTTAAGTCATTTGATATTTTACTTTCTGTCAAAGAATGTATGCAACTGCCACCTTTGGCTATTATTTTATATTGAATAATCGCCAATTTTGCTTTGGATATGGAATCGTGATTATCCATTTCATTGATTTCCTACTTTCGGTTAGAATAATTCCTATTTCAACTAAAAACAATTAGTGTTTATTATGTTGCTTTATGTTTTGAAATCTACAAGAAGTATTTTGATACATTTTTTCATAAAAAACCCTTCATTTCCCGTGAACTATTCTACCACTCTACTTTTTTACTATGATAATTGATAACCAAAATTTTAAAAATGAACAGAAAGCATTTTATAAAAAAATCAATTTTAGGCATTGCAGGTGTTGCTGCTGGTCATCAAGTACTCAAAGCAGCAGACAAAAATGAACACTCAACTTACGATAAATTGATGAAACAAGTTGGTTTCAATCACATTCCTGCCGATGGTGGAATTATTAATAAAAAAGGAGAAAATATGAAAACGGTATTGCATAAAGCGAACACACGAGGACACGCAAATCATGGTTGGTTAGATTCACATCATACCTTTAGCTTTGCCAATTATTATAATCCTGAACGGATGAATTTTGGCGTTTTACGAGTATTAAATGATGATGTTGTTGCGTCAGGACGAGGTTTTGGCAGACATCCACACGATAATATGGAAATCATTTCGATTCCATTAGAAGGGGATTTGGAACATCAAGATTCGATGGGCAACAAAGCCATTATCAAAGCTGGTGATGTACAAGTAATGAGTGCTGGAACTGGCGTTTTTCACAGCGAAATGAATAAAAATAAAGACAAGGACGTAAAATTCTTACAAATTTGGATGTTTCCAAATCAACGAAATGTAACCCCTCGCTATGACCAAATTACGTTAAAAGATACGGATTTAAAAAATGAATTTTATCAAGTGCTTTCGCCCAATAAAGAGGACGACGGTGTGTGGGTTCACCAAAATGCTTGGTTTCACATTGGTAAATTTGATAAAGACAAATCCGAAACCTACACCATCAAAGCAGACGGCAATGGCGTTTATGCCTTTGTTTTGGAAGGCGATGTAACGATTGAAGGTCAAATATTAGGCAAACGTGACGGCTTCGGTATTTGGAATACCGATAAAATCAAAGTGACCGCTAATAGCGATGATGCGAAAATTTTATTGATGGATGTCCCGATGACGCTGTAAACAGAAATCAGTCCACAGTAGGCAGTCATACACAATTTAGTCATAACCTCGCTCAATCTGAGGTTATGACTACACTCAACTATTTTATTAACCCCTAATTTTCCATATCTTGCAACCCTATTAATCACGAATAAATAACGCATGCAACTACGCTCTAAATTACCAAAATCAGAAACCACGATTTTTGCCGTAATGTCGGCTTTAGCCAATAAATATAATGCCATTAATTTAGGGCAAGGATTCCCAGATTTTGACTGCGACGAAGATTTACGAAAGTTGGTAGCAAAGCATTTAAACCATCAAAAAAATCAATATTGCCCGATGCCAGGTCTGTTAGATTTGCGAAAGGTAATTGGTCAGAAAATGAATAAAAGCTACGGCACTTCTATCAACGGCGAAACGCAAGTTTGTGTAACGGCAGGGGCAACTCAAGCTTTATTCACCGCCATCGAAGCCTTTGTGCATCAAGGCGACGAAGTGATTATCATCGAACCTGCTTATGATAGCTACACTCCGTCGATTATCATCGCTGGCGGCATACCGAAAGCCTATACTCTGACGTATCCAGATTATTCGATTGATTGGAATAAATTTGAAAAATTAGTCACCTCCAAAACTCGAATGATTATCATCAATACGCCACATAATCCGACGGGAACAATTCTAAAACAAGCTGATTTACAAGCCTTAGAAAATATTGTTTCAGGGAAAAATATCATCGTTTTGAGCGATGAAGTCTATGAACATTTGATTTATGATAATGAGCAGCACCAGAGCGTTTTACGATTTCCGACGTTATTTGAGCAGAGTTTAGCGGTGTATTCTTTTGGCAAGACGTTTCATGCTACAGGTTGGAAAATGGGCTATTGTGTCGGGCCAGAATATTTAATAAATGAATTTAAAAACGTTCATCAATGGAATGTTTTTTCGGTTAACTCCTTCGTGCAATATGCGTTGGCGGAACACTTACAAGATGAAAAAACCTACAATTATTTACCCGACTTTTTTCAGAAAAAACGGGACTTCCTCACCGAACAATTGGCGGAAACGACACTGATACCAAAAGTATCGGAAGGCACATATTTTCAACTTTATAATTACGAAAATATCAGCGATATGAATGATATCGCTTTCGCTAAATATTTGACTAGAGAAATCGGTGTAGCAGCGATTCCATTATCACCTTTTTATACAAACCCACC
>CBFIHR010000093.1:0-15642 GCA_965662365.1 Saprospiraceae bacterium
CAAAAACAAGTAGAAATTAGTAGGTATTAAAAGTAAGTAAGAAAATGATTGAAAAGGTCATTAGTCAAATGTTTGCAAAGTTATCAGTATATAAACTACAAAAAATCTAACCAATACAAAGTCGATACAAAGATATAGTGCGATAAGCACAGAAAATCTTAAGGTGGCTATAGCGAGGAGGATCACCTCTATCCATTCCGAACAGAGCAGTTAAGCTCCTCAGCGCCGATGGTACTATTACTGATGGGAGAGTAGGTCGCCGCCTTTTAAATTTTTAAGACAACAAGCATCTAAGTTTTACTTAGGTGCTTTTGTCGTTTAGGGAAGAGCCTAATAATCAACTTCAAAAACCTTTTGAAGATTCGCTCGATTGATTGACTTTTTTAGAATACATTAGAATATCAGAAAGTCAGAAAATACAAACAGCAAATCATCATCCATATCTTGACGCTCTATACATAGGAAATATGGAGGCATCTTACACAAATACTAATATCTTTAACCTTGATTTATCTAAATCCTTGAATAGAAAAACCTTGAAATCTAATTGATAATTTCGTTTTCAAACCAAAATTATTCGTTTATGATCTATAAAAAGATATAAAAAATAATGAATACTAAAATGAACTTTAAAAAGCCAAATAACGTTTCTATCTTTGCACATCTTTTAAAACAGAATTTACAAAAGTGTAAATCTATATAGAGATCATGTAATGATTAAAAAATGGGGTTGAATGGTATCGACAGGAAAGCAGCAGGTTAGTAAGCACGTCGGGCGATGATAGTATCAGCTCGTCATCAATGTCTATCAAACACTTTATAAATGGCACTAACTCACGTTATGCTATGGCAGCGTAGTAGAATCCTACTATAATGCTTTTGTGCCGTGCGCTTGACGCCTAATACACAGCGTATCGCACATCAAACACTTTTAGGCTATTCGGGTAGCTGGTCTCGACTACTTCGGAGAAATTTAGAGAATAAGGTAATCGTTCGGGTTGGTTACAGCACCTATCTATTACTCGAAAATCAAAGCAGTGACTAAACGTGTAGAAGGCTCTCAGGCACTTTGTCTGGACCAGAGTTCGAATCTCTGCAACTCCACAATTTTTAAATTATTTCTTAAAACGTCATTTTACGAATTATGTAAAATGGCGTTTTTCATTTTAGCAGGTACTACTTTTTGTTTGGATTTTGTTTGGTAAACAAAAGGTAGAAAGACGAAAAAGTTGAAGAATTTTCAACATACAAATTTTTTTATGATTACTATAGGCTGAAAATAAAAAACCGCTTCTAAAGAAGCGGTTAGTAAGCATCAATTGCTTGAATACAAAACCTAATTATTGAGCTCTTGTTAAACTCGTAGTATTTTAATTATGATTTAACATAAGATTAGTAACATTAACTGACATTTAATTTAAAGGACTATTATTTATAATCCATTACAAATATAAAATAAAAGCATATTGAAATTATTTTCAATATGTAAATGTGTGACATTTTTTTATTAAGAATCCAAAAACTATATAAATAATAAATAATTGAAAAACAAAGAGTTATATTAATTAATCAAATTAATACCAATTAAATATATTAGAGAATTGTTACAAAAATTATAAAACATAATTAAAACTACATGACACAATCTCTTAAATCCATAATAGTGAGCCACCATTGACCATCCTCATCTGTAAGGTAAAAAGTATAAGTGACGTCACCATCACCAATAAAAACGGTCTTTGTTACCTCATTTTGTATCTCCCCTAATTTTACCAACTCATCAGATTCAATATCTTCTTCATCTCTTGCTATATTCATCGTATAAACATCCGTTAGCAATTTTACATCAGCTTCATTACGATCCACAAAAAAACCTTCTTTCTCAAATCCGCAAGCTTCTACACCAAATAAATCTTCGGTAATCACTTCCATTTCCTTAGCGTTCACATTATTGAAATAATCTAATAAATATTTCATAGGATTAATCTCATATTCGTTTGCTCCTTCACTATCTGCTATCATTTTTCCGGCGTGATAATAATGAATACACTGACTGTAAGCTCCTTGAGTCGATTGAACGTAATACAATCCTTTATCTTGATTAATATATTTATTTAAGGTCGTTGTATCTTGATTTTTGAAGGCTTTTACCAGCTCTTTCACTGCTATCTCTATCGTATTAGAGGCTTCAGTCGCAACACTTCTACTATTTAACTCCTGTTGTTGTTTTTCTTGTTGTTGTTGAACTTCTTCGGTTTCTGTTGATTTACAACCAACAAATCCGAGCGTAAAAATCGCTAAGGCGAAAAATAAGGTTCTCATTTGATTAATTAATTTCTACTGATGAATAAAATTATTTACTATACGTAAGTTACAATTTGCTATTGGAAAACGGAACTAATTGTCATCAAATTTTCAGCAAAAAAAATTATTCTGCTTTCAATTGATAAATCATTGGATAATTTCGCCCTAAGTTATCATAATCCAAACCGTAGCCGACAACGAACTTATTTTCGATCTCAAAACCAATATAATTGGCTTTCAAATCTACGGTTAAGGCTTCTGTCTTTTGTAACAAGGTACAAATCGCAATAGACTTAGGTCGCAGTTTTTCTAATTCAGGTATCAACGCAAACAAAGTTTTGCCAGTATCTACAATATCTTCCAGAATGATCACCGATCGATTTTCAATATTTTCATTTAGTCCGATAATGGTTTTAATATCTCCGGTAGTTTTCATTCCGTCGTAAGACGATAATTTGATGAAATGGACTTCACAAGCAAAATCAAAATGCTTTATCAAATCCGAAGCGAACATAAACGCACCATTCAAAACCACCAAAAAAATCGGATTTTCTATTCGGTAGATTTTCGTAATTTCTTTTCCTAATTCGTCGATTCGTGCTGCGATTTTTTGGTCAGAAATATACGCTTCAAATATTTTATCGTGAATTTTTATCGGATTCATAACTGTTTTATTTCTTAGATTTGAAAAAGTACTAACATACGAACTTTGGTTCTGTTTTACATCATTTCGGTTTTATCAAACCGTTTTATTTAGACAATCATTATTTAAAAACGGTATATAAAAACGAATATATTAAAAGATAAATAGCTCAAAATCGAATTAGACGGAGGAAAGTTTTTTACCAAATAATAATTTTTATAAAAATAGCAGCGAGGTAATTTCATTACAAGAAGTTATCTCGTTTTCTTTTGTCCAAAATTTTCTGCTAATTTCGCAGTTGCGAATTACTAACAAAACTAATTACTAATAAAACTAATGAAAAGCTACAATCCAAAAGATTTACCAACACCACAATTACATCAGTATTTGGTAGGGTCCGTTGCACCTCGACCGATTGCCTTCGCCAGTACCGTTGACGAAAATGGTCATCCGAACTTAGCACCGTACAGCTTTTTCAATGTCTTTAGTTCAAATCCGCCAATTATGGTCTTTTCATCAAATCGAAAAGTATCGGATAACACCACAAAAGACACGTTGCATAATATTGAAAAAACAGGGGAAGTTGTTATTAACGTTGTTCCACACGAAATCGTCCGTCAGATGGCAGTTGCTTCTGTCGGATTTTCTGCTGATGTCAATGAATTTGAAAAATCTGGCTTAACGCCAATTGCATCAGATATTATTAAACCGTTTCGAGTCAAAGAATCGCCCGTACAGTTTGAATGTGTGGTAAAAGAAATTTTACCCTTAGGCAATGAAGGCGGAGCAGGGCATTTAATTATTTGTGAAATTGTCAGATTGCATTTGGCAGAACATATTTTTGATGAAGAAGGGCGAATTGATCCACAAAAAATCAATTTAGTTGGTCGTTTAGGTCGAGCATTTTATACGAAAGCCAGTGGTAACGCTGTCTTCAAAGTGTTTCAGCCGGTTCCTAAATTAGTTGTCGGTTATGATGCCTTACCCGAACATATTAAAAATAGCGAAGTCTTAACTGGCAATAACTTAGGTCAGTTGGCTGGTTTGTTTGAAATGCCAAATATTGATGATGCAAAGGAACTATTACAACAGCCAGCGATCCAAAAAATACGGTTAGCCGAGAATAAAATTGACGTTCTCCATCATTTGGCGAAAGCCGAACTCGATAAAGACAATACAATTTATGCTGCGAAGCTCCTATTATTAGAACATTTTTTATAAAAAATAACGGTTATTGTGAACCAAATTAGGTTGATTAAAGTTTACATATCGATTTTGAGCAGATTGAAATAACGATTTCAATTTTTTTTAAAAAAATTATAAAAAAAGTGCAAAGGTACTTGCAGATAATAAAATTCCATATTATCTTTGCATCGCTTTTTAAGGAAAGCAACCATGTTTGGCCCATGGTGTAACTGGCAACACGTCTGGTTTTGGTCCAGAAGAGTCTAGGTTCGAGCCCTAGTGGGCCAACAAAAAGCCCTCACAATTTGTGAGGGCTTTTGTTATTTTAGGAGGTTTTTTCTCAAATTCTAAATCATATCAATCCTAATCAACCTTTAAAATCTTTCATTGTTAATTCATTAAAATTCCTTTTATCTTTGTTTGTGTACAATAAATCTATAAAGTTTTCTTGAGGTTTTGGGACAGATAAAACCTTATAGGTTTCACAATCTATAAAAATGCTAATTACAAAAAACGTATCTTATTCATATCAATCATCAAGTGATGTGTTGACATTCCCGGATATCAACTGCAAAAGTGGCGAACATTGGCTGCTTTTGGGGCAGTCAGGAAGTGGAAAAACGACTTTATTGCACCTGCTGGGTGGCTTGTTGCGACCTAAAAATGGTTCAATTCAAATAGGTGATACTGAAATTCAACAATTGGCTTCCGCCAAATTAGATCAATTTCGAGGTAAGAATATTGGAATTATTTTTCAAAAACCGCACTTTGTCGGAGCATTGACGGTAGAGCAGAATCTACAAATTGCTCAATATTTGGCGAATGAGGCACAGGACAAAAGTCGGATTCAGTCACTTTTAGACAGCTTAAATTTAGGCCACAAGCTAAAATCTAAAACGAGTGAATTGAGTGAAGGAGAAAAACAACGGGTTTCTATTGCACGGGCTTTGATTAATAAACCGGAGGTTATTTTGGCAGACGAGCCGACTTCGGCACTTGATGACGATAATTGCACGGAAGTGTTAAAACTATTGGAAACGCAGGCTAAAGAGCAAAACGCTATTTTGCTTATCGTGACACATGACACACGCTTGAAAGATCATTTTGAAAATCAAATAAATTTAGTTTAAGTGCTTGTGGTTCGTAGGAACTACTTGGATTTCTAAACTATTTAAACTGCTTAAACTCGAAGAATGAACATTCTATCATTAAGTTGGAAAAATATAATTAGTAAACCGTTATCAATGTTATTGAGTTTGTTACTCTTGGCATTGGGGACTGGTCTAATTTCGATTTTGCTTTTAATTACGACACAAGTTGAAGACAAGTTTGATAAAAATCAAGCCGGTGTTGATTTGATTATTGGAGCAAAAGGAAGTCCGTTGCAATTGGTTTTATCGTCGATGTATCATATTGATAATCCGACTGGAAATATTAATCTGAATGAGTTTCAAGAATTTATGTCGCAGCCGATGGCTCGTCGATATATCAAGCAGGTCATTCCTGTTTCGTCGGGTGATAGTCATATGGGGCATCGAATCGTAGGAACAACGCATGCCTATCCGACCTTGTATAAGGCAGAATTGGCAAACGGAAAACTTTGGGATAAAAAGTATGAAGTCACTATTGGAAGTGTTGTCGCAGAGCGTTTGGAGATGAAGGTTGGTGATGTATTTTATTCGGCTCATGGTGTCGGCGGTGAAGGTGATATGCACGAAGATAAGCCGTTGAAAGTCGTTGGCGTTTTAAAACCGACGGGTTCTGTGATTGATCAATTATTACTGACTGGTTCTGAAACGGTTTGGGGCGTTCATGAGATGGAAGGCGAACCGATTGACTCGGCAAGTCGGGAAGTAACTTCGATGTTAGTCTTTTGTCGTAATAAATTTGGTGTGTTGACAATTCCGAATTTGATTAATAAACAGACCAAAATGATGGCGACTTCGCCTGCTATGCAAACGGCTCGTTTGTACGAATTGACGGGTAACGGAATTGATGTGCTACGAATTTTAGCGATTATTATTATCTCGGTTTCGGGATTGAGCATTTTTATTTCGCTGTTCAATTCCTTGAAAGAACGACAATACGAACTGGCGTTAATGCGAGTAATGGGGGCTACACCTTTGCGGTTATTCTTTTTGGTAATTTTGGAAGGTGTAATTTTGGCGATTCTGGGTTATTTAATCGGTATTGGCTTGAGTCACTTCGCAATGTATCTATTAGAAGGTTCGTTAGAAGAAAGTTATCAGTACGATTTTTCCAGCTCGTTATTCTTAGTAGAAGAATGGTACTTATTAGGCGGAGCGATTGCCTTGGGGTTTGTGGCGGCTCTTATTCCTGCAATTCGTGCATCAAGAACGGATATTTCTACGACTTTGACGAGAGGTTAGAACAGACTTAACAGGTTTTTTGGAATCTGTCAGGTCTTTACATAATAATAGATTTATGATAAATAAAATATTGAAAATCAGTTTATTGTTGGTTGGTGTTTTAGTTTTTTCGAGTGCTACTTTACCTGTAGAAAAAAATCCTGGTTTAAGGGGAATTTGGAAAACATTAAGCAAAGTAACGTTCAAAAGCGAAAAAGATCCAACTTTCGGTTATCCGATTGATGTACCGATTTTTAGTAAAGAAGTAAAGGCTTTGGCAGGGAAAACCGTCGAAGTCGAAGGCTATATTATTCCCGTTGAAGGCTATCAGCGACAAGGTTATTTTGTTTTTTCGGCTTATCCGTACAATTTGTGTTACTTCTGCGGTGGAGCTGGTCCAGAAACAGTGATGGAGGTGTTTACAAAAAAGGGAACAACCGTAAAATACACGGCAAAACCTATTACTATCAAAGGTAAATTGGTGTTGAATTCTAAAGATGTGAATAAATTGATGTATTTGTTAGAAGATGCCGTTTTAGTAGAAAAGTAACCTTAAGTTACATTTGGTCATAAACGAAAAATCCATCATTCTCAAAACTGAAAATGATGGATTTTTATTTCACACCAATTTGGAGGTTGATAATACCTTATTTTCCAAATAAACTCTGTAGCTTCATAGCAACAGACATATCACCTTCGATTTTTAGTTTGCCCATCATCACTGCCATCATCGGGTTCAAATCTCCTGCAATTAGTTTTTGGAAATTTTTAGGAGATATAGTCACGGTGCAGTCTGCCGGTAAATCTTCATTAGTGACCACATTTTTTTCGCCTCGACTTTCGACGTGTACAACACCTTCTCCTTTTAAGTTTAATTTGATAGATAAATCCATAACAGGTGCTTCTCCAGCACGAGTTTGTAAAAACGTTGTTAATTCCTGTACGTTCATAGTTTTTTATTGAATAGTTGCTTTTTGTAAAAACAGCAAGATTAAAATACTTTTCTTATTTGACAATAAATCTATTCGTTTTGTTCTAATCTTTGGACGAAATGCTTTGAATTATTGGTAAATCAAAGGTATTTATGAGATGAAAAATTGGAATGCAAAAGAAATGGTTTTTATTTTAATTCGTCATTACGAATCTATCAGAATTCCTTTACGAATCAAGATTTCGGTAATTCCCAGATTCAACGTCCAACTTAACCAGCCGTTTATCACATAGACAATTTCAAAATCAACATAAAATGGCAATATTCCAATCAGGAACATCAATAATCGTAAAGTTACCGCAGACAACGACAACGCAAAGCTCCGAAACATCCATTTTCCATGTTTAAAAATATTGCCTTTACGAATATAATGATATGCCAAATATGTAAAAGTTATCCACAAAATACTCAAAGTTGTAAACGCAATTTGACCCAAAATTCCACCATTTGCATAGAAAGCCATCAACAAGCCTGAAGGTCCACTAACGAACAAAATCACTGCGACATAAAGTTTACCAATATTTCGATGTGTTTTCGGATATTTTCTTAGAATCGTATTCGAGAATTGCGTCAAGCCAGCCAAAATCACCAAAAAGCTACTACTAATGTGAATATAAAAAGCAATTTTCCACGGTTTAATGTGTAAAACATCTTGCTTCGTTGTCAAAAAATCAATATTCGTAGGAAAAGGTGGAACGAGATAAGGATAACTAATTCGCATCATCAGAACCGCAAACAAGCCTAAAACTATCAATAACATTACTTTGATAGCTGTATTGATTGGCGTTTTTTTAGTTAGAATTTTCATGATTTGAATGTTCGAGTGTTTAAATATTCAATTGTTGAACTCGCATTTAGCGAAAGTTATTGTTTCAAAACATTTGAATATTCAAACACCTGAACACTTGGAGATTTTAAACTCTTTCTCCTCTCAAAATCACGGTTTCCACCAAATCACTGCCAAACGCATAAGGCAAAAATGCAATCGAAGGAATTGGTTTAGTGATGAAGACGTTTGCTAATTTTCCTTTTGTAATACTGCCGACTTCATCGGATAATTCCATAGCGTAAGCACTATTGATTGTTGCTGCGTTGATGGCTTCTTCGGGGGTCATTTTCATTTTGATACAAGCCAAAGATAAGACAAACGACATTCGACCAGAAGGGGTAGAACCAGGATTATAATCTGAAGCCAAAGCGACTGGCAAACCTGCATCAATCATTTTTCGAGCAGGTGCATATTCTAAACTTAGAAAGAAAGCCGTTGAAGGTAAAATCGTCGGCATTGTCACGGAATCTTTCAAGGCTTCGATTTCTTCATCGCCCATACATTCCAAGTGATCCACGGAAATTGACTGATTCGCTACCCCGACTTGAACGCCTCCAGAAAGGTATAATTCGTTCGCATGAATTTTGGACTTCATGCCATATTTAGCGGCAGCTTTTAGGATTTTATCGGTTTCCTCCATCGTAAAAAAGCCTTTTTCACAGAAAACATCACAATAATCTGCCAGACCTTCTGCTACAACTTTTGGTAGCATTTCATTGATAATCAAATCGATATACGCCTCCCGATTATTTTTGTAAGCCAACGGAATCGCATGAGCGCCTAAAAAAGTCGTTTTCACAGGCATTTTCGTATTTTCCTTAATGCGTTTAGCGACTCGAAGCATTTTGAGTTCGCTTTCTGTTGTCAATCCGTAGCCGGATTTGATTTCTACGGCACCAGTTCCGAATCCTCGAATTTCGTGTAAACGAGTCATGGCACTTTCATAAAGGTCGTCTTCGGTAGCGTTTTGTAGGCGTTTCGCTGAATTGTGAATGCCGCCACCTCGTTCGGTGATTTCTTCGTAAGTCAAGCCGTTGATTCTATCGACAAACTCTTGTTCACGGCTGCCTGCAAAAACCAAATGTGTATGGGAATCGCACCAGGTCGGAAAAACCATTTTACCAGTTGCATCAATGATTTCGCCATCGTGATTTGGACAATTTTCCATTGTTCCGAAGTCTGTAATTCGCTCATTTTCAATTAATAAGAAAGCGTTATCAATTGTTGGTAAATCCTTCATGGCGTTACCTTTTAGCATTTTTGGATGAGAAGTATCACGAACTTGAACTAAAGTTTTGATGTTTTTTATTAGCATGTTTTCTAAGTATAAAGTATAAAATATGTATTTCAATTATTCCGTAATGAGGTATAATTTCTTGCAAAAATACGAAGTTATGTAAGATTAACATATCTAAGCGAATGATTTTAATATTTGGTCGTGACAACTTACTATGCTTTTCGTTTTGAACGCTTTTTTATAAAAAAGTGAAGAGTAGATGGTTTGTACCGAAACTTCGAGAAAGTACGAGGCGAAAATAAGGTAGATTGTCATTTTCGATTCCCTCTCTTGACGTTTATGAGATAAATGCTTAACTTGCTACTTTTAATTGATAACCAGATTATTTGAAGATTTAACCTAATCCAATGAATTATTCTAAATTTCAAGATATAGATGAGTTAAAGTTATGGCTTAAAACCCAATTAATTGATGATGTCGAAGAAGCACTTGATGAATTAGGAAATGTTTTGAGTAATAAAAAATACAATACATTCATTTTATTTAAAGCAAGGTATAATCAACATAAAAAAGATAAAATCAATGGCACAATTACTGTTGAAAATGACCGAGTTTTTAACGCTCGACTGATTAGTAACGTTACTGATTTTACCGATGACTTAGAAGAAAACCATTTTAAACCTGAAATCCTTGAGCAGTTCGGTACAATTGCTAAAAATGATAACGGAAAAGATAATTTACCGACGGAGTCTTTACGAACTTTTCCTATTCGTCCACTTGAAAATGTCGAACCCATTGTTGCGTTATTGGTCTTTGCCAATGATACAGACATTCCATTGAAAAACCTGCAAGAAGAAGAAATTGAAGTAAAATATGCTTTGAAACATTTTGAAAAATCTGGTGGAAATATAGAAGTCGTATCTGTAAGTTCGGTGAAAGAAATTTTCAAGTATTTCGAATTGTATAAAGGTCAAATTGGTTTGGTACATTATGGCGGACACGCCTCTGGCAAAGGTTTACAAATTGATGGAACATTAGCAAATGCAAAGGGTTTAGCGAACTTGATGGGAACTGAACCGAATTTGCAATTTGTGTTTTTAAATGGTTGTGCCACCAAAGATCAGGTCAAATTATTGGAACAAAATAACGTCAAAACAGTGATTGCGACCTCGGCTCCGATTAATGATAGAAAAGCGACGGATTTTGCGATTCGTTTTTATCAAAATTTAACGTTTTTTGGTGGTGAAAATACCTTAGAAGATGCTTTTAAAAATGCAAAGGCTTACACCGAAACTACGTCTATGCAGCCAGTTGAAATTGGCATGAATAGAGGTTTTATGTTTAATGATGAAAAGCCGATTAATGCATTTAATTGGGCGTTGTATGGTAATCCCGAAAACTGGAAATGGAAACTCCCTAAAATTGGCGTCAATATCAAGAAGAATTGACGAATCTGAAGTAATTACAATGAAAAGTTTTCATAAAACATCAAATAGTTGCAGGTCGAATTACTGGAGTTAAGTAATTATTTACAGATAAGTATGACCGATTACTTCGTTTAAAAAATTTATTGTTTCTCCTTTTTTAATAATTAAAGCAATGAGCAGTAAAAAAGATAAGTTTTACGAACAAAAATAATAGTAAAACTATCATTAAGTTAAAAAAATCTTAACATTTATCGAATAATTAATCATTTTAGCCGAACAATGAGTAGGTATCTGCACGAAATTTTTCATTTTACACCTGTAACAGTTGGCAGTAAACAGTATTCAGTAAGCAGTTGTGGTTTTGGTTTTACTAAAAAAACAAACCTAAATTGCGTCATTACGTACTGAAAATTGCTTATTGAAAACTGAAAACTGAGTTTTATGAAAGAATTATTTGACTTCGCATTCTCACCGCCGATAATTGTTTATACCATTTTATTAATGGTTTTCTTATTGTACTGGCTGACTGTCATTATTGGAATTTTTGATTTTAGCTCTTTTGACTTTGATATTGATATAGACGTTGATGTGGACGCAGATACAGATATTGATATCGAAGGTAGCGGAGGCATCGCTTTGGCGATTTTAGGCTTTTTTAATTTTGGTAAAGTGCCGTTTATGGTCTTGATGTCGGTCTTATTCTTATCGATGTGGACAATTGCAGTTTTGGGAACTTATTACGTTGGAGATGGTTCGATTTTGTTTTCTATCGTTTTAATTCCTATCAATTTGGCGATTGGTCTATTGATTACAAAAGTAGTGACAACGCCTTTGATACCGATATTTGATTCTATCGCAAAAGACGAAGCAAAACCAATTGATTATATCGGAATGTTAGGCGAAATCGTTTTGGAAACTTCCAATATGCAAACGGGACAAATCGAAATTAAACATCAAAAACGATTAATTACACTTTCAGTTAAAGCTGTTGAAGAACATGAAGGTATAATCAAGCGAGGTTCTGAAGTTGTGATTGCTGATCATAATGCGGATAAAAGTTTGTTCTTTGTAAGACCTGCGAGTTTTTAAAATTCCGTAGGTACAACCTACGGTTACTTAAATTCAACTCTTTCAGGGTTTTATTTAAAGATATTTGGAAAAATCTGGAAGAGTTTAATATGAATAGCCACAGATGTGAAGAAGTACAATTGTTTAAAAATCAATTAATTATAAAAATATTTCAAATAAATCATTAAAAAAAATAACCTATGTTCGGAAATGTATGGATAGTAGTAGGCATTGTAGTAGCCATAATTACTTTTGGTTTTATTGCTTTTTTCATTACGATGTATAAAAAAGTACCGCAAGGCAAAGCCATGGTCAAAACTGGTCTTGGCGGTTTGAAAGTTTCTTTCAATGGAATGATAGTCGTTCCGGTGATTCATAAATTGGAAATCATGGATATTTCGGTGAAGAAAATTGAGATTCATCGAGAGGGAAAAGATGGTTTGATTTGTAAGGATAATATGCGTGCAGATATTAAAGTCGCTTTCTTTGTTCGGGTGAATCCTACGATCGAAGATGTTGAAAAAGTTGCTCAAAATATTGGTACAGAACGAGCGTCAGAAGTTTCTACGTTGAATGCCTTGTTTGAAGCGAAGTTTTCAGAGGCTTTAAAAACGGTTGGTAAAAAATTCAACTTTATTGATTTGTATGATAGCCGTTCTAAATTTAAAGGTCAAATCTTAGAAGAGATCGGTAAAGATTTAAACGGCTATGTCTTAGATGATTGTGCGATTGATTATTTGGAACAAACCGATGTGAAGCATTTGAAATCGGATAATATTTTGGATTCGGAAGGTATCAAAAAAATCACCGAATTGACTGCTGAACAAAATATGTTGGCAAACAAAATCCGCAGAGAAGAAGAAAAAACAATTACGCAGCAAAACGTCGAAGCGAAAGAAGCGATTTTAGAATTGAATCGTCAATTGGCAGAAAAAGAAGCACGTCAGCAGCGTGAAATTGCGAATATCAAGGCTCGTGAACAAGCGGAAATTGATAAAGTCAATGAGGAAGAAAAATTAAAAGCAGAACAAGCAAGAATCAGAACGGCCGAAGAATTGGGCATTTTAGAAGCCAATAAAGAACGCCAAATTATTGTCGCTTTAAAGAATAAGGAACGCACTGAAGCAGTTGAGCATGAAAGAGTTGATAAAGATAGACAGTTGGAAATCAACGAAAAAGAACGCATCGTGACGTTGGCACAAATTGAAAAAGAAAAAGCGATTGAGGAGGAGAAAAAACGCATTCAAGAGATTATCAGTGAGCGTGTGGCGGTCGATAAAAAAGTGACCGAAGAAGAGGAAAAAATCAAGGATTTAAAGGCATTAGCAGAAGCTGACCGTTCAAAAGCAGTGGCGTTGAAAAATGCAGAACAAGAGGGCGAAAGTTTAATCATTACGACTACGAAAAGAGCCGAAGCGGACAAATTAGCCGCAGAAGTGAATGCTCAAAAAATGATGATTGATGCAAAAGCAAAACAAGAAGCAGCTACAAAAGAAGCTGAAGCAAGAAAGATTCACGCAGAAGCCTTAGCAGCAGAGGAAGCGACTATTGGATTGGCGGAAGCACAAGTCATGGAGGCGAAAGCGAAGGCGAAAGAAAAAGATGGAAGCGTTGATGCGATTGTTTTGGAAAAAACATTACAAGCGGAAGCAAAAGGTATCGAATTGAAGGCTGAAGCGAATCGTAAACAAGGCTTAATGGAAGCCGAAGTTTTAGAGAAGCAGGTTATGGCGGAAGCAAAAGGCATCGAGCAGAAAGGTTTGGCAGAGGCGGATATTTTGGAAAAACGAATGTTGGCAGAAGCAAAAGGCATCGAAGAAAAAGGTTTGGCAGAAGCAAAATCCGTTGCTGAAAAAGCGAAAGCAATGCATGAATTGAACGAAGCCGGCAAAGAACACGAAGAGTTCAAATTGCGTTTGCAGCAACAAACTGAAATCGCATTGGCAAAAATTGGTATTCAAAGAGACATCGCAGAAGCACAAGCGAAAATCATGGCAGAAGCGTTCAAATCGGCAAATATTGAAATTGTTGGTGGCGAACAGCAGTTTTTTGATAGCGTCATGAATGCGATGAGTCAAAGTAGATTTATCGATACTTTAGTCGATAACAGCGATAATTTGACGGCTTTAAAAACGGCAATGTTGGGAACAGGTGAAGGCAATGGCGACTTAATGCAACGCATCAAAGGTTTTATCGCTAAAACAGGAATGACCAGCGATGATGTCCGTAATTTAACGATGTCGAATTTGTTGGTGCAGTTGTCAAATAAGGCAAATGAGGAGGATAAAGGTATGATTGCGACCTTGATGAATACCGTAAAAGCGGCCGGAATCGGTGGGAAGAATGCTGGGGATTTGTTGTAGGTTTTTTGGACACGGATTTTCACGAATTACACGGATTATTTTTTGACAGGATTTACAAGATTTTTTAATCTTGTTTTCCTGTCGAAAATAATTTTACTATCTGAAAAAATAAACAGATTTCCGTCATGCCGAATACTGAATCAAGTTCAGCACAGACTTATTTCGGAATCTCCCAAGCATCAAAGACGAAATCTTTACAAAGCACAAAATCAAAAAGTCATGCACAACAAATAGGTGATTTTTGTGCATGAAAATAGAACGTACACAAAAACAGGTAAATCTTGTGCACGTTATTAACGGTGTCGGTTCTCCGAACCTCAAATTTTTACACTTTACATCTTTTCTACAAACGGTAACGGTTCTCTGAACCTTGACGAATTGATTTAAAATTCACGTTAGAACGATAAAGGTTCGGAGAACTGATTCCGTTTGTAGTAACATTGAATAACCGATATATTTTAAGGTTCGGAGAACCGACACAGTTAATCAACAATTTTTTAAATTTATAAAATCATAAATATGTTTGAAACAAAATTAAAAGATACCCTGAAACCAATTTACAAAGAAATGTTGGATAAGATTTCTAAAAAAGATACTGTAACTTTTTGTGCTCAATGGGGAGAAGATTTTCCAACGGAAAAAAATCAAGGAATTTTATTTATCGGAAAAGCAACAAACGGATGGGTTCCAAAATCAGAAAGCAAAGATGTAGATGTTCTTTTTGAAAAAGGAGGAATATTTGCAAGACCTAAACAAATGACTTGGGTTAAAGAGAAACATGGAAATTATAATCCTAAAAGGTCTGCATTTTGGAGAATTATTAACAAGATTAGTTCACCAAGTTATGGAAAGAATTGGCTTGAAAATACAGCATGGTCAAATACTTACAAAGTTAGTAATAAGAAAGGAAACCCAAGTTCAAAGTTAAGAACTGAACAAGAAGAATATTGTATCAAAATATTAGAAAAAGAAATTGAAATCTTATCACCTAAATACGTTGTGTTTTTGACATCTGATTGGGAACGTTTCTTTATAAATCACCTCAAAAAAAATGACGATTTTAAATTTTTAAATAAAGAGGAATGGGGACGAAGAAGAGGCAAAAGAAAACATGAAAAGTATTACTCACAATCATATTCATTAAATGATACAATTTACATAACATCATTTCACCCACAAGGAAAAAGTGAAAAAGCTCATGCGAAGGCAATTAGAACTTTGATGAC
>CBFIHR010000094.1:0-15101 GCA_965662365.1 Saprospiraceae bacterium
CTTTGTAATAGGTAATAGCATCAATAATATCGCACTCTATGCAAGGAGTAATAATAGGGATTACATCGAACTACTTAATGTTCATCTTAACGTTAACATGAGAACACCACAACTCGAAAAAGATGCCGTTAAAGTTTTTAATTTAGTGACAGATAGAGTATTCAAAATTATCAACAAAGAGTACACTGATTTGATGGCGTATGATGTTAAAAACAAGCAAGATTTCACTGTAGAACTAGAGGATTGTATTATTAAATTTAAATTTGAGAGCTCTAGAATAGATGCTTACGATTTAGTAATTGAAACGAAGCCCGCAAAATAATCTTTCTGAAAGCATCACATTCATTCAATAAAAACTATTACTTAAAATATATTAGAGAAGGGAAGCATTCGGTTGAGGTTTTGTGGGAGAGTTTGAAAGACAACTAAATTTTGGTATTTTTGAAAAATTGCTTAATTAAAATCATTTAGTTATGAGTAAAATTAATGTTAATGATAGTAATACTAAAAGTAACATCACTTCCCTGAACCTTGACGAATTAACGTGTTAAAACCATTTCAAAAAAATCACGTTGGAACGATAAGTGTTCAGCGAAATAGTTTATTCTGAAATTTTACAGGCACTGTTTCTCTTATTACGCCTAAAAATATTGATGCATCCGTTTTTTGTACTCTACAAAAATGTTTCCTTCAAACTCCTATGAATAAAAAATTTCGTTCTATTTTGTATCTTTTGTATAAATTAGCCATTAATACTGTAAGAAACACTAAAACATTCAGAATTATGAACTTCAAACAATTGAAACTCTGGGGAATTTTACTTTCTCTTGCGATACTTACGGCCTGTGGATTTCAACATACGACGAATCAAAACGGAGAAGATTTTGACCGTTTTTATACCAAATTTCATGAAGATGGAGATTTTCAGATGGAGCGAATTGACTTTCCACTAAAAGGGACAACAACTTACTTATCGGAAGGCGGTTCGAAATCTACTTTTTGGTACAAAGACGACTGGAATATGCACAGTTTGATGTCTGATACTATGGACTTAAATCAAAACTTTATTAGTGCTGATAGCATCATGGTCGATGTGATTTTTGATGATAAGGCGGTAGGGCTAACTCGATATTTCACTTTACGTGATGGAAAATGGTATTTGACGTATTATTCTGAACATAATCCGATTGATCCTAATTTTGTAAATCTGAAATAAATCGGCTAAACATTAACGTTATTTGACATTTTTTCTGAACGATCGATTCGAAATATGTTAAAACTGAGATTTTTTTTTGAAAAAAATTAAACCGTTTTGGCAACTTTTTGTTAATCTTGCACTTATGAACATCGTAAGTTATTGATTTTATAATATTATCAACAGCCAAGTCATGTCATCAAAAGTAAAAGCAGGATTACTGTTATATCGTCAAAAGTCAGAAGGTTTAGAAGTTTACTTAGTTCCAGGAGATGATAATTCCTTACAAATGCCAGAGAGTTTTTCATTAGAACATCATGAAGCTTTAGAAACTTTCTGTGATAATTTAGAAAAAACATTGGGAATTAGAGTCGAAGTCGAACAGTTGACAGAGTTAGATTTGGTCAAATGTATGGTTTCTGGTCGTGAGTTTCTGGCTTACGCATTAGAAACGGATTGGGAAAAACTTCCTGATACCAGCAAACGTTACCGCTTCGTTCAAGCTAATAAAGGCGCTTATTACGCTATCAAAGATGCTTTTAAGCGGGTCATGCCTGCACAATATGCGATGCTGAAAGAATTGGTCGAAATCGTTTCCTCCAGAAACATTATGAGATTTTAAAAAAGTTGTCATATAAAAAAGCCTTGAAGCAAAATATTGCTTCAAGGCTTTTGTTTTTCGACCCATCACTGATTGTCAAAACTTCGCTCTATTCAACGCCATCGCATTCATCAGCCAGTTCGGCAAATTCTTCTTAGGATCACGTTTTGTTAAGTTAATAGACCATCCGATCGCTGGTACTAACGGCACTTTGTGCGTTTCTACAAACTCAATCAAAGTTCCGTCAGGATCTTCCAAATATCCCCAGTGACCATTCGCCTCACCCATATCAAAATCAGGATTACTCAACACTGAAAATGGGAAACCAGCTGCTTCACATTCTTTGACCAGCTGATTCATATTATGAATATCAAAACATAAGTGAATATAACCTAAATCGCCCCAATAACGACCTTCAAAAATAGTATTTGGTGTGCGACTTTTGACTTCTACTAACTCAATTTGGCTTTCGCCCAATAATGGCGTAAATCCGCCGACACGATTTTCGGTATGCCCTAACAAGACACGACGCATTGTTTCGTTTCCACCTGGCACACCATTTAAACTATCGAATATTCCTGTTGTATCATTCAGTACTTTATCATATCCCAAAACATCAGAAAATAACTTTAAAGTCGCTTCGATATTCGATACGCCCAAGGTCGCTCCACAGATTCCACCTATGTCATTTTTCTTTTTAAACCAAGAATCGAACTCTTTGATTTCCAAAATATTATCAAAAGGATCTTTGATAAAAAAGGCTTTCGAACCGTCAGGATTTTTAATAATATCCGTCAGAATATTGACCTTTTCAGCTTTTAAGCGATCATAAGATTTTTGAATATTATGAGACTTTATTTTCATAATATTAATACCCAAATCACCAATTTGTACAGGATTTTTGGGTGGCTGCGGTGTATGTTCCGTATGTTGCCAGATTTCGTAGCCACTTCCACCATTGAGATTCATTGCCAGAATCGCTCGCTTTTGACGAGGTTTTCCGCCCATATACTTTGCCATGAAAGTCGCTTCGTTGTTATCGTCAAAGACTTGAATATCCGCCTTTAAAACCGTTCCATACCACTTGAAACCTTCTGCGGCATCTCGCACGCCGACACCAATTTGTTGAATACCGTATATCAATTTTTCCTGCATTATCGAGTTATTACTTATCAAATTAAAAATAAGCTGCAAAGTTACGGAAAATGTAGAACGCAGTGATGTCTCTTTGTCAAATTATCTTGATAATAGGTTTGATCACTTTACTTTTCGTAAATCTACCGCACGCCAGCCATGACGATTATCTCGAATATTGAATATAACTTTATCACCTTCACTCAGCGTGTCTTGAAAATATTTTTGGTGTGTATAAACCTCTCGGTACGAACCGTCTAAGATTTCTACAAAACCAGATTTCTTTGTACTATCGTAATACTTTAAATAACCTTTGAAAATTTGCCCTTCCATTCTGATATTTTTTTAATCTATTGACAATCACCGTGTAAATGGAAAATCAAATAAAGGTGTTTAATTTTCTTAATTAAAAGCCAATTACTTAGAATATTTCTAAATAAAAGGGAATTCTAAAATCCTACATCAAGCACCGAGGACTCTTCAGTCTTTCGGGAAAAGCACATCAATAAAAGTTTATACAAATTTTTTAAAGAAATATCACTACGAAATAACTTCCTGAAATGTGATGCCCCGCGTGATAACCGTGAGTATTTTTTATCTTTGTTAACAAAAGTCCTAAAGACTTGAAAATCTTATTTTTTTGTGTTAATATAGTTCAATGGCTATTGTTTTCTAAAAATAACTTTAAACTATAATTGTGCTATTATTCAAAAGTTTTTGATAGTTACTTTTCCTCACCATATCAATTTTGTAAATCGGTATGGTTCGACCAAGGATTTACGAGCAGTTACAATCGTGGATACAAGTGTATTTAAACGAGACAAAGGTGTTTTCACCTTACGCTTTCAGCTTTTATGGTTTATTATAAAAAATGATACGTTAAATTTTTATACTGTACATGTTTCATATTTGATTAAATCTGAGTTTTGTAAAAAATAGAAAAGAGAAAAGGAAGTTTTTATTAATAACTATGACAACAATATATTCCATACAATCCATGAAAATTTTAAATTACATTTATCGTAGTTTATTAATATTAATATGTTTTACAATTTCACAAACAGCCGATGCACAACTACTCAGAACCGTAAAAGCGATACGTTCTTTACGAATGGCACAAGCACATATTAATAAAGATGAGTTAAAAGAAGCCAAAATAGAACTGGAGCGAACCATCAAAATTAAAAATGATTTTGCGATTGCTTATCGAGAGCTGGGTCGAGTCAATTTGGAATTGACAGAATTTGACGCTGCGATTGATGCGTATGAAAAATCATTTGCACTCGATTCTGCCTTATCTCGTGCCGCTTATTACGAGTGTGGGGAGGCTTATTTTCGACTGAGTAAATTCGATAAGGCAGCGACTTATTTCAATCGATATGACGTTATGAAAGATGCTCGTTACACAAATGCAAAAAAAGAAGTTGCTTTGGAGTCGAAACATGACAGGCAAGTCGCTACACGAACAGAAAATTACCTCTTTGCTCTGGATGCCGTTAAAACACCGACGTTGGGCTTAGGGGAAGGGCCTTTTAATTTGGGTAAAAGAATTAACTCGTCACAAGATGATTATCTGCCAACGATTTCGGGTGACGGTTTGATTATGGTTTATACGACTCAACAAACTTATAACCCTCTGGGCGTGCCAACTGGTGAAAATATTTTCATTAGTAAAATGATTAATAACCAATGGACTTTGGGTTCTAATTTTAATTCTACATTAAATACAGAAAATAATGAAGGCATGGCAAAATTCGCTGCAGATGAGCGTTTCATGTACTTTGCTGGTTGTAGTCGCTCAGACTCAAAGGGCGGTTGTGATATTTATCAGATGCAATTGAATAATATTGATGTTGTAGAAATCAAACCTTTACAAGGAAAATTAAACTCTGAAGGCTGGGATTCTCAACCATCGATTACCTGTGACGGCACGGTGATGTACTTTGCGAGTAGCCGGGAAGGCGGCTATGGAGGTTCAGACATTTGGAGAAGTTTCCGACTGAAAGATGGTAGCTGGAGTATTGCCGAAAACCTCGGACCAACGATTAATACGGCTGGTGATGAAGAATCTCCCTTTATCGCTCCTGATGGAGTAACACTTTATTTTTCTTCGACAGGTCACCCTGGTATGGGCGATGGCGATATTTTTATGACTCGTATTCAGCAAGTCAATAGCGATAAAGTTTGGGACTGGCTCGAACCCTCTAACTTAGGTTATCCGATTAATTCACCTTTTCAAGAAGTTGGTTTATTTGTAAAAGCAGATGGAAAAACGGCTTACTATGCTTCGTCAAGATTAGAAGGAGATGGCGGTTTGGATATTTACGAATTTACGCTGCCAGAGCATTATCGACCGTTTGATATGGTTTTTATTGAAGGACAAGTCAAAGATGAATTTACAGAAAAACCGCTACAAGTAACGCTCGATATTATGCGAAATGGTAAAAAATGGGAATTACAAACAGATGAAAATGGCTGGTATTTTATGTGTTTACCGACTCAAAAAGCCTACGCTTTTCAGGTTAACAATCCTAATTATGAATACTACATGGAAGCAACTTTTTTACCGGCTCAAAATAATGCGATTCCGTTCCGTTTCGATATTTCGCTGATCCCCAAAAGACGTACGGTAAAACCAACTCCTACTGGCCCGACCGAGTTGAGCTACGGCGTTTTCTTTGATTTTGATAATTTTGCCTTAGATGATAAAGCTCGTGGACAATTAAATGAATTGGTTAGAAAACTGGAAACAGAATCTGGTTGGGAAGTTGAAATTATCGGTTATACCGATGATTCGGGCGATATTGCTTACAATCAAATGCTCTCCGAACAACGTGCGAAAGCTGTCGTGACTTACCTCGAAAATGCCGGGATTAAAGTCAAAAGTATCAAACAAGAAGGCAAAGGTGCAGTGAAATCTGATACCGATGATAAGGAAAAAAATCGTCGAGTAGAGATTATTATTAGAAAGTAAATTGAATATTTGATTGATCTCAAATATATTCAAAATATATTCAAAAAAATGTGCAACCGAAAAAGTCAGTTGCACATTCTTAAAATAATTTATGACTATTTTTAAAGTTTCAATGTAAATCCAGCCATCATGTTAAAGCCAAAGTTCGGATAATTATTCCAACGCTGAAATTTCTGATTCGTGACGTTATTCAAATCAACAAAAACACCTAATTTATCATTCACCTGATAAGCTGCACCTAAGTTTAAGTCGAATAAAGTTCCTGTGTTCACAGCGTCGTTATTCACGTCCAAATAAGTGATTCCGCCCGCATTATACAATTCGCCTCGAAGCGTCAATTTATCCTCAAATGCTTTATAGGTTGCATTGACATTCATTTCTAAATTTGGCAAATGCCAAGCCGCTTCTAAACTATCCATCGTATAAGTATTCACATCAATCGTACCTCCAATTTCTAAGTTTTCGATTGCTGAAAATAAGATACTTCCGTGAATATTGAAGCTATTCGCATTGTCGTATAGAACATTAAATCGGCGTGTATCAGTCGGATCGTTTAAATACAATGCTAAGTTTTTGTACTGCTTAAATCCGACCAAACCTTCAAATGAAAAGCCGTTAAAATTACCTCTCAATCCACCGTAATAATAATTTTGTCTGGTGTTTCTGGCTTCAAATTGATTTTGCACAAACGGATTATAATCCGTTATGCTACGATAGGTGTTTTTCTGAATGTCTCCTGTCGCACCAGCAATTACAGCAAATTTATCACTCGCAATATTCACCGTTGCTTCTACGTCCGGAAATACATAAAATGTACTATCTGCTGATGCCATATTCGCCCCGACTTTAAACTGAAAAGTTCCACCGTGAAACGTAAAATTCGGTTTGATGTAAGCAACATTATTCGTTTGACGAACCGTGTCACCATTAAAATTAGTCAAATCATTTCCCACTGTCAATTTGAAAGCATGTGCGTCTGCAATCCATTTTGTAAAATCCAAGTGTACATCTACCCCAAACTCACTGCCGTCATATAACTCCGCTAAGTTGTAAAAATCCAAGCCAACATCGTAGTTCAAATCGCCTTTGGTAAGCTCCGAATTAAACAAATGCACTTTTCCATCAATTAATCCAAAACGCTGACGCACAGAGTCTTGTGGAAAAACAATAGAATCGGCAATATTCTCATAACCATAAAAATGAACGATATCGTGATTGTACCCTAAGTTCGCACCAATAGAAAAATTCTCAGTATATTTGATGACATCACCTTCAACTAAGGTCGAACTAAATCGCTGATTTTCTTGATAACGATTGTTATTCGCCGAGTTGTGATACGCATGAACGTGATACAATAAATCTTTTGAAGCACCCGAGCCATAATGCAAATCCAAAAATGGCTGATTCGGTACACCGTAACCGAATTTTGAATAAAACTTATACGTCGGGTCGGGTTTATCCCTTTTCAACGCTACTGGCTTTAACTTTGGCGGATCATAATTTAATGTTAATAATTTTGTTGGAACCGTATAATTGAGATTCGTAGAAACGTCCTCAATTGCTGGTAAAATTGGCTTT
The DNA here is from genome assembly GCA_965662365.1 of Saprospiraceae bacterium. Taxonomy (GTDB): domain Bacteria; phylum Bacteroidota; class Bacteroidia; order Chitinophagales; family Saprospiraceae; genus CAWVWD01. The sequence continues at coordinate 7,483 of CBFIHR010000094.1, forward strand.
GTTACTAATCTTTGTGTCTGAGCCAAATCAGCTTCAAATTGTTTCAAAACTTCCACCTGTTCCGATGGTAGTTTTTGACCAAATACGTTAACCGTCACCAATAATACTGCGATTAACAAACTTATATTTTTCATATTTTTTATTGTTAAATTGTTAAATTATCAAATTGTTATTGTTGCCCTTTCGGAGATAGACAAAACAGCAACCGTCAAACAATCTAATTCCCTCCGTCCTCTTCCATTTCTAATTCACCTTCATTTCCACCAGTGTTAGACTCTGGAGCTAACAAACTATTATTTGCGTCTTTTTGCTTAACTTTATCAAGCTTTTGTTGAGCTTCTTGTACAATGCTATCATCGCCAGAATAATTGTCAACAACTGCTTCTAAATAAACTTGAGCGTTCAAATAATCGCCTTTCTGAGCATAAATATCACCTAACAAAATATACGAACGAGCCAACCAGTCCGCAAAATCTTCGACCTCAGCCGATTTATCCAAAATGTATTGCTCTGCCTGTGACAATTGTCCTTGCTTAAAGATAATATAAGCAATTTGATAAAATGCTTCAGCTTTTTGTTCACCAGATAATGAAGTTGTAACTTCCTGAAAAGCCGTTTTGGCTTTACTCAAATTGTTATCATCTAAAGCCGTTTTAGCGATGTAAAACGCCGCTTCGCCTTTATCCGTTTGCGATGCTCCTGCATTACCTTTGACGGCTTCCGCCAAACTATAGACTTCAGCACTCTTACCACCCAAACGATAAGCACTGCGAACCGTTCCTAATTGAGCCTCGAACAAATCGTCACCTGTTGCAATTGTCGTCCATTGAGAATAATAATTATAAGCCTTACCAAAATCCTTTTTCACATTGTACGCAATCAAACCTGCTTTACGCAATGAACGAGCATAATAAGTACTTTGACCACGAGTAATTAAATTCTCATAATCCGGTAATGCTTCATTGTACTTTTTCAAAATAAAATAAGACTCTGCACGCTGATACAACGCAGCTAAAATGCTCAAACCGTTAGGAAATTCTCGAATATAGCTAGTATAAGCCGCAATAGCTTTATCATAATTTCCGTTTTGATACTGTGCCTCCGCTGCTTTAAAACTCAACGCATCTTTTTCTTTATCCGTAACATTGTAGTCAATTGATTTCAAGAATGCAATATACTTTTGAGGTTCTCCTCTATCCACATAAATCTCCTCAATACTGCGTAAAGCCGTTGCTTTATCTTCCGATGTTGCATTATTCGTACATACTTTTTTATAATATTCCAATGCTTCATCTCCATTATCTTGATTGTAGGCAATCAAGCCTAATTTCAAATAAGCCGAGTTGACCAAATCACTTGTCGAAGCATAATCTCTGACCAATTTTTTCAAAGGTACCTGAGCTTTTGCCAAATCACCTAATTGCAAATAGGTAGAACCTAATTCCAACAACGCATTGTCAGCAAATTCAGAATTTGGCGTACGCTTGATTAAGTTGTCGAGGGTCACTAACTTTCCTGCGTTGTCATTCTGCAATCCTTGAATAATTGATTTTTGAAAATACGCATAATCACTTCCTTGAGCCTTACGGCTAATCACCCGATTATAAAAAGTTAAGGCTTTTGGATATTTATTATTTTTCAAATTACAATCTCCTGCACGAAGCAAAGCATCAGGATAAATCTTATTTTTCACATCATCGCTATCCATTTCATTACGAGTGATTCTCGTTGCAAAATAATTAACCGATTCCTCAAAAAATCGCCCTGCTGTTGTATAATCGTTCTTTTTTAAATAATTATACCCCAGCGCATAATTCGCTGTTCCGACCGAGGCTTCATCGGTGAATAAATTCGGCTGAGATTTGGCATAAGTCAAAAACTGGTTAAAATCATTAATGCTACTGGCATAATCTTTTTCATTAAAATTAATATCACCAATCCAATAATTCGCCAAAGCTGTAATTCTTCTATCATGCTGATAATCACGACCTAACGACTTGATAAACATATTTTTAGCCTGTGCCGTTTTTCCTTCTTGCATCAACTGCACTCCACGATAATAAGCGACTTTTTGATACGCACGACGAATCTCCAAAGACTTATTTGGCATCTCTTCAATAATCATCAATGCTTGTGCATAATTACGAGTATTCAAGAAAACCTTACTCAATAACTCTTGTGCTTCCCGATAGTGTGTCGAGTTCGCTGGAATTGCCTGTAAAGCATCCGCAGCATCACGAGAGAAGTTCAATTCATAAGATAATTTACCGTACAAAAACTGAGATTCCTCTTTGATTTCTTTATTAAAATCCATCGTACTGGCTTTCTTAAAAGCCGCTCTGGCAGAGTTTTTATCCCCCGTTTTGATGTGACAATCCCCCAAGTTATACAAAGAGTTTTGACCCATTTTAGACTCTAAGTTCTTTAAGCCATCGAAGTTTTTTGCAGCTTCTTCATATTTTCCGACACGATACTGCGTATAAGCCAATTGATACAAATCCTCTTTACGAAGGTTTCCACCTCGTGCGGCTTCCTCTAAATAAGGCAAAGCTTTCGCAAATTGCCCTTCCTCAAAATACGCTTGACCAATTAACTTATTGATTTCTTTTTGCTTCTTGATTCGAGTATTTTGTGCCTGTGTCAACCCATAAGAAATGACCTTTTCATAATCCTGCTGAGCAAAAGCAATTTGACAAATGTAATACGGCACATCACGACTATATTTTTTAGAGTTTTTCACTCTCTCAAATGATTCGATAGCCGTTTTATAATCTTCTCCCTGAAAAGCCGTCACACCATAATAATAATTGGCAGGATAATAATAATCCCCCTGAATATCTTTGACCTGCTTGAATAATGTTTTGGCTTGCTTGTATTTTTTCTTTACCAAATACGCATACCCCATTTTGAACTTCACTTCCGTAATCATCTTATTATCCAAATCCAACGTCGGTACTTGCTGATAATATTTAATCGCGTCGTCCCACTTTCGTTGACCAAAATAATAATTCCCTAAGTCCAGCAACGCTGCATTCGCAACACTACTCGGCGAATTATCACGAATGAAATCACGCACTAATTTTTCGCCATCAGGATGATTTAGTCGCAAAGCACATTGAGCGTGTTTTAGTTGTGCTTCCTGTTGTAATAATTTGAATTCAGCTGTCTGAGGAGGTTGATATTCTGCATTCATCACTGCCTCGAAGTGTATTTGTGCAGCAGCATAAACACCTTGCTCAAACAACTCTAAACCTTCTTTGTAATCTCGGTGAGCGTCTGTAAAAATGCTCGTCTGTTGTGCCGAAACCATACTGACGACCAATAATAACATCAAAGAAGCTAAAGCAATTTTTAGTTTTGTCATAGTTTTTTTAATTGAATTAATAATTATATAATAGAGCTGTCCAATACGAATAGCACTACCTTCACATCAAAATGTCACGGCTCGACCGCCACTCCAAATTTAAACGATAAAAATGTGAATGTGTAGTTTTGTCATAGAATTTTCAGTTTGAGTTGATATTGCACCATTCAAACATGATAAGAATTACTAACGATAAATAAATTCAATGAAAGGTGCGTATCAAATAAGGAGAGAATTTTTTTATAAATGTTTTAATTTAGTTAGTGGTAGCTCGTGTTTTTATCTTATACAGGGTTAGAACGTCAACATTTATTAATTTGTTACATCCCAACAAAATGATTTTTGGGTGACTGTCAGCCCTCAACCGTTCGCAAGTCCAATTAATAAAATAGACAAAATCGCCAATAAAATTCCGACAATATTCACCATAGTTAGTTTTTCTTTAAACGCAAAGAAGGCCACAATTCCAACCAAAACTAAAACGGCAACATTGTTAATAGGAAAAACGACAGAGCCTTCCATTTCACCTAAGACCTTGAGCAAAAAATAAATAGAACCTAAATTCGGTACCCCCAAAGCAATACCGCCCAAAACGCTATGAAAAGTCATGGTTTTGCGAGTACGAACAACGTTAAAAATATAAACAACCAAACCTATCGAGGCCGCTGTACCAAATAATAAGATCGTAAACGGCAATTGATTTCCATTATTTGCATCAAAATAATTGCGTTGTACCGACTGCAAAACGACTTCTACCAATGCACTTGCCGAAAATAAAATCACTGGTAACAGCCAAAGTAATTTATTTTTCTCTTTAATTTCTATTTCTTCTTTTTTTGATTTTATATTCGTCAAAACGACCGCAGTCAATGCCAAAACAATCCCTATTCCTTTGATCCAGGTTAAAGTTTCGTTGTAATACAAAAACGCAAATAAAACAGGTGCAATCAACGACATTCGCTGCGTTACCGATGAAACCGCTACTCCAAAGATCGAAATCGTTTTTCCAATAATATAAAACGTCCCAATGAAAAAGCAACCCAACAAAACCGCATTCGGAAACCACGGTTCAGAAAAAGTGTGCGTCGTAATAGGCATTTCGCCCAGTACGGCAGTTCCCAAAATCGCACAAACCCAGTAATTTATCACAATCGCATGAAATAAATCCACTTTCGTAAAACGATTGAACGACTTAAAAACCAGCGCAATCGCTGTTGAACACAAAATACTTAATACCAGATTTAGCATATTTTCACCAACTGAAATCTATAAGGTTCTCAAAACCTCATAGGTTTAAATGATTTATAATGATATTTTCATCAATATTATTCATACATTTGAAATGACCTTTCGGACATGCTTTGTGACCAATTTTGGAACACGGGCGACATGACAAACCCCTCACTTCTACAATTTCAAAATTCGACTCGTCAAGGTGCGGAAACATACCAAAATCAGGAATTGTATTCCCCCAAATCGAGATAATTCGTTTCTGAAAAGCAGCTGCAATGTGCATCAGACCCGTATCGTGCGTTATTACAATATCTGACTGCTGCACAACAGAAGCCGATTGATGAAGATTAAGTTCACCACACAAATTAACGATATTTTGTCCGACAGATTTCACAATCATCGCTCCCCTATTTTTGTCGTCTTTTCCACCTAAAAGCACAATAATTACGTTATCCTTTTTGATTATTTTTTTAATAATTGAAACCATTTTTTCGGTCGGCAATCGCTTTGTAGAATGTGCTGCACCTATTGTAAATGCTACTAAAATTGATTTATTTTGTTTAATCGACTGAAGCTCAACTTCATCTTTTTTAGGAATAAAATAATCCAGCCCCTTAGCATCATTTTTAATACCTAAAGATGCGACCGTTTTCAAATACCTATCTACAATATGAACATTCGGTAAACGATTAATTTTGAATTTGGTCATCAACCATTTTTCAAAATTTAGCTTTTGAAAAGATAAAAATTTAGCATTTAATAATAATCGTAAACGTAACGTTCTCAGGTTTTTATGTAAATCAATCACGTAATCAAATTGCTCCTTTTGTAATTCCGTTTTTAGTTCAGAAACAGCAGATTGAATCGTCCAGACTTTTGTGATATAAGGATTTGTCTTTAAAATAGCAGCATAACTCTGTTTCGTCAAATAATGCACTTCCGCATTCCTTTGCAACTTCAAACAGCGGACAACAGGCGTAGTCAATACAATATCACCTATTGAACTAAAACGAACCACCAATATTTTCAATCTTTTTATCATATCATGATTTGTAAACGGCTGCAAAACTACGATTTTATCCAATAAAATCGAGATTTCATGATTCTTCAACAATTATCTCTTTTAAATTACAATTATTTATTTTTCATCACTAATTACTCCTCATCATTTTTTATATTTGTTAATATATTGATTGAACCATACGCCAACTATGAACAATAACATCAAAACAGTAATTTTCGTATTAATATTAGCCGCTTGTGCCAGCTTCTTTGGTATCGATCAAGCCCTAATTGAAGAGTTAACCGGTAATCCAGAGGAACAAAAAACCGAACAAAAAACTGAACAAGTAGAACAGCCTGCACAACCGAAACCAAACAAACAGTTGGGGAAGCTAAATAATTATTTGCCTACCACAAACCTCGGTTATACATTAAGTTATGGCGACTATTTTACACTTTCTTATTCTAACGAACACCGACAAGCAGAGTGGGTTGCTTATGAAATTTCTAAAGAAAAACTGGAACAAGAGGATTTTCCTCGGTCGTCCTTCTTCAAGTCTGATGATCGAATTGATGAAAAATATCGAGTGAAGCATCAGGATTATTCCTCAACTAACTTTGATAGAGGTCATTTAGCATCTGCCGCAGATTTTTCGTGGGGTGAAGAAGCCATCGAAACGACTTTCTACACAACTAATATCAGCCCACAAGAACCTCGATTTAATCGTGGCATTTGGAAAAAGTTAGAAAGTGCCGTCCGAGGGTGGGCGATGCAATACGAACACGTTTATGTCGTCACTGGACCAATTTTGACTGAAAGGGCAAAAAAACGCTTTCCAAAAGAAAAAAACTATATCGCTGTTCCTCGTCGATATTACAAAGTTGTCTTAAACTATGTCGATGATGAACCGATGGCTGTAGGATTCATTATGAAAAATGAATATTCCAAATCTCACTTATCAAACTATGTCGTTCCGATTGATGAAATAGAGAGCATTACCGGCATTGACTTCTTTCCGGAGTTACCTGATGATATCGAAAACGAGTTAGAAAGTAAAATATACTTAACAGATTGGGGCTTAAATGTAACGGATCGTTGAGCGGAAAATATTTAAGTTTATAATGCATCGGCTGTTAGTTAGGTAGTTTCCTGCATGTACTGAAAACTACCTAACGAAAACGGCTTACTGTACATTACCATAAGCGATAAAATACGGATTCAATAAGTTTTCCTTGTTATATAATAATGGTTTCCCGTCGTCAAGTCTAACAACTTTCCCACCTGCGGCTTCCAAAATCATTTGAGCGGCTGCCGTATCCCATTCCATTGTCGGAGCAATGCGAGGATAGACGTGCGCACCACCTTTTGCCAAAATCAAAAACTTTAACGAGCTTCCTATACTTACTTTTGTCGGATTACTTAATTTATCAATAAAGTCTTGTGTTTCTTGATTCAAGTGAGAACGAGAACAAACGACGCCTAAACCGTCGTCTTTCATCGTAAATTCGTTGGCATTTAATTGAGTCGTTTCACTGTCTTTGATTAAAAATGCTCCTAAGCCTTTCACTGCCCAGTACGTTTCGTTCAAAGTAGGTGCTGAGACGACAGACATCACGGGATGCCGCCCTTTTACTAAAGCAATATTTACGGTAAATTCGCCATTGCGTTTGATAAATTCCTTCGTGCCATCAAGCGGATCAACCAACCAAAAATGATCGTAATTTTTGCGTTCGTCGTAAGGCAATAATTTATTCTCTTCCGAAATAATTGGAAACTGAACATTCAATTTTTTTAAAGCATTACATATAATTGTATTGCCTTCCGTATCTGCTTGAGTTAAGGGAGAATTATCCGTTTTTTTGTCATAAGTAATGCCTTCTGCGGCATTGTAAATTTCCATAATTCTTTCTCCTGCCGCTTCCGCAATTTTCACTACTTCAAGTGCCAATGACTTATAATCCATGTTTCGTGTTTTAATTTTTTTTCAAAAACAGGATAAAGGTAAGGAAAAATGAGATA